>JAJRRT010000021.1 GCA_024279255.1 Deltaproteobacteria bacterium | reverse complement strand
CTCTTTGCCGTTGACCGCCTGTAATTTTGCCACAATAACCATGGTGCCTCCTTATTAAATAATGATGGGTATTAAATAATGATGGGTTTTCCAAAAGCTAAAATCTCCGAATCTGATCCGGGGCCATTTTCCAGCATCAGCTTCCTGGTGTCAACAAACTTTGACCGGATTTCCTTCTTAAAAATCAAGCGGGCTTTTGGCTTCTTTGAGCGTGACACTTTTCACGGTACGGGTGTAGATCATGGTGGTTCTGACATCGCTATGCCCTATTAATTCCTGTATCGTTCGGATGTCGAAATTTTTCTGGAGCAGATGACTGGCAAAACTGTGACGTTTATGCCGAGCTCGGCATAAGCGGCACTATGCCGAGTCCAGGACTATGCCGAGTAACCAAATTTTGCCTTAGAGCAAGAAGGATTTTCCCATTATCAACTCGGCATAGTCTGATGTGATTCAAAGCGCGTTCAAAAACTGCAGGAGTTTATCTCCAGGTTGGTAGCGACCGGTTTTTACATCCAGTGGTTTCATCCTGGCCAAAATTTTTTCTTTGAGAGCCAGATCGGCTTGTAAGTAGATCATGGTAGTTTCTGCTGATTCGTGACCAAGCCACAGAGCGATGACAGAATGGTCTACCCCGGCCTGAAGGAGTTCCATAGCTGCAGTATGCCGAAGGACGTGAGGCGACACCCGTTTGTTTTTCAATGAAGGGCATGTTTTTTGAGCCGTTTTCACATGTTTGGCCAGAAGGTACTGAACACCATCCGGACTAAATCGAGTGCCGCGAGCGTTGGGGAAAACAACATCGTCATCCGCTCCCTTTCTTTCTTTGAGCCAGTTTTTCATGACTGCAATTGTCTGTTTTGTAAGAGGCGTGCAGCGCTCTTTACGCCCTTTACCATAACATCGGACATGGGCACCTGATGTTATGACGATGTCGCATCGGCGGAGACCAATAAGTTCGGCAAGACGAAGGCCAGTCTGGATGGCGAGGATAAGAAGTGCCTGATCCCGACGTCCTGACCAGGTGTTTTTGTCAGGCGCAGCCAAAAGCGCCGCAATTTCCGGCTGAGTGAGGAAATCGATCAAAGGGCGGTCCTGGCGTTTAGTGGGGATAGCCAAAACACGTTGAATATGTGCGGAGCGGCCGGGTTCTTGAAACGCAGCGTAATGAAAAAAGGAACGAATTGCCGTCAAACGAAGATTACGTGTGCGGGTGCCGTTGCGCCGATCGCTCTGGATATGATTCAAGAAAGCCCCAATGAATGGCGCGGTGAGATCGTCAAAATCAAGTTTAGATGGCGGTTTCTTAAGCTGTTGATCGGCAAATTCGAGAAGCAACCGGAACGTATCTCGATAAGAGGCTATGGTATGTGGACTGGCCTGACGTTGCTTCATAAGGCGATCCGTAAAAAAGGACTGAAGCAAGGTGGACAGCGGGGTGATTGTTTTCATGATAACACCTCCCATCTTTTTTCAAGTCGGTCCTTTGTCAATGCTAAGAGTTCCGGGATAGCGGACAAATACCAATAGGTATCAGTTATATGGGCGTGCCCCAGATAGGTGGAGAGCACCGGCAGGCGTTGTTCAACATTAACACCGGTCCGATACCAATTAATCAGTGTGGTCACTGCAAACCGGTGGCGAAGGTCATGGATACGTGGGCCGCTGTTATCACCGGTTTTTCTGAGGCCGATCTTGCGGGAGATTTTGACGAAAGTCCACCTGACCATATTGTCGGTGAGCGGGGTACCTTTATTGGACAAGAAAAAGCGGGATGTGGTGGATCGGGGGTGAAGTTGATCTTGTCGCTGAAGATACTGCTTGAGATTTTCTACAGTGGATGGGTGTAAGGAAATTAGCCGGAATTTGCCAAACTTGGTCAGCCGAACGGTCAAGAGTTTCCGATCAAGATCGACGTCACTGCGTTCAAGACGAATGACCTCGCTGATCCGCATTCCGGTAACGGCCAGCAAGCCAAAAAGAGTGTAATAGGTCCAGGGGCGCAGACTTGTTGATGGAGGAAGATTTTTTGCTGCATTTAAAAGTTGTTCAATCTCTTTATCGGAGTAGATGTATGGTGTTGCTCGCTTGGCGCGGTATGGCAAAAGGCCCATCGGAGGAATTTCAGTTCGGGAATCAATGGCGCTCCAATAGCGTGCAAAACTGCGCACAAAACTGAGGCGAGACGCCCATTGCGCGGGCTTGACACCCTGAGGTTGCTGTGCCCAATAAAGAGCTAAATCGACGGTAATAATGGAGGCCCCCTGCTGTTCCATGAAGGATACAAAATGGTGCAGGTTATACCCCATATCCCGTAATTTGAATCCAAGTGATCGACGCATTGTCAGATATTCTTCCACAGCTTTTCGAAGGCGAGTCATTTGGCACCTCCCGGCCACGGTTGAGACAGAGGACGTAAGGCCGCAAGATCAATCTTGGCATACAGAGTGGTTGTGTTGATACTGCTGTGCCGAAGCAATAGAGCAATATCGGCAAGCGCAGCCCCTTGACGCAACATCTCAGTGGCGAGGGTGTGACGGAACAGGTGGGCTCCGGTATGCGGGGAATCGATTCCGGCCCTTTTAAGAGTTCGGGCGACAATGCTCGAGATGGCTATGGAATTGGCAAATCCACGGAGTGGAGCCCTCATGCGAATGAAAACACGGCGGGAGGAACAAGTGGGGCGATCCTTCTGAAGGTAATCAGCAATGGCCTGGCCGACATCTGGTGGCAAGGGGAGCAGTGCCGTTCGATTACCTTTGCCTTGAATGCAGATTTCGCCTACCTGCCAATGGATATCATCCAAAGTGAGGTTGACGATTTCGCAGGCCCTCAGGCCCAGCCTGGCAAGCAACAGGAGGATCGCAAAATTACGACGCCCATGAGCTGTCCTGCGGTCACACTGGCTTAAGACCCGCTGAACCTGATCAGGTCGAAGGAACTTCGGCAGTGCCGAGAATTGCCAGTTCGCAATGCTTGGGATACAGGCTGCCAGGTCTGTTGTAATATCTCCTCGGTAGCGTAGGTAACGAAAAAGGGATCGCAGGGCGGTTACCATAAGGCCTGCCCTCTTAGGCTTTAGACTTTTAGCTTGATGTCGTATAAACCGGATAACGTCATAGGCGTTCAAATTGGCGAAACAAGGGGATTTATCACAAAACTGCATCGACAGAAATTTTTGAATAAAAATTCGGTAATTGGTGCGGGTGGATAATGAGAGTCCCCGTTCTTCAGTCAGGTAACGGTCATAGTCGTTTTCAAGTTGTTTACATGGAGTATCGAGTGGTATAGCTTTTTTCTTCGGAAGGAGGTTGTGGCCGTGCAATAAGTTGACGAGCCTGCCCAATATCGCTGCATCATCACGCCTTGGGCGTAACCGCTGATGACGTGATCGCATATACCGATGGATAATTTGCTCAGAGAGATCGTTGGCCTGAATTTGGTGCTGGTCAAGCCATTGATTCATGTCATTGAGGAAACGAAGCTGAAGATGGACGGATGGTAAGGTGTAACCTTGTTGAGACAGTAAGGCCGCATAGGCAGGTATAATGCAGCCCAAAGGGCCCTTGTCCATGCCTTGGGGAAAGTCGGAATTTGCAAATAATTTGGTCATGATGTCTTCTCCTTTGAATAGGGTTTCTTAGGAAAAGACATAAAAACTATGCCGAGTTTACAAAAGAATAAATGTTGATTTATTGAATATTTACATTATTAACTCGGCATAGTCCTGGACTCGGCATAGTGACG
>JAJRRT010000020.1 GCA_024279255.1 Deltaproteobacteria bacterium | reverse complement strand
TGCCCCCTGGATATTTATTCCGCCGGAGGCGCTCGTGCCAGCAGATCCTTTTAATACTCCAGATCATATAAAGCCTGAATGGTATTTTTTGTGGGCATATCAGACCTTGAAAATCTTCCCGAGCAAACTTCTTGGGCTGGCAGCTCAGGGAGCGGCAATGACCTTTATCGCTCTGTTGCCTTTCATTGATTTCGGTTCTGAGCGTCGACCCTTCAAAAGACCGCTGTTTCTGACCTGTTTTTTCCTCGGCACGTTTCTCTTTGTCGGGCTGTCGATCTGGGGGCACTACTCATGATATTGAGATTGTTACCTTTTCTTGTTGTGTTATTCCTGTGTGGACCAGTATTGGCAGATGATTCAGTGTGCCTGCAATGTCATAGTGGCCAGGAAGGCCGTCTTGCTGCTCCTGTTGGCCAGTGGCAGACGAGTGTTCACGCGGCTAACGGCGTCTCCTGTCACGACTGTCACGGCGGAGATCCTACTGACTTCGGTATGGCGATGGATCCTTCGAAAGGCTTTCTGGGTGTGCCTGCGTATGCGGATGTTCCAGCATTCTGCGGGCGTTGCCATTTGGGGGTTCGTGAAGATTATGAAGGAAGTGCACATGGCAAGGCGTTGGAACGCGGCGGACCTCAGTGTGTGATGTGTCATGGTAATCATGCCGTGCAAAAAGCCTCAATTGAATTAATCAGTGAAAAAAGTTGTAGCCGCTGCCACAGTTACGATAGAGCAGCCAAGGTTAAAGCTGCGATCTCGCAAACTGAAGATAGCTTGCAGAGACTTGAAGGGCAGATTGATGGATTGTATCGGGTCGGCATCGACACCGAAAAAATGAGTGGACAACTTTTTTCGAGCCGTAATGATTTCAGGCGTCTTTTTCACACCGTAAATGTTGAAAAAATGGAAGCTGAAACCGCTGGTTTCACAGCCCGTTTGGGGAAAATAGACGCGCAAGTTGGAGAGATTAAAGATAAACTTTCGCAACGTAAGATGATTGGTGGACTGGTCGTTTTGTTGCTGCTTGCGGGTGGTTGTGTCGCGATGTTGATTCGGAAGAGTTATCACGAAGAAGAATAGATAGGCTGTTTGTTCCAACGAGGGTGCGAAGGGTGTTGTTATTTTGCCGTTAACAACACTCTTCGCATTCTGTTTTTTATAGCAGGGAGGAGACGCAGCGCAGACTTTTCAGCCCACAATTATTTAGAGAGAGATTTATTCGTCACCATCCAGCCAGTTTTGCCAACGACGGCCTATGGCTAATCCAAGCACAGCACCGCAAACGGCCGTTAAATAGCTCCCCATAAGACCGCCACCTGCTCCCAGCTTCCAACCTAAAGCGATACCCCCATTGATTGACAATAGCAGTACGAGCTTACCAATCATAAAGGATCATCTTTGACGAAAATTGCGAGTTCGAAAACTTCACCATCACTGAGGTAAATTGGAAACATCAGTCCGGTGTGTTTTTCCGGGACAGCTATTCCATGCTCAGATTGCTGATGGGTTTTTGGCGGAGATATATTGATTTGAAAGCCTGACTGTGCTGCTTTTGCGGCGATATTACCGCATACGATGTTGATAAATTCCATGACAGAATCATCGAGGATTGCGATGGGTTCATGTTCTATATCATCCTCTTGTAATATCGCGCGAGCGATAAAGTTGCGACTGTTCTGAGAGCTGGTCAATAGATAGCGCGCACTGACACTGCCCGAAAATCCGATCTCAGCAACCATAGTGCGACTTGGCAGATTATCGATGATTTGACAGGGGCCAGGTCTGAATGAGATATCAGCAACTCTGACAAGCATTTTTTTGGTCAGGTCCGCGACCATTTCCCATATTTCTTGATTGGAGATGCCCTTTGGTATCTCAACCTTTTCTACGGCATAGGGCTTTTGATCTTCTTTAAATTTCAGTAGATAGCGTTCTAAACCTTCTTTGCTGAGCGCACCGACTTTAACTAGGGCCTCACCAATGTAGATGTGACTGTTCCTTTGACGAACCAGAGCTTGTTGCAGTTGCTCATGCGTCAGAAAACCCATTTCGACAGCCTTATCTCCGAAACGGGTATCTGCGTTGCGTTGCGATTGATGTACTTTTGCAATATTAACCTGTGACATCATCTCCATTTCATAAACGACAGCGCCAATTTTGCGATTTGTCTCTTCCTGAAGACTGATTGCCTTAAGTAGGGATAAGTGGTTGATTGCCCCCTGTTCAATGAGAAATTGTCCGAAAAACTTGACGGCCATGAATTGGGTCTCCTTGGGTTTAAGCGATCCTCTGTAGTGTTTTTATAACAGACTCAGCATCAAACGGCTTGCCGATGACATCGCGGGCCCCCAGTTTGATCGCTTCGGAATACTTGTCGCCGACTCCACCGAGAGAGGTGATCATGACAACGTTAACCTCAGGCCATGCCATGCACAGGCTACGCAGAGCTGACAGTCCATCCATCACAGGCATATTCATATCCATGCAGACAATATCGGGGTTTTCCTGACGATAGAGCTTGATCGCCTCGGCACCGTTGCGTCCCTGGGCAACAACGTAAAAATCGTCACAGCTGTTAATGATCTTCTCAAGTTGCCGAGCAACAGCTATGCTGTCGTCAACAATAATGACTTTTTTCATAATTGTATGACTCCCAAGGTATGGATTTTATGTACAAGGAAAATCTTCAGCGTTAATTGTGAATCTTAATTTTCAGGATCTGAAAGTTGCTTATAGGCTCGTTCGATGTTCCCAGCTCTGAATGTTTTGAAACCAGGAATATTTTCATGCTGAGGAAGTGAAAATTTCTGAAGTGTTTCATACAGGTTGTCGCCCTCTTCAATGTGTCTTAAGATCTCAGTAAGAAAGTCTTTGAGATAGTTTTTGAACGCATTTACTTCACCCCACTCACTGACTGGTCCGTAACCCGGAATGATTTTGTCAGCATCAAGGGCAGAGATCCCTTCTAGGACGAGAACCCAGTCGCGCAAAGGTCCATCTCCTAAAAATCCGGCACTGTTGGCATAGATCAGGTCGCTGGTGAAGAGAGTTTTGGTTTGAGGTATGTAGGCGATCAAGTCCCCTTTGCTGTGTGCTGGACCGACATTGGTTAGGACCAGTGAGCGTTCAGGACCCTCAAGAGTCAAGCCTTCAAGGAAGTAATTAATCTGGCCTTCGAACTTGCGGACTTCTTGTTTCATGACCTGCCGAGTTTGCAGAGTCATAATAATATCTTTGCCTGGAGGAAAGTCAAAATCGACGAACGAGAAGCCCTTATGATGGTGAGCTAGAACAAAGGCTTTAACTGGTTTAGGGGTGATGTCTGCTGCCGCAACGATTAAATCGTTGATCGCTTTTTTTGTCAGATGGGCGCCACCAATGACTAGATAATGACCAAGGTCGACAATGAAAGCATTGGAGGTCGCAACTCCACCTGATATTGCGAGCGCCGCATAGACACCTTCAGCAATCTTATCAATTTTGTAGCTACGCTGTGCGGCCTGTAGGGGGCAGAGCGTTCCTAAGAAGAGTGTCAGTGTCAGCAAAATTATAAAATGGCGAAGATTAAAGTTTTTCATGGAATCGCAATAATGCCTTCAACGTAAGAGGGATAGAGGGTTTTGCAGTTGCAATCAACTCTGATTTGCAGTATATAGTAACGCCTTGCGCGCCCGTAGCTCAGCTGGATAGAGCGCTGCCCTCCGGAGGCAGAGGTCATAGGTTCGAATCCTATCGGGCGCGCCAATCAATGATTATTCAAAAGGACCGAGTGGTTTCATACTGCTCGGTCCTTTTCTTTTGGTCCGCGTAAAGAAGATGAGTCTACCAGCACATTATACAGACTATTTGTGACGACGTTAAAATTGAAAATTAACGCTGACCGCTCCAGGGGTAATTATAGAACCAAGGGCGCTCTTTAATTGGTTGATGGCTTCGTGGCCAGTACAGTGAGATGTCGCGATAAGCTGTAGTTCGTGTTGCTTTAAGTCGTTTAAAATAAGGCTTAGCTGTTCATCATTTTTGAACGCAAGGTGGAGACCTCCGATAAGAGCATGAAGCTTGTTCGTGTCCGTCAGGTATAATGCGTGAGTCAGTATATTCCGTACGCCAGCATGTGCGCACCCACAGAGGATAACTAAACCTGAATCACTTTGCAGATAGAGGCTCTGGTCATCAAGCAGTGGATCTGGAATTAGACTGCCTGCTTGGCGATAACAAAGAGTGTTTTCAGCTTGAGGGTCAAACGTCCTTGGAATTTCTCCTGAAAAAATAACCCCACCAGGGAGTTCTACCGGGTCGGCTGAAAGGTAAAATTTCGCACCTGCAGCTTCAGCTTCAGCCCGGTTGAAACCGGCCCCAATCGTACGCTCAGTGCTGTTAGCATAACTGACCTTTTCATCAAATATCGCAGGATGGGCGTAGACCGGAATCGATCGACCCTGACGGATTTTCAGCAGGGGAATCAGACCACCACAATGGTCCCAGTGGCCGTGGCTAAGTAGAATAGCATCCAGGTCGGTGAGATCAATATTGCATCTTTCTGCGTTATTCAATATCCCCAGCCCATTGCCGGTATCGAACAGATATTGTCTGCCGTTTGTTGCTATGTGGCAGGCAAAACCATGTTCTCCGATCAGGCCTGGACATGCTGGGACTGTGTTGTCACACAGGATTGTCAGTTGCATATTTATTGTTTCACTTGTGCCGTAAGTTTCGGGTTCTCATGCAGCTTATCTAGCAATCGCTTGCGCAATTCGACCGGTTGTTCGGCCAAATATCTACAGGCATTGTAAAATTCCGGGAAGCTATAATTGTGTTCAGCCAGCAAGGCATCAAAGGCTGGCAGCAGTATACGGTAAGTTTGCAACGAGACCAAACGGGCGTTATTCATAGTTTCAACCCAATGGTCATAACCACTGTAGCCGCCCCAGGACTCTTTGAGGGAGAGGTAGTGACTTTGGGCTTCCTTGAAGAGTTCCCTTTTTAAATGGCGTTTTTCAATTATAGAGAGGGAGCCTGCGTATATTTCTTCTAATTGGTGATGCAGGGAGTTGGTCCATTCGAAAAAGGTTTCTTCCCGTTCAAGTTTGCGACGGAAAAGTTGTGCCTCTTGATCAGAGCCGTTAGAGGCCAGCCAAAGTTTGCTTCCCGCAATTTCTACGCTGGTGGCAAAGGCTTCGCTAAAGGCAGAATCATCAGGCAGGTAGAGTTGTTGATGGGCGAGTTCATGAAAAATAAGTCGAGCCACCGATGATGCTGGCCAACTGCTGAAGCTGCTAAGGACTGGGTCATCAAACCAGGAGAGGGTTGAATAGGCAGGGACTCCCGCAACGAGGGTGTCATAGTTACTTTTTTTCAAATTTTGAGCAAACTCTGTCGCATCTGATTCGGAAAAATAGCCGCGATAACTGACACAACCGGCAATCGGAAAGCACCAGGTTTTTGGCTCAAGAGAGAATTCAGGTGCTGCAACAACATTCCAAAGCGGATAAGGCTGTTTAAGTTTTACGAAGCTGCGGTAGCTGTCATTTTCTGGGAGTGCCAATTGCTCAGATGCAAAATTGCGTATTTTGAGAATTCGTGACAGTTCAAGTTGTTGTTGTTGGTTTAGTTCCCCCGAAACGAGAAGTTCTTCAATCGGTTGACGGTTTTTGAGGATATCGTACTGTCCTTTTGCGGCCTGCAGGTAGTATCCACCCTCGGTACAGGAGCATAGAGACAGTATCAAAAGGCCGGATAATAAAATGCGAGAGTTCGCTAGGATAGCCATCTAGATAAAGGATTTGGTGAAATGCCGTTTAGTGGCATCCTGGAGTTTGCTGACGGCATTAAATGATTCTTTGAGTAGTTCTTGTTCTCCTTTTGAGAGATCTCCGGGACTGAGGTGATGGCTGGGGGGGAGACCGTTGTCAAGAAGCGCAATCTCGTTGCGTAAGCGCAAGAAGGTCAGAGCTTCAAATGAGGCTTTGATGTGTTCGGCAGTCTCGATCTCGAAAACACGTGCGTCGGTCAGGGCTGCAAGTCGTTTCAGACTCGAGGTTTCAGGGATCTCTTTTTCGAGAGAGAACATACGGATGCAGTCGACAATATAGATACTTCCGCCTTGCTTGAGTGAGAGTTTTCCCTTGTGTTCCCCCTCCTTGTCGAGGAGAAAGCGACCGAGCAGACCGATTGGAACTCTATAGTTCTGGTCAAGAGTCATCATGTGATAGAGAAAACGTCTGAATTCGCGGACCTCAGAAAAAACGATCTGTTGCAGGTTGTCAGCAAGTTGATTGTTTCCTTCAAGGCAGACAAAATCAAAAAATATAGATGAATAGCGTACTTTTTGCGGCTCAGGATCGTTGATCCAGTCGTGAACGCGGTTACGCCAATCGCTCAGACGTCCACGCCAGGCCGGGTTGTTTGCCATCACTTCTCCTTGGCAAAGCGGGTAGCCAACCTTGGCAAGAGCAGTTACCAGTTTTTCCGCAAAGGGGACGAAAAAAGCATTAACCTCTGCCATCTTTGCGTCTGGAACATCCTCGAACACAAAGCCGTTGTCCTGGTCAGGATTAAGCAGCATTTCGCGCCGGCCACCACTCCCCATTAACAGAAAGGCATATTTGATGTCTGGTGGAGTTTGTCCTTCATCGAGCATTTGTTGATAGCAGAGAGCGTAGACTTTTTTGATAATACTCTGGTGGATATAGGAAATGATCTCCATCACCTCAGGGGTGGAGTGGGCTTCGGTCAACAGGGTTCGAGCGACAGGTAAAATTTCATTTTTGATTCGAGCCAATCCCTCCAGACTGTTTTCGTCTCGAATGGAACCGACCATCAGCATCGCTTTTTGGCTGCGGAATCGCATCAGATCAAGCAGTGAAACAATACCAACCAGTTCGTTGTCATCGAGAATCACAAGATGTTTAACCTTGTGGGCGGTGATGTATGCCATCGCTTCATACATGTAGGTTGCCGGAGGTAGCGAATGATAGTGAGATGTCATAACATCATTGGCTGTCGCCATCTCGCACTCGACAGTGTCTGGTGCCAGAACTTTTGAGACAAGATCGCGCTCGCTGATGATGCCGACAGGTGAGCCCTGGTCATTGACGACAACCATCGCGCTGATTTTTTTCTCGGTCATGCTTCGCGCCACTAAACGGGCACTGGTGTCTGCATGGCAGGTTTCAACGGGGGAATGCATGATTTCAGAGAGGCGTTTTTTAAAAGGGTAGGCCTCCATCTGTGTCAAGGTATTGCTGGTATTCTCTTTGACGATGTCAGCATAAAGACTCCGCACGCGACTGAGAACGATGCGGGTGAAGTACTCACGGATCTGGGGGTAATCGGTTGCAACAGCAGTCAGACTGGCGCGGGGAATCAAGAAGCAGCTTGTTTCAGTTACAGCACGCGCGCCTCCGGTGTAGGGCTCTTCGGTGAAGATCGGGGTACCACCAAAGAAATTTCCTTCTTTACGATAATTGACGACCATCTCCTGTCCGCCAGGAACGGCTGCAGTGATTTCTACCATCCCTTCCTGAATGACATAAAGAAACCCTGTTGGAGGATCATTCTGTTTGAAAATATAGCTGTCCGCTGGGAATTTCATCTCTTGCGCAGAATCGCGCAGTGATAGAAGCACTTCTTCGGGAAGAATGTCGAAGGGGGCGGTCTCTTTGAGTTTGCTGATGCCCATCTGTGATCTCCTGCCGCATTGCTATCTCAGTGATTTGATGTCGCAGTTATAGACGCAGCCTGCTTCATAAGTACAAACATCTCCAATATTACCATTCTTTATGTGCTCTTGCTATTTTAGAATGTGGATCAGCTTTTTTCTTTGGATTTCGTCTGATCAGCATTGCGGTCCAGAAGCAGAGCGATAATGAAACAGGTAATACTGGCAGCCATGAGTTCAGCGACGTGGACGAAAAAATTGCCGGTGATCATGAGGTCTGCTCCTATGATTACGACACCGAGCACGCCGAAGCAGAGAGCGAGCCGTTTTTTATTGCGTGGAGAGAGCAAAAGTGGACTCCTCCGTGACCCCCGGCAAGTCCTCAGCCGGTGGTCACGAATCAGTTAGAGAAGGCGTTCTTCTTTTGGTTGTCATTTTCCTCGATATGGTCGGGGAGGTTGTGTAGTTTGCGCAGAATATTGTCGCCACGTTCTGCTGATTCATCATCAAGCCTGGCATCCATGGCATTGGAAACAAGAATATTGATGAGAAAAGCGAGTGGACAGACGATGAGAGCGCTGGAGGTCGCCGGGAGTATCCCCTGATCTCCAAACATTGGTATCTTTACCATCCAGCCGAACATTGCCAGCAGCGTCATGCCCAAGCCAAAGAGCATTCCGGCCAGGGCACCATATTTATTTGAGCGGGAATACCAGATGCCGAGTACAACCGCCGGAAAGATCGTGTTGCCAGCGATAGCAAATGCCATGGCGACGATCTGGGCAATGAGGGCGGGTGGATTGAGGGCGAAGAGAACAACAATGCCGCAGAGAATTGCCGTGAATACCCGTCCGACCAGAAGGGCCTGACGATCTGGGCAGCCTGGACGGTAAACCGTTGCATACCAGTCGTGCGCAATTGCTGAAGCTCCAGCGATCAATAAGCCCGCAACCGTTGAGAGACCCGCGGCCAAGGCGCCGGAGGCCAGATAACCGATAAAGGCTTCCCCGAGACCAGCACGTTCGGGTGCAGAGAGGATGATAACGTCGGCGACGGCTTTGCCGCCAGCCGGGTTCCAGAATTGCCCCATGGCGGCGTAGACCGGTGAGGACCAGTAGAGCAGGCCTATGAAGAAGAGTCCCCAGAGGACTGAACGACGGGCAACATCCTCATTCTTAACCGTGTAAAAACGGATCATGATGTGTGGCAGACCTGCTGTGCCGACCATCAAGGTAAAGACCAGCGCAATGAAGTGGTAGAAGTCACCTCTTCCCCAGGGGAGATAGGCCTCCCTGAGAGATTTTGTTGCTTCAGGATCGAGTTGGCCGGTTGCGGTCTGGCCTTCCATCAGGTTGGAGATGATGTTGCCATATTCAAGTTGCGGTAAAATTCCTGTGCCGCCAGCTTTGCGTAAGAGAATCCAGAGTGGGATTAAAAAGGCAGAGATCAAGACGACATATTGGATCTGCTGGTTGCGGGTGATGCCTGACATCCCTGAAATTAACATATAGCTACAGACGACTCCGGCAGCAAAAAACACACTGGCTGTATAGTCCATCCCGAAAATCCAACCGCAAATCAGGCCGATCCCTTTAAATTGAGCGGTGGAGTAGGTGATGGCAATAATGACAGTAACGCTGGCTGCAATCAGGCGGACACCGTGGCTGTTGTAGCGGTCACCAAGAAATTCGGGGATAGTATATTTTCCGAAGCGACGAATCTGGGCGGCGATCAGGCAGAGGAGTAGAACATAGCCCCCTGTCCAGCCAATGATGTAACCAAGGCCAAACCAACCCTTGAGGTAGAGCAGTCCGGCGACGCCCATAAATGATGCTGCCGACATCCAGTCCGAGGCGATGGCGGCGCCATTTCCAATTTTTCCTACACCTTGACCTGCAACCCAATAACCTGAGGTATTTGAAACCTTGGATAGAAATCCGATACCAATATAGATGCAGAGGAGTGCGACCATGATGATGGCTGGCACCAGTTTGAAGCCCTGTTTGATCTGGTAGATCTCTTCACCCGCGGCACCAAGCGCCAGAGTACCGGAGAGGGCCAGTAGGATTATGGATGACATGACAATTACAAAACATCTGTTCATGATGTTCAATCCTTCTTAGGGGCAAGAGGCTCAGGGCTTGCGCAGCGGGGTGACTTTGAAGCCCCACAAAACACAGTAGAGCTTGCAGAGTATCAGATACCCGACGGTGCAGCCCTGTGCGAGTAGCCAGTAGTGCAAAGGGAACCCCAGGAAACGAGCATCAGTAAGGAAAGATTCCCCGAGGCCGTTGGGGTCTGAAAGCCCAGCAATCCAGATAAATGTTGGAATGCCATAGCTGAGCAGAAACCAAAGAACCAGTATGGCTTTGGCAACTGATGTCTCGGCTTTCATCCCGGCGGTCGATGGGGCAAAAAAGTTGACACTGACTCTTGGTTTTTTTGCCATCGTTCTACCTCCGCTACTGTGACAGCTTTTGTAGATCGAATTTGTCTGCAATTATGACAAATTCACTCTGATATTTATCACGCAGATTTGTGACTGTCAACGGCCAAGAGGGGAGCCTTCTTTGCCGTCCACTCTTGAAGGTGCCTGGTTAAGGTAAGGGGTATGTTGATTTCAAGTTGTTTATGCAATTCACCAAAAATCGTTGCAAATCGGACTTTTTAACCGACGTTGAAGTGCCTTCGAGCGGAGTCCTGTAGTTTACTGGCGGCGCGAAAGGCCTCTTTGAGAAGATCCTGTTCATTCTTGGTCAACGCATATGGATCTAGATAGTGGGATGGAAACTCCCCTTGGTCGATCTTGTTAATTTCGTTGCGCAGGCGTAAAAAGGTGAATGCCTCAAAAGCGGCTTTGACGTGTTCGGCAGTATCGGCATTAAACACTTTGGCTTCAACCAGGCGGTCCATGCGTTCGATCGTCGTTACGGCATCGAGTTGATTCTCCAGCAGGTACATGCGAATGCAGTCGACAATAAAGACACTGCCAGCTTGTTTGAGAGACAGCATTCCCTTGTGATCCTTGTCTCGTTCGACACTGAAACGACCAAGTAGTCCAAGCGGAACCTTGTGCTTAAAGTCCTGTTCCATCATGTGATAGAGAAACAGGGGGAATTCACGAATCTGTTTATAAACAATATCGCGCAAATCTTGACAGAGAGAAGCATCTCCGGTCAGAGGCATGAAGTCGAAGAAGATCGTTGAATACATGACCTTTTTCGGTTCGGGAGTATGGACCCAGTCATAGATTCGGGAATACCAGTCTTTTAGACGGCCACGCCAGAAGGGGTTGTTCCCCATGACGCCACCATTGCAACGCGGGTAACCGATATTGGCATAAGCTTCGACCAGTCGCTCCCCGAAAAAATCGAAGAACTTTTCAACTTCTTCGTGTAATTCGTCCGGATAGTTTTCGTAAATAAAGCCATTATCCTGGTCGGGTCCGAGTAGCATCTCTTTGCGACCACCACTCCCCATGATGATGAAGCAGAAACGAATATCGGGCGGGTTGACCCCTTCTTGTTTGACCTGCTCGAGGACCAGATCATAGCCACGTTGCAAGATGCAGTGATGGATATACGAAAGGATCTCCATCGT
Organism: Deltaproteobacteria bacterium; assembly: GCA_024279255.1. Lineage (GTDB taxonomy): Bacteria > Desulfobacterota > Desulfuromonadia > Desulfuromonadales > Geopsychrobacteraceae > Geopsychrobacter. The sequence goes on along the minus strand of JAJRRT010000020.1, from coordinate 3,054 downwards.
TTCAATTGGTGAGCGTGATTCACTGAGGAGGGCCCGTGCAACCTTGACCACTTCAGCCCTGGCTTTGGTCAGCTCTTCTATGGTCTTTGCTTCTTTGATATTACCAACCAGGAGCATCGATTTCTGGCTACGATAGCGCATCAGGTCGCGCAGAGAGACAATACCGACAATCTCTTTGTCAGACAGGATCGGCATGTGCTTGATCTTGTGTGCCATCATGAAGCTGGTTGCTTCATACATGTAGGTCTCAGGGGTCATCGTGAAGGGATTGGCGGTCATGATATCAGCTGCAGTTGTCTTCTTGCAGTCAATGCTTTCGCTGGCGATGACTTTTGAAACCAGGTCCCGTTCCGTGACAATTCCTTTGACCTCGTTGCTTTTGTCACATATCAGAATGGCGCCAATGCCACGCGCTGTCATCTGTTTTGCAATAGATTTAACCGGAGTACAAGAGGTGCAGGTTTCCACAGGGGATGACATGATTTCAGAGAGGCGTTTTTGAAAAGGATAGGCCTCCATCTGAGTTAACGATTTTTTGCCATGGTCACTGACAATATCAGAATAGAGACTGCGGACCCGGGAGAATATGGCTTTCGTGAAATATTCGGTGATGTGAGGGTGATTCTTGGCTGCCTGAGTCAAGGCGTCGGCCGGGATAAGATAACATTCTGTTGTTTTGACTGTCCGCGCCCCTGCGGTATAGGGTTCGTTGGTGAAAACCGGTGTTCCTCCGAAAAAAGAGCCTTCTTTTCTATAGTCTACGACCATCTCTGTGCCGCCGGGAGTTAGTGCGACAATTTCGACTAATCCTTCCTTGATGACATAAAGAAAACCGGTCGGAGGATCATTTTGATTCAGAATATGAGTGTGTGGGGGAAATTTTTGGACAATTGCTACCTGACTGAGCTCGACAAAACTATCTTCTGGCAAGAGATTGAACGGTTCGGTATCACGCAGTGTTTTGCTGAGGCCCATCGCCTATCCTTTTTTTGTAGAATCGGGTTGATATACAGCAAGGGGGTTCCAGAAGGAACAACCCCTCGTTGAAAGTCACACGAATGATAACAAAAAAAACGTGGCTTCGGTGCTAGAAATGAGAAACTATTCAGTCAATGGGCAATATCAACTTTTTTCGGGCTGTTTTTTTCTTTTTCTTGCGGTAAAGGGGTGTGCCTGTCGACTGATAATGAAGTCACCAATGATTTTAGCCCAGAGGGTCATGCCGGCCATTGAACTCCATGTTTCGTAGGTAAATACAGCGGCAGCGACCCCGATGATCGCGGTGACCGCAATGCCGCCAGCGATCAGATTGAGTGAGCCGGTGAAGGGCGCCCATTTTTTTGGATCTGGTGGTGACGAGCCGCGCTTAAGGGCCACTTCGGAATAATCTTTTTTGATGAAGATTTTCCAGGCGCGACGTAACCAGATGAAGGCCATCGGGAAGAGGGCTAGAAAAAGAATCCAAGTTACGGCCATACTGATGTCAAACGGCATCAAAATCTCCTGTAGGAACTGATTAGGTGGATACTGTTTTAAAAATGAGCCACTGTTTGTACCCGATCACTTTACTCTTGAGCAAGTAGAGATTTGAAAAAAAACCCCGCCAGTCGAAACTGGCGGGGTTGGTAGAGCGATTAGAGCTCTGATGAGTAACTGAACTTTGGATTAATGTGATCCGTCAACGGCTTTGGAGCCTTTCGGGATACGTACGTCAATGACCATTTGAGCGATTTCAGCAGGTACCGGCTCAGTCATGTTTTTGACTGCAAAGGCGACTGCGAAGTTAACAAGAGCACCGATAGCACCAAAAGCGTTAGGCTCAATCCCGAGGAAGAAGTTCGGGCCACCGACTGCATCGATGAAGATCGTGCTCTTGATGAAGAAGATCCCTTTGTGAGCAAAGACATAGAACATGGTGACACCGATACCGGCGAGCATACCAGCGATAGCACCTTGCTTGTTCATAGTCTTGCTGAAGATACCCATCATCAGGGCCGGGAAGATTGAACTCCCGGCCAGACCGAAGGCGATAGCCACGGTACCGGCGGCGAAACCTGGAGGGTTAAGGCCTAAGTAACCGGCAACCGCAATTGCGCAAGCCATGGAGATCTTACCAGCCATCAGTTCTTGACCATCTGTCATGTCCGGCATGAACTTGTTCTTGAGCAAGTCATGAGAGATTGCCGAAGAGATGGCGAGGAGCAGACCAGCAGCGGTCGAGAGCGCAGCGGCCAGACCACCAGCAGCAACCAGAGCGATAACCCAGTTAGGCAGCAGGGCGACTTCAGGATTAGCCAGAACCATGATGTCGCGGTTAACCTTAAGCTCGTTGCCTTTCCATCCAGCGGCAGCAGCTTTAGCCAGGAACTCAGGATTTTTGCTATTGCCGTTGTAATACTGGATACGGCCATCGCCATTTTTATCTTCGAATTTCAGCAGACCGGTGACTTCCCAGCGCTTCATCCAGTCGGGACGAGTTTCATAGACGGTTCCAGCGTCAGGTGCAAACAGATCGAAGTCTGGATCCATCGCAACGCCTGCAACCTCGTTACCCATGATTTTGTAATTAAAGGTGGCGTTATGCAGGTTCATGCGCGCCATTGCCGCAACCGCAGGTGCGGTGGTGTAGAGAATCGCGATGAAGACCAGTGCCCAACCAGCGGATGAACGAGCATCCTTAACGGTAGGTACGGTGAAGAAACGCATAATAACGTGTGGCAGTCCGGCAGTTCCGATCATCAACGAAACGGTGTAAACGAACATGTTCAGAGTGCTGATCCGGGTGTTGGTAGTGTACTGCGCAAAACCAAGATCAGTGGCAATGCCGTCGAGCTTGCTAAGCAGGCTGACGCTGGTGCCGACCATGTCAGACCCGAGGCCGAGCTGTGGGAGCGGGTTGCCGGTCAACTGCAGTGAAATAAAGACAGCAGGAACGGTGTAGGCCAGGATCAGGACGCAGTACTGAGCGACCTGAGTGTAGGTGATCCCCTTCATGCCACCGAAAACGGCGTAACAGAAGACGATACCCATACCGAGGTAGATACCGGTTGAGTT
>JAJRRT010000019.1 GCA_024279255.1 Deltaproteobacteria bacterium | reverse complement strand
CGTCAACGCCAGTGCCTTTACAAAATGCCTGAACGATCGGCAGAAAAGCATAGGTAGCCAATGCCGGTGCTTCATCAATTTCGGACCAGATAATCTTTGCCATTCTTCTCTCTCCTTGAAGTTTTAATCCCATTAATGCCATAAGCGAAATAAACAGGTCGACCATTTTTCATTTAAATTTCAATACTTTACATCTTCAATCAGTAGCCAAATCGCCCGAGAACGTTGTATACAGTATGCAAAACATGCTTGACTGTCAAGTGAAAACAAGACCGTCAAAAGACGATTCAAGCCCTGCATCTACAAGACTTTCGAATGTAAAGATTTCATCTGTCACAGATGAAAGAATGGGTCCGAATTTGAGGACATTTCCTGAAACAAAGCCAATTATCAACAACAAAAAACGGCCTGGACAATTCATTGTGGTGAACTGTCCAGGCCGACTTATATCCATTTTAAGGCATATACGATTTAACGAGGAAACAAATCAGACTCCCTGGCCTCTTTTCGAGCAGCGGCCAGTTCCTGATCATTCTTATCTCGCGGGACAGTAAAGACCTGCCCTTCATATATTTGCTGAGGATCCTTAATCTGGTCCCGATTGGCCTTATAAATTAACGGCCAAAGAAAGGGCTCGCCATAAATGTCTCTTCGGCTGGAAAGGCTAAACAGTGTCTCCCCAACCGAAACTGTGACAAGATTTAGAAAAACAATTTCAGGCTTCACTGGCTCAGGTTTTGGTTTAGGAACTACTATTTTTTTCTTGACCGGCGGTTCCACTCTCTTTTTGACAATAACGACCTTAGGCTTAATGTCAGCCTGATATTGCCTTTCAAGCTCTGCCGCTCTTTCCTCAGAGATGGCCGTAGCCTTCGTCGCATGCAAAAGAGCCCGATTCAAAACCTCACGAGCTTCTCCAAACTTCTTTCGATAGACAAGATTCTCTGCATCGTGCAGTGCGGATGAAGCAGCGTCATAATCGTTTGTGGCTAAAACCTTGGCCCCACGCACATAGGCCTTGGCGACTTCGTTACGGACAATCTCGAGTTCGACTTGTGGCCGACCGGCGCAGCCCGCCACAAGCAAAAACCCACATATCAGAAGAATCTTTTTAGAAAACATCAAACCCTTTATCAAATAAGCTCTGTGTATTGCTACTGAACCGGCTTACGTAAACGAATTCCTAATTCCTGCAGTTGCTTCTCACTCACCCCTCCAGGGGCTTCGGAGAGTAAGCAAGTTGCTTTCTGGGTTTTCGGAAAAGCGATAACATCACGAATCGAATCAGTTCCGGCGAGAATCATGACCAAACGATCTAGGCCAAAGGCAATTCCACCATGTGGCGGCGCACCAAAGCTGAGAGCATCGAGTAAAAACCCAAACTTCTCACGCGCTTCATCTTCGTCAATCCCCAGAAGACCGAACATTGCCTTCTGAACGGACTGGTCATGAATACGAATTGAGCCACCACCAATCTCAGAACCATTCAAAACAAGGTCGTATGCTTGTGCGCGAGCCTTACCAGGATCGGTTGCAAGCAGAGGGACATCCTCGTCGAGTGGCGCAGTAAATGGATGATGAACTGCAAAATGACGCTGTTCCTCCTCGGACCACTCGAAAAGCGGAAAGTCGGTGACCCAAACAAAACTGTAATCGTCCTTCTTTGCCAAGCCAAGTTTTTGCCCCAAATGCTGGCGCAATCGACCGAGTGATTCATTTGCTATCTTGAACGAATCGGCAATAAAAAGTAACAAATCCCCCTCTTCTGCACCCATCGCTTGCTCTATCGACTTGAGCTCTTCAGGAGTAAAAAATTTGGCGATCGGCGATTGCCAGCCATCAGCGTTGACCTTGACCCATGCCATCCCCTTGGCCCCGTAGATACCGGCAAATGCGGTCAGGTCATCAAGCTCTTTACGTGAGAAAGTCGCGGCGCCCTTAACATTAATCGCCTTGACCAGTCCGCCATTGTTAGCGACTTCAGCAAAAACCTTGAATCCACAACCCTTAACGATCTCAGTCAATTCTATCAGTTCAAGGCCAAAACGTAAGTCTGGGTTATCGACACCATACTTATCGAGTGCTTCGGCATAGGTGATACGCGGCAGCGATTCAGGGATCTCAACTCCTATACCCTCCTTGAAAACACGAGAGATCATCCCTTCCATAATAGTCATAACATCGTCACGATCAACAAAACTCATCTCACAATCAATTTGAGTAAACTCAGGTTGACGATCTGCACGCAGATCTTCATCACGGAAACATTTGACAATCTGAGCATAACGATCGAAACCGGAAACCATCAACAACTGCTTGAAAAGCTGGGGAGATTGTGGCAACGCAAAAAACTGACCATTATTCACCCGACTCGGCACCAGATAATCACGCGCCCCTTCAGGGGTACTCTTAGTCAGAACCGGCGTTTCGATATCGAGAAAGCCGTGCTCATCAAGATAACTACGAACCGTACGCGAAACGCGATGCCTCAGCATCAGGTTCTCCTGAACGGAAGTACGACGCAGGTCGAGATAGCGATACTTCAGACGGATATTTTCTGCAACATCGCTATATTCATCAAGCATAAAAGGAGGAGTTTCAGAGCGGTTGAGAATTTTGAGTTCACTAACCTCAATCTCAATTTCGCCGGTCTTCATTTTGGGGTTAACCGTTCCCTCTGGGCGCGGCGACACCTTGCCCTTGACGGCAACAACAAATTCGTTGCGAACCTGGGCGGCTTTTTTATGAGACTCCAGATCACGATCAGGATCGAGCGCCAACTGTAAGACGCCTTCGCGGTCACGTAGATCTATAAAGATAAGACCTCCATGGTCGCGGCGGCGTTGCACCCAGCCCATCACACAGACCTCCTGCCCCATCTGTTCTGCTGTTACAGTTCCGCAAAGTTGAGTCCGCTTCCAATTTCCTAATGTATCGTTCAAGGTCGACCTCCGTGTATCTGTTTATATAAGTACATTAAACTGCATGATTTTCTGTAATGAAAATCAAAACGGGGATTATAAAGATAGCAGTCTTTTCAGGTCAAGCTGAAGCTCGAAATTGTCCCATCAGATCAACGAGCTCGCTGAGTACAACTTTTCGCTGAGTGCTCTGATCCATATCCTTCAGATCCGCTTCTCCACTTTGTAGCTCCTGCTCTCCCAAAACAAGGGAATAACGCGCTGCCAGCTTATTGGCGCGACGCATTTGTGCCTTAAGGCTCTTCCCCTGATAATCCATTTCAGCCCTGATCCCCGCGCGCTGCAACTGCGACATCAAAACAAAGGCTTTGTCTGCAGCCTCTTCACCCATCGCAGCAATAAAGAGGTCAGGACGCCGGGCTGGTACCTTCGCTTCGCCCTTCATCAGCACCAGCCGCTCGACACCGATAGCAAAACCTATCCCCGGCAGAGCAGGACCATCCAGACTTTCAACCAAACCATCGTAACGCCCGCCAGCCGCAACCGCATTTTGAGACCCAAGTTGATCCGTCACCAGCTCAAAGGTAGTCCGCACATAGTAATCAAGTCCTCTGACCATACGTGCATTGACCACAAAAGGAATACTCAATGTGCAAAGATGCTTCTTTACGGCGTCAAAATGTTCTTCACATTCACCGCACAGATGATCAAGTACCGACGGCGCGGCTATTGTTGATTCCTTGCAGCTCGGAACTTTGCAATCAAGGACCCGTAGCGGATTGGTTTGATAGCGACGCTGACAGTCCCCGCACAGAGTATCGAGCCGTGATTCTAGATAACTAATCAGGATTTGACGATAAGCCGGTCGACAGGCAGGGCAACCGAGAGAGTTGACCTGCAGCTGCACAGCCTCAATTCCTATTTCGCAAAAGTAGTGGTGTAGCATCGCCAACAGCTGAGCATCGATCATTGGGTTTTCCACCCCGATGACTTCAGCACCAATCTGATGGAATTGACGATAACGACCCTTTTGCGGGCGCTCATAACGAAACATCGGGCCCATGTAGTAGAGTTTATTGACCGGATCAAGAGTATGTAACCGGTTCTGTATAAACGACCGCATGACCGGCGCTGTCCCTTCCGGACGTAGCGTCAAACTGTTCTTCTCGCTCTTGTCGAGAAAGGTATACATCTCCTTTTCGACAATATCGGTAGCCTCACCAATCGAACGACAGAAGAGTTCGGTTTTTTCTGCCACAGGGGTTCGTATTTCGTTAAACCCATAGGTCCCGAAAACTTCTCGAACCTTTTGCTCAAGGAACTGCCAGGTCTCAACATCCCCCGGCAAAATATCATTCATCCCTTTTATTGCGCTAATAGCCAATGCTTTTATCCTCTCAATCAAACTTATGCTGAAATATCCTGAGTTATCACAGACTCTTCATCGTCATCCATGTGCACCAAAGAACGCGCGATCTCTGCTCCGGCCTGTTGCAGGCCGTCAAGGCGATAGACCTTACAGGATGTCGTCTTACCTTTCAACTTAATCGAGTCGCAAGCCGTCACCAGTACCAACCCTTGAACCTGATTGAAAGTCTCTTCAGAAATAAGAATTTCATCGGCTTTAGCCAATGACTGCAGTCGTGACGCGACATTCACACTGTCACCGATAACTGTGTATTCCATCCGTAAAGCAGAGCCGACGTTTCCAGCGACGACCGGGCCAGTATTGATACCTATGCCTGCGGCAATAGGTTCCCTACCAATCTTTGCGCCGGACTGATTAAACTGTTTAATCGCCTCCTGCATCGCCAATGCACAGCAAACGGCGCGCAGGGCTTCGTCGCCAACTGGCAGCGGTGCCCCAAAAAGAGCCAGAACTGCATCCCCCATAAACTTATCGACCATTCCTTCAAAATGACCGACAACTTTCACCATCATAGAAAAATACTCGTTCAGCAATTCCACAACGTCTGTAGGCGACAGGCCTTCCGCCAGGGCAGTAAAACCACGAATATCCGAAAAGAGGATTGTGACCTCCTTCTCTTCACCACCAAGTTTCAGTTCGTGTCGATGACTCAGTATTTCACGTGCCAATGGCTTACTGACATACTGTTCAAAAGTTTTCTCAATATATTCTTTTTCGCGCAGTTTGCTCGCCATATCATTAAACGCACTGGTCAAAACGCCAAGTTCATCCTTGCGCTGGAGTCGAATCTGTTGACCAAATTCCCCCTCCCCAATCGCCCTGACACCGCTGACAAGCGCATCAACCGGACGAACAAAGTAGGAAACAAGGAGATAGGCCACAGCATTTGCGAACAACATCCCTAAGATCGAAAACAAGCCTAATTGTTGTCGCATTTGCACAATCGCCTGATTCACATGGGACTGTGAAAGACCAAGATGGATGGAGCCAAGCTGCAGTGGTTTATCCCCGACTAACAAGATCGGCACCTCCACATCAAACAGACTGCCCTCAGAATTCCGTCGCAGCAAATAACCTTCACCTTTTGTCGCCGATGGTGCATCCTCGGCCCAGCGCCAATAGGTTCCAACCTTGTCGAAATCGCTAGCCGCTTTGACTAAATTCTGATCATCAACAATCAGGACATATACAACGCCCTGTGAGCGTCCAGCCGTTTTAACAGCCGAAAAAAGGGTAAGGTCATCACCAGTCAACAACGGATCTTCGACATTAAAGGCAACACCACGGGCAACACCTACGCCTTTTTCAATACTCTCTCGTACTAGCGATCGCCGCATATTCTGTTCGGTGAGGAAGATGCCGCCAAGGATAAAAAAACCGATGACCAATGTCATCAGCACGGTAAATTTAAAACGTAAACTGGAGATAAACCCTACCGCTTCAGCCACCCTGTCGCTCCCGGATCTGGCTGAGTTTACGCTCTGCCTTGTCGATGTTCATTTTTGCCTTTTCATGGGCAGGATCTAAATCAAGCACCTGCCACCAAGCAGCAATAGCCTGTTTATAATCACCCTCAGTATAATATGAGATCCCCTCCAGGTAGATACGATTACTATCGGCACTTGTCAATCCGGAGCGACCAACACGCTCAACTTGGCGTAGTGCGTTGAGGGCCTCTGTCTGGTACGGATCAAGGCTTAGAACTGATCGGTAAGCCTGTCGAGCTTGCTCAAATCTTCCATTTTTATGAGCAATTGATCCATCAGTCAAAAGTTGTGAGATTGTTGTATTCAGCTCATACTGGCCACGTTTTAGTCCGGCAAGAGCTTCCGTATTGCCAGGATCAATCTCAATAACTCGGCGGTAAGCCTTTAGACCTGAATCGAAGATCCCGGCAGCAACGTCTTGACGGGCAAGTTCTAGTGCATGCTCAACTTCAAGTTCGCGGGCAAGTTTAAGGTCGGCTCTTAACTCAACAAAAACAATCAAACCGGAATCCAGACGATCAGCCTGAGCCAACAACTGTGCTGCCTTATTAAATTGCTGTTGCTGAATAGCTGTTCGAACGAGTTGAGCAATGTTATTTTGTCGCTGCGTCATCTCACTCCGAACTTGGGCAAGTTCAGAAACAATGGTCGCTGATGGCCACTTTTGAAACCCTTCTTCCAACAATTCGAGAGCGACTTTCAAGTGCCGATCCGCTCGGGCACGCCGTGCTCGCACCAGTGTCTCTGCAGCTCGTGCTGTAAGCATTCTCTCTGCCTGCGCCAAACCCTCTTTCGCTACGAGCTCTTCAGGCCAGGCAATCAAAGCCCGCACAAAGTGCTGTTTGGCTGCAATCAAGTTATCTTGAGCCATAGATGCCTCAGCGGCACCAACGGCGCGTTGTGCTTCCTGCTGTAACTCACGGTCTATCTTGTTCAGAAATTTCTTCCCATCCGGATGATCAGGACTTAACACATCAAGCTGTTCAAAGCTCACACGAGCAAGGCGTAACTCACTTCGTGAATAATACTCGCGACCCTGACGATACAAATTGTCAATCCGATCAGAAAGGAGGACCACCAGACGTTTTTCGTGGCGCAACAGCTGTGGCTCTTCCGGAGCAAGGGTCAACCCTTGGCGCAAAAGAACAAGAGCCTCAGCATATTGCTGTTTATCTTCAAGGACCTTCGCATGCTCCTGCAAAGACAACCAGCGGCTCTTTGACACCCGGACTAAACGGGCCTGATATATCCTAAGACGATTATCCTTGGGATAAATTTCGGCAGCTTGCAGCAAATATTTACGAACAGCAGATAGATTTTCAGCCGCAAACGCGGCACCAGCGGCCTGTATATTTTCATTGAAGGCTCCTTTTTCTGCAGCCTGGATCCCCTGAGCAGCGGACCCATTGCCCGGGTCACCTTGCAATGTCAAAACATAATTCTGACGTGCAAGAGCATAGGCTCCTGTTTGCAGTTGTATCCCAGCCAACAATGCAAGATCTTTAGTTCGAGGATTAGTACTCGAAGTTAAGGGTTTCAAAGCCTGCTGAGCCCGAATAAAATCTTTCTGCTGTTTGAAGGAGAGAGCCGTATTGTAGAGAATCGAACGCGCAGTGTTTTTCAAATCATCATTCAAACCACTATAGATCGGCGGTAAACGCTCGACAACCTGTTGGTATTTTTCCTGTTGATAGTCCAGCAGAGTCAAATAATACAAAGGCGTTAAACTATTTTTAGCAAAACGCAGCGCGCTGGAAAAATCCTGGCGCGCTCTTTCAAATTCATGCTTCTCATAAGCAAAAAGAGCACGGTTGAAAATCGCTGCATAAACGTACTCTCGAGCCTCATTATCTTCAGGCACCTTTTTGAGGTAATCATCAAATAAAAGCATCGCGGAATCGACCTGCCCAAGTCGTAAATGATAGTCGCCCAGCATGCGCAGATAATCAAAATGTTCAGGGTTTTCAGAGAAAAGGCGTTGTAGCAGAAAGACCGCCGCATCAAGCTGTCCTAGGTGTTCATAAAGCACCACCAGATTGTAATAAGCGGTGTTTAAAGGATAAATTTCAGGCTGACCGACAGCGCCAGTGGCCAAAGCCTGGTCCAGATAGATCAGGGCACTGTCCGGATCCTTTAAACGTGTGTAAGCAATGGCAAGATTGAAGTTAATTTCTGGATCACTTGCTCTTTGCGGATAGGCCTCTCGGAAGGCCTTTACCGCAAGAAGGGTTTCGCCCTGGTTCAGTAAGGCAATACCCAAATGGTAGCGCAACATCTGATTCTGAGGATCTGTATCCAGAGCTTTACGGTAATGGTCAATCAGCGAAGGGGCTGCTGTACAAGGAAGCACAGATCCGAAAAAAAGGATCAGAACACAAAACTGCACCAACGATTTCATTCGTGGTCAAGCTCCTGCACGCCACGAATCACATTACGAACTCGTTTGCCATCGTACATGGCACGATCAGCAAGATCGAGTAATTCAGTGCAATCAAGAGCATCTGAAGGGAACGTAGAGTACCCAGCAGTCGCTGTAAGGTGGCAGGATTGCTCACGATCCTGTAAGAACTGATGATCAGCAATACTTTTTCTGATCCGTTCAGCAACAACACGCGCCGCAACAGAATCAGTCTCAACCAACATGGCCGCAAATTCATCACCACCAAATCGGAAAAGAGTATCGACCTCGCGCACACATCCACGCAACAGACCTGCGACCTCTTGCAGAGCAGCACTCCCGGCCAGATGGCCATGTCGATCGTTAATCCCCTTAAAGCGATCGAGATCGATAAAGATCAGTGAAAATTTGAGCCCATAACGCTGCGAGCGCCGTGATTCCTGACTCAACGCAATTTGCATGTATCGGTAATTATAAAGGCCAGTCAAATCATCGGTATACATCAAATCTTGAGCGTCTTGATAACGACAAGAATTTTCAAACCCGAGTGCCACCTGTTCAGACAGGTAATGTAAGCTCTCCTGGGACATGGCCTGGTCCATCATCGACAGAGGTCCATCACCGAAAACCAGGCCACCTTTGAGTTCACCGTCATTATAGAGTGACAGAACACAGAGAGAATCACATTTTCTGATAGTTGAAAATGATTCCACTTCTTCAGCAGACAGAGATTTAAGACCTGTCCCCTCTTTCAGAAAAGGTGCAATCAGAGGCAGCATAAGCTCGACCGTGTCCCTCTCAATTCCTGCCGCACCCTGGAAAACGAATTTATCCTCGGCATCCAGAAGAAAACTAATACCAAAACCACCACCAAATTCACGTTGAAATACTTCTACGGCGCGAGGCAGTAAGCGATCAAGTTCTATTAAAGATGATAGTGTTTGCCCGGTTTGAAACAAATGGATTTGTTGGCGTAACTGAACATTTTCATTTAGCAGACGACGTTGATCAAGGCAGGATTTGACTAAATGCTTGAGTTCTTCAGGATTAAACGGTTTCACAAGATAATCACGTGCACCGTTCTTAAGAGCATGAATTGCAGATTCAAGACTGGCGTGACCAGTGACCAGAATGACCTCAGGAGGGTCAACCAGAACACGAGCAGCGCGTAGGACCTCAAGGCCACAACGCCCCGGCATAACCATATCGGTCAGGACAAGATCAACATCACCAGCACCCATGCGTAAGATAGCATCTTCACCATTATCGTAAACTTCAACCTTATGTCCGCTCTCACTGAGCAGATCGCGGTAAAGTTGACGGAAGAAGAGCTCATCATCAACAACAAGTATCGTGGCCTGATCCATGTAATAAAACTCCCATATTATCTGGAGAATTTTTATCAGGATCAAGCAAAACTGTCAACGGAAAAGCCCTTTTCTCCATTGATCAACCTGCCAGTTGCGACCAGCGACACGGAGACGAACAGTCCCGTCCAGATCTGTTCGCCAAACCTTGATTCCAAGCCGTTGGGCTTGTTCGAGTAGCTCCTGTGCAGGGAAGTGATAGGAGTTTTCATACCCGGCGGAGACTATGACAACTTCCGGCTTAAGTTGCCCTAGCATTCTCTTCGGTTTCGAGCTGCGACTGCCATGATGTGGAGCCTTGAGCAGACCGACCGCGCCGGGCAGAGGTTTTTCCAAAAGAGCCTGTACACCTCGACGTTCCAGATCTCCGGTTAACAAAATACCCCCAGCTTCAGTCGGATAATATAGGCAGAGCGAACGATCATTCTTAGCGGATTCTTCAATCGATGCCGTAAACAGAGAAACAGATTGTAACCCGCCCGGGCTGAACTTTCTCCACCCAACCTTGTCATATTTTTGAATGACCACATCATTTTTCAAAAGAAGGTGACCCAACTCCGAAGACAGATCAACAAGGTCGGACGTACTCCAGAATTCACCAACATCAAAATGTTCAATGATATAGCCCAGACCTCCACTATGATCAGGGTGATCATGCGTCAATATAACCGCATCAAGGGATTTAATTCCCAGTCTGCCCAAAGCTGGTGCAAGTAATCGTTCACCAACGTCAAAACTAGCACTCCGCAAGCCACCACCGTCGATCAACAGATTCTTACCTTCCGCACGCAAAAGTATCGACTCTCCTTGTCCGACGCTGAAAAGTATTATCTCTGGAGACATGCCGACACCAGGGCCGATTAAGAGCAGACAGGCTGCTGGGAACAGTAAGAAAAGAGCTCTCCTGCGTCGCCAGACAACAAGTAATGACAGACAAGTCAGCAAGACGGCCAACGTTTCCGGCAAAGTGAGGTAAAGCGACCTTGAAAACAGTCCGGGCAGTTCCGAGACAAATCCTGCCAAATCAACAACCTGCTGCAACACCCATGCTGATGCTCGTAACAGTATTTCACCCACAGCGGGTGAGACTGCACTCACTAACAAACCTGCCAATCCCATCGGCAGTGCTCCGAAACTGACCAACGGGATGGCAATCAGGTTGCAAATCAGTCCCGCAGGAGCAAACATGTGAAAGATAAAGATGACTGCCGGCAAAGTGGCAATAAATGCGGCCAGGCTGACACCGAACAACTGCAGTGGATATTGACACAAGCGCGAACAGTCTTTGAGTAATTCGCACAAAGGTTTCTGCCACAAAAGTATCCCAAGAACACCACTAAATGAGAGGAGAAATGACGGTTGCCAAAGCGCAAGTGGCTCAAAAATGAGAAATAAAAATGCCAACGCGTAGAGGAGGTTCAACGAATCTATACGCCTTCGTACCAAACAAAGAGCTATCGTAATCAGAAGAGCATAGAATGCACGGCGGGTCGCCAGGGCATCACCGGTCAAAAGCAGATAAAAAAAGAGCATCGGTAAAATCAACAACCACAAAACCCTGAATGGTGGCTGCCACAACAATAATCTTGCTGAACGGCTGTAAATGAATTTCAATACTGCGTACATTAATAGAGCCAGCAACCCCAGGTGCAGACCAGAGATCGCAAACAGGTGAGAAATCCCACCAGCTGCCAGCTTTTGACGTAAGACTGATGGCATGGCCCCCTTTTCTCCAAGCAACAGTCCTTTCAGAAGAATCGCATCATTCCTGGCAAGTGCCTCATCTAGCATTTTCATGCCAGTCTGACGAATCTGATCTATTTGTGTACTGAACCCAACTGAGGGCTCAGCATATATTGCCAATCCTCGCGAATCCCGCATATAAGCGGTATACCAAATTCGACGATAGGCCAAGTGACGAGCATAGTCGAATTCTCCGGGAATCCCGAAATTTCGCGTTCTTCTGATCCGGCTACTAAAAACCACGCGGGTGCCGACAGTCGGAACCTCTTCAGTCGTTCCGAGATAAAGACGCAATCGATCTTCCCCCTGAAGACCTGTGGGGCTTGACCCTACTGCCAATAACACAAGGTCAATAACGAGACTGTCATCAGGTCGTTGATGGGTTGCCAAAACCCGCCCCTCAATCCGCATGACTCCGTTTTCAAGAAGAGCGTCCAGTTGACTTGTTGCTGAAGGCGAAAGCTGGGCAGGGTAACGTAACAGAGCGGTTAACGCGCAGAAGAGAAGTAATGTAAAAGGAAAAACAGAAGGCTTACGGTTTAGCAGGAGAAGAACAAAGAGCAGACAGAGGCACACAAGTGCTGGGAATAATGGAAGAGTAAGATATTGGGCAAGGACCAGCCCACCGACGTAACCGCCAAGGCACAGTGCAACAGAGTTCACTATCCCCCTCCCCCTTGACGTGCGACCTAACGCAAGTCCTTAAGCCGATAGATGAGAGCCGAAAGGTTATTTAAATCCAGCGTTGAGATGGTATCTGTATCGGCAAGGCCGACCAGACGCAAAATATCTGCACGACTCCCCCGCCTAGAACGCATCTCGAGATGATCAATAGCAGCACCAGCCGGCAACTGAACCTCGACAATCATCTCACCTTCTTGAATAAAAAAAGTTCCCAGATGGCGATCCTCAAAGCGCGGTCCAAACTTCAAGCGTGTTTCCAAGGCTCCAGAGAGTTTCACATTAACAGGCCTGGTGCTGGCAGCACGGAGCGCCACATCAGCAACCCCGTCACTGATACTGGCGGAGTAAAAGCCAAACTTGACCGGAGCGGCACCAACCTGAACGTAACGGCCGCCACTCACTTCCCCCTTGTTTCTATCTTCATAAATTCGACTCCCAGCAGGCTGGGGTAAGTTTTCCGCCTCAAACTTGATGACCTGGCGACCTGGCGGCAGACTCCCTTGCAGGTTGAGAGCCTGTATCGTCGTGCGCGCCGCAACCTCGGCAGTTAGTTCCTCATCAAATCGCCAACCCCCTTCTGGCTCAATTGGCACAAAGGGGTCAGCAACAAGCTCAAAATAGTCGATACTGCCATTCGGCTGGAGCTGCAGGATGGCCTGTTGTAGCCCCGCTTGCAGATCTACGTCCCCAAGGTTGATATCAGTGAACTGGTCACCGCCACTCATCAGGAAATCACGCTCGCCAAAAATCAAGTGATGTTCTGGCAAGCGTACCCGCGCACTAACACGGTAACGTCCCGTATGAGGGAGATTGAACTTCAAGTGAGCTTGAGTGAGGTCCTTGGTTCCATTGAGCCAGCCTTCACCACTGAATGCACCAAAGGTGTCAAACTTCATGACTGCAACACGGTCGGAGCGCTGATAGGTCTCCTCTGCTTCAATACGATAAACTCTGCGACCATTGAGCATCTGTGCATAATCCGCATCGGTCGGTTTCTCCGGCAAGCCGAAAGACCAACCGAGACTATCGATCAGCTGCAGGGCCCAGTCGCGCTGAGTGACCTGAGCCTGTGCGAATGCAGGCAGAAGCAGGATCAGTAAGGCAAGCAGAAAACATCTCACAGAAAACTCCTCAAGAGTCCGTTTCAGGACTCAAGTGTCCGGATCAGTTCCTCAACCTTGGCGACATCGGCTTTACTACCGATAAAGACCGGTTCGCAATGACCAATGTCATCTGGCTCGACATCGAGAATCCGCTTATGTCCGTTTGATGCCGCCCCCCCCGCCTGCTCGACAAGAAACGCCATCGGGTTCAATTCATAGAGTAGTCGCAGTTTCCCCTGAGGTAGATCTTTGAGGTGCGGGTAGAGAAAAACCCCATGTCCCTTGATCAGCACCTGGTTGATATCGGGGACGAAGCCACCGCTGTAGCGCAGCTTGCTCCCTCTCTCCTCCATGTGACTGACAAAGGCTTCGACGGCTGGCGTGTATTTGTTGCGCAAGCCACCCGGAGAATAGATATTTCCGGTCTCGGCGATTTTGATATCTTCCTGAACCAGGGTGTATTCCATCAGGGCGTTCATGGCAAATTCATGGGTGCCGTGGCCAGTCGTATAAACCAGGGTACAACGCGGACCGTAAAGCACGTAGAGTGCCGCGACCAGTTCACGCCCCGGGCTGAGGACATCGGCCCCCTTGTAGATACCCACTATGGTACCGACCGCCAGATTGACATCGACCAACGATGAACCATCGAGCGGATCGTAGGCGATTGAATATTTACCATTCGGATCAACCACCTCAACCTCATCAGCTTCCTCCGAAGCGATACAGGCGATCACCCCGGTATGCATCATCCGCTTGCGGATAATTCGATCGGCCAGAACATCGAGTTTAAGCTGAGTTTCGCCATAGAGGTTTGAGGTGCCGGCAACACCAAGTTCACCCGTTCGTATCGAGTTGATGATATAGCGGCTGGCCGTAGCAAGTTCGTAAATGACCCGTGTAAGATCACGATCCTCTTCACGTTCTCGCAGGTGCCGGCGAAGGTCAACCTGAAAGGGGGTAGAACCGGGTTCATTTGTCAAAATGGCCTCCTTATAAATAAATCAGAATATATTGATCGTTAGTGCGCAGGAGTTTAATCTATGGGACAGGATCGATCAAGGAGAAATCCCGTATGACACCACGGAACAAGGTGGAATAAATCAGAAGCTAGAGTTGCCGCCGCCAATCTCGCTCCAAGGAGACAAAACTAGCCCCATAGTCTCCGTAAACACGACTTATCGCATCCAAGGGGGTTAAACCACCTTTAAAAAGAGGCAACAGCTCAGCCATCTGGTACCAACCAAAACGTTCGATCAGGTAACGGACAAAAGAATAACTTTGTTCATAGGCCAGTCCAATCTGTTTTGGACCCAGCGTTCGGAACGAACCTTCAAGCTCTTTAAAAGCGAACAGCTTTCCATCAGTCAAGGCGACCTCAAGGTGTACAAGTGAGGGATTATCTTGTTCTCGAGCAGATAATTCGGCCAAACCTTCATTTAACCAAAAAGGGACATGATTACCCGCCATCTCGCGAACCATCACATGCATAAACTCATGCGCTAACAGAGCCTTTACACTGTTCCCGACATGAGTCAGCCCACCAATCGACAGGCGAATTTTCCCATCATAAAGCCCGGCAGCCCATTCCGGCGAACCGGTCAGTCCACTGAATTGACGATGAGTATAGAGAATCACCGGGGTTTGACGTTCAGGATAGTACCCTAATTTCGCCCCGGCCCAAGTGTAGGCTTCCTCCAGGGCATCTAAAGTTTCGCCGCCGATGTCTGCCTTTCTATTTTCGGCATAACTGAGAATAAAGTGGCCGCTGTAGTTGCGATCTAGATCCTTCTCAACCTTTTGTTCACGTTGGGCTTTTTCAAGCTGAATGGCCAGGGTTTTATTCTCAGGGTCGAGTAAAAGTGCCCTCTGCCAGATATCGACTGCTTCAAACATTCGATCGGTCTCATAATACAAGCGGCCAAGATGCTGCATCACCTGCGGTTCGTCCCCGCTCATCGCCCAAGCTTCGTTAAACTCACTTTCAGCTTCGGCAAAGGCGCCATTTCTCATGAGTGCGATACCACGGAGCAGCCAAAGACGAGAATCCTGATCGTTGTATACTTTCCCCTTTTGTAAAAATTCAGCAGCAGTTCCGTAATCGCCAACTTTGATCTGCTGTTGACCCGCGCCAAGATAGCCTGCTGCGATATTCTTACGAATAGCCTGATTGCTCGGAAGTTCACGATCTACTTCAAGCAACAATTTTAACGCCTGCCCAAACTGCTGTTGATTGAACAATTCAATCGCCGCTTCATTCTTCTGCCAGGCACCCCGTCCGTATGCGTGCAACTCGAAACATGGCAACAGAAAGATAAACCCCAGCAGCAGGAATCGCATCTTATTTCTAATCCTTTTCCAGGTGAGGGAAATCACACCAGAGCAGAGTCGCACCACTGACCGCCAACGGAATACAGAAAAACTGCAATAACGGAATCGCCAACAAACAAAAAACAGCGCAGCCGAAGCCAGCCATCAAAAGAGGACGACTAAAAACATACTGTCGTTGTTGCCTGAAACTGACCTGTTTACGCATCAGCACAAAACTGAGATATTCAATCACCAGAAAAAACAGTGTAAACAGCGGTGCCAGCACTGCATACGCCAACGGCCCAAATCCTGGCATCAGGTTCATGAGCAGGAGCAGAAGCATACCGACAATAAAAAAAAGCTGTTTTTTAAGCTCAGTCAGCATCGCCCGACCAGACTCCGCAACAAAACCGGTCAATGTAAACGGACCTGTATCACCGCCCCCTTTAACTAAAAATTCAATTCGTTCAGATAACAG
This sequence comes from Deltaproteobacteria bacterium, assembly GCA_024279255.1. GTDB lineage: Bacteria > Desulfobacterota > Desulfuromonadia > Desulfuromonadales > Geopsychrobacteraceae > Geopsychrobacter. Next base: position 34,308 of record JAJRRT010000019.1, on the reverse strand, counting down.
TTCGTTAAAGGGTGACGCTAGTAAGTTTCCGACAACAGTAAAACCGAAAAAGACCACAACAGTGGTCAACAACCCGGCGACAATCCAGGCCAGATAATAGAATACGGCCAGGTACCAGGCGTCACCTTGTGGCAGATACTGATCAAGCAGGTGAGTGAACAGATCAAGACCAAAATAGACGGCCAGTGAAAAAACCACCAGATTGATCGAAAAAGGAATGGCGACAAAACGTAAAAGACGAGGATGTTTTAATAAAAAACGTGGGGCACTAAACACATAAGCGAAGCCACGACTGAAACTGGCGACTGGCTGGAAGAGAGTTGTGACAGGGCTCATTCTCGCATCTCCTTTTGGCAGGCCACCAAACCAGCCTCCAGATTCGGGCAGAGGAGTTCAATATTGAGTTTTTTCAGCATCAAACGATTATCCATCCGCCGTGACTCATTAATGTAACTGAGCATCAGTGGGTTCATCACCTGAGTCGCCTCTGATCGACTAATCTGCTCCGGGCGCGGCAGACCAAAATGATCTGCCACAGTGTTAAAATAGTCGGTCATAGTCCCATGCTCGCCGTCACTGACATTGAAAATATCGCCACCCTCCCCCTTGAGGGCCGCAGCCACGCAAATTCGCGCCAGATCCTCGGCATAAATCCGATTGGTGATATTTGATTCCTCGGGTTTCAGGACCGGATGATTCTGTTGCAGACGCTGCAAGGGAAGGCGGGTCGGACCGTAAATACCGGTGACACGCAGAATCACCAGTGGCACTCCAAAAGTTCGCGACATCTGCTGCAGTTGCATTTCAGCATCGGCCCGCCTTTTCGCGCGCGCCGTCTGCGGGTTGAGCGGCACGGTTTCATCGACAAGACCGCCACCACAATCACCATAAACACCACTGGTGCTGATGTAAATGACCTTATCCGGCAGATTGTCCGCACTGATTTGAGCACAGAACACTCCAACCCGCGTGTCGCTGAAACCACCACCTGGAGGCGGTGCCGTATAAAAGACGGTACGACCAGACAGTGGCAGGTGACCAAGATTCTCGGGATCATCAAAACTATCGAGTATTGCCTCAAACCCCTGAGCAGTAAGCTGCGCAAACTTCTCATCACTGCGCGTTATCAAGGCTATCGGTAACCCGGTCACTTCAGATTGCTGTGAGATACGCCTTGCAATATCCCCGAAACCGGCGAAAAAAATCTTCTTCACGACATGACCTCTCTATTTCAAACTCTTGCTGACGATTTCGAACAGATCGCGAGATAACTCCTGCTGCTGCAATTCTTCAAGCTGCTCGCGCATCAACACACTGCGTGTTGTTTCAAACCGCTTCCAACGTGACAACGGCAGGGCCAAACGCGCTGCCAGCTGTGGGTTACGCTGATTCAGATATAAAATCTGCTCAGTCAGAAAACGATAACCAGTGCCATCAACCTGATGAAAACCGTCTGGATTTCCCGCAGCAAAAGCGCTGATCAAACTACGCACCCGATTCGGGTTGTCCATATTAAACGCGGGATGCTTAAGCAAGATTGCAACATCCTCACAGATTGTTTGTCGGTCTGCCATCGCTTGCAGCATGAACCACTTATCAACCACCAGCGGCTGCTTCTCCCAACGCAAATAAAAAGCTTCCAGGATTTTCTGGCGTTGTGGCACCGAGCTCGAAGCCAGACAGGTAAGTGCCGCCAGGCGATCGGTCATGTTGGTAGCAAATTCATACTGCTGCAGACAGTACTCAACCACTTCGGCATCCTCCAGCACCATCAATAGACTTAAACAAAAGTTTTTCAGGCTGCGATTTCCAACCTGCAATGGATCAAGGCTATAACTCTGAGTCTGCCGACCTGCGCGCAAACGCTCAATCAATACTCCCCTGCTGGCAGTTGCCAGCTGTCGGCGCGCCGCCTGTCGCACCAGGTGAATACGCCCGGGATCGATCGCACTCATCTGCTCACCCAGATAAACCTCTGAGGGCAAAGTCAACAGTTGAGTCAGCAGGCCAGCATCAGCTTTTTGATCAGCAAGGGCCTGGTTCCAGCTATTAACAAACAACTCACTAAGAACCTGCGAATCAGGGTTTTCCAGGGCGGCAAGCAATTCACGCTGAGCCAGTTGTTGCGCTGCTTCCCAACGGTTGAAAGAATCGCTGTCGTGGGTCATACGAAATGCAAGCTCAGCGTCCGGCTGGGGAAATTCAAGGATGACTGGAGCCGAAAACCCACGTAAGGGGGAGAGGATCGGTTCTGTCTCAACATTCTCAAATACAAACTCCTGCTCGGCCTGTTGCAGATCAAGCACCAGGGTTGTCATCCCCGCAGCTTTTCCCTCGACCAAATTCAGGGGCATGTCGGTCCCATCAGCATCAAGCATCCCGATGGCAAATGGGATCTGGAACGGTTTTTTGGCGGTCTGGTCCGGGGTCGCAGGGCAACTTTGTCGACAGAGCAGGCGATACTCTTTTTTAACAGCATCATAACTGGTCTCAATCGACAGTCGCGGTGTTCCAGCCTGGGCATACCAGCGGCGAAACAGTGTAAGATCCTGGCCACTACACTCCTCCAGGGCCGCAACAAAATCATCGGTCGTCACCGCCTGCCCGTCGTGCTTACGCAGATAGTGTCGCACCCCCATATTGAAAGCCTCTTTGCCGAGTAGCGCCTGTTGCATACGGATCAACTCTGCGCCCTTGTTGTAGACCGTTACTGTGTAAAAATTGTTGATCTCAACATAAGAAGCCGGCCGTACGGGATGAGCCATGGGACCGGCATCCTCCGGGAACTGACTCTGACGCAGGATACGCACATCATCGATCCGCTTGACCGCTGCGGAGTTAAGATCAGCCGAAAACTCCTGATCACGAAAGACAGTCAGCCCCTCTTTAAGGCTGAGTTGAAACCAGTCACGACAGGTCACACGATTCCCGGTGTAGTTATGAAAATATTCATGGCCAATGACTGCCTCGACCCCAAGAAAATCATTGTCGGTCGCGACCTCGGGCAGGGCCAGAACATACTTGGAATTGAAGACGTTCAAGCCCTTATTCTCCATCGCGCCCATATTGAAATCATCGACAGCGACGATCATGTAGCGATCAAGGTCGTACTCCAGACCATAGACTTTCTCATCCCATTCCATCGATTTCTTCAACGAGAGCATGGCGTGGTCACAAAGATCGCGATTACGATGCTCGACATATATCTGCAGCAAGATCTCGCGCCCGGAACGGGTAGTAAAACGATCCTCGATACAGGTCAGGTCACCTGCAACCAATGCGAACAGATAACTCGGCTTTGGGAATGGATCCTCCCATTGTACGAAATGCTGACCAGCGGCCAAATCACCCGATTCAATCAGATTACCGTTACTCAGCAATACCGGGTAGTCGTTGCGGTCTGCTTCTATCCTCACCCGGAATTTTGCCATGACGTCCGGGCGATCCGGATAATAGGTGATGTTACGGAACCCCTGAGCTTCACACTGGGTGCAAAAATTGCCACTCGACAGATAAAGTCCCTCCAGCGCGGTATTGCTTGCCGGATCAATCTCGGTTTCGACTTCAAGGAGAAAAGAGTGTGGAACTTCAGCGACAGTTAAGCCTTCATCGGAGACCTGATAGCACGAGGGGTCGAGCAGAATGCCATCAAGTTTAAGTGACATCAGTTTAAGCTGCTCACCCGCAAGGAAGAGAGGTTCCCCGCTTGTCCGGTCAGGGTTACGGTACAGATGTATCTGTGAGCTGACACGGGTAGCAGATGCTGTCAGTTGAAACAGCAAATCGACACTTTCAACCAGATAGGCTGGCGATTTGTAGTCAGACAGATGTATGGTTTCGGGGGCCTGAAGGTGAGGTGATGTCATAGTGGTCTTTTTCTGTTAAGAGTTATCTCAATTGGCTAGATATTTGAATATCAAACAGCAGAGAGGAGAATAGCATTTTTCAACGGAAGGCTAAAGACCAAGCAGAACAGAATATGACCAGAATATTCAGAGGCAAGCGCAAATGCGCCTGCCTCACTCACAAACCTATTGATGGGTCAGATCCTCACAATCATGATAATCCCAACTGCGACTGTAGCCGTCGGTCGTTCGGACGATCATGGTGTCGGTCAGTTTAATACAGCTGACAATCACTCCATCCTCATAGCTGGCAGGATGTGCAACCAGAGTGTTTCGACCAACTTCGTGCTCATGACAAAGATACTCGAACCTTGCTTTATTCATGACCGGCTCCCTTCACCCCCCACATCTTCAGGATAACCGATCTGCAAAAATTCTGCTGTTCTGGCACTATAAAAACACCGCTTTGCGGATGCATAATTCTGTCAACGGGGCACCCAAAGAGTCTGGAGCTTTGCCAACTCTTTATGATCTGATGGCCGAGTTATCAGATGAGAACAGAGCAAACCCTCAACGGTGGTCTGACGCGAGCAGGAAGCGGAGATTTCCTCACCCGCCAATGCTTCGGCCAGATAATTGATATCGACCTGTTTCAAACGCCGATTTTCTATTAATTCAGCGTCAAGCGACTCGACAGCCCAATCGAAAAATACGCGATTATTGACATGACAGTTGAGGTCGAGATCAGCACGACGCACTCTATAACCTAAATAAGAATCGAATTCACCAGAAAATTTTATTGCACCCAGAGGTTCGGAAAAGACCTGCTCATTGATCAAAAAAACCTCGCCGAGCTTTTCCTTGGGACGCACAGGCCGCCGAGTTTCTAAATCGACCAGCATCCACGCCGAACTTGCGACACCGATAAGGGCCCCATTACAAAAAATTTCAAACTCACGGCATGCCGAGAGTCCCTTATGCACAGATGGCCAGGTACGAATGCTGACCAGATCATCCAAGCCCACAATTGAGTCCAGTTGAATGCGATAGCGACTGAGCATCCAAGTCAGTCCACGCAACTGGAGCTGTTCAACACCAAAGCCTCGCTTTACAGCATCTTCGCCGGCACTATCCTGCAAAAAATCAAGCAGGGATCCAAACTGTAATTCAGCGTTCCAATCGACATCAAAGTAATGAACGGCATAGCTTTTTTCATACTTTTCTTTTGGCATACAAATAACTCCGAAACATTAAATAGATATACGACAGAGGGTAACATACGAACTCTGGAATAAAGGAGAAAGATAAATCCTTGAAATCGCACATGCATAACCTATATGATCAAGCAGATTTCATGTTTTGATCTGCTCTCCCCAGCCCAAAAGGGACTTTCAAATGAAAACTCTTCTGACCACCCTGTGCCTGTCGTTGCTGTTGGTAAATACTTCTTTTGCCACAACAGGATATGTTTCCGACATACTGGTTGTCACTGTGCGGGCTCAGCCCGGTAATAACAAGCCGATTCTGACGACCGTTCAAACAGGAAACCGGCTAGAAATTATTGAAGAACAAAAAGGGTTCATGCTCATTCGTACTGAAAAGGGCATTAAGGGTTATGTCCGTAGCCAGTATATAACCAAGGACCTCCCAAAAGCTGAGAAGATCAAACAGCTCTTGACAGAAAACAGAAAATTGCAGCAACAGATTGATCAGCTATCAGCCAGTTTGAGTAATAGCAAAAAAAGGATACAAAGCCTTACTTCCACAGAAAAAGAGCTGGCACTGGTCAATGAAAAGTATCAAAAGCTCCAGAAGATTTCCTCTGGTGCGGTGCAAATAACGCTCGAAAGAGATCAGCTTCAAAAGGAGAGCAGTGATCTGGCGGAACGCTTGCAACGGCTCAAAGAAGAGAACAGCCTCTACCTGCGAACCGGTGTCATTAAATGGTTCCTTGCGGGAGCTGGCGTACTCTTCTTCGGCTGGTTACTCGGTAAGGTTTCGCGTAAGAAAAAGCGCAGCTATCTCTAGTCGTTTAGATGTCTTTTTTCAGATTTTGCTACCTTCTTTTCTTCCCTGGCGGACTCTTCTTGGTCGCCGGTATCTTTTTGCTCAAAGCCGCGCCTCTTCAGCAACAAATCACCGATTATCTGCCTATTTTCTTCCTGACAATCTTCATCATTACTTTTCTTCTGGGATTGAGATTTAAACGCAATCGCCTTGTTTTTGCGTTGTTTCTCCTGGCCCTCTCGCTAGGCCTTTGCTCCCTATATCCTCAACAGCCAATAATTTATCCCGTTCTTGCTCTCTTGCTCCCTCTCAACCTGACTCTGACTTTACTCCTTCCAGAGAAAAGGTTCGGTAGCACACTGACGGCGCTATATGGTTCATCCCTGTTGATTCAGGGTTTAGCTATATTCTGGTTTGAACAATACTGGCCTGAAAATTTCTCCCGCATTCTCTATCAACCGCTTCCCTTTTCTCTCCCTCTAGAGTCACAACCTGGAATACTGCTCTTTGGAATCCTGACCACATCGACACTCCTGGCTCTCGTCAATTTCCAACGTCGACCGCAACCATTAGAATCGGCATTTTTCTGGACTCTCGTTCTAACCGTTATCCCGTTTTATCTGCAGTTCGAAAATCAATTTTTAATGCTGTTCTTCTGTCTGGCGATAGCAACCCTCTTAACTGGTCTACTAGAGACCTCACATAACATGGCATATCGCGATGAATTGACTGGCATCCCAGGACGACGCGCACTAAATGAATCCTTGAAACGGCTGGGAAAGCGCTACTCGCTAGCGATGTTGGACATCGATCACTTTAAGAAGTTCAATGATAAGCATGGCCATGATGTAGGAGACCAGGTTTTGAAGATGGTTGCGGGATGTCTGGCGACTGTTGCCTGTGGAGGTCATGCCTTTCGCTATGGGGGCGAAGAGTTTACAATAGTATTTCCCAACAGAAAGATCGAAGATATTCAGACTGAATTAGAACGAATTCGTAAGAAGGTTGCGACAACTGGTTTTATCCCTCGCAGCAAGGATCGCCCGGCAAAAAAACCAACGAAGCGGACCTTAAAAAAAACAACAAACAAACCCCTGAGTGTGACTATCAGTATTGGGGTAGCAGAGCCCTCACGTGAACGGCGCTCACCTGACCAGGTGATCTCTGCAGCCGACCAGGCGCTCTATCTCGCCAAGCAGCAGGGCCGAAATCGCATCTGTAACTAATGCCTCTCCAAGCTAAAGCCTTATCGCAATAAATCGATCTATGCTATCAATAGCATACCTTTTAAGTCACCTATCCAGCATCAGGGTTAATAATGAATATCAATCAGTTAAGAACTGTCCTGCGGGAAATTATTACCAAGACCGACCTGACCCCCTGCGTGGTTGGCCATCGCGGTGTCGGCAAGACCGCCGCCATTATTCAAGTCGCCGAGGAGATCGACTTTACCTACACATCGTTAAGGCTCGGACAGATGGAGGTCGGTGATCTGGTCGGCATCCCCTACCGCATAGAGGATGAGATGCACTGGTCACGGCCTAGCTGGTGGCCAGCAATAGAAGCAAAGCAAACGCTTGTCCATTGTGACGAACTTAATCGCGCCCAGCAGGAAGATACCCTACAGGCAATTTTCCAGTTTGTTGAACCACCTGCACGGGGCCAACAACGTGCACTGCACACCCATCAGCTAGCGAAACAACATCGCGTCATAGTGGCGATCAATCCGCCCGATGGCAGCTACCAGGTTGCTACGCTTGATCGCGCTCTCCTTGATCGCATGGTGGTCTTGCAGGTCGAGTCTGATGCCGTTTGCTGGGGGCAGTACGCGAACCAGCAGCAGTTTGACGCACAAATCTGTCAATTCATTGCTGGCAACAGCACATTTCTGGCGACAGGGACAGGCAGTTACGACCTACAAATTGAACCATCAGAACGTGCCTGGGAGATGGTCAGCACCCTAAAACAGTCCTGCCGATTCCCCACTGAGCTCGAAATGGAAGTCTACAGCGGAGTCATCGGTCGTGAGGCTGCAGTCTGCTTTTTAAGCTGGTGTGCAGAACAGCGTCAGCGCCCTTTGAATGCAGAACAAATTCTCAATCATTGGGAGCAGTTCGCCGACCAGGCTGCCGCTCAAAGAGATGATATCCAAGCCGCCAGTATGAGTGCCTTGGCTAGCCACCTAGGTGAAAAAATCCAGCTAAACGACATTCAACAGGACAATTTAGTCGCCTATATTGAAGTTTTGCCACGTGATATGCGTTTCGGCTTTGTTAAGACTCTGTTGCGCATTCCGGCCATAGCGACAATCCTCAGCAAGGATCGCTACGACCATGCCATTCTGGATGCTTTAAGCAAAATCAGTGAAGAAGTAGCCTGAGAGCGGTTGAATGCGTGTCCTTGAAGACAGTATTGTTCGACTCTTGAAACATCGTCCATTTTATGGAGAGTTTCTGCTGCAGTGTCGACGTCAGGTTCTTACCGGATCAAAGCCGGCGGGAGTGACCCTGCGTGACGGCATTCCGACTCTAGCAGTCAATTCTGAAAGCTTTACGCTCTTCTCAGCAAATGAACAAGAGGCATTGCTGGAGCACCTGACCAAACATCTTCTCCATCTTCATCCATGTCGGCGACGCGAGCGACAACCAATTCATTGGGATCTTGCCTGTGATCTGGCGATCAATGGATCGATTGCTAACCTGCCACCTGAGTCCCCGGTTCCGGCGCGACTGCGCTTACCTGATCAACTTTCAGCCGAAGAGTATTATGACCGCTTACCGCAAATCTCCCTGTCAGGTAATCGGTGCGGTACAGTTGAAGGCGACGCGGATGGTCCTGAAACTGAACAAGTTGTGTTTCAGTCCATTGATGATCATCAGATCTGGCAGCAGGCAGACCGCACCCCACAGCAACTGTCAGAACAGGTTGTTAGACAAATGGTCAAAACTGCCTTAAAAAAATGTCATCAGGAGGTTCCGGGTGAGCTTGCGAATTTGCTAAAGCCTTTTTTGTCATCACCGACCATCCCCTGGCAACAAATTTTGCGCCAATTCGTTGGTAATGTCGGACGAATTGGACGTCGCAGCACCTGGAAACGCAGCCATCGCCGTTTTGGTCATAGAACGCCAGGTGTTCGTAAGAAGCCGCGCTTGAATTTACTTGTTGCTATCGATGTCAGTGATTCAACCAATCTTCAACCGCTACGTGAAGCCTTTGCAACTGAACTATTACAGATCTCTCATGGCCGCGAAAGCAGCCTGACGGTACTATATACTGGCAGTCAAATTCAGAAGATCGAAACATTTACAAATAAACCACAAACTATCGAGGTCTACTCTGGTGGCGGCTATACGGACCTTCGCCCAGCCTTTGACTATGCTCGACAGATGGTTCCGCCGCCGACAGCAGTTATTTATCTTACCGATGGTTTTGGTCAAGCACCTGAGTACGCAGACTTTCCAACGCTATGGGTTCTGACTGAAGATGGGGAGCTCCCTGCAGAATGGGGGATTGAATTAAGACTTCAATATGAGGAGACGATATGAGCGACTCAGATCTTAAACCGATAACAGAAGCGACTCTAAAAACACATTTAGAGAACCTCGGTGCACGTGTTATGACAAGATCTGGGCGCAACGAACATTATGGTTCACCACGAGAGTTCTCTTTCGAAGTCAGATCTATCTTTAACAATGGTCTGAGTCTGCAGATCATTGCACGCCAACACAACTACCGAGACCCCTGGGAAACTGTGGGTAAGATCAACGATCTGGTCGATGTCTTTCTGCTCAAAGATGGAACCTATACAGAGCTTCCTAAAGGATTCATTTTTTTCCAGAAGTGCGATACGGAAGAGAGTGTTGATTGGGACACCTTTTGCTCTATCGCTGATTGTGTGGCTACTGTCAATCCTAAGCTTTATCACCTTCAACAGCTCACTGGCGATCTCTAAAACTATGACTCCAACTCTGCTGAAACCGAAAAAATCTGCACGGCTCACTTAACTACAAAAATATCCTGTTTTTTCTCATCTCTTGTTAGCACATTACAAGCCCTGTGTTAAACTAACTTCGTGAGACAACGTCAATGTTTAACGCTTAATCAAACATAGGGTTAAACCACTAGACTAAGACAGACAGACATACAAAATCATCGACTCAATAAATGTCGAGATATAAACGGCTTTTTAACGCATTTATCAACACTGAAACAATAAAAACAAGACCGCACTCACCACAGTAAAGAGGTCTTGCTTGACCGCACACGAACCCGTTGAAACTGTTTCGTGTGAAGGAAATCCGATGAGCGACAGAGTGATCCGCATCCTGACTATTGATGATGAGGAGAACATTCGCACCAGCTTTCGTCTCTACCTTGAAGATTTTGATTATGAGGTTATAGAGGCAAAAAATGGTCGTGAAGGGTTAGAACTTTTTGCGCGCGAAAAGCCAGACTTGGTCCTCTGTGATCTCCGTATGCCGGAAATTGATGGACTGGAAGTCCTCTCGAAAATACGCGAAGAATCCCCTGAAACTCCAATTATTGTTGCATCGGGCACCGGAGTCATTAGCGATGCTATTGAAGCGATACGACGAGGGGCATGGAACTACCTTCTCAAGCCTATCCAGGACCTTTCAGTGCTTCAGCACGCCATTGATCAAGCTCTTGAAAGGGCCCGCCTGATTCGCGAGAACCGTGCATATCAGGAGCGCCTCGAAGATGAAGTTATCTCACGCACTGAGGATCTACAGCTTGCGATGGATGACCTGAACAAAACCCATCAACAGATAAAATTGAGTGAAATACGTTATCGTTCAATTTACGAGAACCTGCAGGATGTCTATTTTGAAATTCAGCTGAATGGTGAAATTCGAGAACTCAGTCCATCGATCAAACAAATATCTGACTACAGTTGTGATGAATTGATTGGAAAAAATGTCCGGCAATTTTATCCGAGAAACGATGATCGTGAGCAACTCATCTCAGTACTAAAAAGGCAGAATATTGTTACCGATTATGAGCTTCACTTACGCGAGAAGAGCGGGAAAATTATTCCTTGTTCAATTAACGCCCGACTCCTCCCTGAAGAAGATGGCCGTCCTGCAACTATCTGCGGGACCTTGCGAGATATCAGCGAACGGAAATTGGCAGAAGCACATATCGAACGTCTTGCTTACTACGATGCCCTGACTGACCTCCCGAATCGACGCCTGTTGATCGACCGCCTTGAGCGCGATCTGGCCAGAGCACGCCGCCACAAACATTTTGGCGCCATGCTTTTTCTTGATCTGGATCGCTTCAAAAACATCAATGACTCCCTAGGCCACCATGTCGGTGATGCGCTCCTTCAGGAGGTCGCCAAACGCTTGACGAGTGACATGAGACTTGAAGACACTGTCTCAAGACTCGGCGGTGACGAATTCATCATGCTCCTATCAGACATGGGCAAGGAACCGAGTACCGCAGCATCACAAACTCAGACAAAAGCCGAGCAGGTCCAGAAAAATCTTTCAAAACCATACAAAGTGCTTGGACACGATCTCCACATTACACCAAGCATCGGCGTTGCTCTTTTCCCGTCTGATGATGATCCCAATGAAGATAGTAATGACATTTTACGTCATGCTGACACCGCAATGTACCGCGCTAAAGATGATGGCCGAGATGCAATCCGCTTCTTTTTGCCAAGTATGCAAGCCGCGGCCGATCAACGGTTGGGGATTGAAAAAGATTTACGTTTCGCCCTGGATCGACAGGAGATGTCGCTATTCTTTCAACCTCAAGTTGATCGCAAAGGTCGCGTAGTAGGTGCAGAAACATTGCTGCGCTGGCTGCACCCAGAGAAGGGCTACATCTCCCCTGCCGACTTTATCCCAGTTGCCGAGGCGACTGGGTTGATCCTGCCCATCGGACTCTGGGTTCTCGAAATGTCTTGCCAACAGATCAAATCATGGAACGATCAAGGGACACCGATTGGCCACTTGGCGGTTAATGTCAGTCCACGTCAATTCCGTCAACCGAATTTCATTCGTCAAATCAAACAAGTCATCAACAAGACGGGTGCCGATGCAGATCAGCTTGGTTTGGAACTCACCGAGGGGATGGTAATCGATAATATCGGAGACACCATAGAGAAAATGCAGGCACTTAAAAAAATGGGGATTGAGTTGTCGATTGACGATTTCGGTACCGGATATTCTTCGCTTGCCTATTTGAAGCGCTTACCTCTTGACATCATCAAGATTGATCAATCCTTCGTACGCGATATTCAAACGGATGAAAGCAATGCTTCTATCGTAGAGACTATCATCTCCATGGCGCACCATCTAGGACTCAAAGTAATCGCTGAAGGTGTCGAAACCGATTATGAATATGACTTCCTAAACCAAAGAGATTGTGGTGGCTACCAGGGATACTATTTCAGTAGGCCGGTTCCGGAAAAAGATTTTACCAAGCTCTTAAAAGCTGGTAAAAGTTTGCCTTTCACCGAAGGGTGACACCTTTGCCGATAAAGGCTCACAGAGATGATCCGCTCTCCCTTTAGAGATACCCCTTTAGAGATACCCCTTTAGAGATACCCCTTTAGAGATACCCCTTTAGCGATCTTCAGGTTTGGACAATCCACAAGGTGATAGCAGATGAAGTGGACGCATCACACAACACCAGAAAATAAGTCAAAAAAAGGCTGGGATTTGAAATTTATAAATTTCAAATCCCTATTCTTCCCTTTTCTCGGCATTATGTCTATTGCCGTAATCGCTACTAGTTTAGTCACATATCAGACATATCGAAACAGTTTAGAAAAAAGTCTATATTCCGAAGTTGAAACCCGCGCTCACAATACTCGACACCTTTTCAAACACCATTTAGCGACCCGCCTTAAGAACCTATTGGACCAAAACAGAAGCATTGTAGAGCACTATAAAATCCGTCCTAATCTGCATCGCCTTCTTCTAGATCCTGCCCAATCTAACAATACCGACACCCTGAAACATGAACTTAATAGAAAGAATAACGACACAAAAATGTCGAACATTTCACTGATTAACAAGCATGGACGTGTGATCTTCAGACATGGGCGAAACTCAAGTTTTTCGATAAATGATCTCGATATCAAAGCAGCATTCAAAGGAGAGGAATTTAGTGGAATCATCCAGGAAGAAAAAAACTGGATGCTCCGCGCTGCAGTCCCTATTCAGAAGAGCGGTCTCATTCAAGGGACACTCGTGCTGTCTATAAGACTTAACCAGGTACTAAAAGAGTTTGCCAACGAAAACCAGAGCAAGTTGATCCTTGCAGATAAAAACGGCATTCAAGCGCGCGGGGAGGCATCGACATCAATTGATATTGACCAAAAAAAAATAGAACAAATATTAAACGATAAAACAATGCTGACAGACATCGATTTTGAAAAAGAGCGGCTTTTCCACTACATGCATTTCCAACTTAGTAAGCATAATTTTGTCTTGGTTTCTGAGCTAGATTTAGGACAGACAATAGATATATTGAAACAAAAAAATCAGGATGTACTGAAAGCCACTCTATACCTCCTTATGTTTCTGCTCCCGGTGAGTGCCCTGTTGGTCCATATGCTCCTGCGACCATTGAGCATTTTGCGTAAAAGAGCTGCAACCGTTGCAGAAAATCTGGCTGGTATCTCTCTTGAAGAATTTAACGGAAATGAAATAAACCGTTTACTATATACCTTTGATGCCATGGCCTCTGCTCTTGAGACCCACGAAGATAAACGTCAAGTGGCAGAAGCCCTTCTCCAGCAGCAGCATGCAACTCTGGAGATAAAAGTTAAGGATCGTACAAAGAAACTTGAAGAAGCCAATGATCTTTTACTCCATGAAATTTCAGAACGCACCAGATCTCAGCAGAAAGCAGAAGATCTTCAGAAAATGATGGCGAGCCTGATCGACGCTATGCCCTCACTCCTGATTGGAATCGACAATAACTGTCGTATCAACCAATGGAACCTCGAAGCACAAAAGTACTGTGGGCTCACTTACGCACAGGTGAGTGGACGTCCCCTTTTCGACTCCCTACCCTGGTTAAGCGAGATCAATGAAAAAGTTAACCAGACTCTGAACTGCGGCATTCAAAACAAGATAACCCGTTTTCGCTGGTCGACAAGTCACGGAGAGAGGTTGGTCGACATCATGATTAATTCACTCTCTTCCAAACAATATGGTGGTGCTGTAATCCGGATCGATGATGTGACCGAACGAATTCGTCTCGATGAGTTGATAATGCAGACCGAAAAAATGATGTCCGTTGGCGGATTAGCTGCAGGGATGGCGCATGAGATCAACAATCCGTTGGCCAGCATTATTCAAAACACACAAGTTATTACGCAAAGGCTTTCTCCTGGTTTAAATAAAAATCTTAGCTGTGCCGAAAAGTTGGGGGTAGACCTTGAAATTCTGAACCGCTATCTGAGTGAACGTCAAATTCCAAAAATGCTGGTCTCGATCCTTGAATCAGGGCAAAGAGCAGGTGAGATTGTCAAGGATATGGTGAATTTTACCCAAGGAGACGAATCAATTCAATCAGAACAAAATATCTGCGAGATATTGGATCGCGCCGTTGAGATGTCAACCAAGGATTACGACTTGAAGAAAAATCAAAATATCCATCTCATCAAATTTAATCGCACCTACGCAAACAATCTTTCGAAAATACCTTGCAACCCAAGTCAACTCGAGCAGGTGTTTTTCAACCTGATTAAGAATGCGGCTCAAGCAATGTCTTCATGGTCAGGCATGAACAATCCGCCACAGATCGACTTAACGGTACAAAAAAGAAATAATATGTTAGCAATCGAGATTTACGACAATGGTACTGGCATCGACATTGAATCTCAAAAAAGAATTTTTGAGCCTTTCTTCACAACAAAAGAAGTTGGCCTTGGCACAGGACTTGGGTTGTCTGTTGCCTATTTTATTATCACTGAAAACCATCATGGCCAACTGAGCATTGATAGCAGACTTAATATGGGAACCTGTTTTCACATTCTACTACCTATTCAACCGTCTCAAGAAGATGGCACTAACTCATAAAAAAGTTAGGATATCAATCCGAATTATCACACCTCATTTTTCTAATTCACATTGCACTAGATGCATACCTCTTCCAGATTAATCAACCAGGTTCGTATGTTGTTCAGCTATGTCTATCGCAAAACATTTTTACATGATAATTCAGCGACTCAACCTAAAAATGTACTTGCCAGTATTTATCTCTATACTCAACTATTGACAGCCTGCCTCGAATCGTTCATCTTTTGCCTCAAACTTAACCCTGAATTTTCAACCTGTACAATACGTGTAGATACGAAACTTAAAATGTATTTAGCCGCGTACTGAGGCCACCTCTACCTAACCAATAATTTTAAACTGGGAGTGTATCAGATGAGTAAAAACACCTCTGTCATCATGCAGACAAACATGGGCGAAATCACTATCGAACTGGATGGAGAAAATGCCCCGATCAGCAGCGAAAACTTTCTTACTTACGCCAAAGAGGGATTCTTTAATGAAACCATCTGTCACCGTGTCATCCCCGGTTTTATGGTTCAAGGCGGAGGGTTTACTGCCGATATGAAACAAAAACAGACCCGTGAGCAGATTAAAAATGAGGCTTCAAACGGCCTGAAAAACTCTCGTGGAACTCTGGCGATGGCACGCACTCAGGTTGTCGACAGTGCCACCAGCCAATTTTTCATCAATTTGGTCGATAACGATTTTCTTGATCATAAAGGGCAGGCAGCAAATGCCTACGGTTATGCAGTTTTTGGCAAAGTCACTGCGGGAATGGATATCGTCGATGCCATCGCTAAGGTTCCAACCGGTAGCAATGGTCCCCATCAATATGTTCCAACTGAACCGGTTGTGATTGAAAAAGTCAGTATCTGTGACTGATTTCAGCCTTTACATTTGAGAAGTATCGGGCCGCCTCCTAACGGAGGTGGCCTTCTTTAACTGGATAATCGATGGAATTATTAACTCTGTTCGGTATTGCCATAGCCTTGGCAATGGATGCCTTCGCTGTGGCACTCGGTACTGGATTGACCCTGCCTAAACTAACCGGTCGGCACCTGTTTCGTTTTGGCTTTCACTTTGGTCTATTCCAGGCGCTGATGCCACTGATTGGCTGGACTGCAGGTCGCGGTCTGCGAACAAGCATAGAGGCCTACGATCATTGGATCGCCTTTGCCTTGCTGGCCGTCATCGGTGTCCGTATGTGCTACGGTGCTCTAAACAGAGTTGACGAAGAATCGAGGCAAAAAGACCCGACACGTGGCTGGTCATTGATCATGCTCTCAATTGCAACCAGCATTGATGCCCTGGCCGTTGGCCTGACCTTGGCAATGCTCGGCAGCCCAATCTTCATCCCTGCCCTGGTTATCGGTCTTATCTGTGCGGTTCTAACCATAGCGGGTATGTATCTGGGCCGTAAAATTAGCAAGAGTTGGGGACCAAAGGTTGAATTTCTTGGAGGACTGATATTACTTGGAATTGGGATCAAAATTCTCATCGAACATACCTTGGCCAATGGATGACACCAAAATGAGAACTTATTTAAGTCGTCGTCTTCCCGCGGAGTGGGAAAAACAAGATGCTGTTTTGATGGCTTGGCCTCATGAACTGACCGACTGGTCTGAACAACTTAATAACGCACGTCAAACTTTTTGTGAAATTGTTCGCACTATTTGCCGTTTTGAACCGGTCCTCCTGATTGTTCCGAACAAAGACTTAGCTCTCCACCAACTCGACGTCACCTCTATAAACCTGAAACAAATCCTTCTTTATGAACTCCCCTGCAATGACACATGGGCTCGGGATTTTGGGCCGCTAACGGTTCAGACCGATCATGGTCCTCTCCTGCTCAATTTTGTCTTCAACGGCTGGGGAAACAAATTCAAAGCGGATCTCGACAACCAACTCACAGTTAGTTTATTTGCGGATGGCGCATTCGGTGAGACTAAGTTGGCATCAAGTGAGCTTGTCCTCGAAGGAGGGGGGATTGAGTCCGATGGGTTAGGAACCCTTCTAACCACTTGTGCCTGTCTTCTCGAAAAGAATCGTAACCCACAGTTGACACAAATGGAGATTGAATTAAAACTGAAACAGCTGTTCGGTGCTGAACAGGTGCTTTGGCTGAAGCACGGAGCCCTGCGTGGCGATGATACCGATAGTCACATCGATACCCTGGCCCGTTTCGCCCCCAATGAAACTATTATTTATCAAGGATGTAGTGATCCGACTGATGAGCATTATCAAGAACTCACTGCCATGCGATCGCAGTTGGCCAGTTTTTCTACCAACAACGGAAAGAGCTACCGGCTTCTCGAACTCCCGTGGCCCCAAGCCTGCTATGATTGTGAGGGGAATCGGCTCCCCGCGACCTACGCAAACTTCCTTATCATCAATGGCGCGGTTCTTGTGCCGACCTATGATGATCCAGCTGATCAGGTCGCACTCGATGTTATCGCGCAAGCATTTCCACATAGAGAAATTATCCCCATCGACTGTCAGATCCTGATTGAACAACACGGTTCTTTACACTGTGTGACCATGCAACTGCCAAAAGGGGTTTTACCTTGAGTTTAAAAACAGCATTAATTCAGCAGAAATGCTCTGCGGATAAAAAGTTAAATCTCCATGAAACCTGCAACGAAATACGCAAGGCTGCATCTACAGGTGCGCAACTGATTCTTTTACAGGAACTTCATAACAATCTCTACTTCTGTCAGATTGAAGCGACAACCTGTTTTGACCTGGCTGAAACCATCCCAGGACCTTCGACGGAACTTTACTCAAAGTTGGCAGCAGAACTGGGTATAGTCCTGGTTCTGTCACTATTCGAAAAACGTAGCGCTGGTCTTTATCACAACACAGCCGTAGTGATAGAAAGTGATGGCGGGATTATCGGTCGATATCGCAAGATGCATATCCCTGATGACCCTGGTTTTTATGAAAAATTCTACTTCACTGATGGAGACCTTGGCTTCGAACCTATTCAAACCTCGATCGGAAAACTAGGTGTCCTTGTCTGTTGGGATCAGTGGTTTCCCGAAGCCGCACGCCTGATGGCTGTAGCTGGAGCCGATATTCTTATCTACCCGACAGCCATCGGCTGGGACCCAACGGACTCTCAAGCGGACAAGAACCGACAACTCGAGGCTTGGCTCACCATACAACGTGGTCATGCGATAGCTAACGGGCTGCCGCTGGTCGCGATCAACCGCTGCGGCACAGAAACCGCTGCTGACAACCGTAGCCAGATCGATTTTTGGGGTAACAGTTTTGCGTGTGGGCCACAGGGAGAATTTCTGGTTCAGGCGGACGAGGATGATATTACGTTACTGGTCGATATCGACCTGGAACGCTGCGAGCAGGTCAGAAGAATTTGGCCGTTTCTACGCGACCGCCGTATCGATGCTTACGCCGATCTTCTCAAGAGATTTCGTGACTGACAATAAAAAAGGGCCCTTCACTAACGAAGAGCCCTTTTCCATAATATCTCTAAAATATAAAATTAGAGTCCAGCCCGACTCCGCAAAGAATCAACTCGGTCTTTCCTCTCCCAGTAGAAATCTGGCAGTTCACGTCCGAAATGACCGTACGCAGCGGTCTGTTGGTAGATCGGTCGCAACAGATCAAGCTGTTCAACGATACTGGCAGGACGCATATCAAATTCATCACGCACAATCTGTGCGATTTTATCTGACGAAATCACGCCAGTCCCATATGTGTTGATCATGACAGAGACCGGTTCAGCAACACCGATGGCGTAAGCCAGTTGTACTTCACACTTGGTTGCAAGCCCGGCAGCAACGACGTTTTTCGCGACATAACGTGCCATATAAGAGGCACTACGATCAACCTTGGATGGGTCCTTGCCACTAAAAGCTCCGCCACCGTGCGACCCTTGGCCACCATAAGTATCAACGATAATCTTACGGCCAGTAAGTCCACAATCTCCCATTGGTCCCCCAACCACAAAACGCCCGGTCGGGTTGATCAGGTATCGGGTTTTGTCGTTAATCAGGTTGACTGGCAGTGTCGGCCGAACCACTTCTTCTATAATTGCCTCTTTTAGATCCTCGTAGCTGACATCCGGGGTATGCTGAGAGGAGATAACGACAGTATCGATGTGGACCGGTTTATCATCGACATACTGGATCGATACCTGAGATTTGCAATCTGGTCGCAAAAAATTAAGTTGTCCACCTTTGCGAACATCTGCCAGTTTCTTGGTCAATTTATGCGCCAGAATGATCGGCATCGGCATCAATTCGGGAGTTTCGTCACAAGCAAAACCGAACATCAACCCTTGGTCTCCAGCCCCTTGATCCTTAAAAAGCCCCTCCCCTTCAGAGACTCCTTGCGAAATATCGGGAGACTGCTGATCAATTGAAGTCAATACTGCGCAGGTCTCATAATCGAAGCCCATCGCTGAATCGTTATAGCCAATCTCTTTGATCGTCTGGCGCACGATTGAAGGAAAATCAGCGTATGCTGTCGTTGTAATCTCTCCAGCAATGACAGCCATACCAGTAGTGACGAGAGTTTCACATGCGACACGAGCCATTTTATCCTGCGTCAGGATCGCATCAAGAATAGAGTCAGAAATTTGGTCTGCAACCTTATCGGGATGTCCTTCACCAACAGATTCTGAGGTGAATAGAAAATTTGTCATCGACATGGATCAGATATCTCCTGTTATTTGTTTTTAGTAATAAACAGCTGGGATAGTAAACAGTAAAAGCTCATTAAGTCAACGGGTCAAATCTATTTATTCTGAAACAACATCTAGATCACGAAATCACCAAAAAGGTCAGGAAGACGCGTGCGCATTTCCCGGTCAAGGTGAACGGAGATCTCCTTCCCGGTTGACAGTTGCATCAAAGCATCCAGCATATCTTTACTTTCAACCCGTGTGAGATTTCGCAATACCCTTTTTACTCTTGGGATACACGCATGATTCATAGAAAGCTCATCAAGTCCAAGCCCTATCAGAACTGGAAGATACATGGGTTCAGACGCCATCTCACCACACATACTCACCTCAATGCCGGCGTTATGTGCTGCATCACAAACCTGTTTCAAAGCTCTTAAAATAGCAGGGTGCAGGGGTTCATAGAGATAGGAAACATGCTCATTTCCTCGATCAACCGCGAGACAATATTGAATCAAATCATTCGTACCGATAGAGAAAAAATCAACCTCCTTCGCCAGCAACGAAGCAATCATCACTGCTGCAGGTGTTTCGATCATAATGCCTATTTTAACTTGCGGATCAAACAAAACCCCTTCCTGTTCTAGCTCAACACTGACCGTCCGCAGTATCCGCTTACAGGCTCTTATTTCCGACACGCCACTAATCATCGGAAACATAATACGCACTTGGCCTACAGCGGATGCACGGAGAATTGCACGCAATTGCACCTTAAAAAGGTCGACTTCGCGTAAGGAAAAACGAATAGCTCGCAATCCCATCGCCGGATTGTCTTCATGTTCAAGGCTCATATCCTGAACAAACTTATCACCACCAACATCTAGAGTCCGAATTGTCACTGGATGAGGTGAAATACGTTCTACTATCTCACTATATGCGGCAAACTGCTCATCCTCTCCTGGTGGCTGGGAGCAATTCATGTAGAGAAACTCAGTTCGATAAAGACCGATACCCACAGCACCATCTTCCTGTGCTGCAGGAACCTCCGAAACGATCTCAAGATTTGCACGCAGGGCTACTTCGTAGTGATCTGTTGTCTCAGCCGCAAGATTTCGATATCTGGTAAGTTCTTTCTCCAGATATTCGAAGGCCAGCTTACGTTTTAAATATTCCCTAAAAGTCTCTTCACTTGGGTTCAGAACCACGACACCAGTCGTACCATCAATGATCGCCGACACATCGTTGTCGACTACAGTTGTCGCTGATTCCAGACCGACAACAGCTGGGATCCCAAGAGAACGTGCCAGAATAGCCGTATGAGAAGTCTTTCCACCTCGGTCCGTAAGAAAACCAACAACCTTGCTCCTATCAAGCTGCATGGTATCGGCTGGTGAAAGATCATGCGCCGCAATCAATGATTTTTCCTTGATCTGCTCAAGGGCGGTATCGTTGATACCAGCCAATATTCTCAGCAAACGTTGGCCGACGGCATCGAGGTCTGAACTGCGTTCGCGTAAATAGTCATCTTCAATATTTTCAAACATCAAACGTAGCTGCTTTAATGTCTGATTAAGAGCTTTTTCCGCATTGTGCTTCTGCCGAATCAAAACCTCAGTATTACTTACCAGCATCTCATCTCCCAGAATCAGAAGATGGGTGTCGAGGATATAGATATGTTCTCGCAGGTGAGGTTGGCTGGCGACCTTCCGTTTGACTTCACGAAGTTGCTCAGCTGCTGCAGACAAGGCATCACGAAAGCGAAGCACTTCATCTTCGACTTCAGCCTCATCGAGTTCCCATTCCGCAACATGGTACAACCGATTCAGAAGACAAACCCGTCCGATGCCGATACCCGGCGAAACACCCAGTCCAACCAGATAAGTATCTTGATGTACCTCAGTCTTCCCCAAAGCCGTCCTCAATCAAAATAGTTAAAGCGTCCATAGCCTCAGATTCGTCTTCACCTGAAACCGTCAACGAAATCTCAGTCCCTTTGGGAGCCGCAAGTAACAAAATGCCCATAATACTCTTACCGTTGACTTCGATATCGTCTTTTTCAACCATAACTTCACTGTTGAAGCGATTTGCCGTTTGCACAAGCTGTGCAGCGGCACGAGCATGTAGTCCAAGCCTATTTATAATGGTAAAACTCTTTTGCAAGGATATTCCCCTTATACTAAGGTAGCCAAACCGCAACATCAGCGGAGAAAAGACTACATATCAAAATCAATCCAGATGACAAGAGAACCAGCATGAGTGTTGATATTCCGCGTCTGGCCAGATAGCCACAGAGCAGAACCGCTGGAACTGCTAATAATCCAAGCCATAATGGTTTCTGTTTACCGTCCAGTAATTGAAAAACCATGAAAGCGGCAACCCCTCCAAACAGAACAACTGTCGCCTCCTTGGTTCGAATGGCCAGGTCGGGGAGTTTGCGTCGCTGTAAAAATTCAACAGACTGGATGCCTAGTTCATAAGCGCTTATAAAACCAGCGATGCGAAACCACAGAGGCAGAGCATTGAACAATAATAAAAAAACAACCGGTGCAACAACTAAACCCTTTGCTGCCAGGAGCAAAGCTATCCCGGCGGCTAAAGGTCGCAAACCGCCCCAGAAAAGCGCATCGCCAACAGCAGCGTAGGGGGAAGCAACCATTTCTTTGAACTCGGAGACACCAATCTCCAGTTCTTTGCCAGCTGCTCTTTCAAGTTCCATCCGTATAACCGCACCGACAACGGTAGGGGCGAGATAAGGGTGGGTGTTGAAATATCCAACATGCTCCCGAGCAATACGCTGCATCTCTTTTTCACCGTAGAGCACACGTAACACCGGCGCCATAGCGTAGAACCAACCCCCGCCCTGTAAGCGCTCAAAATTCCAGCTCCCCTGCAACAGCAACAGGCGCAACCAGACATGTAACAAAGTCAACCTACTCAGCTTTACCATCAGACCAACCACATCAACAAAAAAGCCATACCAAACGAGGCCCCGAAAAGGGTCAGTGCACGACTCACATTGATCGTACCCAGAATCACCGCGATTCCAACCAAAGGCAGTGCCAGCCTCAACCATTCAGCTGATTCTAACAGCGAAGGTAGTAATATAGGTGCCAATATAGGGATCATGATCAATCCACCACAAATAATGACAAAATAAGTGCCAAGAGCTGCCAAAGCAAAACAACAGAGGCCCATACGATGGGCCTGCTCCATGGCATAAAAATGACCCGTCTCCAGCAACCGGTCGCTCTGAGCAACCTTACGCCCGTTATACTGTCGTGCAAAACGATCAAAAAATTGACCGAATTTTCCGAATGGAATTGCAATTAATAAACAGAGCAACTGATATTCTAATCCACTCTGCCCCAGAAGATTGCCAAGACTGATGGCCAGAACTGTGCCAGCGATTGAAACCTGAGTGTCGTCTGGCGGGATAGCTGCGCCAACCGGAAGGCGCGCCAACCAAAGAAGTTCAACCATCAGGCCGATCTCCAAACCAACAGCCACATCGCCAAGCAACCAAGCCACAAGTGGAGCAGCCACAATCGGTCGCGAAACCATAATCTGCAGAGCGGCAATTCTATCCAGTCCACAGACAAGAGCCACACCGGCACCGATAGCAAGTTCAGCGCTGATCAATTCTCAGCCTTCTTCCTGGGATTAGTTTTCGCCAATTCCTGGCAGTGTCTGCCGGGATGCAGCGAGCCGAGACGTCTACTCCGGCACTATCGATCTTCTCAAGATTTTCAACATCCTCGGGATCCAAAAATACAGTACAACTAAACTGGGTTTTACCCTGTCCAGCATGGAGGTTCCCAAGGTTTAAACGTTCAAATTTAAGACCATTTTGTAAGGCCGTAAGGCTATCTTCCGTAGTTGCAAACAACAATAAAACCCGCAAATCATCAAGGATACCACTTGCAAATAACTCGGTGATCTCGACAATGCTACCAATCTCCACACGAACCCGACTCGGAACTGAGGCTTCCATCATCATCCGTTTAAGGGGTGAAACAGAGATTGACTCATTGGCCACGACGAGGCAGTTGGCATGCACATAAGGCAGCCAGGTTTCAAGAACCTGTCCATGTATCAAGCGGTTATCGATGCGGGCGAGAACAATACTCATCCAAACTCCGGTTATTTCATTCTTGTTTTCAGTAAATCTGCAGGCCGTAGAATTGCTTGTTGTCCATACTCACGCAAAAATTCAGCGAGTTCAACGAGATTTTTCTGCCCCCTTACGCTGGCAGCTTTGATCAGTAGCGGCAAGTTAATACCTGTCAAGATATCAACACGTCCCGCGGCAAGAAAATCAGCAGCAATATTGGTTGGCGTACCACCAAACATATCAGTCAGAATCAAGACCCCATCATCAGCATTTAGCTCGTCAATCGCCTGCGCAAGGTTAGCGGTCACAGCAGATACAGAACAACTTCGATCGACACTGATCGCACGACAATCTGCTATCGGACCAATTATCAGTTCAGCAGTTCGTAGACATTCTGTCGCCATCTGTCCGTGAGTTATAATAATAAGGCCAATCATTTCGAACCATCGCCAAGAAGGGTGTAATTACCGCAATTCAATTACTTAAAAGTTTCCGCGGATTCAAATTGAATCCAGATCATTGCTATTTATCAATATCGCGATGATGAACGCGCACACGCATATTCATATTGCCTAGCCGACGAGAAAACTCCTCAACCAAAGAGACACTCCGATGTCGCCCACCAGTACAGCCGATTGCCAAGGTCAGGTAACTCTTACCCTCGCGATGGTAGCACGGAAGAAGAAAACCAAGCATTTTGTCGAGATGCATAATAAAAGTCTGGCAATCTTCCTGTTCAAGAACATATTTCTGCAGCCCCATATCAAGACCATTTAGAGGTTTCAATTCATGAATATAATAGGGATTTGGCAAGAAACGAACATCAAATACCAGGTCAGCGTCTGGCGGCAAACCATAACGATATCCAAATGATTCAATCTGTATTAACAGTAGTGGAGATTCATTATCCCCAACAATTTCCAGAAGCAATTCTTTTAATTGATTCGGATTAAGACCACTACTGTTGACAACATGGGTCGCACTATTTCGGACGATTTGCAGCAGTTCCCTTTCCTGGTCGATCGCGACACTTAAGTTTTCTGCATCTGCTAAAGGGTGGCTTCTACGCGACTCTGAGTACCGACGGAGTAGAATTTTATCAGAGGCTTCAAAGAAAAGAATTCGCAGGGGCTGGCCAAGAGCAGCCACTTGCTTGAGAATCGTTTCGTACTGGGCGAGAAAGTCACGATTTCTCACATCTATAACCACAGCTAGATCTCGATCAGCCTCCAGAGCACTATCTGTCAGCTCCAGGCACTGCGGAAGCAGCGTCAGCGGCAGGTTATCTATAACAAAAAAGCCCCGATCCTCAAGGACTCGAGCTGCCGTACTTTTACCCGATCCGGACAGCCCTGTTAGGATATAAACGGGCTTTATACTCATTCCAAGTTATCCCCGATGATGGTATGGGCGTGCAATCGAGCCGCTTCAGCCATTCGTGTTTCAAGCAGGTGTTGAAATTCTTGAGCGCTATGATAACCCATCTCTTTCAGTAACTGATTTCGTGCTGCAACTTCAACGATTGTACTGGTATTCCGGCCCTGACGCACCGGAATGCGCATCATCGGGATCTCGACTCCATGGATGAGATAACTATCCTCCTCCAGACCAAGCCGATCATACTCTTTGCCCTGTTCCCATTCGACAAGTTGAAGGACGAGATCAATCTTCTTACGCTCTCGAATCGCTGCAACTCCGAATAAATGTTTGATATTTATAATGCCGAGGCCACGAATTTCCATATGGTAATGCAGAAGATCCATCCCTTCGCCAAAGATTACTGCCGGTAGCTTGAGCCTCACCTTAATCACATCATCGGCAACAAGACGATAGCCACGCAGAATCAGATCGAGAGCACATTCGCTCTTTCCGACCCCACTCTTCCCTTGCAACAGAACTCCAACGCCCAAAACATCAATCAGAACTCCGTGCAGAGTCGATGATGGCAATAAACGTTCCTCAAGAAATTTTGTGATAAGAGAGATGAAATCGGAACTTAAGTGGCAGGTTCTAAGGAGTGGCGTTTGGTGCTTATCAGCGGCCTTCACCAAATATTCGGGAACGACCTGATTTTTTGTCACGACCAGACAGGCAAGGTGAAGGTCGCAAAGATCATTGGCAGCTTTCAGAGCTTTTTCCTTGGGAAGATGTCCCAAATAACTCAGCTCTGTTGAACCCAGGACCTGAATTCGATCAGGGTGCAGGTTCGTAGTGTAACCGGCAAGGGCCAGACCAGGCTTTTGAATCCGCGGAACGGTGATAGCTCTGGAAAGACCTTCGTCCCCCGCCAATAACTGGAGATCAAGACCCGCTTCTTTCTCGTCAAGTATTTCCTGAATTGTCAGTTCTGTCATGGCAGAGGAAGGCCTTCTTTATATGGCGTATACTACTCTTCGCGCTCACAGATGAGCTTATAGATCTGCCCGGAGTCGGTCGCGTCAAGCATCTGCTGGCGCACTTCAGCATCTTTCAAAAGTTTCGAAATTCTCGCAAGTGCTTTTAAATGCACCCCAACTGATTCTTCTGGAGCAAGTAGCAGGAAAAAAAGATGTGCTGGTTGACCATCCATTGATTCGAAATCAACCCCGGATATACTTCGGCCAAAAGCCAACATCAACTCGGGCATCCCTTTGAGCTTACCGTGCGGGATTGCAACACCATCACCGATGCCAGTACTCCCGAGGCGCTCACGTTCCTGCAAAACCTGAAGCACATCGTCACGCCGTAGAGATGGAGCGACGACAAGGAGGGCATCGGTCAACTCGGAGAGAGCTGCGTCTTTGCCTGTTGCTTTCAGATCAGTAACAATTGCCAGCGGGTTTAAAAGCTCACTGATTTTCATTGGTTCGTTCGTCTCTTTTGAAATAGGAAAATAAACGGCACCCTCTCAAAACATTGATCAGATGCCGTCCGATAGATAAATTAACTTCCCTGAGGAACAATCAGACCATAATTACCGTCAGAACGCCGATACACAACGTTCATCTCCTCGGATCGATCATCGGTAAAAACAAGAAAACTTTTGCCGAGTAAGTCCATCTGCATCACGGCTTCTTCCACCGACATCGGCTTGACAAAAAAGGAATAGCTCTTGATTATATCGGGCTCCGAAGCTCCGTCGTCGACACTGCTGGCAGTGATAACTGTTTTCTGCACTTGACGGCTACCGGCACTACCACTCTTGTGGTGCTTGAGCTTCTCTTTATATTTTTTAAGTTGACGCTCAATCTTATCGACCATCAAGTCAATTGCGGCGTACATATCCCCCGTCTCTTCCGCACTCTTCATAGTCAGCCCTTTGGCCACCATGGTCACTTCGGCTCGATGATGAATCTTCTTCTGAACGGAGAGTACGACCTGAGCATCAATCGGCTCACCGACGTACTTTTTTACACGTGAGAGCTTCTCTTCTACGTAGGTACGGACTGCTTCACTACTTTCCATGTGACGGAAGTTTACAGCAATTTGCATAGAATGATGTCTCCTTCATGATAAGACCCTGAACGGGTCGGATTCTTTAAACTATACCCTGAAAATCACAGGATTGATGGTCGATAAATCAAAAAATCAGAACAATCTCTTACGCTCAGTTGAAGAACCAATCCCGAGCATTTCACGGTATTTTGTAACAGTACGCCGTGCTATATGAATATCGTTTTCTTTGAGCAGTTGAACAATCTTCTGGTCAGACAAGGGCTTTTTCGGATCTTCTTTGGAGACAATCTCCTTAATCCGAATTTTGACACTCTCTGAAGCGATCGAATCTCCATCCGTAGTCGAAATTCCGCTATTGAAAAAGTATTTAAGCTCAAACAGCCCCTGCGGGGTCTGAACGTATTTATTGGTTGTCACCCGACTGACCGTCGATTCATGCATTTCGATATCTTCTGCCACGTCACGTAACACCAGCGGTTTGAGATGTTCAATACCATAATCAAAAAATTGACGTTGGTACTTAACGATACTCTTGGTGACCTTATAAATTGTGCGCTGCCGCTGATGAATACTTTTAATCAACCAGACGGCACTCCTCATTTTGTCCTGGATATATTCCCCTGCCTTCTTGTCGACCGAGGCACTATTGGTCAGGGCGCTCCGATAAAATGAGTTGATCCGCAAATTCGGCAAGCCTTCGTCATTAAGAGTAACGACATATTCGTCGCCAACCTTATGCACAAAGATATCTGGAGAGATGTACTGAACATCCTCCTGATTAAAAGCACGACCAGGGCGCGGATCGAGATCAGATACAATTTTGGCAGCTGCTAGCACATCATCAAGTGAGATTTTCAATGCGCGGGCAATGATAGGGTACTTCCGTCCCTCGATGTCATCGATATGATCACGCAATATCGTTGCCGAGAGAGAGTCTGCCTGACCCAACCGCTCAAGCTGCAGCAGCAGGCACTCTTGAAGATTACGCCCGGCGACACCAGGCGGGTCAAACTGCTGAACTCGCTTCAGGGCTTTCTCAGCGACCTCTTCGGCAACTAAAGTTGCCTCACAGATATCTTCAAGATTAGCGTGCAGATAACCGGCATCATCAATATTGCCGATAATTTCAGCGGCAGCCAGATGCTCAATTTCAGGGACTATGGAAAGGTTGAGTTGCCACATCAAGTGGTCGAAAAGGGTGCTTTTTTTTGTCAACAAACTTTCAAAGGAGGGACGATCTTCATTGTCTTCATAAACGTCGCTCGTTGTTGTGCTACTCAGGCTATAGCCTTCAAGGTAGGTCTGCCAGTCGATATCGTCGACAGCCTCAGACTCGGTTTTAACCTCTTCTGAGTTCTCTTCTTCCACAGGTTTTTCTTCAACCTGATTTTCGGGCGACGCAGACTCCTCACTCTCTTCGAGCATCGGATTTTCAGACAATTCCTCAGTAACAACATCCATCAACTCCATACTCGACAATTGCAGCAACTTGATCGCTTGCTGCAACT
The DNA here is from genome assembly GCA_024279255.1 of Deltaproteobacteria bacterium. Taxonomy (GTDB): domain Bacteria; phylum Desulfobacterota; class Desulfuromonadia; order Desulfuromonadales; family Geopsychrobacteraceae; genus Geopsychrobacter. Next base: position 5,713 of record JAJRRT010000019.1, on the reverse strand, counting down.
GCGGGGTCATCACCAGTTGCTGACTAAGTTTAACCTGTAACCGTAGATCTAAAGCCATAAAGACGTATTACCCGATTCTGCCCACAGGCATTGCCACGAAGCTAACCCCTCGGATCAGAGTCTATCATTCTCCGCAGGAAAAGTCTGTGCCAATTCCTATTTGCCAGTAATTTTTTGATTAAATATTCAAAGTGTTTAAAGGTGATGTGTTCTCTTCAAAGTTTAAATTTTTCACCTAAATAGATTGTGCGGGCTTTATCGCTAGCAGCGATCTGCTCAGGAGTCCCGAATTCAAGTACTTCGCCTTGATTCAGAATATAAGCCTGATCACAAACGCCCAAAGTCTCCCGGACATTATGATCCGAAATCAAAATACCAATACCCCGATCTTTTAATTGTTTGATCACGCCTTGAATATCATTTACTGCTAAAGGGTCAATCCCTGCGAATGGTTCATCGAGAAGCAAAAAACAAGGTTCAAGGACCAAAGATCTGGCGATCTCGACCCGCCGACGCTCACCACCAGAAAGTGCATAACCTTTTGAGTCACGAATATGGCCGATACGAAAGTCTTCTAGTAACTCATCTAACCGCTTCTGCTGTTTTTCTGCGCTCAAATCGAGGGTTTCCAGGATTGCCAGCAAGTTTTCAGCTACTGTCATCTTACGAAAGACCGAAGCCTCTTGTGGTAAGTAGGAGATTCCCATCCGGGCACGCTGATACATCGGCATCTCAGTCAAGTCAGTCGTATCGAGAAAGACCCGACCATGGTCGGGACGAGCTAGACCAACAACCATATAAAAGCTTGTGGTCTTACCTGCCCCATTGGGACCCAACAGCCCAATAACCTGCCCCGAACTTACCTCAAGATCGACACCACCAACAACCCTGCGACCGGCGTAACTTTTGACAAGTCCTCTGGCTTGAAGGGTTTTCACAGTTTCTCCTGCGTCGGCAAAAAAACCGCTTTTATTCGGCCATCCTTGCCACTTTTGACCAATGAACGATTCTCACGCGTAAATAGTACAATCTCATCACCTGCGACCATATTTCCGCCCTGGTGAACCTCGGCTTTTCCATTCAATATCATTTTTTCAGTCATCTGAAAATATTTAAGATTTTGTGCAGTAGCAACACGATCTCCGTCTACAACACGGACGTTACCTTCAGCTTCTAAATGCTCAATCTTACGATTCCCGTTAATCTCTACAAAAAAGAGGGTCAGCTCATCAGCGTATATTGTCATGTCGCCACTTTTACCCACGACTTTGCCGCTAAAAAAAACTTCCCCTTTCTGCTGATCGGTCTCCATCTGCTGAGATGTCACCTCAATCGGGCCATCCGGTGCAGATAAAGAATTCTCCTCGGCAGCCGACAATGGAGAGGTCATCAACAAAAACAGCAACAACCAGGCGTAACAATTCACTGCAGTTCTCCTTCACTCTGACGCTCATTAAAAAGCGCATGAACATCCTCACGAATCTTCAGCGTACCCCGCCCCAGATCAAGAACCATCCCTTTACCGGTCAGGTAAAGCTGACGACCGCGCATGCTGATCAGATCATCTGTTGTGGCCAGTCGTTTGGAGTAATCATACTGCAATGTTTCCGACCGAAACTGCTCCCCAGTGGTTGTCACAATTCGGACATCACCTTTCAGATCGATCAGTTTCTGTCTCTGCCGCAAGATTCCGCCAACCGCATTCAATGTGACATCACCAAAGCTGCCTGCATTAAAAAAAGTCAGCTCGACACCGGTCAGTGCCAGTTCCTCATTCTCGCGCTGATAAGCAGCACGATCAGCATCAAGCACCCAGCTTTCTATGCCGTTTTCGCTCTGACTATAGTGAACTCTATCCAGACCAAGGTCGACATTTTCTGGGAGTTGTTCAATAAGTTCTGGTAACAAATCGTCATCAAAGCTACTAGAGAAAAGCATCCAGCCAAGAACAACCATCACAAGAAGGATAGCTACTCCAACAAGTCGTTGTGCCCTGTTCCGGGGCTTCCCTTCGAGAGTCAAAAGCTCAATCCTTACTGCTCATCACAGAAATAACGTGCGGTCACTTGCTCCCAGTGCCCACCAGCCTTCAGTAGTAAGTCGCAGATTTCGCGAACGGCACCACAGCCACCCGGGAGACTGGCGACATAATCGACCAGTCGGCAAACCTCGGCATCAGCATCTGCAACAGTCGCAGAAAAGCCAACCCGACGCAGGACTTGCAGATCAATGAGATCATCACCTACGTAGGCAATCTGCTCCTCAGCCAAACCTGTTTGAGTCAGAATTTCCCGATAAGGTTCCAACTTATTCAAGGCCCCTTGATATAAAATCTCTATGCCCAATTCAGCGGCTCGCCGCGCAACGACATCGGACTTGCGGCCTGTGATAATTCCAACCTTGATACCAGCGCGTTGAATCAACTTAATTCCGTGTCCATCGCGCACGTTAAACATTTTCAGCTCATTGCCCACGCCGTCATAGATGATCTGACCGTTAGTCAGCACTCCATCGACATCAAGCAAGAGTAATTTTATTTTTGCCGCTTTCGGATGCATCAAACCACCCCCGCGCGCAAGAGATCGTGCAGATGGAGAATGCCGACCGGCACTTTGCTCGTTTCATCGGAAAAAACGAAAAGAGATGTGATTGTATGGGTTTCCATGACTTGCAGCGCTTTGGCAGCCAGGTTTCTCTGTAAAATCCGCTTAGGCGTCTTGTTCATCGCTTCGTCGATCGGCTTCTGCAGGCTGTCAAGACCGGTCTCCATGACTCGCCTTAGATCGCCATCTGTGAAAACCCCAATCAGTTCGTCAGAGGCATTGATAACACCGGTGACACCGAGTTGCTTGGTGGTGATTTCAAACAGAGCTTCACGAAGAAGAGTATCAGAGGCAACCAGAGGAACAGCACTCGCGGTATGCATCAGATCTTCAACCCGCAGCAGCAACTTTTTGCCAAGTGCTCCGCCGGGGTGAAAAAGAGCGAAATCCTCAGCACAGAAACCTCTTTCCTGCAACAACACAACCGCAAGAGCATCACCCATGGCCAAGGTCGCGGTAGTACTTGCCGTCGGTGCCAGGCCTAAGGGGCAAGCTTCTTCTGCAACACTGATATCGAGAAAGATGTCTGAAGCCTGAGCAAGAGCACTCTTTGGATTTCCAGCCATGCCGATTAACGGCAGACCCATCCGCTTGATCACCGGCAAAATCCGGCAGATCTCCTCGGTTTCACCAGAGTTTGAGACAGCCAGCACCACATCTGCCTTGGTCATCATCCCCAGGTCGCCATGAATCCCTTCGGCCGGGTGTAAAAACAGGGCTGGTGTGCCAGTTGAAGCCATGGTTGCGGCAATTTTCTGACAGATCAAACCTGACTTTCCCATGCCGGTCACGATCAAACGACCCTGACAACCGAGAATCGCCTTAACCGCTTTAGTAAAATCACCATTTAAGCGCGGCATCAACGCCAAAACCGCATCGGACTCTATCTGCAGGACCCGTCGGGCCGTTTCGATCATTTCCATTCGTCTATTACCTCTGGGTCTTGACTAGAGAATCGATAGCCATCATCTGCTGTAACATTGGTTTCAAATCTTGAAGCGGTAACGAATTGGGACCATCACAAAGCGCATTATCAGGGTCTTCGTGGACCTCCCAGAAGAGCGCATCAATCCCGGTCGCGACAGCAGCACGCGACAGAGCACCAACAAACTCCCGCTGCCCCCCTGAAGAACCACCAGCGCCGCCTGGCAATTGTACTGAATGAGTCGCATCAAAAACGACCGGATAGCCCGTTTCACGCATGATTACCAGCGAGCGCATATCGGTCACCAGATTGTTATATCCGAAACTAACCCCCCGCTCAGTCAAAAGAATTTGCTCGTTACCGGTCGAGACAATTTTACCGATACCGTGTTGAATATCCCAAGGCGCTGAGAACTGTCCTTTTTTCAGGTTAACCGGCTTGCCGGATTCACCTACTGCCACCAGCAGATCAGTCTGACGACTTAAGAACGCCGGTATTTGCAAAATATCAAGAACTTCTGATGCTGGTTTAATCTGCGAAATTTCATGGATATCCGAAATAACCGGAAGATCAAATTCCTGCTTGATACGCTGCAGAATACGCAGCCCTTCATCGAGCCCCGGTCCGCGAAATGAGGTAACCGAGGTCCGGTTCGCCTTGTCGAAACTGGCCTTAAACACCAGCGGCAAACCAAGCTCTTCACTCAGATTTTTCAACCGTTCGGCGATCCGCAGGCAAAGCCCTTCACTCTCGATCGCACAGGGACCGGCAAAGAGGACCAATGGCAGGTTCCCGCCGCAACGGACAGATCCAATATCGACAATAGACATCTATTTTCCTTGCTGCTTAATACAAGCACCGACAAATGATTCAAATAAAGGGTGCGGATCCAACGGGCGACTACGGAACTCAGGGTGGAACTGGCAACCGAGGAACCAGGGATGGTCAGCCAGCTCAACAATTTCAACCAGATCCGCCTCAGGATAAACACCAGAAATGACCAGACCTTTTTCAACAAGTTGGTCACGATATTTATTGTTAAACTCGTAACGATGACGGTGACGCTCTTCGATATCCCGCTGACCGTAGATGCGTTGAGCCATGGTCCCTTCATGAAGTTCACAGGGGTAAGCACCAAGACGCATGGTGCCGCCTTTTTTATCAACCTTCTTCTGACTCTCCATCAGGTTGATCATCGGGTTTTTGGTTGTTTCGTTGAATTCAAGCGAAAATGCGTCTTCGATTCCACAGGCATGTCGCGCATATTCAACGACCGCCATCTGCATCCCAAGACAAATCCCAAAAAAAGGCATATTGTTTTCACGCGCATACTTGATTGCGGCGATCTTCCCCTCACTGCCCCGCTCACCAAAACCACCGGGAACCAGAATGCCATCAACATTATCAAAAACACCATTCACACCAAGGCGTTCAATCGATTCAGCGTCGACATACTCCAGTTCAACCTTACTGTTATTCGCGATTCCGCCATGGGTCAACGCTTCAGCTAGCGACTTGTAGCTCTCGGTCAACCCGATATATTTGCCGACGATGGCAATACGCGTGTTTTTTACAGGATCGCTGACTCGCTGAGAAATCCGCTTCCAGGGCGCCAGGTCGGGAGACTTGGTCCAGATATTCAGATAATCGACAATCCGCTCATCCAGCCCCTGCTCATGCAGCGCCAGCGGCACATCGTAGATCGACGGTACGTCGCGCGAAGTGATGACCGCATCTTCGGGGACATTACAGAAGAGCGCAATCTTCGCCTTCATATCGTGCGGAATCTCGCGATCACAACGACAGAGCAACAGATCGGGCTGGATACCTATCTGACGCAACTCTTTGACACTATGCTGGGTCGGCTTGGTTTTAAGCTCACCGGCCGTCGGCAGATAGGGAACAAGGGTCAGGTGGATATAGAGGACATTGTCACGTCCACGATCAGAACGGAACTGACGAATAGCCTCCAAAAAAGGGAGAGATTCGATATCTCCAACGGTGCCACCAACTTCGACGATTGCGATATCTACGCCCTTGGCATTGGCGAGGATCTTCTCCTTGATTTCGTTGGTGATATGCGGAATGACCTGCACCGTACCACCCAGGTAATCACCACGACGCTCCTTGCGGATAACCGAATCGTAGATCTGGCCGGTGGTAAAGTTAGATTTTTTCGACAATT
>JAJRRT010000018.1 GCA_024279255.1 Deltaproteobacteria bacterium | reverse complement strand
AGTTCCGTGAGTTCTCTGCGCTGATTGATGATGATATCTATGATTTTGTTACCCTTGAAGCCTCAGTCAATGCCCGCAAGGCGACTGGCGGCACAGCACGCGAAGCAGTCGAACGCGAATTGGCTCTTTTGAAGAAAACGAACTGAGAATCATGCGATTTTGTTATCTATTCTCGACATGCTTGACTCTGCTTATTCTGACCGGTTGTGGCAATAAAGTCCCGGTTCGTCCGTTTCAAGAAAAACTACCGGTGGCTGTCAGCTCGGCTAAACTGCTGCAACGTGGTAATGGATTCCAACTGCAGTGGAAAATGCCGCAACGTAATCAGGATGGATCACCATTATCCAACCTTCAGGCAGTTCATGTGGAACGACTCTTTAGCCTGGAGTCCGAATTCTGCGCGGAATGTCGTGATCCCTGGCCACTGATTGCTAGAGTCCATCCTGACTTGCCCTCCCCGGCACAAAGTCTCGGGGCGCTCTACCTTCTCAGCGACAGCGGAGCCACCATTGAGCAAACTGCGCGTTATCGTCTACAGGCACGCAACTTGTTAGGGGACATGGGTCAGCCCCTCATCCTCAAACAGGTTTTTCGCGAGCCGGTTTCAGCGCCCACCGGATTGAGCGTCACTATCCATGACAGGTCGATCGAACTGCATTGGCAACCAACTGAAATCCCGGCGGGAGCCAGTTTTGTCGGCTATCAGGTTTATCGCCGTGAAGAGAAAAAACCATTCCAGCCCGTGGCGCTCAATCTACGTCCCATCAGAAAAATCGAATTTTCTGATTACGGCCTGCAAAATTCGCAGACTTATTACTACCGCGTACGGAGTCTGTTTAACTTCGCTGGCGAGATGCTGGAAAGCCTGCCCAGTGTTGAAATTTCCGCCCAGCCTTCAGCAGGTTAGAACTTCCATCCCAGATCCTCATCGCTTTACTTTTGGACTGGGGCTGTGTTAGCTATACCCTTTATTTCTCCCTAATTCAGGGGTTTGGCTGCGTCACCCATACAATCAAATGAGACATCCTGCACAGTATCAATGTAGAGGCTGTCACCAAAAAGTGTGTAGAGGAGAGAGAGATGGTCCAAGGATCGATGGTCGCTATCATCACCCCCTTCGATAATGAAGGAAACTTTGATGAAGAAAGCTACCGCCAGCTGATTGAGTTTCAAATTGAAAGTGGCACCGATGTTATTGTCCCTTGTGGAACAACCGGTGAATCTGCGACCCTGAGTTTTGACGAGCATCCACGCGTTATAAAGACCTGCATCGAGCAAGTCAACAAACGGGTTCCTGTTATCGCCGGGACCGGTGCCAACAATACTGCTGAGGCGATTGAACTGTCTAAAAATGCCAAAGCTATGGGTGCCGATGGCCTTTTGCTGGTCTGTCCCTACTACAACAAACCCTCTCAGGAGGGGATATATCTTCATTACAAGAAACTGGCCGAGGAAGTTGCTCTGCCGCAGGTCCTTTATAATGTTCCCGGCCGCACCGGCACCAACATGACAGCAGCCACCACCTGCCGTCTGGCTGAAATTGAAAATATCGTGGCCATCAAAGAAGCCTCAGGGGATCTCATCCAGGCCAGCGAAATTCTGGCTAAGGCTGGAGATAAGATTGACCTGATTTCGGGTGACGACTTTCTTACCTTCCCGATGATGGCTTGTGGTGCAAAAGGCGTAATCTCGGTCACCGCAAATATTGCCCCCGCCCAGGTTAAGCAGATGGTTACTGCCGCGACCAACAGAGACTACGCGACAGCTCGCAAGCTTCATCTCGAACTGCTTGAGCTTCATCAAGCCATGTTTATTGAGGCTAATCCGGTCCCGGTTAAAACCTCGGCGAGTCTGATGGGGCTCTGCGGTGACCTGGTACGCCTGCCATTGTCTCCAATGGAAGCAGCAAACCTCGAAAAACTTCAGACAATTCTGAAGAAATTTGACCTGATCTAAAGGACCAAGCAGAGATGACCAGAATAGTAGTCACCGGCGCCGCCGGGCGCATGGGTGGACGGATCATTACCCTCGTCACTGAGACCGAACTGTTGCAGGTTGCAGGCGCTGTTGAGATGGCCGGGCATCCGAAAATTGGTCAGGATGCCGGCTACGTTGCCGGTTGTGGTGATCTTGGCATAATGATCGGCGATTCCCTCGAAGAGGCCCTCGCTAATGCCGACCTTTTGATCGACTTCACCTTTCCTCAAGTCACCCTACGAAATGCTGCCGTTTGTGCACGTCTCGGCAAGGCGATGATCGTCGGTTCTACCGGGTTTACACCTGATGAACGTAATCAGCTTGAGGGGTACGCTGAAAAAACTCCGATAGTCTTTGCTCCAAACATGAGTGTCGGTGTCAATGTGTGCTTCAAACTACTCAAAGATCTGGCAAAAACCTTAGGTGATGGCTTTGATGTAGAGATCGTCGAACTCCATCATAACAAGAAGAAAGACTCCCCGAGCGGCACCGCAGTCCGCATGGGTGAAGTCGTCGCTGATGCTTTGGGTCGCGATTACAATCAGGTCGCCAACTATCACCGCGAGGGGATGTGCGGTGAGCGCAGTAGCGAAGAGATTGGCATGCAGACAGTTCGCGGTGGTGATATCGTCGGGGAGCACACAGTCTATTTCATCGGCATGGGGGAACGGATCGAGCTGACCCACCGCGCTATGAGTCGTGACATGTTTGCCCGTGGTGCCATCCGTGCTGCTGGCTGGCTCAAAGGGAAAACCCCAGGAATCTACGATATGCAGGATGTTCTGGATTTAAAATAACTTGCATTCTATTCGTCAAGCAGGAGGCTCACGATGAAACGCATTGTTGTATTACGATTGATCGCCACTGTCCTCTGTATCTCCGGTTGCGAAACCTTGCGTGGCCTCGGCAAAGATGTCGAAAAAGCCGGTGGCTGGGTACAAGAAAAAGCCAAATAAGAGAACTTTAAACAATTTAACGCTATGCAGGGCGGCCTGATTCGGGCCGCCTTTTGCACAATTTGTCGAACACCAAAATCTGGAGAATTTAAAATGGCACGCATCAACGATAATTATCTGAAACTACAGGCTGGCTACCTCTTTCCTGAGATCAGCCGTCGCGTCACTGAATTCACCACCGCTAATCCCGCGGCCAAGGTTATACGCTTAGGAATTGGCGATGTCACCAAGCCGCTGGTCCCTGCGGTTCTGGCAGCCTTCCACGAAGGTGTCGACGATATGGCGAAGGGGGAGAGCTTTCATGGCTACGGTCCCGAACAGGGCTATGCCTGGTTGTCACAGGTCATCGTCGACAAAGCCTACAAGCCGCTCGGTGTTACACTGAAGACCAGCGAGGTATTCATCTCCGACGGTTCTAAATGTGACAGCTCGAATATCCTCGACATCTTCGACCTCAGCAATAAAGTGGCTATCGGTGACCCGGTCTACCCGGTCTATAACGATACCAACGTCATGGTTGGCCGCAGTGGGGAGGCAAACGAACAAGGTTACTATGAAGGCCTGGTCTACATGCCTTGCACCGAAGAAAATAACTTCGCGCCCGCTTTCCCGACCGAAAAGGTCGATGTCATCTACCTGTGCTCCCCCAATAACCCGACAGGTACCGTGACGTCCAGGGAGCAACTCAAGGCCTGGGTCGACTACGCCCTCGAAAATGACGCAGTGATCCTGTTTGATGCCGCCTATGAAGCTTTCATCACCGAAGAGAATGTCCCTCACTCGATCTACGAGATCGAAGGCGCCAAACGATGCGCCATCGAGTTCCGCAGCTTCTCCAAGACCGCCGGCTTTACCGGCGTACGCTGCGGCCTGACCGTGGTTCCCGAAGAGCTGATGGGCACTACCGCCAAGGGCGAAAAATATAGTTTCAACAAGCTCTGGAACCGTCGCCAGGGCACCAAATTCAATGGCGTCTCCTACCCGGTGCAAAAAGCCGCTGCTGCGGTCTACAGCGACGAAGGCTGGGCCCAGGTCAAGGACGTGATCGATTATTACATGGATAATGCGCGGATCATCCGCGAAGGGCTGACTGCTGCCGGGATCCAATGTTTCGGTGGCGTCAATGCCCCCTACATCTGGCTGAGAACCCCGGAAGGAATGACCAGCTGGGATTTCTTCGACAAACTCCTCAACGAATGTCACGTCGTTGGCACCCCAGGATCAGGCTTTGGCCCCTCGGGCGAGGGTTATTTCCGACTCAGCGCCTTCGGTGACAAGGAGAAGGTGACCGAAGCGGTGGAGAAGATCAAGCAGAAGTGGGGCAAGTAAAACAAAGAAGGGCGGCCAATGAGGTCGCCCTTCTTTATTGATTCTGGGCGAATGGCCCGAGAGGCACCAGAGTTCAAGTTACGCTGAGGGCAGTGTAAAGCTGAAGAGACTTCCCTCGCCGACTTGACTCTCTACTGCCACCTCCCCGCTCAATTTTACGACAATACGCTTGACAATCGAAAGTCCAAGACCATGGCCACCCGACTTTCTTTTTTGTAAGGCATAGGCCGTGAATAAGCAGGATTGTTCAACATCAGTCAAGCCCGGACCGTTGTCCTTAACCCAAAATCGAGCAGAACCATTACCCTGCAGTTCACCCCCTATTTCAATTTTCGCCGGATCTCCACCATACTTGATGGCATTGGTGATGTAATTGTACCAAACCTCCTCGATCCAAGGCGCATGCCCCAGAGCCTCAGGGAAGTCGGCTGCCAAAATGATTTCGATTCCGGCTGTTTTAGCTTCTGATTTGAGTCGGAGCAGTGCATCGTTAACGATTGAGAGCATTGCCAGCGGCGTCACTTCGATATCCTCTTTCCTTACGCTGGCGAGAAGCAGCAGTTCATCTATGATATTTGCCATTTTCCGACTTGAAGTACAGATCTGATCGAGGGAATCTCTGATGGCCTGCTTTTCTAAATTCACGTCGGGTTGACTCAACAACTCGCTATATCCGAGTAAGCAGGTCAAGGAACCTTTTAAATCATGGGCCACAGTGTGAGCAAAATCATCGAGCTCCTCGTTACGAGTCTTAAGGTCTTTCTCCGCTTTTTTGCGCAATGTGATGTCGGTAACGAAAGCCATCGACAGGCTATTGCCATCGACTTCCAGAAAACAGAGGCTTATCTCAACCGGGAAATCCCTACCATCTTTTTTGTGCCCAATTAGATCCCGCCCCTTTCCCATAGGTCTGACTCTGGGACTCTTAAAATATTCGTCAACATGCTTTTCGTGTGCAGAGTGTAACTTTTTAGGGATAAGGGTATTTAACGGGCGACCAACGATCTCTTCTTTCTGGTAACCAAATAATCTCTCTGTCTGGCTATTGATAAAAACAATATTCGCCGCAGAGTCGACGATTATGACACTTTCGGCGAGAGATTCCAGCAGGGTCCGAATCGTAATATCACCCTGAAAGAGTTCGGATGCGTAAGCCACCCGCTTCTGAATGGCGCGTTTCTCGTTAAAAGCGGGTGATTTCGTATCCTGATTCATATCTTCTGCGATACTCTCTTTTATCCGGTCCGTTTCTTTCACTTCAGTACCTTAATTCGCTGTTTTAACGCTCTCTTTTAAAAAAAAGAGGCTTTCACGTAACAAAGCCATGTCAGCACTGACGCCAGACCAAGGTCCGGAATGTGGCGCATTTCTATCAACGGTTAGGGTCTGATAGACGCATGATATTCTACAAATGCTGATCAAAAAGAATTTTCGATGACGACCTCACTCAGGGATAACTGCCCAGGCTTCGGCCAGGAATCCTTTGTTTTCTTACCGACGGCGACCATAGGACCCATCACATAATCATCAGGGAGGTTGATGAGTTCAGCGACCTTCTCAAGATCGAAACCGATCATCGGACAAGAGTCGTAACCCATCGCCTTGGCTGCCAGCATGATAGTTTGCATTGCCAGGCCGATCGATCTCTGGGCCTCATCGCGCTGCAACCACTCACGACCCTCATGAAACGGGCCCATCCAGTTAACCAGAAGGTCCGCAACTTCCCTGGGTGCATTCTGCCAATAATTCTGAGGCTCTTTTGCCCATGCTTTTGTGTCAGCTGTCATGATGATAAGAAGTGACGCATCGGTCATCTGGGCCTGATCATTTCCGTATTCTGTACGAATTTTTCTGCGCAGATCAGGATCGCGAACAATGACAAACCGCCAGTGCTGGATATTAAAACTTGTCGGCGCCTGAATAGCGGCAGCCAACAACTTGGTCTCCTCGTCTTTTGTAAGGCGGTGACCCGGTTCAAAACTCTTGATTGCTCGGCGCTGATATATGGCATCAAAAGTGTCCATAGTTACTCCTTCATGCTCGTATTCCGATTTGCAAAAGAATAACTGACGCGAGAAACTTCACGTCAGTATTGCGAGATTCCGGGGTTTAGTTGTTACTTCACTGACGCAAAGCGGCTTGTGACCCGCCCCAGAATCAACCAGTCAGGGACCAGAAAGGCGCTGCTCTGAGTGGGATCGGAATTGTCCCCACGCAGCAGATAATAGCCATCCTCACGCACTGCATTGATTCGTTTGATAATTTGCAGGTCAGTCTGGTCCGGGTGCCGGGCAATGATGATATCGCCTAAGCGCGGGGGCTGACTCCGATAGGCCTGTGGATCGACCAGGACTTCATCTCCAGCAGTCAGTAAGGGCCGCATGGATGCACCGGTCACCCGGTAGCGTTGCCGAAGCCTGATCAGCCACAAGAAAATCTCTTTGCCTCTACTCTGTCGCATCGAACTAAACCCTCGACGGAATATGTCCATAGATTTCTGTACCGCTCATCCGGCCGTATAATAAGGAACTTCGCGACCCTTGGTCGCCCAGAAGATTGTGTGAATCTTTTCGATGGCCTTCAACAATTCCTCGGCTTTTTCCAGATTGACCTCAACTTTCACCGCAGAACAGAGTTTGGCCGCTTGCCAGAAGGTGTCATGCAGATCTGGGTACTCTTCCAGGTGCGGTGGTTTGAAATAGTCGGTCCACAGCACGAGCAGATCCGTTTTGGCCAAATGGGCCTGCTCTTCCTTGATACCGATGTAACGCGACAGAGTGTTTACGGTAGCGTGGCTACTGTCATTCGGATCGAGAGCAAGGATTTTTTTTGTCATGGAGAGGGCCGCTTCGGCGGCTATTCTAGCCGAGGCAGGATCGTAAATTCCACAGGGTCCATCGCAGTGAGCACTGACAGTATTTAGAGCTGGAAAGTATTCTTTGATTGCGCTGGTTAAGAATTTCATGGGTCTGTCCTTCCTGAATTTTGGGGAAAGTCAGGCATTTGAGGATGAACCGGTTGTTGCCCTCCGGCTCCTTCCTTGCTGATAGCACAGCGACACATTCGTATACCTGACGAATATGGTCATAATAGCTCGCATTCGTGATGCATGTCTATCCAGGCTGGCGATGAAATCGTTGAACACCTAGCAAATGCCAATCGAAGCACATGCCCGAACACTGAAACGATATGGGTAACATACTTGGACAGATTTCTACTGAGTTGACATAGATCCGTATAGGCGGATATAGTTGCACTATGAAAAAACTAGCGATGATATTCAAAGCTCTGTCCGATGAAACCCGTTTGCGTATCCTGTCCCTGCTGATTCAGGGGGAGCTATGTGTGTGTGACCTGATGGCGGTTCTTCAATTGCCACAGTCCACCGTTTCACGCCATCTTGCGTATTTGCGCAATGCAAATCTCATCTCTGATCGACGTGAAGGTGTCTGGATGTATTACTGCTTAGAGGAAAAGCTTCCGATCCTGGAGGAACAACCTTGGCAGAGCCTACTCTCTCAATTATTAAAGCAGGAACAAGCTGAAACAGATCTAGCAGTGCTGAAACAATACTGTACAGAAAAAAATGGAGCACGCTGCGGTTAATTTTTTTTGTTAATTACGTATCTGCTCATGCGGATATACGGTTAGATGAGCAGAAGGATGTAACAACTTAATTTGCTTGCGAGAAACGTATGGGCCGTTCGCAATTGAAAGGGTAAGGCAATGAGTATTCGTGTCGGAATTAATGGTTTCGGTCGCATGGGAAGGTTAGCGCTGCGCGCCGCCTGGAACTGGCCGGAGTTTGAAATTGTCCACATCAACGAGATCAAGGGCGGCGCAGATTGTGCTGCGCATCTGCTCGAATTTGATTCAGTGCACGGTCACTGGGATGTGCAGATTGAAAACGATAATAATTCACTCTCGCTAGAAGGGAATAACATTAGCTTTAGCGAACACGAAAATCCCGGCGATGTGCCTTGGGGCGAGTTGGGTGTTGATGTCGTTATTGAATCTTCTGGTAAGTTTCGCACCACCGAACTGTTACAGCCCTACTATGACCGTGGTGTGAAGAAAGTGATAGTTGCAGCTCCGGTCAAAGAGGGTGCACTGAATATCGTTATGGGGGTCAATGACCATCTATACGATCCTGTTGAACATCATCTACTGACCGCCGCTAGTTGTACCACCAACTGCCTGGCACCGGTGGTCAAAGTGCTGCATGAAAAAATCGGCATCAAACATGGGGTGATCACCACCGTGCATGATGCCACCAACACCCAGGTGGTGATTGATGCCCCACATAAAGATCTGCGGCGGGCGCGGGCGGCGAGCATGTCGCTGATTCCGACCACCACCGGCAGCGCGACAGCCATCACCCTGATCTATCCAGAACTGAAAGGCAAGCTGAACGGCCACGCGATCCGCGTTCCATTGCTGACCGGTTCGCTAACCGATGCGGTTTTCGAGATGCAGCGCGATGTCACCGTCGAAGAGGTCAACCAACTGTTCCATGAAGCGGCCGACAGCTACTTACAGGGGATTCTCGGTATAGAGGAGCGTCCGCTAGTCTCGATTGATTTCAAGGGTGATCCTCGTTCCGCTATCGTCGATGCACCATCTACCATGGTTGTCGATGGCAAACAGCTCAAGCTCTTCATCTGGTACGACAATGAAATGGGTTACGCAAATCGGATGATGGAGTTATGCAGAAAGGTTGCTTTAAGCCTGCCATGACCGATCTGCGCAACTATACACTTGTCACCGCCGCCTATTGGGGTTTTACCCTGACCGACGGTGCCCTGCGCATGCTGGTGTTGTTGCACTTTCACGGCCTTGGCTACAACGCTGTGCAGATCGCCATGCTGTTTCTGCTCTATGAATTTTTCGGTGTCGTCTCCAACCTGATTGGTGGTTGGATCGGTTCACACCTGGGACTGAAAGTCACTTTGTTCGCCGGACTATCCCTGCAAGTTGTCGCCCTTGGTTCTCTGGCTATGCTCAATCCAACTTGGTCGCTGCTATTTTCTGTCTGCTACGTGATGGGCCTTCAGGCTTTATCTGGAATCGCCAAAGATCTGACCAAGATGAGTAGCAAGAGCGCCATCAAGGTGTTGATCCCGGAGGGTGCCGACAGCACGCTGTTCAAGTGGGTGGGAATTTTGACCGGCTCGAAGAACGCCCTTAAGGGGATCGGTTTCTTCCTCGGTGGCCTATTGTTGACGATGGTCGGCTTCCGCACCGCCCTGTTGTTGATGGCCGGAGGCTTAGCACTGGTGCTACTGGCAACGCTCATCTCCTTGCCGCGCGAGATCGGTATGGCGCAGAAGAAAACCAAGTTTAGCGCCATCCTTTCAAAAAGCCGCGACATCAACCTGCTTTCAGCGGCACGGCTGTTCCTGTTCGGCTCGCGTGATATCTGGTTCGTGGTTGGTCTGCCGGTGTTTCTCTCCGCCAGTCTGGGCTGGAGTCATACCCAGGTCGGTGGTTTTCTTGCTCTCTGGGTGATCGGTTACGGCGGCGTACAGGCCTTGGCTCCCAGAATATTAAAAAGTGTTCGTGGTGCCGGGGTGCCGCGCGGTGGCACCGCCAGCGGCGGTGCTTTTGCCTTGGCAGGTCTGACTTCACTAATCGCCATTGGTGTGTCACTTGAGCTTTCGCCTTGGGTGACGGTCGTCGCTGGTCTGGCTTTGTTCGGATTCATTTTTGCTGTCAATTCGTCGGTGCATTCCTATCTGATCCTTGCTTATACCGGGCATGACGACGTCGCCCTCAATGTCGGTTTTTACTACATGGCTAACGCTGCGGGCAGGCTGGTCGGTACCCTGCTGTCGGGACTCGTCTTTCAACTCGCCGGGCTGGTCGGCTGCCTCTGGGTTTCCGCCGGGTTTGTGTTTGTCGCAGGAGGAATTTCATTGTTACTGCCACGCGGCAAACAGGTTTCAACTTAACTTTCAGATAAACCAGGGAGGTGGGCAATGTCCAAAGGACTCACTAAAAAACTTTCGTTTCTTGACCGCTACCTGACCCTGTGGATTTTTCTCGCCATGTTCATCGGTGTTGGGACTGGCTGGCTTTTTCCCGGTGTGAAAAATATTGTTAATGCCTTTTCCGTCGGCACGACCAACATCCCAATTGCCATCGGCCTGATCCTGATGATGTACCCGCCGCTGGCCAAGGTGCGCTATGAGGAGTTAGGCGAAGTTTTTCAGAACAAGAAGATCCTCGGCATCTCACTGATTCAGAACTGGATCATCGGCCCGGTGTTGATGTTCATCCTCGCCATTGTTTTCTTGCACAACTATCCGGAATACATGGTCGGCCTGATCATGATCGGTCTGGCACGCTGTATCGCCATGGTCATCGTCTGGAATGACCTGGCCAAGGGGAACACCGAATACTGCGCCGGGCTGGTCGCTTTCAACTCGGTCTTTCAGGTGCTTTTTTACTCGGTCTACGCCTGGTTCTTCGTCACCGTGCTGCC
This sequence comes from Deltaproteobacteria bacterium, assembly GCA_024279255.1. GTDB lineage: Bacteria > Desulfobacterota > Desulfuromonadia > Desulfuromonadales > Geopsychrobacteraceae > Geopsychrobacter. Next base: position 28,449 of record JAJRRT010000018.1, on the reverse strand, counting down.
GTCTTTATTTGGTCTGGAAGGAGCGGTGGTTGAAATTTCCATCGGTCAGATTGCCGAGAGTGTCGCCATCTACCTTGGCATCCCTTTCGCCGCCGGGATGCTGACTCGCTTTACTCTGGTCAAAGCGAAGGGGCGCGACTGGTACGAGCAGAAGTTCATTCCAAGAATCAGTCCTATGACTCTGATCGCGCTGCTCTTCACTATCCTGGTGATGTTCAGTCTCAAGGGGGAGCTGATTGTGAGCATCCCCTTCGATGTCGTACGAATAGCCATCCCATTGATGATCTATTTCGTGATCATGTTCCTCGTCAGCTTCTGGATGGGGGTCAAAGCGGGGGCTGATTACTCCAAAACAGCGACCGTCGCCTTCACCGCCTCGGGCAACAACTTTGAACTGGCGATCGCGGTCGCCGTCGCGGTCTTCGGCCTCGATTCGGCGGTCGCTTTCACGGCGGTTATCGGCCCGCTGGTTGAGGTGCCAGCCTTGATCGGGTTGGTGAATGTCTCCTTCTGGTTACAAAAAAAGTATTACAGGAAGTCTGTAGCCGCATAGAAGCTAATTTCATATTTTCCCTGAGCAATAATAGCTCAGTTGGCAGTTGACGGCATAACTCCTGCTTCAATCAGCAGGAGTTCCCTCCTGGGTCTGATTTTGATGGCAGGACCCTGCATAATAAGGAGATTGCATGAAAATTTCGCTGCCTGTTTTACTGCTGTTCATCCTACTAGGTCTGACGGGGGGCATTGCTGTTGCGGATGATGGCAAGCCGGTCATCAATTTTGGGGTGATCCCACGTTACAATCCGATGGTTATGTACCGTAACTATCAACCTTTGATGGATTACCTGACCGAGAAGACCAGTTACCATTTCGAGCTGACCCTGGCGCGAGATTACCCGCAGGCGGTCGAACAACTGCGTACGGACGTGACCCAATTGGCTTCTCTGGGCGACGTGACCTTCTTTGAAGCTCATCGCAGTTTCGGTGCACAGCCTCTGGTCAGGCCGCTGAATGAGAAGGGCGAACCGACCTATCGCAGTGTCATCATTGTGCGCAAAGCCAGTTCGATCAAAAGCTTATCCGATCTTAAAGGCAAGACCTTTGCCTTCGGCAGCAGCCATTCCACCTCGGGAAACCTGATCCCTCGTCTTTATCTATTTCAACACGGAATAACGCTCTTTGATCTTGCCGATTACCAGAATCTCGATTCTCATGATTCTGTAGCCAAAGCCGTTCTCAAAGGCAAGGTTGACGCCGGTGCCGTTAAGGATGTTGTCGCTGAACGTTACAGGGACTATGGTCTTGAATTTTTGGCCCTGTCAGACCCGATCCCTTCGGTGCCGATCGTTGCACGACCCGAGGCTGATCCTAACCTTCTTCTCGAAGTTCGCGAAGCCTTGCTGGCGATCAACCCCGCTGATGCCAAAATGAAAAGTCGCATGAAGGGTTGGGACCCGGAGTTTCGTTTTGGTTTCACCTCCGCCGACCGGCAGGTATACCAGTCGATCTTTGAGATGATCGATTCAATTCCAGAAGGCTGCGGTGTCAAATGTCACTAAGGGCATTGACGTTTGCCAGCCTGCGGACCCGCTTCATGGTTTTGGCCGTCGGTTTGACCCTGATATTTTCGGCGATCTGGGGTGGCTGGAGTTGGCAGCAGCAACGGACCTTGCTCGAACAGCAGTTGCAGAGCGAGGGTGAGATGCTGGTTTCAGTGATGGCAATTCCGATCATCAATGCCCTGCTCTACGAAGAACTTGGGATCATCGAAGAGGGAGGGCTGCTCGATAACTTTGTCACCGACATCATGTCGAATAAAAGTCTCTCCCCGCACTATGCGCTGGTCACTGATCAGCAGGGCAGGGTGCTGGCGCATAACCGTCTGGCTGAGTATGGGGAATACCTGACCGATGACGTGACCCTGAAACTTCTGCAAGCTGAGGGTTTTCAAGTGACCCGAGGTTTGATGGGGCAGGAGCCGATTCTCGATTTTGGTGTGCCGCTCAAGATTTCGGGTAAGCGCTGGGGGGCCTTGAGGGTCGGGGTTTCCCTCCTGCCTTTGCAGCAGCGGCTGAAAAAACTTTTGTTCGAGATTGTCGCATTTGCTCTACTCTTTTCTGCCTTTGCGCTGGCCCTTTTCCATGTCGCTGGTCAACGTTTGTCCAAGCCACTGGTGCGCTTAGCCCAGGCAATGGAGAAGGTTCCAGAACAACGCCCGGATCTACCGTCAGAGCAGGTACGTCGAGATGAAATTGGTCAACTACAGCTCAGTTTTATTCGCCTGCTGGATCGTCTCGAACTCAGTGAAGCTGAACGCGATACTTCACAGCGCAAACTGCTCGAAAATGAACGACTGGTGACTATCGGCAAACTGGTTTCCGGGGTCGCTCACGAGGTGAATAACCCGTTAGCCGGAATTCAGGGTGCGCTTTACAATATTGAGCAGAAAGCGAATTCTGAAATCTTGCGTTACGTCAACCTGGTTCAAAGTGAGGTGGATCGGATTGGAGGAATTGTGGGCCAATTACTCGATCTGTCCCGTGCTGGTGATCTCGAAATAGACTGGGTCGATAGCCGACAGTTCCTTCAGTCGTTCTGTGCTTTTGCCCGTATGGGACTGAAGAATAAACTGGTCTATTTTGATTGCGAACCCCGTGAAGCCCCTCAGGTGCTATTGAGGATGGATCAGAACAAAATTCATCAGTTGCTGATCAACCTTTTGCTGAATGCGGCTGATGCAACCGGCCCCAGCGGCAAGCTCAAATTGTCAGTCAGCCATCAGGGGGATGAGCTGATTTTTTGGGTCGATGATAATGGACCAGGGGTGTCGACAGAACTCAAGGAACAGATTTTTGATCTCTTCTTTACCACCAAGGAACCGGGCAAGGGGACTGGAATTGGCCTGCCGTTCTGCCGTTCGATTGCCGAAAAACATGGTGGTTCCCTACGGTTAAGCGAAAAAAACACGCCGGGTGCCCGTTTTGAAATACGTCTCCCCCTGAAAGACAGTGACGAATCATGAATTCACAGAAACTCCTGTTGGTCGAAGATGAGCGTATCCACCGCGAAATGCTTGCCGAAGCCCTGACCGCTTCTGGCTTTGACGTGGCAGCGGTGGCCAGCGGTCAAGACGCTCTCGACCTTATCGGCAATAACCGCTTCGGCATCGCCCTGATCGATATCTGTCTGCCTGATATGCAGGGCACTCAACTACAAGACGTTCTACTCAAGCAGGCCCCTGATTGTGTCATCCTCCTGATGACGGGGCAGGCGACGGTTCAATCTGCCGTCGAGGCGATGCGGCGCGGAGCTTACGACTATCTGGCAAAGCCATTCCGCATCGATCTGTTGCTGCTGAAGCTTGAGCGCATCATGAACCTGCGGCGGTCGGACGATACCGCTACGGTTTCTTCTCCGGGAGGGATGATCGGTAACAGCCCGGCAATGAAGACGCTACAACAGACACTGCGTGCAGTGGCGGTTACCGATTCCACCGTATTGATCCGAGGTGAAACCGGCACCGGCAAAGAACTTTGCGCCAGGGCACTGCATCAGTTGAGTCAGCGGCACAATAAACCACTGGTCAGTGTGAACTGCGCAGCTATTCCTGACAACCTGCTCGAATCAGAGCTATTCGGCTATGAACCCGGAGCCTTTACCGATGCGCGCAAAACCCATCGGGGTTATCTTGAGCAGGCCGAGGGTGGCATTTTGTTCCTCGATGAAGTCGGTGAGATTCCCCTGGCGATGCAGACCAAACTGCTGCGGGTTCTCGAAGAGCGTAAGATTATGCGTCTCGGTGGCGAAAAGGAGATCCCGGTCGATTTCCGTCTGCTGACGGCGACCAACCGGGACCTGAATCAGTTGCGCAGTGATGGTGAGATGCGTGAAGATTTCTATTATCGAATCAACGTGGTGCCAGTAGAGTTGCCTCCTCTACGCGAACGTAAAGGGGATATCCCTTTACTGATTTCCCATTTTTTGCGTGCGGCCAGTGAAGACCATGGCCTGTCGGAATTGCGCTTCTCTCAAAATGCTCTGCAAGTTTTACAAGATTATTCATTTCCCGGGAATATTCGCGAGCTTGAAAATTTGATCGAAATGCTTCAGGTGCTGCATCCTGGTGGCACAGTTGCGGTGAGTCATTTACCGCTCAGCATGGCACTGGAAGTTAATCATGACTCAGCAACCCATATTCAGTATTTTCGTACCGAACTTAAGTTGAAAGAAGCGAGTCAGGATTTCGAGACACGCTTTATCCAACGGGTCCTCGAAGAGGAGGATGGTAACAGGACTCGGGCAGCAAAACGTCTGGGTATATCGCGTAAGAATCTGTGGGAAAAAATGACTCGGTGATGCTACCTTTTGGTAGCAGGCCTGCCTGCACAGCTTAACTATCCAATCTATAAGAGAAAATGCTTGCCCCGCAGCATAACTGTTACCATTTGGTAGCAGTTATGCTGTTTTTTATTCATTTCAAACCCCGCAGCAACCCGCCTGAATTAGCGATATTTAAAAAAAAATGGTGCTTTGTTGTAACTGGAATAAATTTTGCTAATCTTTCTGCTGGTAAATTAAATCGGCCCTCTTTTGTAGGGCTGGGGTAATTCAAGTTGTTGACCTGCTTCAGGTGGTCTTGATGGGCTGCCAGGAAGTTTTATTTAAACCAAGACAGGAGGAAACGCATGAAACTGTCACGTCGTAATTTTATCAAGGCTTCAGCTGCAACCGGTGGTGTTGTACTGGCGGGCTGTGCCGCTGCTAAGCCAGCTACAAATGCTATGGCATCTGCCAAGGCCCAACCATCAAGCCCGGGCAAGGGTGAGTGGATACCTACTACCTGTCAGGGTTGCACCACATGGTGCCCGGCTGAGGCGTTTGTTCAAGACGGTCGTGTCGTCAAGGTTCGCGGCAATCAGTTGTCTAAGTCGAATCACGGTTATCTCTGCCCACGAGGTCACATGTCGATCGGCCAGATGTACGATCCTGATCGTCTGAAAACCCCGATGAAGCGCACGAATCCGAAGAAGGGGCGTAACGAAGATCCAAAATTCGTCCCCATTTCCTGGGATGAGGCTTTCGAGACTATTGCCGACAAGATGCTTGAACTGCGTAAGAACAAGGAAACCGAAAAGTTTCTGCTGATGCGCGGGCGTTATTCCTACACGCGTGATGTCATCTACTACGCGCTGCCGACCATTTTTGGCTCACCGAACAATATTTCTCACAGCGCCATCTGCGCCGAAGCCGAAAAATTCGGGGCTATGTATACTGAAGGTTACTGGGACTACCGAGATTATGATCTCGACAACACCAAATATGTCCTGATGTTCGGCGGCGACCCCTTGGGTTCCAACCGTCAGGTACCCAACGCTATCCACCAGTGGGGCAAGGTGCTAGATCAGGGCAAGGTCGCGGTTGTTGATCCGCGTCTCTCTGCGACTGCATCCAAGGCTCATGAGTGGCTGCCAGTTATTCCGGGTCAGGACGGTGCTCTGGCTGTGGCCATGGCCCATGTCATTCTGACTGAAGGGCTCTGGCATCGTGAGTTCGTCGGCAACTTCACCGGCGGCAAGAACCTGTTCAAGGCGGGTCAAGAACTTGATGAGAGTGCTTTCAAGGAGAATATCACCTCAGGTCTGATCAAGTGGTGGAATATCGAGCTCAAGGATCGCACCCCTGAGTGGGCTGCGCCGGTCTGCGGGATTCCGGCCGATCAGATTCGTCGTGTCGCGACCGATCTGGCCAAGGCCGCTCCAAGCTGTATGGTCTGGATGGCACCGGGGGCGGCAATGCAGGTGCGCGGTGGTTACGGGGCAATGGCAGCACACGCGCTCAACGGCCTAGTCGGCGCGGTCGACAGCAAAGGTGGCAGTCTGCAGAAGATGCATGCCCCCTACCAGCACATTCCGGATCATAAAAAGTTCAAGGGCTTCGTCGACGAAATTGCCGCTAAGGGCAAAAAACACAAGAAGATCGACGGACGGGGCACCAAAGAGTTCCCGGCGCTTAAGAAGGGTAAGCCGGGCAAAGGCGTGGTAACCAACCATACCGCTGACGGTATTCTCAACGAGGCACCCAACGAAATCAAGGTTGCGATCGGCTACTGGAACAACTTCCCCTTCTCCTGTACCGGCGCCGATCGTTGGGAAAAAGCTCTGACCAAGCTGCCTTTCTTCACCCACATCACGACCAACGTGGCCGAGATGAGCTGGTTCGCCGACATCGTTCTGCCAGCGGCATTCCATAAGTTTGAAAAGGTTGCATTTTTGACAAGCAAGTTTAACCGCTACTCCTACCTGACCCTGCAGCCTCGGGTGGTAGCGCCGATCTGGGATGTGCGCATCGATGAGACCGAGATCATCTGGGGGCTGGCCAAAAAATTGAAAGATAAAGGCTTTGCCAACCTGTTCGATTATTTCCAGAGCGCTCTGGTCGACCCGGAAACCAAGAAGCCAGCCGCTAACGGTTTGGAGTTTGCTTTCAACGTTACCAAGTATATGACCCAGAAGGCCTGGGATCCGGCGCATCACGAGAGTGGCACCAAGATCAACGGCTGGAAGGAATATCTGAAGACTGGACTCTGGCAGTCCGAGCCTTACCCCTTCCATAAACACTGGAAGAATGGTGGTAGTTTCAAGACCAAGACCAAGAAATTCGAGTTTTACAGTGAAACCCTCAAGGTGGCACTGCACAAGCATGCCGAAAAGCACAAGACCAGCGTTGACGATATTCTCGAAACTACCAAGTACACAGCCCGCGGCGAGCAGGCCTTTGTTCCGCACTATGAAGAACCATTCCGGCATGGTGATGCCAAAGAGTTTCCTTATATTTTCCAGGAGAATCGCTCGCGCCTGAACCGTGAGGGGCGTTCGCAGAACCTGGCCAGTTACTATGAGTTCAAGAAGGTCGATCCGGGCGACCGCAGCTGGGATGATGCGGTCAAGATCAATCCGGTCGATGCCGCCAAACTGGGGATTAAAGAGGGTGACAAGGTCAGGGTGACCTCACCGATCAACTCGATCGAAGGCCGCGCGCACCTGTTCGAAGGCATTCGCCCCGGAACTGTCAGCAAGTGCTACGGGCAGGGACACTGGGCTTATGGTCGGGTGGCTTCTCTTGACTTTGGCAAGCAAGCCCGTGGTGGCAGTAATAACCACCTGATGCCAGCCGATTATGATCGCCTCAGTGGTTCCACGGCGCGTCATGGTGGTGTGACACGGGTCAAGGTCGAGAAGATTTAAGCAGCTGACTGATACTAAAAGGAGACGATAATGTCGAAAAAATATGGAATGGTGATTGACCTGCACCAGTGTGTCGGCTGTGGTGCCTGCGCGCTGAGCTGCAAGAATGAGAACAATACCGCTGAACGCGTCGATGGCCAGAGTCACAACTGGGCCGACTTTGTTATGAAAACCGAGGGTGTTTTCCCTAAAACCAGATACACTCAGATGCCGGTTCTGTGTAACCACTGTACCGATGCCCCTTGTGTTGCAGTCTGTCCGGTTACCCCGACCGCGATGTTCAAGGCCGATGACAATACCACTCTACACAACCAGGATCGTTGTATCGGTTGTCGCCAGTGCCAGGACGCCTGTCCCTACAGTGAGCTTGTGCTTGATGATGAAAAAAGCAGCGACGGTGCGCAGTACAGTGTCATCAGCTTCAACCTGCATGGCAAATCGACGACTGCCAAGTGGCAAGATAAGTCGGAAATGATCCCCGGTTGTACCGGCTCTGCCGCCGAAGTTGCAGCCAAGGTTGGAGCAACCCCTCCGGATCAGAACAAATATCAGTCGGGTGATTACAAGCCGGTGCGAAAAAGTGGTGTGGTGGAAAAATGCATCCTCTGCCATCACCGTACCTCAGCCGGTATGAACCCGGCTTGTGTTGATGATTGTCCAGCCAACGCTCGGATCTTTGGGGATCTGAACGACCCTGCCAGTGCGATCAGCAAGGCTTTGAAGAAAAATGCCAAGACGATCATGCGCTACAAGGAAGACGAGGGGACTGAGCCCAATGTCTACTATGTTCGCAGCTACAATGACCCAACGGTTTGAGTTGTTTGCGGAGAATACAGAAACATATTGATAAATCTACGTGGTGGGGCTACTCATGCCCCACCACTTTTTTTGAGGGATAGGTCGTGATGAAAAATTCTGATGCCACAGTTGTTGCCTCAATCGCCGATGTCTATCGGTTGCTGAGTGCCTGTTTTTACCAACCTGAGACGGCTTTTATCGAAGAGGATATCTTCGGTCAGCTCAGCGAAGCCCTCGGCGTATGCGCACCGCAGATGCAGGGCAAGGCGACGCTACTCGGGGTCGGTTTTCGTGAAGAAACCCTCGACAGTCTGCTGCTCGATTACACTCGGCTCTTTCTCGGCCCTTATGAAATTCTGGCCAAGCCCTACGGATCTTGTTATATCGAGGGGGAGAAGGTTATCATGGGCGATTCGACTATGAACGCCAAGGCCTGCTATCTTGAGGCAGACTTTGAACCGGCTGAAGATTTTAAGGAGATGCCCGATCATGTTGCGATTGAGCTGGAATTTCTTTATCTGGTGAACTTCCGCAAAGCTGAGGCTCTGGTAGCGCAGGATACTGACGCTGTCACTAAACACGAATCGCTTCGCAGGGCTTTTTTGCAGGATCACCTTGGACATTGGGTGACGCCATTCACTGAGAAAGTCCGCGAAGGAGCAACGAGTAACTTCTACCGCATACTGGCTGAACTGTTAAACGGCTTTATTGAGACTCAAAAGGTATAAATTACTGATGTTGCCTGGGAATCCCGCACTAAAAGTTCTCCTTGCCCATCAAGGCCTGCGGGTTGAACGTTCGCGCTGTGTCCAGCATCGTTTCAAGCCGACCGGCTGTGACCGCTGCTTCAAAGTCTGTCCGAGCGGCGCCATCCGCTGGACAGATGATGGTTTGCACTGGGAAGAGGCCGAGTGCCAACGTTGTCTGCTTTGTGTTGCTGCATGTCCGACCGGCGCGCTGATCGGTAAAGAACTGCCCTTTGTCCTGACTCTCAAAAAATTATCTACTGAACAACATCCGGTTCTGGCTTGTAGTGGACGACCTGCAACGGCGGGACATGCCAGCCTTCCCTGCCTGGGATTGCTGAGTAGCCCCGAACTTTTGCTGGTCATGTCCATGGCTCTTGGCCGGTCCTTCCAGCTCAATCTGACCGAATGCAGTGCTTGTCCAAATACCGAAATACTGACCCCTCTGAAAGCATCCGCAGCACAGGTTGCCGAGATCGTCGATCATGTTAGCTTGATTGAGGATTCGGCAGAGCTTGTTTTTTGCGAACGGGGGGTCAACCGACGTGAGTTTTTCACCATGCTGAGACAGCAATCGAAAGTTGCTGCCTGTTCTTTGGCTGACGCCCTTCAAGATCCTCCAGAAGTTTCTTTTGGGGACAAGTCCCTCCCGGCGCGACGCTTACTTCTCTTACAACTTCTAAAACGCTTGCCAACCGCTCGGCGCAAGGAATTAACGGGACAGTTATTTCCTGAAATTATGTTCTCAAGTGAAGACTGTTCCAGCTGTACCGGTTGCGTTGGAATTTGCCCGACCGGTGCCTTGTTGCCCCCTGCAGGTCAGGGTGATCCGCCGACAGCTCATGTGCAGAATTGCACGGAATGCCATCTTTGTACCTCTTTCTGCCGTTCCGGGGCCATTCAGATTCGGCCAGGAAAGCTGAGTCGCATGACCTCAAATATTCAACCTTCCAGGTTCTGATCCCCCTATCGAAAAAACTCTCTCTTGACATAATCTTGGCGTAAGCTAACATTATTGACTATGAGTAATTACTCATAGTGGCCATTGTTCTGCCACTTCATTAACGGTCATTCGTTCACAAAAAAGGGAGAGTTCAACTATGTCAAAACAGTTATTGAAAATAATGGTTCTGGTTTTCTGCAGCCTGTCGTTGATGGCGTCACTGGCATCTGCCGGACAGATTAAGGTCTGGGGTTCAACCACCTGTCAGAAACGTTTTCTTGAGCCTGGTGCGGCAGCCTATAAATCTGCAACCGGTGACACCATCAAGGTTTACGGGGTTGGCACCGGTAAGGGAATGATGGCTTTGCTCAGCGGTAAGACCAAAGTCGCCGCAGCCTCAAGCCCGCTGACCAGTGCAATCAAATCGGCACAGAAAGCGGCCAAAAAAGCGGGTAAAGAAATTACCATTCCGGACAATCTGATTTTTCACGAAATCGCCAAGGATGTCATCGTGCCGATTGTCAACAAGGACAATCCAGTCAGTGCTCTGAACTTCGATCAATTGGCCAAGTTGAATACCGGTGCAATCACCAACTGGAAAGAGGTCGGTGGCCCGGATTTGCCGGTCAAGGTTGTCACCAGTCATGCTGGGAGCGCGACCCGTGCCGTCTTTCAGAAAAAAGTCATGAAAAAAGCCGACTATGTTGCCGATGCCACTATCGTCAAAAGTACTCGCCTGGAGATACAACAGGTCTCTAAAAACAAGGGCGGCATCGGCGCGGTCAGTGAGGGCTTTTATAAGTTAAACCCGGAAGGAGCCAAGCTGGTCAAAACAGATGCCATAAGTCGACCCCTGGCACTGATAACTGTTGGGACCCCGACTCCCGAAGTCCAGAAGTTGATTGACTTTTTCCGTTCAACCGCGGGTCAAAAATTCTTTGAATAATCTGTTGCAGGAAACAACTGCGGCCAGCACTATGCTGGCCGTACGGAATTAAAGGATCATTTATGACTGGCTTCTTCCGTTCCATAAGCCTGCAGAAAAAACTGTTTGGAGCTTTTTCACTGGTGGCTCTAATTTGTTTACTGGTTGGTCTGACCGGGTGGTGGGGTAGTTACCGCCTGAAAGAAATTCTATACTCGACAAGTTACGAAGAAGCTCCGGCCTTAGAAGCTATTCTGAGTCTGAATCAGTCTCTTGAGGCGATGAAGACTGTTGAGCGGACACTGCTCGATGCGACCCTCTCTTTTGAGCTACGAAACATCGAATATACCCATCTGCAGACTTCACGTGATAATGCCGCCCAGGCGATCGCGGCCTTTGGTCAATTTTCGCACAGTCCGTCAAAGCTCGAACTCTGGCAGAAGTTTAATGGTCAGTTCGAGGCTTGGCAAAAAGAACTGGATGACTTTCTTGTGTTGAGTAAGGAATTTGATGCGCAGAAGATCAACAACCCGGCCCTTCTGGCTCTTGAAGCGCAGCGAAAGCTGACCAGCTATCAGAGCTGGGCCATTGAACTGAGTGAGAATATCTCTGATGCCGTTGAACTAACGGTTGAGCTTGATCCCATGAAGATCGAGATCGGCCTATGGGTACAGACGCTCACGTCTGCTAACCCGGAGGTTGAAACCTCGCGCCTGGCTGTGCTTGAACAGTTGCAAACCGTTCAAGACTCGATGGTTTCGATCAAGGATTTTTTCGATATCGAAGAAGTTGACCTGGCGCGTGAGATTTTTGTCGGTGAAGTGAAACCGTCTATCATTGCTGTTAGCACTGCTATCCGCGAACTGAGTATTCCGATTCGAACCGCTCTGTCTACCCAGGGCAAAATGCAGCACCAGGCGCTGACCGTCAGTGCGCCGCTTATCAACCGCAGCCAGGAACTTCTCGAGCAACTGGTCGAAAAGTCCCGCCAGGGGATGTATGAAAATACCACGTCCGCCGCTGCAACCGTCTCAAAAGTCAACCTGCTTCTGTGGTGTAGTATTGCCTTCGGAGTCATTGCTTCGATGGGCCTTGGTCTGCTATTCACGCGCAGTATCATTGGTCCCCTGGGAGAGACGGTCGGGATGATCGAATCTCTGGAGAAGGGACACATCAACCGACGTCTGAATTTAAAACGTCAGGATGAAATCGGTCGGCTCGGCAATGCTATGGACAAGTTCGCCGACAGCTTGCAAAACGAGGTAATTAATCCCTTGCAGCAGTTGGCCAGCGGGGATCTGACCTTTGATGTTAAGGCCCATGACGAGCGCGACCTTATTCGCGGGGCGATTGAGCAATTAGGAACGGATCTGAATTCTGTCATTGCGCAGATCCAGACGGCGGGTGAGCAAATCAATTCGGGGAGTATGCAGGTTGCAGACGCCAGTCAGACCCTTTCGCAGGGTGCTACCGAATCGGCGGCCTCGCTGGAGCAAATTTCAGCTTCAATGAACGAAATCGGGACCCAAAGCAGCCAGAGTGCCGAGAACGCGACCCAGGCCAATCAACTGGCTGTGGCCGCTCACAGTTCTGCCGATTTGGGGTCCAAAAGCATGGGCCAGATGATAACTGCGATGGGCGAGATCAACGAATCGAGTCAGAATATCGGTAAGATTATCAAGGTTATTGACGAGATCGCGTTTCAGACCAACCTGCTAGCACTGAATGCGGCGGTTGAAGCCGCCCGTGCCGGACAGCACGGCAAGGGGTTTGCGGTCGTCGCAGAAGAAGTACGCAACTTGGCGGCACGTAGTGCCAAGGCGGCTGAGGAAACAGCGGCCTTGATTGAGGGTTCGGTCGAAAAGGCGACCAATGGGAGCAAAATTGCTGAAAAGACCGCTAAGGCGCTCGATGAGATCGTTACGGGGATTACAAAAGTGACCGATCTTGTTGGAGAGATTGCCACATCAAGCAATGAGCAGGCTCAGGGAGTGGCACAGGTGAATCAAGGCTTGGAGCAGATCGATCAAGTAATACAACAGAATACGGCAAGCGCTGAAGAGAGTGCAGCGACTAGTGAGGAGCTGGCCAGTCAGTCTGGTCAGATGCAGCAATTACTCGGTCGCTTTACCCTCAAATCAGATAGTCAACTACTCATCGATAACAATGAATGGTTCTCCAAAAAAAATGCAGGTCAGTCGGAAGAAATTGGGTAAACAGGTTGGATGAAAAGCCAGATATTTTCATTTGAGCTTTGTTAAAAAAAGGCCCACGGCTCTGTTCTTTCGCGCCATGGGCCTTTTTTATTGTTTTGTGCAGCAACTTATTCCTTTGTCAAAATCTTCATGAAATAGAGCGCCTTATCTCCACGCAGGTTCTCTGCCAACCCGATCAATCCATCAGTCAAATAACGAGCTGGAATTCCTTTAGAACGCAGGTAGGTCATAGCGATAATCGCTCGATCCTTGTGAGGGCAGGCGGTAACGATGATCTTGTCTTTCGGTAATTCGTTCAATCGATCAGGGAGTTCATTTAGTGGAATGTTTAACGCAAAACTCGGCCCCCAAACCTGCTGCTCCTCTTTGAAGCGGATATCGACCAGCACTGCTTTGCCATCCTCCAGCAGATCAATCAGTTTTTTACTGCTGGCTTTCATTTCGAGACGGCTAGCGTAGTCGAAATTGGCGACATAGGATTCAAGCATTTTATCACTGGCTAAAGCCAGGGAGGACAGGAAAAGTAAGACTGTTACCGTTAGTGTGATGCGTTTCATACAATTTTTTCCTTTGTTAGAAAGCTAATGCTTTGTTGATGTTCAGGGCGCTCTATAAATCAGCCAAGCCCCACCGGACATGACCAGAATTCCACAAATTTATTTGATCCAGAGATGCAGGCCAAAGATAAAAAAGATGACGGCCACCAGCCAGTTACCATAAGCCCCCAGATCCCCCAGCATCCGTCCGGCCAGAGCGGTAAGGAGGCCTCAGGGCAATTAAATCATGATGCCGCCTGCGAACGGGTTAGAATCATCTGCACACTATAGGTTGACGCTCTTCACAGTTTTTCCAGGCATCAACAAACTGAACATCCATGCGACCGGCAAAATCCTCTTTAAGAGCATCAAAAACCGGCGCCATCTTGATGCAAGGAATGCACTTGTCGGCGCCCACATCAACCAGTTTTGGTCGATGCTCTGCTGACACGGCTGAAGATGTCAGTAGTGTCAGTCCAGCAAAAAACAAGAAGAAAGATCGAATCAGAGGCGGCTACTCATTTCAAGAGTCTTTCAATCTCGCCAGGGTTCGGTACCTTGCCGGTCAACAGGACCTTACCGTCGACGGCTAGCCCGGGAGTAGTCATCACACCGAAGGCCATGATTTGGTTGATGTCGGTAACTTTCTTCATTTCGTAATCCAGGCCGAGATTGTCGGCAGCCTGCCTGGTGTTTTCTGCCAGCTTTTGACATTTGGCACATCCAGTTCCAAGAATTTGAATTTTTTTCACCTGAGTCCCCTTTTGTTTTAAAAAATTGCTCCATAAATCAGTCCACTGATAGTCGCCATCACCATGACCAGCAACACAAAAACAACTGTCTTTTTGGTCCCCATGACACTGCGGATGACCAACATATTTGGCAGTGAGAGTGCCGGGCCAGCCAACAACAAGGCGAGTGCTGGCCCTTTCCCCATGCCTGCTCCGATCAAACCTTGTAATATCGGTACTTCGGTCAGGGTGGCGAAATACATAAAGGCGCCGAAAACCGAGGCGAACAAGTTAGCTGACAGCGAATTGCCGCCGACCAGTGAGGCGACCCAATCAGAAGGAATCAGTCCTTCATGGCCGGGTCGACCGAGCAGCACACCAGCAATCAGGACACCGATCAACAGAAGTGGCAGGATCTTCTTCGCGAAATCCCAACTCTCCTCAAACCACTGACCCATTTCACCGTCACGGGTGCTTTTTAAATTACCCAGCATTGACAGCCCGATAACTCCGAATGTGAAAGCGAGTTCCGGGTGCTGCGGTTGAATGACCGCCATCAGCAGTGCCGGAATAGCCGCAAACAGAATGCGTACAAAACCAAGGTTGAACCAGGTGGCGAGCATCAGTGCCAAGGAAACAGAAAAGCCACTAGTGATCCACCATTTTGCAGCGTAAATCGCATGCCAGAGGCCGCTCTGATCTTCGGTTTTCCCCCAGTTAGCAAAAACTAGAATTCCAACCATTGAGGCAAAATAGAGACTGGTCTGCCACAGCGGTCGGGACTCATCTTCTTCACCCATCATCGGAGTAGCTGCGGCTTTTTCGGCCTCTTCATGACGAAAGAAGAAGTGCATCATGAGGCCGATGACTACAGCAAAGATAATTGCACCAACAGCGCGTGCGATACCCATTTCGGGGCCAAGGATGCGTGCCGTCAGGACAATAGCGAGGATATTAATCGCTGGCCCGGAGTAGAGAAAAGCACAGGCCGGTCCGAGTCCGGCACCCATGCGGTAGATGCCTGCAAACAGCGGCAGAATGGTACAGGAGCAGACCGCAAGGATGGTCCCCGAAACCGAGGCGACACTGTAAGCAAGGATCTTATTCGCTTTAGGACCAAGATACTTCATTACCGCTGCCTGGCTGACGAAGACCGCAACTGCACCAGCGATAAAAAAGGCGGGCACTAAGCAGAGCAGAACATGCTCGCGGGCATACCAGCGAACCAAATACAACGATTCTATGAGGGCCGATTGCACGCGCGGTAGATCAACCGGCAGAAAGAAACATCCGGTAAAGACGACAATAATCCAGAAGAGTGGTTTCCATTCGGTTTTCCAGTTCATCTCTGACTCCTTGGCTATTTGGCAATATTGCCAAATAGCTGTCCATAAAAAAACGCCTGCTAAAATCCGTAATTACGGGTTCAGCAGGCGCAGTTGGTTGTTTCTGATTCTCCGTTGAGGACCGCTTCAACACATCCGAAAAAGTTGAGGATACAGGGAGTCTGCAATCGATAAAAAACCTGATTGCCGCGTTTGTCATCAACGACTAATCCAGCATTTTTTAACACACTCAGATGCTTTGAAACGGTCGAGATGTCTAGCCCGACCATCTCAGTCAGTTCGCAGACGCAACGTTCCTGGCGAGCGAGCTCCTCGATGAAAAAGAGACGTACCGGATGAGACATAGCCTTGATGATATGCGCACGTTCAGTGAAATGTTGTTTATTGTAAGACATTCGAGCCTCCATCTATTTGGCAAAATAGCCAAATAGATGGAGGCTGTCAAGTTTTTTTGATTATAGAAGGCAGCTTCATAAAATATTTGTAAATATTCGAGGCTCTTGCAAAAGTCGTCATCCCCGGGAACTTCTGGATTCCCGCCTACGTAGAAATGACGGACGCTTGATTATCAGTCTTTTTACTCAGGAGACAGTGGCGCCACGGCCTCCAATCGCCAGATATCCCGATTGTATTCTGCAATTGTGCGATCACTTGAAAAGCGCCCGCTGGCAGCGGTGTTGAGAATACTCATTCGTGTCCAGTGTTCCTCATCACGATAAGCTTCGGCGACGCGCTGTTGCGCATCGACATAGCTACGGAAATCAGCCGCCGTCATCCATGGGTCACTGGGACTGGTAATGGCGTGCAGGATCGGATCGAATATATTGTGTTCAAGCTGGTTGAAGTGACCACTCCGCAGCAGTTGCACGACACGACGGAGATCCTCATCGGCAGCAATGATTGCGGTCGGATCATAATGACCACGCATCTCCTCAACCTCTTCAGCGGTCATGCCGAACAGAAAGAAATTATCCTCTCCAGTCTCCTCGAGGATTTCGACATTGGCCCCGTCAAGGGTTCCGATGGTCAGAGCCCCATTCATCATAAACTTCATATTTCCTGTTCCAGAGGCCTCTTTACCTGCAGTCGAAATCTGCTCAGAGACATCAGTCCCGGGGGCAACGATTTCCATGGTGGAAACTCGATAGTTTGGCAAAAATGCCAAGCGGAGGCGACCTGCAGTAACAGGGTCGGAATTAATGACATTAGCGACATTGTTAATCAGCTTGATAATACACTTGGCCATAAAATAGCCAGGGGCGGCCTTGCCACCGATGAGCACACAGCGCGGCGTCCAATCCTCAGTGTCCCCTCGCTTAAGGCGATCATAGAGATGAATAACATGGAGGAGGTTAAGCAATTGCCGTTTGTACTCATGAATGCGTTTGACCTGCACGTCGAAGATCGCATCTAGATTGAAAGTCACACCGCAATCGGCTTCGACTAACTGTGCCAGGCGATATTTGTTCTGTTGTTTGACTGCCGCCCAGCGCTCACGAAAGCTTGGATCTTCGGCGTAAGGAACTAAATGGGTCAGTCGTGAAAGATCTGCGACCCAGCCTTCGCCAACTATCTCGGTGATAAGTCGTGAAAGTTCAGGATTACACCAAGCAAGCCAGCGGCGCGGCGTGACACCGTTGGTCTTATTATTAAATTTCTTCGGCCACAGAGTGAAAAAATCACGGAACAGGCCTTCAGACAGCAAACGTGAATGGAGGGCTGCGACACCATTGACAGAGAAGCTACCGATAATCGCAAGGTAAGCCATACGCACCTGCGGAACAGCACCCTCCTCAATAATCGACATACGACTTTGACGTTCGGTCTCTCCAGGCCAACGCTGAGCAACCTCAGCCAGAAATCGCGCGTTGATTTCGTAGATGATCTCGAGCAGACGAGGTAACAGATAAGAGAAAATCGGGACTGGCCAACGCTCCAGAGCCTCTGGAAGTAAAGTGTGATTGGTGTAAGCCATGGTGTTTCTCGTAATTTCCCAGGCCTCATTCCATTCCAGCCCCTGCTCATCCATGAGCAGACGCATCAGTTCAGGTACAGCACAACTCGGATGGGTGTCGTTGAGTTGAAAGCGATTCTTGGCGGCAAAGTTTGAAAAATCTTTACCATGCACGCCGATCCAGCGAGCCACAACATCCTGCAGGCTTGCTGAGGCGAGGAAGTACTGTTGACGCAATCGCAACTCTTTACCACTCTCGCTGGCATCATTGGGATAAAGGACCAGCGTAATCTGCTCGGCCGTGTTCTTGGCCGCGACAGATTCAGGGTAAAGACCGGCGTTGAACTCACCAAGGTCAAATTCGTCGGTGGCGCAGGCCTTCCAGAGGCGCAAAGTATTGACCGTCCCATTCCGGTAACCGGGAACGGGGACATCGTAGGGAACAGCCAGCACATCATGACTGTCTACCCAGCAGGCCTGTTTTCTCCCGTTACTATCAGGATGCCACTCGGTACGACCTTCGAAGCGTACCCTTTGCGTATACTCGGGGCGCTCCAGCTCCCAGGGATTCCCTTCGCGTAACCAGTGATCGGGTTCCTCAATCTGTTCGCCAGCGACAATCGACTGACGGAACATGCCGTACTCGTAGCGTAATCCGTAGCCAGTGACCGGCAATTGCAAGGTGGCGCAACTGTCAAGAAAACAACTAGCGAGTCGTCCCAGGCCACCATTGCCAAGCCCGGCATCTTGCTCGACCTCAACCAGGTCCTCCAACTCCATTCCCAGACAGTTCACTGCCAGCTCTGTCACCTCGTCAAGGTCAAGATTGAGTGCAGCGTTCCCCAATGCTCTTCCCATTAGAAACTCAAGGGACAGATAGTAGGCATGACCAGCATTTGCACCTTCATAACCGTAGCGGGTGTTCTTCCAACGTTCGAGGAGTCTCTCACGCAGGCTCAACACCAGTGCCTGATAAGCATAGTGAGCCGACTGGCAGTGACGATCTCGACCCAACGTATGGGAGTAATATTTTCTAAAATCCTCAACCAGGCTGTGAACATCCATGCCGAGGGGAGGCAAATCGGTCAGACTCGCATCAAATTTTTTCCGTAGATTCCTAGCATCCATTATTTTACCCTCGCTAAGGGACAGAGATTAACTTCCAACCAGCCACATTAATTACGATCAGAAGTATTAATGCTTAATTTACCTCAAAGAGGTGACCCTGTCGCTTGTCGATGAAAATAAAACTTCTTTTATTGCTAAATCATCATGCTCCGAATTCAGAACAGGGATCGTAAGCTGGCAGAAGCTTCATCACAAAATTAAGCTGAGCTGCCCCCTTCCTCCAGCAAGCCCTCAGGAAGTAGAATAGGGACAGGGAGGTTCTTATGTATAGTCTAAAAATTGTCGATCATACCTATTGGCGAGACAGCTGGTCGGCCCGTATCGGCCAATCACTCAACATCAAAAGCAGCACCTACGATATGTTTGTCTTTGACGAAGAAACGGACAAAGGCAAAATATTCAAGGTACTGGAAGGGATACCTTCTGAGGCCTATGAGCTCTTCAGAGTCCACCCGAATGAATCAGGGATTTGCGAAATCAATACCGACAACGGCCAGTGCTACGATGAGGACTGACTTGCTAGATATTTGATGCACAAATCACCCACTGCTGAGTATTCAATCGGGGTCGGAACTTTCTGGCGATATTACGCCTTCATCAGCCTTCAACTTGGCACTACCGATCTTCTCAGGCTTATCTACAGAATCCTCAGGAGAGGCCAGATTGTTCTGCGTGTGTTCATCTTTCTCTTCAGTACTCTCATCTTCAGCAGTCGGTGTGACCAATTCACCGATAAACAGACTGCCGTTATGGACCAGAAAGCAACTGGGCAGCCCTTCGGTCAATTCTACGAGACGCTCAGCATATTCAGGCTCTTTCCCCTCTTCGGGGCAGGCAAGGCCAAGCAAAACCAGATCCGCCTCAGCACTCTCACGTTGCATAACTTCCCGGATGCTACTGTCAGGCTCACGAATTCTCACGTCGATCTCGGCATTAATCCGAATCTTGGGGATCAACTGTTGTAGAAAACTGCGGGTTCGCTCAACCATCAAATCATTTGAGGCCAGGCTGAGAATACGAATCCGGGCATTGCGCCATTCAATATTGCAGGTCAGAAGATATGCAAGTAACAATTGCAAATCCCCGTTGCGCTGCAGACCACCCCACCAGATATGTATTTCGAGCAAACGCCCTTCATGCAGAGGTGCAATCTTATCCAGGCGTCCGATCACCAGCGAGCGATTCAGACGCTTCAGGGGACGAATAGTTTTTAAAAAAGCAATCAATCGTTGTCGACTATCGGGCCAGCCAACCATAACGGTATTGGCTTCCAGACTCCCCAGGCCATTGGCCTGTGTAACAGAAATGACCCCACGGGCGACATCTAAAACGACATCTACTTCGGTAAAAGCCGCAATCCCGGCATCCTTAAGAACTTTATCCATTTCTTCTGCGCGCGTGACCAAATCAATATCGGGACGCATTACGTCCCCTTCGACCAGCTCGCAGACCGTCAGCACCCCACGGTTTTCTCCAAACCAGGCCGCGAATTGAACCAGATCAAGACGACGACTGACATCACTAACAAAAACAAGAGGATGTGGCCGCCAGTTACGTGCAGTCATTGGTCGCCCGGATAAACGAAAAAGACCCCAGCGTACAATTGTCTCATAAATATCGCGGCGTAGATCTCCCCAGCGCTCATTACGAACCCGTTTTTTCAAAACCAGCCACAACCCAAGTTCAACGACTAGCGCAATAAAGGTCGCCCAGGGATTAATCAGAATCATTACGGCGAAACAGGCCAGAGCTCCCAATAGCGAAATGGCCCATGGGATATTGATGCTAGGCCGCCATGAGGGATTCCCTGAGATCTTCTCCAAGGCCGCGACCAGATTAACCACACCATAAACGGTCAGAAAAAACATCGTGACAACGGTCGCAACCGCATTTAACCCTCCGAGAAAAACAGCTCCCAGAGCGATGATCATAGTTACCGCAAGCCCGAAAAGGGGTTCACCACTCGCATGTGTGCGGCGAAGAATTTTGGGTGCTAAACGGTCGGTTGCCAGAGCCTGAAGGGTGCGCGGAGCACCAAGAATAGAACCGACGGCAGAGGAGAAGATCGCTCCCCAGAGTCCGGGGAGAATCAACCAGGGCCCCAACACAGCAATTTTGGCCCAAATCAGAGGCTCGGAGCGCAGGGAGCCAGGGTCACTTCCAAAGCCGAGCAAAAAAGGGACCAGCAGATAGATCACTAACCCCGTCAAGACCGCGGCCAGAGTGCCACGCGGAATCGAACGTTGTGGTTCGGCAAGATCGCCTGAGAGGCTGAGACCCGCCATAATCCCGGTCACCGCCGGGAAAAAGACTGCAAAAACCGCCCAGAAGGGAACTCCTGCAGCGACTGCGGCACCGGTAGATACGTCGACCGTACCGGTAAGACTTCCAGTGCCTAACGCAAAGATAGAGAGCCCGATCAATGCGAGCACTGGCACCTGAGCCTTCAGCGCGAAAGTTGCCCCTTTAAGCGAAAGAGCTCCGACCAACAAAATAATCAAAAAAGCAGTAAATTGCAGGGGCAGATCGGGCCAGATAAATCGTAAAGATTCGGCGAGGCCGTAGGCATAGAGAGTGACCGAGAGGGCCTGCGACAGAAAGAGTGGCAATCCGATCGCGCCGCCAATTTCGACACCAAGACCACGCGAAATAATGAAGTAGGCTCCGCCGACGCCGACGCGGGCATTGGTTGCGATGGCAAAGAGTGACAAGCTGGCGGCCAGGGTAATGGCATGTGCCAGTAACACAATCAACAGGGTCTTGACCAAACCAACCTGACCTAATACCCACCCAAAGCGAAGATACATTATGACGCCGAGAATAGTCAGGACTGTGGGGGTATAAACTCCAAGGAAGGTACCGAGTCCGACTGCGGATTGTTTAGGAGATTTTTTGTCGCGTGAGAGGAACTGTTTTAGAAAAGCGTTCGCCATGAAGACTCCAGAACAAAACCGTTAATTTCAGCAAGAACATGATTGTAACAGATTCCTTTGCCAGCATATTGCTTGTTCTCCCCCTCTACTGTTACATTTTGAGAATGAAAACTCTCGAAATCTATTTTGACTATATTTGACCCTGGTGCTACTTCGGTGCCGTGCGTATCGACCAGCTTCAGCAAGAGTTCGAGTTTAACTGCAGCTACCGGCCGTTCCCGTTACACCCGGAGACGCCGATGGAAGGGATGAGTCTCGAGCAACTGTTCGAGGGGCGCCTGGACATCCCCGCAGCCATGGAGCAGTTATCTCAAGTTGCCGCCTCCCTCAGCCTCCCCTTTGGTCGACGGAGTCACACCTACAACAGTCGTAATTCCCAGGAACTCGGTCTCTGGGTGACTCAGCAGGGAAAATTCGACCTTTATCTGGATGCAGTCTATCGCGCCTACTTCGTGGATGGTATCAACATCGCCAGACAGAAAGAGCTGCTCCAGATCATCACTGCCCTGGGTCTCGACAACGATGAGGCACAGCGGGTTCTGAAAGAGAAGAGTTATGCCGCCACACTCGATCATGACCTTGATCTGGCCATTTCTGCTGGCATCAGGGCCGTACCAACACTGAGATACGAGGGACGTGAGCTGGTCGGGTTCCAGTCTATTGAGGCTTGCCGTCAGTTAATCACAGGTTAACTCTTTAAAAAAGTTGCAGTTTTCCGCAGAGCAGACACGAAAACCTGAAAGGACAGTTCACCATGACAGAGCAGAATCTCTTCTGCGTAGATCTTGACCAACCCGGCCTGCCCGGCTTTCGTCGCTTTATCAGCAGCTGGTGCTGGCAGAGTAACGGATTCAGGTTGCTGATCGACCCGGGACCACTCTCGACCATCCCGCACCTGCTGGGGGAACTACGCAAAGCTGGGGTTGAGCATCTCGACTATATCCTGTTGACCCATATCCACATCGACCATGCTGGAGGCGCCGGGGAACTGCTCAAACACTACCCGGCTGCGCAGGTGATCTGCCACCCTGATGGCATCCGTCATATGATCGACCCCACCAAACTCTGGCAGGGCTCCCTTCAGGTGTTAGGAAAAACTGCGGAAGCCTACGGAGAAATCATTCCGATTCCAGCAGAAAAAATTGAATTTCTTGAACAGATCGGCGACACCGGCATCCGCACTTTTTTGACGTCAGGGCATGCCCAGCACCATTGCTGCTACCTGGCCGAAGACCTGCTCTTTGCCGGAGAAGTCGCCGGAGTCCGGAGTGAGGTTCCACATGGGATTTATATGCGCCCTGCGACACCTCCCCGTTTCATTCTGGAAGTGGCCCTCGACTCCATTCAACGAATGATCGACCTGGCGCCTCAACGAATGATTTTCGCCCATTACGGGCTCGTCGATGACGCCCTGACCCACCTGAACATTGGTAAAAAACAGCTGCAGCTCTGGGTTAAAGGTGTCGCAGCCACCGCAGAATTCGAGGGGGAGGAACGCGTAGAGGCCTTTTACAACTGGCTGATTGAGCACGATGAACACTTTGCCCTGATCAATCAAATTCCAAAAGACATGCTGGAACGCGAGCGTGAGTTTATTGGTAATTCACTGCGAGGTATGGCCGGATACGTCGCCGGTCTGAGTATTGAACAACGCCGACAGCTAGCGGCATAGGATAGGGATCACTCGTGAGTCAAGACGCACCAACTACACCATGGATCTGCCATATCTGCGAGGCCAGAGGGATCGGCAAAAGCCTGACCTGCTGTAGCTGCTTCAAGGTCACCTGTGCAAAACATCTTCAGCATGTTTCCAGCTATAACCCGGAGACCGGCCTCTATCAACTGATGCCGATCTGCCTCGATTGTGCGATTCGTGAAACAATCCAGAAATGAGATACCCGTGAACAGACCTATGGCCCAGCGGGTTGCCACCATGCAACCCACCATTTTCGCGACCATGACCGAACTGGCAATCAAACATGCCGCGGTCAATCTGGGTCAAGGTTTCCCCGACTTCGACCCGCCAAGCTTTATTCGCGATGCCGCAATTGAAGCTTTGCGCGGTCCGTACAATCAATATGCTCCTGGTTCAGGACAACCACAACTTCGTCAAGCAATAGCAGCACGAATGGCAAATCGCTATCAGTTGAATTACGATCCACAGCGTGAAATTCTGGTCACTGTCGGTGCGACTGAGGCCTTATTTGCCGCGATGATGGGACTGCTCGATCCTGGCGATGAGGTGATCCTGTTCGAACCCTGTTTTGACTCCTACCGTCCAGCTATCGAATTAGCGGGAGGGAAGGTTTGCAGCTATACCCTGCTCTCACCTCAATGGCAGATTGACCCGACAGAGCTCGAAAGTCTGATCAGTTCACGAACCCGCTTACTGCTCCTTAACAGCCCGCAAAACCCGATCGGCAAGGTCTATAATCGCGCGGAACTCGATCTGATTGCGGGGCTTTGCATCAAGCATGACCTGATCGCAATAACTGACGAGGTCTACGAAGCGATTCTGTTTGACGGCCAGCAGCACATCCCCTTGGCCAGCTTACCGCAGATGCAGGAACGAACCTTGACGATCTCTTCTCTGGCCAAAACCTTCAGCGTGACCGGCTGGAAAGTTGGTTGGGCGGCGGGACCTGCTGAGTTGATCGAAGCAATGCTGCGGGCCAAGCAATTCATCACCTTCTGTGGAGCTTCGCCCTTACAGATTGCAGGGGCCAAGGCATTGGAAGTCGGTGAGGAGTTTTACCGGAAACTTTCTGAAGACTACCGTCAGAGACGTGATTTTCTCTACTGCCTGCTAAGGGACTGCGGGATGGATGTACTGCAGTCGCAAGGAACCTACTATCTGATGGTTGATATCTCGGATCTGGGTCGAGGGGATGATGTGGAGTTTTGCCGTTGGCTGGTTGAGAAGGTCGGGGTCGCGGCCATACCCGCCAGTCCCTTCTATGCCAATGCGAGCGACGGCCAACATCTGGTTCGGTTCACCTTCTGCAAATCCTGGCCAGTTCTTGAAGAAGCTGATCGCCGTCTGAGGCAAGAGTTCAGCCCTTAAATGGGACCACGGGCAGCCCTTTTTCACACCAATCCAAGATCCCGCCCGCCAAGTGACACGCTTGCCGATATGGGGTCTGGGTATGCAAAAAATTGAGAATTATCCCGCTACGATGTCCACTACGACAGATCAGCACCAGATCGTCTTCCGGACCGGCAACCTTTGCCAAGTTCTCTAACCAACCCGCAGGATCGGCATGGCCAGCGGCATCAAAAAAAGTCAGCTGATGACTGCCTGCAATGACTCCCGTCGAGCGCCACTCCTCGGCACGCCGGATGTCAACCAGCACTTTTCCTGCCGCCTGTGCGGCTAATTCTGTCGCCGTCAATTCCATCATTCTGCTCTTTTTCATCGTCATCTGAAAGAATTTTCGAAAGAGAAAAGCTACTCTTCCGGCTGCACTTCTCTTGGTTTCTTAGTGCGATGGCCCGGCTTGACCAGAATTTCCAAATAAAAGGATTCGAGCTGTTTTTCTTCGGCCTGTGAAATGTATTTGTTGATTTCAGACAGATGGATGACAGCACTACTGCCCTCATCCTCGCCGAATCGACAATCAAAATCCCAGAAATCGACATTGAGGGGGAGAGTCTTGCGACGTTCTCTTTTAATATACTTTTTCACTTCATATTTAATGGCCTCTACAAGCCTTGGGACTTTGATCTTCGGGTGGGTCATTTTAAATGTTTTTTTCATAGTGATTCCGTAAGCTATATTCGATTTTATTAAAACAAACTGTGATGGGTGACAAGGTATCACCAAAAGGTCGATTTCCAAATCATTTACATACACAGTGAGAAAGTTACTGTCGCACCAGACGCACCAGTCGTGGCTTCTGTCCGCAGTTGGTGCGAAAGGGATTAATATCTAAACCACCACGACGCGTGTACCAGGCCTGCACACTTAGTTGCCGGGGCTGGCAATAGCGCTGCAGATCAACAAAAATACGCTCTACACACTGCTCATGAAATTCATTATGCTGGCGAAAGGAGATCAGATAGCGCAGCAAGGCTTCACGATCAATCCTTGGGCCGGTATACTCGATAAGTAGGCTCCCCCAATCTGGCTGATTGGTAACAAGACAATTACTCTTGAGCAGATGACTATGGAGAATTTCAGAGACATGATCTTTCGAGGCAGCACAGAGCCCTTCGGGTAGTAGCTGGTAGTTGTCGATCTCAATCGACAGATTATCCAGACAGTCCCCCGGGAGCTGAGCAAGTAAATGTTCAGCTTCTGCCAAAGTCATGAGTTCAACCTCAACCAAAGCCCCGCTCGCCGCAGTTAAATCATCACGCAACCTTTGACAAAGTTCATCCCGGCTATTGAGGCGAGTTTGATTGAAAGAGTTCAGATAGAGCTTAAACGACTTCGATTCGATCAAAAAGGGCGACTCACAGGCAAAAGCAAACCGCGCCATTGCCACCTGCGGCATCCCATTGCTGTTCAACCAAGAGAGTTCATATCCGTTCCAGAGATCTATCCCCGAAAAGGGAAGGTCAACCACAACGCCGATTTCGTCACGTTTAACTTGACGCGGGAAAGGACATAACAGTGTCGGATCATACTGCGAGACGTAGGCCGAAGCCTTTCCCAGGGGGATGTTTTTCGTGTAATTGTCCAACATTGACCTTCTTTCCTTGAACGAATTGAATGCTATAGTGTCCGCCAGCCATACTGCTCTTGTCAATCACCAGAGTCTCTTGACCCCGACACCGAAAGATCAGCTATAGTGAAAAACTAAACACCTACGCACTTATCAGTGTATAGGTGTGGATCGGAGCTGAAAGTGCTTTTAAATCAAGATGGAATAATAAATGGAAGAGAGAGTAAATGAGCGATGATCATTGTCCGACACCAAAAAAACATCCGAAACACCTCTGCAAACTGAAAAAGAAGGGGAAGCTTGACGAACTGGCAGCTCGTAGCGCGAACCCAACGACCAGCTGTGACAAATGTGGAGCACAGGGCAATCTTGCTGAAGATGTCTGTCATCCAAAAAAGCTGTAAGGAGTCATAGTATGCCATTAACAGGTGAATGCTTTTGCGGTGAAGTCAGATACCGAATTACTGGTCCTCTGCACGACGCACGCTCCTGCCATTGCTCAAGGTGCAGAAAAGCCTTCAGCTCTCAGGCTTCTGCATATGCACTGGTTAATCCGGAAGACTTTACATGGCTGTCCGGAGAAGACTTATTGACGTCATTTGTCTGCAAAAAGTGTTTTGGCCTCCAGTTCTGCAAAATTTGCGGCTCAACACTTTGCGGAACCTACAAAGGTGAAATCCACGGGATTACGTTGGGCTGCCTGAATGGCGACCCAAAGGTGAACCTTGGTATGCACATTCATGTTGGCTCAAAAGCCGGATGGGAAACAATCCCTGCGGGTGTGGTTCAATTTCAAAACGGTCCACCTGAAATGAACGAACAAAGGACACAAAAGGATCAGATATGAACGAATTCAAAATGTCTCCGTCATCAAAAGCGCAAATAATTTAAAGAACGACCGATTACTGTTGCTCCTATAGCGACTGGAACCGCCCGAAGCCCCCCATGAAAGGAATAATAAGGTGTTTGCTGTCATTTTCGAAGTTTGGCCCAAAGCCGAAGGAAAAGAGGAGTACCTCGAAATCGCAGCAAAAATACGTGTTTTTTTAGAAAACAGAGACGGATTCATCTCTATCGAAAGATTTCAAAGCCTGAGCGAAGAAGCGAAGATTTTGAGCCTTTCATTTTGGCAGGATGAAGCCTCTATAAAAACATGGCGGAATGTTCTAGAGCACAGGTCTGCCCAGAAAAAAGGAAAGGATTTTCTGTTTCAATCCTACCGCATCCGCGTTGCCAAAGTGGTTAGAGATTATTCGGCAACGGGCAGACAAGACGCTCCGTCTGATTCCAACGACTTGTTGACATAGCCAAGTTCAACCCTTGACGTAATTCCCCACTCAATTTCAATATGCCAATCAATTCGGTCATGCCTCACGAATAGCGATTTTAAGTAACGCGACAGCGTCTCTCACATAATTTTTGTATTTTAGTACACTGCCATTTGCCTCATACTTCCATCCAAAGATGCGCTACCGAAGAAACTCCTGATCAGCCCCCTTTGATGTAATTTTCCAGCTGTCCGATGATAAATTCCTTCTCGGCAATTGAGGCCTTAACCAAATCACCAATCGATACCATCCCAACCAGCTTATCATTGTCGAGGACCGGAAGATGTCTGCAGCGCTTTTCGGTAACAACAGCCATACACTCTTCAACTGTCTGCTCGGGACGAGCGTAGCAGACCATCTCTGTCATTATTTCGCGGGCTGCAAGCTGGAGAGAGGAAAGTCCCTTAAGAATAACTTTGCGGGCGTAGTCGCGTTCAGAGATCACTCCAGCCAACCTGCCATCTTGCATCACAAGCAACGCACCAACATTCTCATTCGCCATCATTTCCAAGGCGACAAAAACGCTGTCATCGGCATTGATGGTAAAAACGTGCCCCCCTTTAAGTCGCAAAATATCTCGAACCGTTTTGATCATAGTCTTCTCCTTTTCTGGCTAACATTGAATAGATATCTATTGTCTTAGCTTATCGAACTGTATTCCCTTGTCAATTTGCGGAGATATAGCTTCATCAAGGTAAATACTTCCCATGAAAGGAAAGTCCATAACAGTTGCGAAATTAAATCCTTGCGTTTGAAAATATTTTCATGATAAAGAGAATTAACTTTAGAACCGCTGTACAGATGTTGGATACAGAAAAACACAGGGTGTCTGATGGTTTGAAACCACTACGACTCTGTTAGCCGTAGTGGTTAAGTCAATATCCAGCGTCTCTGTACGGCACTGGTTTCCGATAGAATACGGAAACGCAAAGGAGCAAAAAGATGGCAGAAGGT
>JAJRRT010000002.1 GCA_024279255.1 Deltaproteobacteria bacterium | reverse complement strand
GTAGCACCTACCCCTCGCAAGCTAATTTGCTGGCTGTGTTGCCCTGCAATTCAAGGTGAACTTTTGTAGCTTCACATTATTCATTACAAGCTGAGAGATCCCCCTAAGTTCAACGTCACCATAGTATGACGAAGCTCCAAGTTTCTCCATGAAGGTAGCGACAACATTCTCATCGACTGCAATACCATCAATTGTGACCCCTCCAGATGAAGCAGAATAACCGGTCAACCAGAGTTTATCGGGCAGAGCATGATTCAGTTCATCCAAAAGATGAACTGGACCAGATCGACCATCCTTTAGAACCTGCAATATCTCCAGTTTCTTTTTCAGATCTGCTTGTAATTTTTTGTAGCGTGAAACCTCACCAATTTTTTTCTGCAATTGCCTAATATGCGTCTCTACCGAGGATATTTCAGCCTTTTTAGAATCTATTTTTGACACCATCCTTAAGTATTCAGCGCCACATACGATCGAAACGGCAAGCATACTCAGCGTCAGAATCGACAACTGTGCCCTCAGTCTTTCTTTTTTCTGAGCAGCTCGTACAGGGAGCAGATTTATTCTAATCATTTGTCACCAACCCTTCTCATTGCCAATCCAGTCGCAACTGACAACATGGGGCCTATTGCTTTCAGGTATTCCAAATCGAAATCTTTCTCGTTGACCGAGATATTTCTAAAAGGATCAATCACCTCGGTGGGTATTCCAAGTTTTTTCTCCAGAGCAGCACAAACCTGCTGTGACTTGGATACCCCGCCAGTTAGATAAATTTTAATGATTTTGTCATCACCAGATGTTGCCGCGAAAAAGTCCAGCGAACGCTGTACCTCCTGTACCAAATTGTCTACAGCATCAACCATAACTTCGTCTATCGCTTCGGGGTCAACATCGTCAATAGATCTTCCCCCTATTTTTGCCATCTCAGCTTGTTCGCTACTTATTCCTAATCGTTTTTGCAACTCTTCACGAATCAGGTTTCCACCAGCTTGGATATCACGAGTGAAAAGCGTAACATCACTCTTCAAAACATTTACACTCACGGCACTTGCCCCGACATCAACAAGGGCAACCACTTCATCCTCTACAAAACCGTAGTTAACATTAAATGTGTTTTCAGTCGCGAAACAATCAATGTCCATTACAACTGGGTCTAATCCAGCCTCAGAAAAGACGCCGACAAAGTCATCGACATAGTCCTTCTTTGCGGCAACCAGCATAACGTTCATCTGTGATGGATCCTTGGCGTCCGGCCCTAGAATCTGGAAATCAATATTGACCTCAGAAAGATCAAATGGGATGTATTGCTCTGCTTCCCACTGAATACTTGACTCAAGCTCTTCCTCTGTCATAAGTGACAACATTATTTTTCGGATAATCACTGAATGGCCAGAAACGGATGTTGCAACCCGTTTCCCCTTCACCTTCATCCCAACGATAAGGTTACTAATCGCTTCGACGATTGCAGATGAGTCCATAATTGTGTTATCGACTATTGTCTCGACGGCGAGTGGAAAAACACCAACATTCAGAAGTTGATAATTCCCCCGGGACTCCCTCAGCTTGACGAGTTTCACAGAACTCGATCCAACGTCAATCCCTACCAAATCTTTTTTTGATGAAAACAGCATCTAATATTCCATCCAGTTGGCAAAAGGTTTTATGCGAAACACATCATTCACCTTCAGGGAAAACCTTCGTTTTATCAGAAAGATCAAGACCAAGCGCTAAAATGATCTTTCTCATAGTATCAACACGACACGCACAACCCTGCTCAATCCGAGAAATCGTTAAAGGCGACAACTCGGCCTTACGAGCCAGCTCAGCCTTACTCATCAGACGTGCTTCACGCATCTGCATAACCCGATTTAATGACATTGTTCTCGCCCCACAAATAGTAAACACTCTCAATATTAGGCGTAATTATAGGTCAAAGATAGCTAGTGTCAAGCAAAAATCAACTTATGCTAGTTTTTCACACATCTGGCGTCAGTGTCGATTTTCACCTCAAAAAACCAAGATACCAGTGGATCAATTGTGATCCCCACAACAAAAAACAGATTGCCGCTAACGACAAAAATGGTCCGAACGGCAAAGCGAAACGTGTGTCCTCACGACGCATGAGCATAAGTGGAACCCCAATGACAGTTCCTGCCAAAGATGCCAGAAAAATAATGGGAAATATTGATTTCCAACCAAGAAAAGCGCCAATCATCGCCAGCAACTTTATATCACCGCCACCCATCCCCTCGCGCTTGGTCAGAAATTGATAACCCCAGGCAATAGCAAGCAATAGTCCACCACCAAGCAAGATACCCAGAAAAGAATCGAACCAACTCAACCAGGGGACTGCAAAAGAACAGACAAATCCGACAACAATTCCGGGCAGACTGATAACATCAGGGATAACCTGATGGTCCAGGTCAATAAAGGTTATAACGACAAGGCTCGCAGCGAAGATCCAGTAAACTGGCGTCGCCAGGCAAAGTCCCGAATAATAAAGTACCAGGACAAATAATCCGCCGGTCAAAAACTCTATGAGTGGATAACGTAAAGAAATGGCCTGCTCACATCCTGCACATTTTCCGGTCAGGAACAGGTAGCTGAGAATCGGCACATTTTGATACCAACGGATACAATAACCACAATGTGGACAGGATGACGGCGGCGAGACAATTGAAGTTCCTGCCGGGATACGATAGATGCAAACATTGAGAAAAGAGCCGACAATGGATCCTAAAATGAATGCCGCACCCAGAAATATATATAACTCAAATGACATTAAAACTCCGGTAGCCATACATAAAAAGTCAAATTACACCCATTCAAGTCAGGCTAAACTGATAGCCCACAACAAAGGAAAGGGGAATTTGACATTAAGGGCAAAAGACTGGAAGTCTTATATCCACACATTAAAACAACAAACGAAGTGTCCTCACCAACACATGTGGATAGCAATGGACCTATAAAATAAATAATGCGTTAGTAGAATTCATTTTTTCATCTCGGCAAATTTACTTGTGCTAAAGATACGACCACCCTCTGTTAATAAATATTTGCCACCATAAGGATCTATTGGAACGTTGTCAATCAAACCACTAGCCAATAACTCTTCTAAATTTTGAGGCAGTTTGCCATTTTTCTCTTTGAAGTCGGCAACTGCTCTCTCGAGGACAATTGCACCCTCAAGCGCCGTCAATCTTTTTATGTACATTTTGCGAATTTCTTTATTACCAGTTTCAGACAGCATGTTTTTTAACAACAAAATTGAAGACTCATGATCCCCAGCATAATAAGCAAGACGGGCAGCCAATGTTGCATAGTAGGCAGGCGCATCAGGGAACCTAGCAGCCAAGCTAAAAAGTTCTGACCCCTTAGCATAATTTTTCAAAAAATAAAAATATATAAAACCTTCCTGGAAAGGGATGCGACGGTCCCAAGATCGGTACTTGCGGGCATGTTCAAGTAACTCGATCGCATCCTCGTACATACCAGGACCCCAAACAAGCATTGAAGCGCCCAAGTAGTAGGGATCAAAAAAATATGGATCTAGTTCATTAACAGTCTTGATAATCCGCTTAAAACACCTCCAGTCACTGATCGAAATTCTTTCTTCTTTGTCAATTTTCTCACCAATGAAAAATATCGCTTGCAAGAGCTGAAAATCAGCAATTAAGCCTTTAAAATCGAGAGAAACTATACTGGAAAACTCTGCGGGTAGGACATAATCTACACGAACAAGACGATCCAATCGGCGTTTAGACTCGTACGTTTTATCAAAAGTCCAAAAATGGGTCGCACATAAAAGCAGCAGAACAATAAGAAAAATAGCTGTTCTCATCAAAGAAATTCTTTCCTTTGAAATATGACCGCCGCCAAAAGAAGCGTTATCAGAGCATATCCAACACCATACCCAGAAAAAATAAAGAATTCTTCTACAGAGATAAGTAAGCCATGTGCAGAGATAACCTTGAAATCAAAAACTGCAAAATTAGGAATTGCATATTTCAAGGTCTGCACGGTCATCTTTAAAGTGGCAGACATTTCCAGACCAACCATATTGACAGAAATGAAATTAACGACTTCATTAATGGTCTGGCCTGCAATATAAATTGACACAGAAAAAAGCATAGTAATAAAAGAACTAGAAGTTACCGTACTGAAAAATATTATTACTGAATTGAAAACAACTAACTTTAGAAAGTCAAAATAAATGGCTTGTAAATATGAAAGCCAACTAAATGTATCAAAATACAATTGATATTCAGATTGTAAAAATAGCAAAGGAATACAGGTCAAAATTCCCAAAATTATATATGAAAAAAATATAACAAATATAAGTCCAATATATTTCCCAAAAATATATTCGGCTCTACTTATCGGCTTTGACAAAACAAAATATATTGTTTTTTTATCTAAGTCTTTCGAGATTAGACCAACTGACAAAGAAAGTGAAATCAACAATCCAGCAAAAGAAATTGAGCTCAAATTGAAGTCAACAGCGACCTTTCCAATTTCTTGCATAAAAAAACTTGCAAAAATGACGCTTAAAAACATAATAAATAACGAAAAAATAAAAATTCCGTACAAAACTCTACTTCGAACACCCTCATAAAATGTAATTATTGCTACCGGCCACATATTTAACCCTTTTTAAACAGTTATTTCTTCAAATATTTTTTCAAGTGTAATCTCTGAAGGTTTAATCATAACAATATCGATATTATTATCCTGCAAAATATTCAATGCGTTGTTAATCTCACCAGCAAGCACATAAACATTAAGAAAACCGTCTGTTACCTCAAAAGTCATGTCACTTGCGAGGAGCTGTTTTCGCACAAAAGGGTCATCTGAAACCACAATCTCAGTCTGTTTTTGTGCCCTGATTAGATCCTCACGGGCCAATTCCTTATGCACCGAACCCTTATGCATAATAACAACCTCATCACAGAGCCGTTCGACATCGCTTAAAATATGAGAGCAGAACAGGACGGTCTTACCCTGCGACTTCAGATCAGTGATGAGATCAAAAACCATCCTTCGCCCGAGTGGATCCAATCCACTCATCGGCTCATCAAGAATGATCAGATCTGGATCATGGACAATAGCAGCGGCAAGACCTGCACGTTGGACCATTCCCTTGGAAAAAGTCCTCAACCTTTTATCCAAACAATGCGAAAGGCCGACCCTCTCTGAAAGATGACCAATCTGACGTGCAGCTGACCGCGAATCAACCTTGAAAGCCCGGGTCGAAAAACGCAGGAGCTCTCGAAAAGTCAAGTAATCGTAATAATAAGGGTTTTCAGGGAGATATCCAATCTTCACACCGTCCCGGACTTTAACAGAGCCTGAAGTGGCCCTGACAAACTTCATAATTATTTTTATTGAAGTTGACTTGCCTGCTCCATTAGGACCAACGATTGATACAATTTTATTTTCACGAACCCTGAATGAGACATTGTTCAAAATCTCAACTTTAATATTTCTAAAATTATTTTTCTTTATCATTTTCGATACGTTTACAACTTCAATCATCACTAAACCTTATTGATCCTATCTTTCAAAATAACTATTTTATTTTCATCAAATTGGGACTTATCGATAACTTTGCTTTCGAGCAATTCATGGAATTGAGAATCGTCAAGCAATGTATTTAGAGGAATTTTTTTTGAAGATGAAATCCCCATAACATTATTCAAATGCATAAAATTGAAATACTGATCTCGGTCTGGTCTGTTTTTCATTGCAGCCCTAGAATAAGACATGCCCTTCTCATAGTCTCCTAACACATAATACAACTGAGACAATGCAAAATCCATAGTATGAAATCCATTAACAACACGATGTTTTAATGCATCAGGAAGTATGGATTCAGCCAACCCTATATCATGCTCGAACAATGATTTGCTTGAGAGATTATAATATAAATGATGCTTAAACTCCCAGCCATACAATTCATCTTCACTACTAGTTAACAATGTATTTTGTCCAACAACAAAAAAATCTTTTTCTACAATTTTATTACTAACCACAACCTCTGCAAACATATCAAGGCGATACATGTCAACAAAATGTTTGAAAAAGAAAATATCTAAAACAACAAAAAAAACTACTAAACACATAATAACGTTATTGCGTTTTATATTAAACACTGCAATATCATTGCATGTTAGTTGTGAAACAATGCAAATAATAACAAAAACAATAGCATGATATCTAAAGGGATAACCAAAACACATCATGACTAAAATCGACAAAAAAGCTGGAACAAGATAAAATTCTTCGGATGAATATTTATCAAAAAAAGGTTTCAAAATATAACAAATAAATACTGCAAACATGAAAAAAACAACAAAACCATTCTCAGCCAATATATGTAAATAATCATTATGTGCCCAAAGAGACAAACTTAACGAATCATATGTGAAACTTAAGATTTCAACAGTTTTAATTTGATAATCGTTAATAACTGACTTGAAATTTCCAACGCCAACACCGAACCACGGATGATCGAGACCAATCAATATAGCAGAGAACCAATCGTTAAAACGAACGTAAGTACTAATACTCCCCTGCGTGATATCGACTTCCGAGGCATAACGTTGCAGAACTGTCGTCAATCCAATCTGTGCGGCGACAACATATCCTAACATCAGCGCGCATAAAGCATAGATCCCTGACCTTAAACAGCAAAACTCCTGTCTACGCTTCACCACAAGATAGAGGACGCAAAGAATTGAAAGCGTCAACCCCAACAGCGCAGCTTGTGATCCGGCCAAAAAAAGAACGACAGCCAGCAAGACCGATGGAACTTGATACAAGATGCCATACCGCTCATTATTTAAAATAAGTTGCTGATAACTAAAAAATCCGATCAGCATTAAACCAGCAAACAAATTAGGCTGACCGTAGGTACCGATCAATCGAGAAGAGAGTACTTCAGAAAGCCCAAGCCTCATGGACTGATAGCTATACAGAGAAAATATTGCTGCAAATATTGCTGCATAGGAGATAAACAAGGACATCAACTTAGGTCCTAATGCATTACCGATACCTATATAAATAAAAACGTAAAGAAATAAAACCAGGCAAGACAGTAGGGAGCCCATATTTGACAATAATACAACAAGGCTGGCAACTAGCACTATGAGATGGTTAACTCGAAGTGTGAAGTTTCCTTTTTTTAGACAAATCAGAATAAAAAGAAAGTGAGCAAAAGTAAGAATGAAGATTTCTTGTGAAACGACAACACTTTTATAAAAGATTGGGATTGTTAACGATTGAATAGCAATAAACAAAAAGAGACAAAAAAACAAGAGCAGTCTCCCTACATATGGAGACTGCTCTGAATTCTCAATCAAACTATGCACACTAATTTCTACCTAGCTGTCCAATCTGTGTCAAAAGCAACAGAAGAATAGGTAAGCTCAGTGGTAAGAAGATCAGTAGACGCAAATTTATCGCTCGCATTGTCCTTCATATAGATGTCAGAAACAAAGTTACCCGTTGCGTAAGCTTGGGTCCCCTGATTGTGACCGGTGCTAATTTGAAACATTGTCGCATCATTGCCAGCTGCATTGTTAGCAAAATAATTGCCAGAAACACCCGAAGAGGCCGTTGTCGAGGTCAGGTGTGCATACATTTCTGCTGCGAATGAAGTGCTGGCGAACAAAACAAGAACCGCCACTAAACAAACTATTTTTTTCATATCCATAGCTCCATTTTTAAAATTTAATTTTCTATTGCTAGTAGACCATAGATCAAGACAGGTATCACTCGTCTGGATAGTAGTATACGTCGCTGAACTGGGCTTCAAGGTCAGTTTTAGCATTTTTCAAGTCACTCTGAGCTGCAGAGTTAAAGGCCTTTTGGCGATAAGACGCAAATTGTGGGATAGCAATTGCTGCCAGAATACCGATGATCGCCACGACGATCAGCAGCTCGATCAGGGTAAAGCCCTTTTCGTTCTTGCGGAAACGAAACTTGTTCAACATAGTCGCTCTCCTTCTTCTATGGAAGTTAATTCGCCATTTCATAAATGGCTCCCGAATGGATTCAATTGGTGTTTAATACAGTATTTGTGCCAACAAGAAAAATAGGAATATACCTTGTGATTTCAATCACATAAACTGAAAGCCGAATAATATACTCCTACCACTACCCTAAACTGTGACAAATTACGCGGGAAAAGGTGACAATTTTTGTCACCTCAAAATTACAATCAGTGGAAGTTATCTTCAGCATCAAAACCCAACTTTTCCAGACGATAACGGATTGAACGAAAACTAATGCCCAGCATTGCAGCAGCTTTTTTACGTATGCCTCCTGTTCGAGATAGAGCCTGCAATAACAGATCTTTCTCTACGACTGAAAGATGTGTATCTAACTCAAACCCCTCATCAGGGATTCTTAGTTGCTTAGAACCTCCCTCAGACTTCCCACAAAGCATTTCCTCAGGAAGTGATTCGAGCGGCAACCCCCGATTCCAGCCTAGTGCAATCGCTCGCTCGACAATATTTGCCAGTTCGCGAATGTTTCCTGGCCATGAATAATTCAGCAGACATTTCAATGTTTCTAATGGAACAAGAGGGTCACTGACCTGGCCATGTTTGCGAAAAAAACAATCGATGAGCAGCGGTATATCTTCTTTACGCTCTCGTAATGGCGGTAACTCTAGCCGCACGACGTTAAGACGGTAGTAGAGATCTTCACGAAAGCTTCCCTCGGCAACCTGGGCATCAAGATTCCTGTTGGTGGCGGCAACAATGCGTATATCCAGAGGATGGTCCTGAATACCACCAACGCGACGGAACTCTCTTTCCTGTAGCACTCTCAACAACTTTACCTGCATTCCATGAGGGAGTTCACCGACCTCATCCAGAAAAAGAGTGCCGCCATTAGCGGTTTCAAAAAGACCATCTTTTTTACGATCTGCTCCGGTAAATGCTCCTTTTTCATGGCCAAAAAGCTCTGATTCAATGAGATTTTCTGGAATAGCACCACAGTTCACCGGAACAAAGGGACCATTTTTGCGTGGACTGTTAAAATGAATGGCCTTTGCAACAAGCTCTTTGCCTGTACCACTTTCACCACAAACCATAGTGTTTGCCTGGCTGCCAGCCACACGTTCTATCAACGAATATACCTGTTGCATGACCGCACTTTTGCCAACAAGATTAGAAAAAGAATAACGCTCACCCAAAACGGCCTTGAGCGCCAAGTTCTCACGCTTCAGGGTAGACTTCTCTAGGGCTTTAGCAATGATCAAACGCACTTCATCGGTCTTGAATGGTTTGATAATATAATCGTAAGCACCTAGTTTCATCGCTTCAATTGCTTCTTCGGTAGTAGAAAAGGCCGTCATCATAACAACAAGGGCCTCAATGTCGAGACGCTTGATTTCACGTAACAATTCGATACCGTTTTTATGGGGCATACGAATATCGCTGATCACCAAGTCGAATTCACCTTGTGTAAACAGTTCAAGCCCTTCCCTGCCATTAGCGGCCTCAGCGACGTCAAAACCGTCACGACGCAGCATAATGCTGAGCATTTCACGCATACTCGCCTCATCATCGACAATGAGAATTCTGTGTTGCTTAACAGCCATGACTAGTCCTGTAAGTTAAAAGTAAAGATGAAATACTGCTCCACCATTCAGGCTTTCGCCTAATTCGATATGACCACCATGCGCATCAACAATGGAAAAAACTGACGCCAATCCGAGACCCGTCCCTTTCTCCTTCGTCGAAAAGAAAGGATCAAACACCCTATGGCGAATTTCAGGCCCGATTCCAGACCCATTATCTTCGACAGTCAGACATTTAGACTGTTCGTCAAAGGATAGTCTTAAAATACCAGATCCAGCCATCGCATCAGTTGCATTCAGGAATAGATTCCAGATTGCCTGCCGTAACATGTTTATGTCAGCGTTCAGAAATGCGTCTTGAGAGCTCTCAATCTCAAGAGTAATGCCACGAAATCGCTCATCGCCAACGAGAAGGTCCTGACACTCTGCGAACAGAAGTGAAATATTAATCTCATCCATCTCTGGAGGGCGTGGGCGGGCGAAAATCAAAAAGTCAGTTAGCAACTTAGAAAGACGATCTGCTTCTCTAAGGACAATTGCCATGAGACGAGAATCTTCATCTGAAAGTTTTGTCCCTTCAAACAAAAGCTGTAGTGACCCACTGATCGAGGCCAGCGGATTACGAATTTCATGGGCCATCCCGGAGGCCATTCGTCCGACCGCAGCAAGACGATCATTGCGCTTAAGTTGTTCTTCAACTTCTTTAAGCAGACTAAGGTCCTGAAATGTAACCAACAGACCGACATCATTCTCTTGATGGTCCTTGATTAAGATAGTCGCGTAACCAAGAACTATTTTTTGTTGCAAGCTATTTTCAGTAATTGTCTCTGCCCGTGCGACAAGACAATATCCTTCATCATTAATTACGGGAAGATTGGGAAAGACTTCTCGGACATCGCGATCATAAACCTCTTCAAGTTGATATCCTGTAATCTCCACAGCCGCAGCATTAAATGATCGCATACGCCCGCGTCGGTTGATAATCATCAACCCGCTGCTGATATGTGAAAGGATCGTAGAATTAAGACGTTCCAGTTCCTGATAATCGATACTTTTGCGTTGAAGTTCGGCTTCACTAGAGCGCCAGCGCCCGGCCAAGGTACCACTTAAAAGTCCTGTCAACAAAAACGCAACCACATGGACAAAGACGGAATAAAGATATGGATCCAAGGCTGTCGGAATTTCGTTATTTAATATTCTCAGATAACCAAAATACTGTAGGTCGAGGAGTCCACCATAAAGGATTGCAGCTGTCCCGGAAACAAAGAAGGTCTGTCTGCGCGTCAGTAGAAAACTTGCAGAAATAATCACCAACAAGTAGACGAAAGAGAAGGCACTAAGAACACCGCCAGTGATCAATATGATGGCAGTAA
Source organism: Deltaproteobacteria bacterium (assembly GCA_024279255.1). Taxonomy (GTDB): domain Bacteria; phylum Desulfobacterota; class Desulfuromonadia; order Desulfuromonadales; family Geopsychrobacteraceae; genus Geopsychrobacter. The sequence continues at coordinate 18,575 of JAJRRT010000002.1, read as the reverse complement.
CGAAAAGGAGGTCCCAGAGAAGCTGAATTTGAGCAAAAAATCGGAATCGTTTGACCCACAAAAGAGTCAATGCAGAGGCAAGGGCCTGAAGATAAGAGAGGGCTAGTAATAAAAATAGAAAGGGGGCGATATCGCCCCCCATTTTCCCATTTAAAAAGAAGACTGCTGTGCCACCTAGGAAAAGCGTTATAACCGCAACACGAAAAGCAAGGAACCATGCCAGACCTCGACGATCTGGTCCCTGTCCTGAGAAGATTTGTTTTTTAACAGTGTTCAACCGCCAACAGTTCCAGCAAGCTTAAAGATCGGAAGATACATCGCGATGACCAATCCACCGACTGTTGTTCCCAGAAAGAGCATTAGAAGTGGCTCCATCATCGCAGTCAGGTTGCCTACCGCGTCATCAACCTCGTCATCATAAAAATCAGCAATCTTGCTCAGCATGGCATCGAGGGCACCAGCTTGCTCACCAACTTCAATCATCTGACAAACCATTGGAGGGAATACGCCAGACTCCTTAAGAGGCTCGGCGATCGTTTTCCCCTCACTGATACTATCCCGCACGTTACCGATAGCTTTTTCAACGGTGCGGTTCCCAGCCGTCTTGCGGACAATATCCAGTCCATCCAGAATCGGAACGCCACTGGAGATCATGGTTGACATGGTTCGTGCGAATTTGGCTACAGCAACTTTACGTATCAGCGTGCCAAAAATTGGGGCTTTCAGAGCCCAGTCATCAATAAAGTCACGCCCTTTTTTAGTAGCATAAATCCTTTTTACTCCAGCAATAAGGGCAATAATTCCACCAATAATAACAAGTATGTAGTTCTGAACAAAGTTACTTATATTTATTACGATTTGAGTTGGAACCGGCAACGAACCGCCAAAATCTGCGAACATTTTTTCAAAAGCAGGGATAACAAAAACCAGAATAACGGCAATGACGACAAAGGCTATACTAATGATAGTTGTCGGGTAAGTCATCGCACTCTTAACCTGTTTTTTCAGCTTAAGGGCTTTTTAAATATAAGCCGCCAACCGGTTAAGAATGGTATCAAGAATGCCTCCAACCTCTCCAGCCGCGACCAGGTTAACGTATAACTCATTGAAAATCTTTGGGTGCTTACCAAGGGCATCAGCAAAGGTTGAGCCAGACTCAACATCCTCTTTAATCTGAAGGAGCGCAGTTTTAAGGGTTTTATTTTCCTGCTGACTAGAGAGGATATCAAGACATTGGACCAGCGGCAGACCTGCATCAATCATCGTAGCGAACTGACGAGTAAAAACGACCAGATCCTTGGTTGTTACTTTTTTTTCCATTCCGGGGATCTTGATTTCCATATCCAATCCCCCACCACGCTGCTTGATCCTGCCCGGCATAATCCCCTGGCGCCGCAACATCGCAGAGACCGCTCCCTCGCTGGTTGCTTCCATGACGCCTTTTACAGTCTTTCCATCACGGGAATGCCCGTTCCAGGAGAATTTAGCCATTGATTCACCTCTTTCGGAATCGATAATAAACTATTAAGTTAAGAACTTGAACCGGACGGTGCCATTGCTTGCTGGCGACGAAGAATCGCTGCCGGGTTTGCAAACATCTGCTTAAGTTCTTCAATGTCAGAAGAACGTGACATTGCATCATCCTGTGTTATTTTTCTGCTATGAGCCAACATAAACAGTGTCTGGTTCATTGTCTGCATCCCAAATTTATCCTGACCTATCTGCATTTGAGAATAGATTTGATGAATCTTGTCTTCGCGAATGAGGTTGCGAATTGCCGGATTAGGAACCATCACTTCAAGAGCCATAGATCGTCCAGAGCCTGATGAATTTTTTATTAGAGCCTGGGAAAGTACCCCTTCCAAAACAAAAGAAAGTTGGGTGCGAACTTGTGCCTGCTGATTAGTCGGGAAAACATCCACGACACGGTTGATTGTCTGCACACATCCGTTCGTATGAAGAGTCGCGAAACAGAGGTGGCCGGTCTCGGCGATTGTTAAAGCGGCCTCAATGGTTTCAATATCACGCAACTCGCCCAGCAGGACAACATCAGGATCTTGACGTAGAATATACTTAAGCGCTTTTTTAAAACTCTTAGTGTCAGCCCCAACTTCACGTTGATTAACGAGGCATTTCTTATGGGGATGCAGATATTCAATTGGATCTTCAATCGTAATAATATGTTCAGATCGTTCCATATTTATGGCATCGATAATTGCAGCAAGAGTCGTTGATTTGCCACTACCTGTTGGCCCGGTCACCAGAACAAGCCCACGCGGTTTTTTTGACATTTCCCTGACAACCTCTGGTAACCCAAGCTCATTAAACCCCTTAATTTCAAATGGGATCGCACGAAAAGCACCTGCAACAGCACCGCGCTGCATGAAAACGTTACCCCTAAAACGAGATAGCCCCTTAACCCCAAAAGAGAGATCAAGTTCATTCTCTTCTTCAAAGCTTCTCTTTTGCGCATCAGTCAAAACGCTGTAACAGAGCTTCTTAGTTTCGGCAGGTGACATTGCTTCAGTTTTAAGAACCACCATCTGTCCATCAACACGAATCAAAGGTGCAGACCCGGTTGAGATATGCAGGTCGGAAGCCCCTTTTTCAATCATCGTTTTCAATAACTGGTGCATGTTAAGCATGGATTTTTCCTTAGGAAACATTCTATATGACAGCTTAGGTAACTGTTACAAACCTGACAAAATTGTACCCATAAATCTAACTTAAAACTCAGGGTGAACTAATTTAATCATCGCCAACAGTACATCGCAGAACTTCTTCAAGGGTTGTTACCCCTTCCATTAATTTAGTCAATGCTGATTGACGCATAGTTTTCACTCCAAGGCGCATCGATTCCTGCTTGATTTCTGCAGTATTTGCCCCAGAAAGAACCATTTCCTTGATCCCTTCAAACATCGGCATCACTTGATAAATACCGATTCGGCCCCTGTACCCAGTGTCGTTACAGTTCGTACAGCCTCGCCCTTTGTAGGTAACAAATGACCCAATTTTATCCGCAGGAATCCCGGCAGAGACCAAGGCATCGGTCGTCAACTCTTCAGGTTCCTTACACTCGGAACATACCCGGCGGCCAAGGCGTTGAGCTGAGATAAGATTGACGGCCGAGGAGACAAGGAAAGGCTCAATCCCCATATTAAGCAGTCGATTTATAGTACTTGGCGCATCATTAGTATGCAGAGTGGATAGAACCATATGCCCGGTCAAAGCTGCCTTTACTCCAATCTCTGCAGTCTCAAAATCTCGAATCTCACCAATCATGATAATATCAGGATCTTGACGCAAAAAAGCGCGCAGAGCGGCAGCAAAGTTAAGACCTATCTCCTCGTGCATCTGGACCTGGTTGATCCCGGCAAAGTTAAATTCGACGGGATCTTCAGCGGTTGAGATATTCTCACTGGTCTTGTTCAGTTCTGACAGCGCAGAATAGAGTGAAACCGTCTTCCCGCTCCCGGTAGGGCCAGTAACCAAAACCATTCCAAATGGCTTATGAATCTCTTTTTTAAAATGTGCAAGGGCCTCTTCTTCATACCCAAGCTTAGTCATATCAAGCTGCAGATTGCTTTTATCAAGCAAACGCAAAACAACCTTTTCACCAAAAAGAGTCGGCAAGCAATTGACCCGGTAATCCATTTCAATTCCGCGGCCCATCTTGATCTTAATCCGACCGTCCTGAGGCAGACGCCGCTCAGCAATATCCAGATTTGCCATTATCTTCAGTCTGGAAGTTATTGCATTTTTCAGCTTTTTAGGTGGCTTCATGACCTCATAAAGAACCCCATCGATTCGGTAACGGACGCGAAAGAGATGTTCATAGGGCTCAATATGAATATCTGACGCTTTCTTTTTAATTGCATCAGTCAGAATCAGATTGACAAGTTTGACAACCGGAGCGTCTTCACTCGCTTTTTCGAGAGAACCAGAATCTTCAAGTTCGGTATCCTCAATAAGCTCAAGATCATCGTAGTTTTCCAAGTCACCCATAACATCAGCCAGAGAAGAACTCTGATCGTAATATTTATCAATGGATTCCTTGATTGCAGCTTCTGACGCGACGACAACCTCAACGTTGTAACCGGTCATAAACTTTATATCGTCGATGGCAAAGATATTTGAGGGATCAGACATCGCGACAATCAAAGTTGCACCGGCACGATTTATCGGGATCATCTGGTACTTTTGAGCAACTTCGGCAGGAACTGTTTCGATAACAGAATGCTCAACATCGAATTCGGAAAGGTTGATCGAAGGAACACCGTAGTGTTTGGATAAAAATGTAGCGAGGTCAGATTCTTCTATGTACCCAAGCTTGATCAAAGCGGCGCCAAGCCTGGTCCCCTCTTTTTTCTGCGTATCCAGTGCATTCTTCAACTGATCATCGGTGATCAGTTGGTTACGTATGAGAAGTTCCCCTAGGCGATTCGTACTCATTGTGGTCCCAGCCCTCCATCAAAAATCATAATGTGCACATCCGCCGCAGGCAGTCCTTCATCAATCCTTTTTCAGGGCGGATATCGAACCACAGAAAAAAGGCTTCTTCCCCCTGCCCTGCCAGCATTCCAAGACCGTCTGCGGCAACAAGTCCGCGTGATCTGGCAGCATGAACAAAGGGAGTTTCAACGCGTGAATATACCATATCATAAATAGATGCACTAGCTTTAATCTTTGACAGGGGGCAGAACGGAATGTCTTCACCCTTAAGTCCAATCGAAGTGGTGTTGACGACCAGATCAGCACGCTGTAGGTCAGCGACATATGCTGCATCACCCAACCCATAAAACTTGAGCCGCTGGTCTGGAAAAACGGGTGAAATTCTGTCAACCAATTGTTCAGCTCGTTCCCGGTTGCGGTTTACGATACTGATGTCACTGACCCCTGAACGCAATAATGCGACTGCTGCAGCCCGGCAAGCCCCTCCTGCTCCGAGCAAAAGAATACTTTTATTGTTGGGAGAAAAACCAACATCCTCCTGTAGTGAGCGGATAAAGCCAAGCGCATCAGTGTTGTAGCCAATCAATTCTGTATCACGCCGGACAACCGTATTAACTGCGCCGATCAGTTCAGCATCCTCGTCAACGCGATCCAACAAGGGGAGAATATGCTGCTTATGTGGCAAAGTAATATTCACTCCACCAATTTGCAAAGCACGCATCCCGTCGACCGCGGAGACTAAACTTTGAGGCGTTACGTGAAAAGGAACATAGACAGTATCAAGACCAGCCGCTTTCATTGCGAGATTTTGCATAACAGGAGAAAGTGAGTGCGATACTGGGTCGCCGAAAATACCATAAACGCGAGAATTGCCACTTAGCTCAATCATCATTCTTTATCCGCAAGATACTCTTTATACTGGATGATTTTTACACCACTCAGCAAACGGCGACCATCAGCAATATCTTGATTGATCGCAGTTATCAAGCTGGAAGTGTCGGAAAAAGCTTTTTCTTCACGTAATCGCGCGACAAAATAGAGGCGCAACTCCTTACCGTAAAGATCGCCCTCAAAGTCAAGCAGATAGACTTCAATCGTTTCCTCGCCAGGGCCAAAAGTCGGACGGTTCCCCAGATTGACTAACCCCTGATAGTCAATATCATCAAGACGTACGATCACGGCATAAATCCCGGATGCAGGGAGTTGTTCCTTTTGAGTTGAGATGTTGGCCGTAGGGAACCCGATCGTACGGCCACGCTTTTCGCCATCAACGACATACCCCGAAAGAGTGTAGTGCCGGCCCAGGAGAGAAGGGATTTTTTCAACACAGCCGGCGGTAAGAAGTTCACGAACACGGCTGGAACTATATGGGACGCCATCCTGCCCAAGTGGGTTCAACACATCCACCTTGAAGCCATATTGCTCACCCTGGGTCCTGAGAAAATCCCCCGTTCCTCTGCGATCTCGCCCAAAGGCATAATCATAGCCAACGACGATTGATCGAACGTGCAACTGCTCCACCAGAACATCACGCACAAAATCCTCCGCCTCGCAAGAGGCAGTTTCAACCGTAAACGGGGCACAGACCAAGATATCAACGTTAGATGCAGCTATAAGCCGTACTTTTTCCTCGGCAGTGTTTATCAAGAGAGGGGCGCGATCTGGTGCGACAACTTTTAAAGGATGGGGGTCGAAAGTATAGACAAGAGATTTAACATTTAACTCTCGTCCACGGCGCACCAACGTACGGAATATATCTCGATGACCAAGATGTATTCCATCAAAGTTGCCCAGGGCAACCGCAGTCCCCCGCTCCAATCCAGTAACTGGATTGAGACTGTTAAAAACTTGCATAAATAATCGAGACCATCGCTAGCAGAGAAAACAACTTTAAACCTCTAATATTTAAATGATGTTAACAGATAAAGCGACACGGAAAAAATAAAAAATCAGGGGATTCCTCTCGTTTAGCAATAAATATGTAATCTTATTGGAAGCGACCTGCTTCAACTGTTATTCTTACCTATGAATTTCCTGTTTATTCCTACTTAGACACAAAACCTAAGGACGGTATCGTGACCTATTCTCAAAATTTTCGTCGAAGGTTTCCCCTGTCAGCGCTCCTGTTTCTCTGCTTGGTAAGTCTAGGCTGCGCTTTTGCTTCAACTGAAAAACAATCCTCAGCTGTAATTGAAGAAGCCTACATCGACCTAAAGCAGGGATTCTCACTCGTTATTCCAGCGATCTGGACGCGTGAACGGATTCCGGTATCTTCTCCACGCCACAATCCAGATACTGTCGAATGGCTGGTAAACAGTACAAATGGATACGAAGGAACCTTCCAGGTCAGTGTCCAAAATACTATTCCACTTCAGCAATACCTATCAAACCTTGAAAATGAACATTTAAAAATCACAGAAGAGATGTCAGAAAACATAATACATCCAGCGGGTCCAGCATTACGCTGGGAGCTAGAGGACAACCAAGAAAGCATCATATTGATTATAATTGAGGGGTCTGAGCGTAGATATATCATCACTGCTAGAGTAACAAGCGTGAATTATGATCGACTTCTTAAAACCATAGAAAGGGTCATCAACAGCTTTTTGATTCTCCCAAATTAACATAAGGAATTGCCATAGATGAACCCTCTGCACACATCTGATCTGATCAAAAAATACTACAAAAATCACCCCTTAGCATATCAGTTACTACTTGAACACAGCCGTATGGTCACAGGCAAAGCCCTGGCAATTGCCAGAACTCTCGCCAAAAGCACAGAGCTAGATCTTCTCTTTATTTCTGAAGCTGCGATGTTGCACGACATAGGCATGCTCTTCACTCATGCTCCCGATCTATATTGCCATGGAGAGCACCCCTATCTGGCACATGGCGTGATTGGTCACAATATTCTTCAAAACGAAGGATTACCGCGCCATGCGCGGGTCTGCGAACGTCATACCGGTATCGGGCTGACTGCTGAAGAGATTATTGCGCAGAGCCTTCCCTTGCCAGTGCGAGACATGCTGCCTGAAACAATTGAAGAAAAAATTATCTGTTACGCTGATCTTTTCTTTTCAAAAAACAGTCGAGACCGTGATCGAGAGAAGACTCCCAGCGAAGTCAGACAAGGACTCATAGCATACGGAAAGGAAAAAGGAGAGGTCTTCGACTGCTGGAAAAAACTGTTTGAGTCTGAACCCAAACTGAATGCTGACTGATGGAAAACTGGATACAACAACTTATTGCAGTAATGCCTGATGGAGCACCCTATCTCCTGTTGATTGCTCTTGTTGCATTTTTAGAATCGATCCCACTTCTCGGTTTGGCCATGCCAGGAAGCACCCTGATAATCCTCGCAGGATTCCTTGCCGCTCATGGCAAAAGCGACCCCGTATCTCTCATCTTTTTTAGTACAATCGGAGCTTTTATTGGAGATTTCCTAAGCTACTGGTTGGGTGGACGACTTGGGGGAAGACTCCTGAAAACACCTTGGCTGAGGAAACGACAACACAGACTACAGGAAGCCGAAGCCTTCTTCGTTGAACATGGAGGGAAGAGTCTTTTTTATGCGCGGTTTCTGGGTCCGATCCGCGGCACCATCCCCTTTCTTGCAGGAATGGCACATATGCAGTCAACCTTTTTCTGCAAAGCGACCATGTTGAATGCCATACTCTGGGGAATAGCTTATCCTGGTCTTGGCTATCTAGGTGGAGAGAGTTGGCAACGGGCCAGCGACCTGAGTAGCCGTCTTGGATTGATAATCCTACTAGCCTTCTGTGCCAGCCTTTTCCACTACTGGCTCAAACGAAAAACTCGATAAAAATGGCCGCCTCCATAAGAGACGGCCATTGCATATCACATATCAGTTTTTCAATTTCAATCAGACAGTTTTTTCATAGCCATCCATCTCATCGAACTGCAGGTACTGATAGATAGTATCTGCCTTGGGAGTAACCTTCTCCTTGTAGACAGCCAGGTACTCGGCCGGAGTCGGCAGTTTGCCCATGGTTGAGATAACAGCGCCCAGTTCAGCCGAACCAAGATAGACCTGAGCTCCATTGCCGATCCGATCGTCAAAGTTACGAGTACTTGTAGAGAACATATTGACTCCGTCCGGTACACGAGCCTGATTCCCCATACAGAGCGAGCAACCAGCAATTTCAAGCCGAGCGCCCATAGCACTGAATACCGAGAAAACAGCCTCTTCCTTCAGCTTGGCCTGGTCCATCCGAGTCGGTGGACAAACCCAGGTACGGACATTCGGATTAAACTTCTCACCACGCCAGATCTCGGCAGCAGCCCGGAAGTGTCCAATATTGGTCATACAGGAGCCGAGAAAGATATCCTGAATCGGGGTGCCCTGAATGTCGGAGAGCAGCTTCACGTCATCAGGATCGTTCGGGCAGGCCAGAATCGGCTCGGTGATTTCAGCCAGATCTATCTCAATGACTGCTGCGTACTCAGCGTTGGCATCGGCTTCGAGCAGTTTGGGTTCCTTGAGCCACTCGTTGACGGCATCAATCCGACCCTGCAGGGTCGCTGGGTCCTGATAACCTTCTTCGATCATCTTCTTCATCAGCGCGACATTGGAACGCAAGTAAGTACAAACACTCTCTTCAGATAATTTGATACAACCGGCAGCGGCTGAACGTTCAGCTGCGGCATCGGTCAGCTCAAAAGCCTGCTCAACCGATAGATTTGGCAACCCTTCCATCTCCAGAATCCGGCCGTTGAAGATGTTAACTTTGTTCTTCTTCGGAACGGTCAAGTGCCCCTGTTTGATGGCCCAATAAGGGATGGCATTAACGGCGTCGCGCAGGGTGATTCCTTCGTTGAGTTCACCCTTGAAGCGAACCAGAACTGACTCAGGCATATCAAGAGGCATGAAACCGAGAGCGCCTGCAAAAGCGATCAGGCCAGAACCGGCCGGGAAGCTGATCCCGATCGGGAAACGGGTGTGCGAGTCACCACCAGTACCGACAGTGTCAGGAACCAGAAGACGGTTCAACCAGCTATGAATGACACCATCACCTGGGCGCAACGGCACACCAGCGCGATCAGCAATAAACTTGGGTAGATTTGCATGCATCTTGACGTCGGCTGGTTTTGGATACGCAGCAGTGTGACAGAAAGACTGCATGACCATCGGTGATTTAAACCGCAGGCAGGCCAACTCTTTGATCTCATCTGCAGTCATCGGTCCCGTGGTGTCCTGAGAACCGACAGTAGTCATAATCGGCGCGCAAGAAGAACCAGGCAGAACACCTTCGACGCCACAAGCACGACCGACCATCTTCTGCGCCTGGGTGTAGCCCTGATCAGCTTTAGGAACAGGGTTTGCTGCCTTGGCAAAAATATCAGTCTCACCAAGGGCCAAAGCTTCGCGGGCCTCCTTGGTCACTGCACAACCGATAATCAGAGGAATTCGGCCACCGGCACGAAACTCATCAGAAACTGTATCCGGTTTGATTTCGAAAGTAGAAACGACCTCACCAGCGTCATTGGTAACTTCGCCTTTTACAGTATTGATGGTAACAACGTCGCCCATGTTAAGCTTGGAAACATCCATCCGCAGTGGCAGGGCACCAGAATCCTGAGCGGTATTGAAGAAGATCGGAGCGATAACGCCACCGATGATCACACCACCACGACGCTTATTGGGAACTGCAGGGATATCATCGCCGATATACCAAAGAACGCTATTACAGGCCGACTTACGGGAAGAACCGGTCCCAACAACATCGCCAACAAAAGCAACCTGATGACCTTCTGCACGCCATTTGGCGATCTCTTCTATACCACCGGGAAAACGGGTTTTCCCCATGGCCAGAGCATGTAGAGGAATATCTGGACGGCTCCAGGCGTCACCTGCCGGGGAGAAGTCATCGGTGTTGATTTCACCCTCAACCTTGAAAACTTTGACAGTGATGCTATCAGGAACACCAGCTTTGTTAGTGAACCACTCGGCGTTGGCCCATGACTCGACAACCTTTTTAGCCGCAGCATTATTCTTGGATAGATCAATGACCTGAGCGGCTGCATCATAGACATAGGTCATGCCAGACAGTGCGCAAGCAGCTTCGTCAGCCAACTCAGGGTCAGACAGAGCTCCGATCAGCGGTTGAACATTGTAACCGCCGATCATGGTGCCAAGAATCTTGACAGCATTAACTTTGTCGATCAGCGGACAGCTCTTAGCACCAGTCAGGATTTCAGCTAAAAATCCAGCCTTAACTTCAGCAGCAGGATCAACACCAGGCGAGATTCTCTCTGTAAGCAGAGTCATCAGAAGTTCTTCTTTGCCTGCCGGTGGAGCGGCCAGAAGTTCGCAAAGAGCAGAGGTCTGCTCAGGAGTCAAAGGCAACGCAGGAATCCCTTGTGCGTTACGTGCTTCTTCATGTTTCAGATATGCTTCGATCATCTCTCTTCTCCATAACAAGTTCGCAGCAATTGCTGCATTTAAATTACTGTGTAAATTTATTTCTAAGTGTCCAGGCAAAGGCTGATCACCTGAAAAACATTGCATACTGTATACGATCCACAATGCCCTTGTCAATTATTAGGGTATCAGAAAACAAGTCCCTGTCTGTTCAAATCAAGCCATTACTACATGACCTATCCCCCTGACATTTATGAGATTTTCAATGCGTGACATATTCTGACACTTTGACTGCTTATAATCAAATCAACATGAACTGAAGCTATTCAAATACGAGGTAATTATGTTCGAAATACTAATGATAATATGCATGGTAATTCTGCCACTGAGTCAGCTTTTACCCGAGACAAAACCTGACCAAAAAAAAAGGTCCGCACAATAAGTGCAGACCTTCAAATTCTAACAATCTGACTTTATCTAATTTTTAACAATCTTGATTAATTCCACTTCAAAGACCAGCGTGCTACCAGGACCAATAATTGGCGGAGCCCCACGGTCTCCATATGCAAGTTCCGGTGGAATCGTGAGCTTAAGTTTAGTCCCTTCTTTCATAAGCTGCAGGGCTTCAGTCCAGCCAGGAATGACGCCGCCAACCTGAAAGGTCGCTGGCTGGCCTCTTTTGTATGAACTGTCGAACTCAGTGCCATCAACCAAAGTACCACGATAATTCACAGTAACCTGATCCTTTGCTGTTGGGACTTCCCCTTTGCCCTCTGACAAAACCTCATATTGAAGGCCGCTTTCAGTGATTTTAACTCCGTCTTTCTTTGCATTTTCAGAAAGATATGCCTTTCCAGTGGCGCGATTCCCCTCAGCAACCGCAGTTGCCTGGGCTAATTGTTTTTGCTGAGCCTCTTTCTGATAGTCTCCCAAAACTCTTGCCATCTCTTCTTCGGTCAATTTGGCATCTGCCTGTTTATACGCGGCAGCTATACCATCAGACAATGTGGCTAAATCGAGTTCCATCCCTTGACGAAGAAAGCTGGTACCGATACTCATTCCGATTGCATAACTCAATTTTTCCTGACCATCTTTCAAGGTACTCGCAAATGACGGTACTGCTACAATGAGCATGAGCAGCAGAAAAAACATGTTTTTCATGATTAAAACCTTTCACTCAGACAGATGATAAAAAAAGACCTGGCACAAGGCCAGGTCAGAATAATAACAATCTATAATTTGAAAGACAAAGAAATTATGCGTCTAGCGCCTCTTTAACTTTTTCAAATCCAACGCTGTAAGCCTTCTCGTTCAAGTCAAGAAAGGCTTCAGGGACTTTAGCAAGAACAGCCTTAAGACCTGCCTCGCGCGAAACAACATCAGTGAGAGCAATCATGGCACCAAGAGCTACAACATTGGCAACGATCTCGCGGCCAACTTCCTCTTTGGCGGTACGCATGATTGGAATTTTGACGACTTTAAACTCACCCGCCGGAACGGTCTTTACAAAATCAGCATCGATCAACAAGACTCCACCAGGCTTAATCCCGTTTGCATACTTATCGGCTGACTCTTGGGTCATAGCCAGACAAGCATCAACAACGGTTGCCTTAGGGTAATCAATAGGCTCGTCGGAAATAATAACTTCCGACTTGGAAGCACCTCCACGAGCCTCAGGCCCATAACTTTGGGACTGGACAGCATGCTTACCTTCATTGATTGAAGCAGCTTCAGCAAGTATAATTCCGGCTGTGATCAGACCCTGACCACCGGCGCCAGAAAAACGAATTTCATATCTTTGAGCCATGATTCAATTCTCCTGTTAGGATCAGGCGCCTTTAGCGCGGCTAATGACCTGAGCATACTGCTCAGTGTATTCGGGACGTTCTTCCTTGTGTAGAATACCAGTCAGAACTTTACCCTCGAGTTGTTCAGGGGTCATTTTTGCAGCAGCAGCAACTGGCACCGCAATGTCCTTGAGGCGCTTCATCATGTCAACAACGCTGCGGAATTTATTACGACGACCGTATGTGGTCGGGCAGTCATCCAGAATTTCAATAACAGCCAGACCGTTGTGCTTAATACCTTCAGCAATCAACTTGTCGATCTGTGCGGCATGGAAAGCAGTGCCACGAGCAACAAAAGTTGCACCTGCACCAATAGCCAGCTTGGCAATATCGAATGTCGGGTCAGGGTTACCATAAACTGTAGTCGAAGCTTTATCACCAGTCGGAGTGCAAGGAGAGAACTGCCCACCTGTCATCCCGTAAATCATATTGTTCAGGATGATGTAAGTCATGTTGATATTGCGGCGGCAAGCATGAATAAAGTGATTACCACCGATCGCAGTACCATCACCATCACCACCAACAACAATGACATCCATCTCAGGCTTGGCCATCTTAACGCCAGTAGCGAATGCGGCGGCACGACCATGAGCGGTATGCAGGGTATTGTAATCCATGTAGCCGTTCATGCGACTGGCACAACCGATACCGGAAACAATTGCGGTGTTCTCCTTCTTAAGTCCGCATGCATCAAAAGCGCGGATCATCCCCTTCATAACGATACCGTGGCCACAACCAGGACACCAGATGTGCGGTAATTTACCGGGGCGAATATGTGATTCGTAATCGTAAGCCATGTTACTTAACCTCCTTCACCTGATCGATGATTTGACCAGGATTGATCGGCTCACCGTCAACGCGGTTAATACCGACGATGTTACAGGTTCCTTTGGCCACGCGCTCGACTTCGAGGATCATCTGGCCCAGGTTCAACTCGGGAACGATGATTGCTTTAGCCTGCTTGGCCAGTTCGGCAACACGTTTTTCAGGGAAAGGCCAAAGGGTAATCGGACGGAACAGACCAACCTTGATCCCTTCTTTGCGGAGTTCATTGACTGCATAGCGTGCTGAACGTGAGGTCGAACCGTAGGCAAAGATAATAACTTCGGCGTCCTCGGTCAGATACTCTTCGTTCAACTCAATGTCAGGCTGGTTGCCATCGACCTTACGGATCTGACGACGCTGTTCATCATCAACCAGATTGGCCTTGGTGGTCGGGAAGCCATCTGCAGCCTTGTTCAGACCAGTGACGTGGAACCGGTAATCGGAACCAAAAGCAGCCAATGGTGGAACATCGCCAAAAGAAGGGTCAAAAGGCTTATAATCTTCTGGTGAGACGGTCGGCTCAGTCCGGTTGATAACTTCAAGTTCGCCCGGCTCGGGGAACTCAATCCGCTCACGCATGTGGCCGACAATCTCATCATAGAGAACTTGTACTGGCATGCGATATTTTTCAGCAAGGTTAAAGGCACGAACGGTCTCGCTGAAAATTTCCTGAACTGATGCGGGGACCAGAGCGATAGCGGCATGATCACCGTGTGTGCCCCATTTGGCCTGCTGAACGTCTGACTGACCTGGGCCAGTCGGCATACCAGTCGAAGGACCGCCACGCATTACGTTGATAATGACGCAGGGAACTTCAGCAATACAGGCATAACCGATTAATTCCTGCTTGAGAGAAACACCTGGACCAGAAGTTGCGGTCAGCGCTTTTTGACCAGTCAAGGAAGCACCGATAACCGATGCCATAGCAGCGATTTCGTCTTCCATTTGAATAAATTTTCCACCAATTTTGGGAAGTTCTTCAGACAAAACTTCCGCAACTTCGGTAGACGGGGTAATGGGGTACCCGCCGAAGAAATTACATCCGGCATACAATGCGCCAAAAGCGCAAGCAGTGTTCCCCTGTAATAGAGCTACTTTTTTAGCCACGAACCGACCTCCTGTCTAAATTACAGCTTGTGAACTTTGATGGCAAAGTCGGGACAACGCAGTTCACACTGCATACATGCGATGCAAGCATCCGCATTCTCAACCTTGACTACAAAGGCATCCATCGCCAGTACTTTTGTGGGGCAGAACTCAACACAAATGCTGCAACCCTTACAGTTCCGCTCAATGATCTCAATTTCTGCTTTCGCACCGCTCATTCGTATCCTTCTCCTTTGTACGTTTTGGTCTGTCTTTCAACAGATGGGACAAAGCGGCGGAATCCTATCACAAGCGGCGAACACACGCCAACAAAAAACTTGTATACACGTATTCCCCGCTAATTCCGCTTGTTACCCCTGTATGCTCCCGAACAATCAAAAACACATTACATAATTCAAATATTACGATACCGAACTTGCACAAGAGGGGTAGCCAGATAGCTACCCCTCTTGCCAATCAGTCGTGCGAATAAATCTTACAGATTCATGCTTCCGACAAGCTCTTTAACAGCTTCAACAGAGTTGTCCATCAAAGCCTGCTCGGTTGCATCAAGCTTGAACTCGATAATTTTCTCGATTCCGTCTGAACCCAGGACACAAGGAACACCAACGTAGAAACCATCAACGCCAAACTCGCCGTTCAGCAGAGCACAGACCGGCAGAACGCGTTTCTGATCCCGAAGGATCGATTCAGCCATAGCAACAGCCGAAGATGCTGGCGAATAAAAAGCACTGCCATTACCGAGAAGCTTGACAACTTCGCCACCGGCAGCCTTGGTGCGCTCGACCATAGCGGTCATTACTTCGTTGGCCTTCTCTGCGCTACCATATTTCTGCTCGAGCAGTTCGAGAACCGGAATACCATTGACAGAAGCGTAACGGACCAGAGGAACCATGGTGTCACCGTGACCACCGAGAGTCATAGCGTTAACATCTTTGACCGAAACACCCAATTCCCAAGCAATAAATGCCTGAAAACGAGCCGAATCGAGAACACCAGCCTGACCCATAACACGAGAGGATGGGAACCCGGTGACTTTTTGACAAAGAGTAACCATGGCGTCAAGCGGATTTGAGATAATGATGACAAAAGCATCTGGTGCATTATCTCGAATACCTTCGGCAACCGAAGTCATGATCTTCGAGTTAACACCGATAAGATCATCGCGGCTCATACCAGGCTTACGAGGAAGTCCGGCAGTAACAATAACAACGTTTGCACCAGCGATGTCTTCGTAAGTATTGGTGCCGGTTACGCTAACGTCAAAACCGTCAACCGGAGCAGCTTCAGCGATATCAAGAGTTTTACCCTGAGGCATGTTCTCAACGATATCGAACAGGACAACATCGCCCAATTCACGCAGAGCGCAAAGCTGAGCCAAAACACCACCAATTTGACCACCACCAATTAATGCGATTTTTGGTCTTGCCATTTTTCTCTCTCCCTTACTCAGATAAATTGGCCTGCGTCAATTGGCAGGCACGAAAATTCCCGATCCTAAAATCTAAAGTTAAATAACAACGCGATGTATACAGTATACAAACGCTTTTTTACTGTCAAGATACCTTTGCGCTTTGAAGTATAATTATCTCGATATATTTTTTCGACTTTAATTTGTATCTAAAACCTATTGGAAAACAGCCAAAAAAAGGCGAAGCCATATCGGCTTCGCCTCTTGATTTAATTACACAGGATCAATAAATCAACTCATTCCGTCAATGATCGCATTGAAGGTTGCGCTCGGGCGCATAGCAGCAGCAGCCTTGACCGGATCGAGCTTGAAGTAACCACCGACATCAACCGGAGAACCCTGACAATCGATCATCTCGGCATCGATCTTGGCAACGTTCTTCTCGATCTCAGCAGCAACCTCAGCAAAACGAGCCTTCATTGCAGCATCCTTGTCCTGAGCGGCCAGCGCCTGCGCCCAGTAGAGAGCCAAGTAGAAGCTGCCACCGCGGTTGTCAATTTCCTTGACCTTACGGGAAGGGAGCTTCTGGTTTGCAAGGTACTGACCGATGCCAGCATCCAGAGCTTCAGCCAGAATAGCAGCCTTCGGGTTATTGTCTGCAGTAGCTGCCTGCTCAAGAGATGGAACCAGAGCACAGTACTCACCCAAGGAATCCCAGCGAATGTGACCCTCCTTGAGGAACTGCTCAACGTGCTTCGGAGCCGAACCACCAGCACCGGTCTCAAACAGGCCGCCACCATTGATCAACGGAACGATCGAGAGCATGCGAGCCGAGGTGCCAAGCTCGAGGATCGGGAAGAGGTCGGTCAGGTAATCTCTGAGGACGTTACCGGTAACCGAGATGGCATTCTTTCCTTCACGAACCAGCTTCAGGGAGAACTTCATTGCAGCAACCGGCTCCATGATCTGGATGTCGAGACCAGCAGTATCGAACTCAGGCAGGTACTTGTTGACCTTTTTGATGATCTCGGCATCGTGACCACGGTTGGCGTCGAGCCAGAAAATGGTCGGCTCGCCTGAAGCCTTGGCGCGGTTAACCGCAAGCTTGACCCAGTCCTTGATCGGAATATCTTTGACCTGACTGGAACGATAGATATCACCGGTGTCAACCGGCTGTTCAAGCAAAACGGTACCGGCAGCATTCACAACCTGGAATTTACCGGTCGACGGAGCTTCGAATGTCTTGTCGTGGGAACCGTACTCTTCGGCCTTCTGAGCCATCAGACCGACGTTGGCAACGCTACCCATGGTGGCCGGGTTGAACTGTCCGTTCCTGTTGGCGTCTTCACAGATCTCGCGGTAGATAGTGGCGTAGCAGCGATCAGGAACCATGGCGATGGTGTCTTGCAGTTCGTCGGCCAGATTCCACATGCAACCACCATCACGCACAACGTTCGGCATCGAAGCATCGACGATGACATCATTCGGAACGTGCAGGTTGGTGATATTTTTGCGCGAGTCAACCATAGCCAGAGCGGCCTGACCTTCGTAACATGCGTTGATATCGGCTTCGATCTCGGCCTTCTTGTCAGCCGGGAGCTTATTGAGCTTGTTGAGAATGTCGCCCATACCCAGATTGACGTTGGCACCGATCGATTTCAGGGTATCAGCATGCTTGTCGAGGGCAGCTGCAAAGTAAACCGAGACGGCATGACCGAACATGATCGGGTCGGAGATCTTCATCATGGTCGCTTTGAGGTGCAGCGAAAGCAGGACATTGTTCTCTTTAGCCTCGGCAGCGGTCTTGGCGTAGAACTCACGCAGAGCCGCAACCTTCATGACCGAGCTGTCGAGAATTTCGCCAGCTTGCAGGGCTAAGCCCTCTTTCTTTACGGTTACATTACCAGCAGCGTCAACAAACTGAATTTTGACGGTGTCGGCAGCATCCATAGTGATCGATTTTTCGGTTTCGTAGAAGTCACCAGCGTCCATGTGGGCAACACGACATTTTGATGTGCCTGGAGCAGGCCAATCTTTCATCATGCGGTGCGGGTTCTTCTGAGCAAAAGCTTTTACCGAAGCAGCAGCGCGGCGGTCAGAGTTACCTTCACGCAGAACGGGGTTAACGGCAGAACCGAGGCACTTGGAAAAACGCACCTGCAGTTCTTTTTCTGCATCAGTGGTCGCTTCTTCAGGGTAACTCGGAATATCGTAGCCTTTTTCCTGCAGCTCAGCGATTGCGTCCTGCAGCTGCGGGATCGATGCACTGATGTTCGGCAGCTTGATAACATTAGCTTCTGGCTTTACAACCAGCTCGCCCAGTTGCGACAAATAATCAGGAACCTTCTGCTCCTCAGTCAAATTCTCCGGGAAGTTCGCAAGAATACGACCGGACAAGGAAATGTCCATGGTTTCGACGTCAACGCCAGTGCCTTTACAAAATGCCTGAACGATCGGCAGAAAAGCATAGGTAGCCAATGCCGGTGCTTCATCAATTTCGGACCAGATAATCTTTGCCATTCTTCTCTCTCCTTGAAGTTTTAATCCCATT
>JAJRRT010000001.1 GCA_024279255.1 Deltaproteobacteria bacterium | reverse complement strand
TGGGTATGAGTCGCCCGAACATCGCGTAGCGGTTGGTGAAGAGTTGTTTGTCTTCTGTCAGCCATCATTCACTTTTTTGAGGGATTGAATTATGCATTTGATACAAAGCACTGTGGGAAGAAAGATTTTAATGGCGGTGACTGGCCTGCTTTTGGTCGGTTTCGTCTCCATTCACCTGCTCGGCAATCTATCCGTATTTGCTGGGCCAGACGGCATCAATGCCTACGCGGTTAAGCTACACAGCCTGGGGTCCCTGGTTTGGGTTTTCCGTTTGGCTATGCTGGCCATTTTTGTAGTACACATTACGTTAGGGATCATGCTGTCGATTGAAAACCGTACTGCGACCCCGGTAAACTATTCGATTAAAAGCCGGATGAAGACAACCTTCTCCGGTGAGTCGATGCTCTATACCGGCCTGATCCTGCTCGCATTCTTGATCTACCATCTCCTGCACTTTACCGTACAGATTACCAACCCTGAGATTTCGGCGCACAAGTTGCCACTCGACGCTATGATGCGTCCCGATGTCTTCACGATGGTGGTCCTGAGCTTCCAGAAAGTTTTTATCTCTTTGGTTTACATTGTAGGAATGCTTGCACTGTTCCTGCATTTGAGTCACGGACTTTCAAGCTTTGTGCAGACCTTCGGTTTGAATAATGGCCCCAGCCTTGAAAAGGTTACCATCGGCGGCAAGCTTGTCGCAGTCGGATACCTGTTGGCTTATGTCGCTATTCCTGTTCTTATTCTCGCTCGCTTTGTGAACGTTTAGGGGGTTTATTGTGATTCTCGACGGAAAAACACCCACTGGTCCTATTGAAAAAACCTGGGATAAGCATCGTTTCGATATGAAACTGGTTAATCCTTCCAACAAGCGTAAATTTAAGGTTCTGGTTGTTGGTACCGGCCTTGCCGGTGGCGCTGCGGCTGCCTCCCTTGGTGAGTTGGGCTACAACGTAGAAGCCTTCTGCTATCAGGATAGCTCACGCCGTGCTCACTCGATTGCTGCTCAAGGTGGTATCAATGCAGCCAAGAACTACCCGAATGACGGCGATAGTATCTACCGTCTCTTCTATGACACCATCAAGGGCGGCGACTTCCGCGCTCGTGAAGCTGACGTTTGGCGTTTGGCTCAGGTGTCAAACAACATTATCGATCAGTGCGTAGCCCAGGGTGTTCCTTTTGCCCGTGACTATGCCGGTTACCTTGATAATCGCTCCTTCGGTGGTGCGCAGGTCTCACGGACTTTTTATGCCCGCGGTCAAACTGGTCAGCAGTTGCTGCTTGGTGCCTATTCTGCTCTGTCTCGTCAAGTCAAAGCCGGAACCGTTAAGATGTATGAGCGGACCGAGATGGTTGACTTGGTTGTCGTCGATGGCGTTGCCAAAGGGATTACCTGTCGCAACATGATAACCGGTGAGATCAAGTCTTACTGGGGTGATGCTGTGTGTCTCGCAACCGGTGGCTATGTCAACGTTTTCTACCTGTCGACTAACGCTATGGGTTGTAGCGTAACAGCCGCCTGGAAAGCTGCTCAAAAGGGCGCTTACTTTGCAAACCCCTGCTACACTCAGATTCACCCGACCTGCATCCCGCAGACCGGTGATCATCAGTCGAAGCTGACCCTGATGTCCGAGTCTTTGCGGAATGATGGTCGTTGCTGGGCTCCCAAGAATAAGGAAGATTGTGACAAGGCGCCTGGTGATATCCCAGAAGAAGACCGTGATTACTATCTCGAGCGGAAGTACCCCTCGTTCGGCAACCTGGCTCCGCGTGATATCGCTTCGCGTGCCGCCAAGGAACAGTGCGACGACGAACGTGGTGTCGGACCAGGCAAGCGCGGCGTTTATCTCGATTACGCAACCGCCATTGAGCGTGTTGGTGAGCACACCATCAAAGAGCGCTACGGCAACCTCTTTGAAATGTACGAGAAAATCACTGATGAGAATGCCTACAAGCGCCCGATGCGGATCTACCCTGCACCGCACTACTCGATGGGTGGTCTCTGGGTTGACTACAACCTGATGAGCAACATCCCGGGTCTGTTCGTTCTGGGTGAGGCCAACTTCTCGGTTCATGGTGCTAACCGTCTTGGCGCTTCGGCCCTGATGCAGGGTCTGGCTGATGGTTACTTTGTTATTCCATACACCATTGCTGGTTATTTGGCGACAGTGACTCCGGGAACTGTCACCGACGAGCACCCGGCATTTAAAGAGTCTAAAGAGCAGGTTCAGGCTCAGACCGACAAACTTCTCAATATCAAAGGTAAGAAGACTGTCAGTGAGTTCCACCGTGAGCTTGGTAAAGTCATGTGGGAAGATGTTGGGATGGCGCGTAGCGAATCCAGCCTTAAGAATGCATTGCAGCGTATTCCTGAAATTAGAGATGAATTCTGGAAGAACGTCAATGTTACCGGTTCTGGCGCTGAACTCAATCAGCAGTTGGAAAATGCTGGTCGTGTTTCTGATTTCCTTGAGTTTGCCGAGGTTTTCACGATCGATGCTCTGCATCGCGAAGAATCCTGTGGTGGTCATTTCCGTACTGAGCATCAGACTGATGACGGTGAGGCGATGCGTGATGATGAGAACTTCGCTTATGTTGCAGCCTGGGAGTTCAAGGGTGCTGGTAAGGCTCCTGAGTTGCACAAGGAACCACTGAAGTTCGACAATGTTAAACTTGCCGTGAGGAGCTATAAATAATGGATCTTACACTTCACGTATGGCGCCAGAGTGGGCCTAAAGATAAAGGTCAGTTGGAGACTTATCCGGCTAAAGGGATCAGCCCTGACATGTCATTCCTCGAGATGCTTGATGAGGTCAATGAACAGCTGATCAAAACGGGAAAAACACCAATTGTCTTTGATCATGATTGTCGCGAAGGGATCTGCGGCACGTGTTCACAGACCATTAACGGCAAGGCACACGGCGGTCAGGATCGCACCACTGTTTGCCAGCTGCACATGCGTTCATTCAAGGATGGTGATGAGATTTTCATCGAGCCGTGGCGCGCTCGTGCTTTCCCGGTCATCAAGGACTTAATCGTTGATCGTACGGCCCTTGACACCATCATGCAGGCTGGGGGCTATGTCTCTTGTCACACCGGTGGTATCCCTGATGGCAATGCTCATCCAATTGGTAAGCCAGTTGCTGATTATGCAATGGATGCTGCGGAATGTATTGGTTGCGGTGCTTGTGTTGCCGGTTGCCCTAACAGTTCGGCAATGCTCTATACCAGTGCCAAGGTTGCTCAACTTGCGGTACTTCCGCAAGGCAAGCATGAAGCCAAGGCCCGGGTTAAGAATATGACCGACGCTCTACAGGCCGAAGGCTTTGGCAACTGTACCAATCACCTTGAGTGCGAAGCGTCTTGCCCCAAGGGTATCAGTGTTAAGTTTATTGCTAAGCTGAATCGCGAGTACATGAAGGCGGTTGTTAGCTGATATCTGATTCATGCATAAATAAAAAAGGGCGGACCGTTTCGGTTCGCCCTTTTTTTGTGCTTCAGTTAACTCATATTTTATAGTTGACTGGAGAGATCAGCAGGAGTGTGGATGCGATTTAGAGTAAGTCTTTCATCCATCCTAAGGCAATGAAAGTACCTGCAGCCGAGCCTAGAGAAGAGAAGAAGAAAACTAGCATAACCCGAGCTAGCCGGTTTCTCCACCAGCCTTTTAGGGTGGTCAGATCATCACTGACATACTCCATATCACGTACCGTAGGAGGAGCAACGAAGGCCTGAACGAATGCGGTGACGAAGCCCGCTCCGATGGTTGGATTCAGCGAGGTGATTGGTGCGGCGACAAAAGCAGAAATGACTGTCAGCGGATGACCGAAGGCGATTAAGGCCCCTAATGCCGAGAGGAGGCCGTTGGCCAACACCCAGGCAACGGCAGCGTTGGCTAGTTTTTGATGGTCACCAAAGAAGAACCCGCCGATAAACAGGGCGATGACAATTGCTGGAATCAGCCACGGGATTATTTTCGAAACAGCCGTTTTAGGTGGAACCGTACTGATCTCGGCGATGGTTTCTGCTGTGATCTCCATATCCAGATTTCTGATGATTCCTGGCAGGTGTGCAGCACCGACGACGGCAACAATCTTTTCGCCGGGAGCGTTGCGAATATGGTAGGCCATATAGGTATCACGTTCGTCCACCAGAATGGCTTTGACCGATGGGAGCAGTTTTCCCATCTCTTCAAGCATTTGTGACAGGGTATCGCCGCTGCGCAGTTCAGCCAGTTGTGCCTCGTCAAGCTCCTGTTTTTCGAACAGGCTACCAAGCAGAGCAGCCATGACTTTCATTTTGTTCCAGAATCCGGCTTTGCGCCAAGTGCGAAGCAGGGACGTGCGAATATTACGGTCAACAAGTTCGACCTGCATGCCACGCTCTTCAGCTGTTTTGGCTGCTGCCGCTAGTTCTGCGCCAGGTTTGACTCCGGTCTGAAGGCCCATTTTTTTCTGGTAACTCGATAACGCCAAGTTGGTGAGTAAGAAGGGCATCTGACCCTTTTTGATTACATCTTTGATGTTGAGTGATTCCCAGCCTTTTTGATTGATCAGTGATTGGTAGCGCTGCTCATCAAGTTCAACGCATACCGTGTCAGGTTGGTGTTCCTCTATGGAGTGAATTACGGTATCGACCGATTCTTGAGATATGTGTGCGGTACCGATCAGGATGATCTGGCGATCATCAATTGTGATGATGGTAGGCTGGTCCTTGTTGATCTCAGTTTTAATATCCACCAGAAATCCTTTGGGTGTGAAGGTTGCAAACGCGGCGCAGTTTAACATGCAAAGGGGTGTTTTGGTAGAGATAAACAGGATAGGCGTGAGGTCTCGTTTTGTGATTGGAATAAATAAAAAAGCATCCTTCAGAGATGAAGGATGCAATCTGTTCTGGGTGACTCTCCACGCTGCCGTGGGTCATTGGCCTCACTACGAGTACCAACAAGGTGGGTTCTCCTGATCACCCTTCAGGCGTCCCGCTCAGAGGCGGGCTGGCACACCAGATGTTTCAAAGAATTCCCGTTATAACAGCTATTCCGCGTGGACGTTCTGACCTCACCTGCAGGGCAGAGAGCCAATCAGTACTTCCTTGTTAGTATATGACGGTGGTGATATTGGAGCAAGGCGGAAAATGTTTTTAGGCTATTGTTTCTTGCATTGAAGATATATCTGTAGAAAATGACAATTGATCCTTTAGGAGGTTTGACAGTTGGTTAGAATCACTCGATAATACGTCACTCTAATCAAAGAAGAGGCTGGAGAGGTATTATGCAAATTTTGTGGATCGGTCTTTTGGGCGGGTTAGGCTGTATATCCCGTTACCTGATGTCCGGTTGGGTATATAATCTGTTTGGGCGGACTCTTCCCTATGGAACCTTGGTTGTTAATATTGGAGGGTCTTTTTTTCTCGGCTTCCTTATGACCTTTGGGTTGCGGAGTACTTTGTTGCCTGTAGGTCTGCGGGTTGGTTTAACTGTTGGCTTTATGGGGGGGTTTACGACATTTTCGACATTTTCGTATGAGACCTTGAAGCTGATTGAAGAGGGGAGTCTAATGCATGCTGGAGCGAATATCCTTATGAATATGTTTCTCTGCCTCATTTCTGTTGCAGCCGGAATGATGTTGGCTCGACAACTATAAAGGAGACTGCTTATGCCTGGATCCGCAGGGGAAAAGACTCTGATGCGTATCTTTATCAGCGAGGCAGACCGTCATAAGGGGAAACCTCTTTATGAAGTATTGTTGGAAATGCTACGCAAGCAAGGTTTCGCCGGGGCGACCGTGTTAAAAGGAGTGGCCGGGTTTGGTGCGAATTCTGTCATGCATACAGATAAATTATTATGCCTATCGACTGAGCTTCCATTGGTGATTGAAGTTATCGACGACGAAGAGAAGATTCAGCAAATTATCCCACAGTTCGATGAGTTGATGCAGGGCGGGATGATTACCCTTGAAAAGGCTCGGGTTATTCGATACCGGCCCTAACAGCCTGTTCCGGCAAGAAAGATATCTACTCCCATGCTTAAAAAAATATTATCACTTTTGGCCCCAGCGGAAACTACACCTAATCCAGACCGCATTCCATTAGCTGCGGCAGTATTGCTCCTTGAAATTGCCCATGCTGACGGGAGTTTTAGTGCTGATGAAGAGACGCTTATCCAAGAATTACTTCAACAACGCTTTGCTCTCAACGCTGAGATGTGTAAGGAATTTATGCAGTTGGCTGAGGATGCCAAAAAGCACAGCTCTGATCTTCATCAGTTTACCCGCTTGGTAAATCGAAACTTCAGCCAACCCGAAAAAGAGGAGATTATTGAATCTTTTTGGCATTTGGCTTTCGCAGACGGTCGCCTTGATGCCCATGAAGAGGCAATGCTCCGCCAGCTTGGAAGTTTGATCGGACTTTCGCATCGACAATTTATAGATGCTAAACTCAAAGTACGTAATGAATTGTCCGCAAAAAAATAGTTTATGAGCCAGCCGCTAACACATCTTGTAAATTGGAGCCATCAGCTGCTAAGCGAGGTTCTCTCACCTGGGGATTACGCCGTCGATCTAACATCTGGAAACGGTTATGATACACTTATGTTGGCTCAGAGAGTTGGGCCTTCAGGTCGCGTTTTGGCGTTCGATCTACAATCAAGAGCTATCGAAAACAGTGCCGAGCTTCTTCGGGAGAAGGGCATTGCGATTAATCTATTGGAGAGACCTATACCGCTTTTGCCCGTTGGTGTGACTCTGGCTCAGGCCAACCACGCCGATTTTCATGTATGGAATACTCAAAAACCACGTGCGATTATAGCCAACCTTGGCTATTGCCCCGGTGGTGATAAAGAAATTGTTACGCAGCCAGAAACCACATTGGCAGCGCTACAGACAGGTTGTGACCTGTTGGCTTCCGGAGGGCGCATCGCCGTTGTGATCTACCCCGGACATCCCGGTGGACGGAGTGAGGCTGATGCTGTTGAACAATTTTTTGTTGATCTGGATGAACGCCAATTCGAGGTGTTGCGCTTGCAGGTTGTGAGTCGACCGCGATCCCCGTTTTTATTAACTGCCGCTAGATTTAACTGATTTCAGAGATGGAATGAAACTTTATATGCTGTTTCTGCTTGGTAAAATTGGAGATTATACCCTCTACTATTTAGAGCATGCTGGCCGGATGAATGTTTTTCTGGGACAGTGTCTTTGGCGAATCTTGACGCCGCCATATCGCATTTTTCCGGTTATACAGCAGATTAATTTTATTGGTGCCCGTTCAATCTTTGTAATCTTTTTTACAGGTGGGTTTACCGGGATGGTTCTGGCTCTGCAGGGTTACTATACCCTGCGTAAATTCGGATCTGAAGGTTTACTTGGCTCAGCGGTTGCCCTTAGTTTGCTGCGTGAGCTTGGTCCGGTTATGGCGGCTTTAATGGTGATTGGTCGTGCTGGATCTGCAATGACTGCTGAAATTGGAATCATGCGCAATACTGAGCAGATAGATGCTCTAGAGTGTATGGCGGTTGATCCTCTTCGTTATATAATGGTTCCTAAATTCATTGCTGCAATACTAAGTATGCCGCTCTTGACTGCAATTTTTGATGTTGTTGGTATTTTTGGTGGATACTTGGTCGGTGGCTTTATGCTTGGCGTTAATGGTGGGACCTATTTTCAAGGGATGTATCAAAGCGTCGTTTGGAATGATGTTGAAATGGGGTTGATCAAGTCACTTGTTTTCGGTTTGTTGATCGTTTGGATATCGACTGCCAAGGGATACTTCCTGCATTGGGAGCGCAGTGGTGGGTTTGGTGCCGAGGGTGTAAGTCGAACAACGACAAGTTCTGTGGTACTGGCTTCGGTAACTGTGCTGGTTTGGGACTACTTGCTCAGTGCAATAATGCTTTAGGGCTTTTTAAATATGACTGAAATAAACAGCGATGATTGTCAGGTTGTCGTAGAATTGGTGGGGGTTGAAAAACATTTTGCTGGTCAGAAAGTCCTCTCTGGAGTCAATCTCCGTGTCTGTGAAGGGACGACAACTGTTATTGTCGGTGGTAGTGGTGAAGGCAAGAGCGTTATTCTTAAACACATGCTGGGATTGGTGAAGCCGGATGCCGGGCGAGTCGAGATTTTTGGCCGTGATATCGCGACAGCGACTGCGCGCGAGTTGAACGATGTTCGGAGAGACTTTGGCGTGTTGTTTCAAAATGTAGCATTGTTTGACTCGATGACTATCTTCGATAATGTCGCTCTTCCGTTGCGTGAACGAACTCATGACCGACCACAGCAGATTGCGGCTCGAGTTGACGAGTTACTTCAGATGATGGATCTTCCGGGGGTTGGTGCTAAGTATCCTGCCCAGCTTTCAGGTGGTATGCAGAAGCGGGTTGGTTTGGCGCGGGCACTAGCCCTCAACCCTAAAATAGTTTTTTTTGACGAACCGACAACAGGGCTTGATGTGCACAAGAGCAATGAAATTTATCGTCTGTTTCACCATACTCAGGCTCGGGTTGGTTATACTGCAGTTATAGTGAGCCACGATGTTCCGAAGATTTTTAAACTATCAGATCATGTGGCGTTACTTTCTGAAGGGGTAATCCAAGGTCAGTTAACTCCCGAGGAGTTCCAGCGGTCAGAGAACCCGTTGATTCGTGAGTTTGTTGAGACGACCATGGGCCCTATCTATTCGAGCGAGAGAGAGGAAGCTGCTCTGTAATGAAACGGATTAATATTGAAGTAGCTGTTGGGCTGTTTGTTGTCATCGGGTTTGTTTGTTTTGCCTGGATGTCGGTGCGTTTGGGTGATGTCAGTCTGTTCGAGAAGCCTTCCTATCAAGTCACTGCTAAGTTTGGTTCGGCTTCCGGTCTCAAACAAGATTCGAAAGTTGAAATTTCAGGTGTGCAAGTTGGCAAAGTTATCAGTATTCAACTCGAAGCAGAGAGTTACGAGGCCGTTGTTCTGATGAGAATCGATCAAGAGATTATATTGCAGGAGGATGTTATCGCATCGATTCGTACCGCCGGGATTATTGGAGATCGTTACGTAAATCTGATTCCAGGCGGGCTGGACGATCTGATTACCGATGGTGGTGAAATTACAGAGACTGAATCTGCTATCAACTTAGAAGACCTGCTCAGTAAGTATATCTTCCAAAAATAGGGGTTATTGTGCGGCAGATAATCTTTTTCTTGATTTTATTGACGAGTGTTGTATCTGTTGATTTAGCGTTTGCTCAGCAACCGGAACAATCGATTTCTGTGAGTGAAGTTCATGGAACTGATTTCGATCAAGATTTCGATCAAGATTTCGATCAAGATTTCGATCAAGATTTCGATGATGATTTTATGGAAGAGGATAGTGCACAGCTGATCTCGGATCCCTTTGAAACGTTGAACAGAGGAGTGTTCTGGTTCAACGATAAGGTTTATTCTTATCTCTTTAAGCCAGTTGCGCGTGCTTATCGTATTGTCCCGCGTCCCGCTCGCACGTCGATCAGTAACTTCTTTTCCAACCTCAGCAGCCCTGTTCGTATTGTCAATTCAACGCTGCAGTTTAAGTTTGCAGATGCTGGTCGTGAGACTACACGTTTTTTTGTGAATTCTATTGTCGGTCTCGGTGGTTTGGTCGATGCGGCTGACAGGTGGGGGAAAATCCCTAAAAAAGATGAAGATTTTGGCCAGACCCTTGGAGTCTACCATGTCGGGCAAGGCCCCTATTTAGTTCTGCCTTTTTTGGGCCCTTCAAGCCTGCGAGATGCAGGTGGCCTTGTGGCAGACTCTTTTTTTGACCCCCTCACGGTCCACCTGAGCAGAAATTGGAATTTCCTTGAAAGAATGGAACTCAGGGCTGGTCGCGCAATTAATTTCCTATCTCTTGATGACGACAGCTACGAAAAGATCAAGCGGGATTCCCTTGATCCATACCTGTTTATGCGTGCGGGCTATGCCCAGCACCGGGTGGCAAAAGTCGCGAAATAAAGCTATACTTCTACGGACTCATTTCAATTAAGTGGAGGATATGCTTATGCGTTTGTTATTCATACTTTTAATGTTACTTGGTTCTCCCGCGTTTGCGGCACCTTCGACGCCGCAGGACCAGGTTAAACAAATGGTTGATGGTGTTTTTGCTGTACTAAATAGTGATCAATCTCCCGAAGAGAAAAGGATTCAGATTAGCGGAACAGTGCAGAATTTTTTGGGTGTAAGATCTCTTTCTCAACGGACCCTTGGCGTCTATTGGAAGAAGGGAACAGAGGCTGAGTTGAAACAGTTCATGTCTCTTTATGTTCAAATTCTGGAACGGACCTACCTCAACCGCATTGAAGATTACTCTGGCGGTAAAGTGGAATATGTTAAGCAACGAATAAAGGCGAATAAGGCAATTCTTGACACTAAGTTTGTCTCTTCGAAATTTGACATTCCTGTAAAATATAAGTTGATAGAGAATGATGGTGTGTGGCAGATTTATGATGTTTTGATAGAGGGCGTTAGTCTGGTTCGAAGTTATCGTTCGAGCTATAACGAAATTCTGCGCAAAGAAGGTTTTGACGGGTTGCTTAATAAAATGGAAGAGAAACTTGTACAGATGGAAAAGGGTTAATTGGGTACTTATGACAATGTTGGCCGAAGATCTGTGCCGTAAAATGAAGTCCGATTTCCGTTTTTTTCAGTATCTCGATGAGGCTGAAAGGGCTGTTGCCGGGCAATACCTTGAGTGCTGTGAAATTGGTGCTGGGGCTGTATTATGGGATGAAGGCGATGCAAGCAACGCAGCAGCCTTTGTTGTTGAAGGGAAAATAGAAGTTAAGAAAGAGACAGAATTCAAAGGCAAGCACGTTATCGTAGGTATCTATGGTGAAGGCTCTGTGGTCGGTGAGCTATGTCTTTTTTCCGCTGGCAAGAGGGCGGTCACTGCTACGGCATTAACTGATGCCCGGTTATTAAAAATTACCGAAGAACGTTTTGAGACCTTGATGGAAGAACACCCTCAGATCGGCTGCAAACTCCTGAAAGGGATGTTTGTGGCGGTCTCGACGCGGTTGCGAAAATCATTTGAGAGGCTGGCAGCAATTTTCTAGATCGGAGGGGGAAGTTAGAGTTTTCAATCTCTTTTGCAATAGGTTCACTCCCGTTTAGTAACAGTATCCTCCCACGCCACTTAAGCGTCCACAAGTCTGTTATGTTTCAACACAATATGCGCTATTCCTGCTTGCTTAGTTAATGGGTGCTGTTACTAAAGAGACCTTCTGGATGCTGATAGCGTCGACAGGGCAAGCCGCAACGCAGGCTCCGCAACGAATACAATCTTCCTGATTGATCC
Source organism: Deltaproteobacteria bacterium (assembly GCA_024279255.1). Taxonomy (GTDB): domain Bacteria; phylum Desulfobacterota; class Desulfuromonadia; order Desulfuromonadales; family Geopsychrobacteraceae; genus Geopsychrobacter. Next base: position 28,387 of record JAJRRT010000001.1, on the reverse strand, counting down.
ATATCATGTTGACCTCATCCGCTGTCTCGGCAATATCCCATCCAACAATACGACCCTCTTCATCGAAGTTTAGTGTTTTTACCTTTAAAATGCATTCAGGCCGTGGCTTCGCTTTTACGCACCAGTCACAGTAGACACACTTGTCTGTATCAATTTCGTATTTGAAATGGCACTGATAGCAACGCTGGGCTTCGTCGATAGAGGTCTCTTGGTTGAATCCAAGGTCAACCTCGGTTGGCAGATCGCGTTGTGTCAGTGGGGTTGTTGATATCTTCTGGAGTGGTACTGCGTCCATTTCTCGGATGCGGTCGGAGTCAAGCACGTCTTTCACCTGAGTGTAATCTTTCAGGCGACTTTGTCCTGTCAGAAACTGGTCAACCGCTTGTGCACACTGTTTGGCATGCCCGATGGCCTGGATTAGCGAACTTGCTCCGGTGGCAAAGTCGCCTGCCGCAAAAATCTTGTCTCTGGCAGTGATCTGGTCTGAGCCACTAATAAGCCAGCCGTCACCGCTAAGCAAGTCAGCTTTGATGGTATCATCGATCCAGTCTGTTTCGGGAAACTGGCCGGTGGCGAGTAACACCGTATCGACAGGAATTTCGAACTCACTACCCGCAATCGCGACTGGTCGTCGCCGTCCACTGGAATCTGGTTCTCCGAGTTCGGTGCGAACAAACTGCATGGATTTTACTTGACCATTTTCACCCTGGAAGGCGACAGGGGAGACCATGCACTCCATCGGAATCTGTTCATGCTCCAGTTCCTCAAGTTCGCCGGGTGTCACGAGCATTTCATTGACCGATCGACGGTACAAAACCCTCACGCTACCCTGCGGCATCCGTAGAATCGAACCAGGGGCAGTTATGGTTGACAGTTCCTCTTCGAGGTGTACCGTGGCCGCGCCTAGACGGCGTGCTGTACGCGCACAGTCCATAGCGGTGAACCCACCCCCGATTACAACCACCCTCTCGCCGATAGTGGTCGATCCGGTCGTGTTGACTTCCAGTAGAAAATCGAGACCGTGACGGATACCCTCAAGATCCTTGCCCGGCAAGTCGAGCAGGTTCGGGCGTAAGGTTCCGGCAGCTAGAACCACGGCGCTGTGTTGTTCAGCCAGTGATGAGAGTGATAGGTTCTTTCCAATTTCTGTATTGCATAAGATCTCAACGCCAAGCGCTGTGATCTGCTCAATCTCCCTGTCGATGATCTCGCGTGGTAGACGGAAGATCGGAATTCCCTGATTCATCATGCCGCCGGGTACATCGTGTTTTTCGTAGATCCTGACTTGATGGCCAAGTAACGCGAGCTGACGGGCTGCGGCTAGCCCTGCTACGCCCGAGCCGACCACGGCGACATTTTTGCCCGATGGCGTAAACCATTTGTCCAGTACTACCAGATTCTGTTGTTTAAAGTCGGCTGATGAGCGCTTGGAAAAGCAGATCGCCACGGGATCACCCAGATCATCCCAGCCGTGGCGGCACTCTGCTTCACAGGGGCGGGCACAGACACGACCAAGAACCGCCGGAAATACGTTGGCGCGCAGGTTGATCAGGTAGGCATCCTCATGCCGTCCTTCATAGATTGCGGCAAGATATCCCGGAATATCGGTTGCCGCCGGGCAGGCTTTTTGGCAGGGGATGTTTTTGTCTAGCCAGTCAAAATCTTTCGCATGATCCGTTTTGCCATTGAGCCGGGAGAGCGCGCAGGCAGAGAGTGGAGCCTCGATTTCCTTCCGATGCTCATTCCAGCCACCCAACTGGTATTGCTGAGGAGCGAGTGAAGCAGCTGTTTGTTTGTCTTGCCGTTTGGAGGCGTCAATAATCTGCTGCATCATTGGGTTGCTACTACCTTGCTCCAGCGCTCGTTTGGCGAACACTGTTGCCGAAAAAACGTCACCACGGGTGGTGTTGCGCTTGTGGTAGGCGAGTGCAATCAATTCGCATACTTCTGTCTTTTCGGGCACACCCGAGTGACAGAGGAATTCTACTGCGGTTTCGTATTCACCGCTATTGATGAGTTCTTCTGTCTTAATAAGTTGTTGTTCCATAGGGATAAATCCGTGTTAATTCACGAGATTTGTGAATCGAGTGATGCCGATGCGTGCACAGAAGTCGACGAATAGTTCAGCATCGTCGTTGCGTTGTTCGATGTAGGTGTCGAGTATCTTCCGCACCGCTGGAACAAGCTCTTCAGTTGGTATGTCACAGAGGTATTCGGCGACCTTGCCCGCTTCGCTCAGTTTCCCGCCAACAAAGATGCTGTACCCTTCAGTGCTGCCTCCATCTGGGTTACGGGTCCTGGTACCGCGCAAGCCGATGTCTGCTACCCAGGCATGAGCGCAGTTATTCGGACAACCGGTAATGTTGATCCTGAGGGTACCGATACTTTTCCAGTAGCTTTCGTCGGTGGCCAGGACATTGTAGAGGCGGTAGTAGGCTTCCGGTGAGTCGGAGATCGCCATTTTACACATAGTGCTGCCAACGCAGGCGACAATGTCAGGCAGGTGTTCGTGCCCATCTGTGGCGAACCCTGCATTGTGTAGAGCTAAGAGTAGGGCGGTGACGTTTTTGTTCGGGACATTGTGAAATTCAATATTCTGGCGGTTGGTGAACACCAAAATCCCACCACCGAGTTCGTCGGCCAGACGCGAAATGATTCGTGATTGATCAGTTTTAAGCTCTGAGCGTGGAATCAGAATACGGACAATGCTTTTATCGAGTGTAGGTTGTGGTATGACTGCTTCGCCGTTTATCGACATTCTACCAATGCTCGGAGTCGGATTATTGGCATATTCAATCTGGTTCAGAGAAAGGACACCTTTCTCCTTCATGATACTGATCAGGAGGTCACCAAATTTTTTAGCACCCATGCTGGCTACAATCACCTTGAGGCGCGAGTGCGCACGCTGGCGACGGTTGCCGTGACGGCGGAATGCCTCAATTGTCGCGCGGGTGACGGCAAGGACTAACTCTTCAGGGACCCAATCGAAAATGACCTTGGCCAGATAGGGCCGGGCTCCGAGTCCGCCACCTGCATGGAACTTCCAGCCGACGATATCGTTACGCTCGACCGGAACCCACCCTTGGCAATTCATCAGTGTCTGTGCCAGGGCATCGTTGTTAGGTGCGACGCTTATTTTGTGTTTACGGGGCAGGTTTCTCTGGTTCTGGATTTCATCGTCATCTGCCATGAGGCGTATGAGTTTGAGTGAGTCACCGATCTGCGCGGGACCGGCACCAGCCAAGGATGAGCCGATAATGTTACGCGGGACATCGCCACAACCATTTTTTGTGGTGATTCCCACTTTGGCCAGCCCTTCAATGACTTTGTATATATCTTCCTTCCGAATCCAATGAAATTGGAGAGTCTGACGGGTTGTAATACAGAGTTCTTTCTGGGCATATTCTTCAGCGAGATCAACCGCTCGATTAAACTGGCGGGTCGTCATGCGCCCGCCGGGGGTAACAACACGGATCATAAAGAAACTTGGCTGAAGCTGGTGGTACACGCCGCTCCACTTGAACATCGCCAGTTCGTTTGGTGTAATGTCTTCAAAGGGCCGTTTGGCTATTTCGCGAAAGTCGAAATCGGGATTGATCTCCAGCTTGTCTTTTTCAACTTGCGATAAATCAGGCTGTGCTTTCATTGTTTACCTCGTTTAGCGTCGTTTTGACCCTGTCTCTATGATGTTAACATTTCATTTGAATTATGTAGAAACCAGATGTCGATAGATCTTGTCCGCTGATGCAATGAGCTAGTATTTGCTGGGCTTATTGCCGAGGGTTAAAAAGAACACAAAAAAGGGCTAGCGATATATCGCTAGCCCTTTAGATTGTTTATGGTCGGAGCGAGAGGATTCGAACCTCCGACATCCTGGTCCCAAACCAGGCGCGCTACCAGGCTGCGCTACGCTCCGAGGACGGTACAAGTACCATGAACTTTCAAGGGATGCAATAAAATCTTTCAGTCTTTTTTATTTAAATTATCCACTCCGGTGTAGGGTTCTTGCACTCGAGTAGTTTGATCACCTCTTCAGCTAGGGTCTTAGGGTCTGTGTTGCCATCCAGGACTAATTCTGCAGATGTCGGTGGCTCGTAATTGTGTTTAGAAAAAGTCTGGTCGTCCTGTCCCTGGCCTTGTTGCTTTTTGTAGAAATCACTGCTATCTCGAGCGGCACAGATGTCGTATGGACTGTCGAGAAAGACTTCATAAAAATCGATCTCAGCTGTTATTTCTCGGGCTCTTCTGCGTTCGATAGCATAGGCAGATGTCGTGGCCACCAGTACGATCAACCCGGCTTCGGCAGCGAGTTTGGCGACTTCGCCAATCCGACGAATGTGTTCAACCTGTCCAATATCTGTGTCATCGAGATCAGAGTTCAGTCCGTGTCGCAAGTTATCACCGTCTAACAGGCAACTATGTCGCCCTGCGGAGTGCAGACGCTTTTGTACCAAATTCGCTAAGGTGGTTTTTCCGGCGTAGCGTCTGCCTGTAATCCAGATTACTGCAGGTTTTTGTCCTTTGATGTCGGCCAGCGCGGCAGTGTCGACCTCAACCTCTTGCCAGGGAATGCTGTCAGACGGAGGCAGGACATCCTCAACCATACCGGCACCAACGGTTGCGTTGGTTAAGCGGTCAATCAGTATGAAACTGCCAGTCAGGCGGGTGTCTTGATACAGATCACAAGATATTGCGCTACTCAAATTAAGCCGACAAAGACCGACTTCGTTTAGTTCCAGTGCTTTGCCCGGTTCTTTTTGCAGGCTGTTGACATTGACCTTGTGAATTATTTCGGCAATCTGGACCGGGGTGGTTGCCGCGCCCATCTTAAGCAGGTAGCTACGCCCAGGTAATAAGTGTTTGTCGTGCATCCAGACAATTTTTGCCTGTAGTCGATCACTTGTGGCTGGCTGTGCACCATTGGCGGCCAACATGTCACCTCGACTGATGTCTATTTCATCCTCGAGGGTCAACGTGACTGCTTGGCCGGCGGTCGCTTCTTTGAGATCTCCATCCAGGGTGATGATTCGCGCAATACGGCTCTGTTTACCCGATGACGCCTCCTGAATTTTGTCTCCCGGTTGGATGATGCCGCTGGCGATGGTACCGCAGAAACCGCGAAAATCGAGATCTGGACGGTTGACCCATTGCACCCGCATGCGAAATGGTTTGTTGTGGCTGTTGTCAGGTAATTCCACCGTCTCTAAATGTTGCAATAAACAGGGACCAGAGTACCAGGGAGTGTTGTCTCCAGGGGAGATAATATTGTCCCCTTTGAGTGCGGAGAGTGGAATGCAGCAGATATCCTCAAAGCCTAGGTCGGCAGCAAAGGCTTTATACTCGCTGCAGATATTTATGTAAGTTTGTTGGTCGTAATCGATCAGATCCATCTTGTTGATCGCCAGGACGATTCTGCGGATGCCAACAAGTGAAACCAGGTAACTGTGCCGCCTGGTCTGCGTTAGCAGGCCTTTGCGTGCATCGACAAGAATGACCGCCACGTCGGCCGTAGACGCGCCCGTAACCATGTTGCGCGTGTATTGTTCGTGTCCTGGAGTGTCAGCGACAATGAATTTGCGCTTAGCGGTTGAGAAGTAGCGGTAGGCGACATCGATAGTGATCCCCTGTTCACGCTCGGCCTGCAGGCCATCGAGTAACAAGGCATAGTCAATCTCTTCTCCCTGAGTGCCAACCCTCTTGCTGTCGACTGCGAGGGCTTCAAGTTGGTCCTCGAAAATCATTTTCGAGTCCCAGAGCAAGCGACCAATTAAAGTGCTTTTGCCATCATCGACGCTGCCGCAGGTGATAAAGCGTAGCAGCGATTTTTCCTCCTGTTGTTTCAGGTAAGAGAGGATGTCCTCAGATATCAGTTCCGATTGATGAGACATATTAGAAATACCCTTCCTGCTTCTTCTTCTCCATCGAGCCGGATTGATCGTGGTCGATGGCGCGACCCTGTCGTTCGCTGGTACGGGCAAGTAACATTTCCTGGATAACCTCAGGGAGCGTTGCCGCATTTGATTCGACGGCGCCGGTCAACGGGTAGCAACCGAGAGTCCGAAAGCGGACTGGGATATTTTTGATCTCTTCCCCAGGTTTTAGTACGAAGCGTTCATCATCAACCAGGATCAGCATGCCGTCTCTTTCGACTACGGGACGTACAGCGCTTAAATAGAGGGGCACGATCGGGATCTTCTCAAGGTAGATATATTGCCAGATGTCAAGTTCGGTCCAGTTCGAGATCGGAAAAGTGCGGATAGATTCTCCCTTGTTGACTCGGGCGTTGTAGATATTCCATAACTCCGGACGTTGGTTTTTAGGATCCCAGCGATGGTTTGCACTCCGAAAGGAAAAAATCCGTTCCTTGGCGCGTGACTTCTCTTCGTCGCGTCGTGCTCCACCGAAGGCGGCATCGAAGCCATATTTATCGAGTGCTTGTTTCAGCCCATCGGTCTTCATGATGTCGGTGTAGCGGGCACTGCCGTGGACAAAAGGTGAGATCCCTTGTTCGACCCCTTCCTGGTTTGTATGAACCAGCAGATCGAAACCTACATCCTCGGCCATTTTGTCGCGAAAGGCGATCATCTCCTTGAATTTCCAGGTCGTATCAACATGGAGTAGCGGAAAAGGAATTTTGGCCGGGTAGAAGGCCTTGCGCGCTAGATGCAGCATCACGGCGGAGTCTTTACCAACGGAATAGAGCATCACCGGATTTTCGAACTCGGCAACGACTTCGCGCATGATATGAATACTTTCGGCTTCCAGCTGTTCAAGGTGTGTCATCGGTTTTCCCCTTTAGTGTTCAGCGGCGGTGCAGACCGCATTCTTTGTTCTCTGGATTCTCCCACCACCAGCGACCGGCGCGTGTATCTTCACCAGGCTTTATTGCTCTCGTGCAGGGGGCACAACCGATCGATGGATACCCTTGGCGATGGAGTCGATTGACCGGCAGACGATAATCTGTAGCGTATGTCTAGACCTGTTCGTCGCTCCAGTCGAGCAAAGGATTTATTTTGATAATTCCGCCATGGGCATTATCGACCTCAATCCCTTCGAGCGCACTGCGAGTTGTACTCTGTGCCCGGCGCTGTCCGGTGATCCATCCACCCAGGCCAGAGAGAGCTCTATTCAAAGGCTCAACCTTGCGGAGATGACAACATTCAAGACGGTTCTCGACGCTTTCACGAAAAGAGAAGAGACCCTTTTCTCTTTCTAATTGCTGCAGACTTTCTGTTTGAGGCAGATACCATTCGATATGAAGCTGATACTTTTGAAGCAGGGACTCTGAAACTTCGTAAGTCTCTTCATGAAGACGCCCTGTGTCGATTGCGAAGATGGTGACCTGTGGTGCGATTTTGTGTAGCAGGTCGATCGCCACCAGATCTTCAACGCTGAAAGAACAAGCCATGCTGACTTTTTTACCTTCGGCTTTTTTCAGCCCTGTGCTGAGGAATTCTTTTGCTGTAAAGATATTGCTAGGTAAATTTGTTACGCTCATATCCATACCTCATTAAATGAAATATTCAGGATCGTTTTTCTGCCGACCGTAGGAGATGCGATTCCAGATTCGTTCATGGGTAATGTAGAAAAAAAACTTGATCAGGGTGTCAGCCAGGCCAATGGTGGCGGCAAACTCCCCTTTGCCCGTTATTAAATAAACGATGCTGGTTGTGATCAGGGTTGCCAGCAGGCGCCAAGAGAGAGCCTTGGCAATGCTTCTACGGGGAGTTTCCATCGGTATGTATCCTTGTGGTTGATTTTGGTGGAGCCTACTAAACCACTGCTATGATGTCAACAATAAAATCTCTACATACACCAGTTGTTTGATGTGCAATATGTAAAACACTGCAAAAACAGTAACATAAGAAGATATAAACTAGAATCATATACTTGACAATGTCGCTTTTAAATGATTGTATGTGCGACTACATCGATTATGAGGAGTTGAACGAATGAGACTGGATGATCAGCAGTTAAGGCTTGAGGGTGTTTACCGGCAAAATGAGCAGGGTGAGTACATGCAGCGCGTCAAATTGGCCGGAGGAGTTCTGTCGGTAGCGCAGGCCCGAGCTTTGGCCGATCTTGGGAGCCGATTTGGAAGTGGAACTTTTCATTTGTCAACGCGTGGCAGTGTTGAGTTCCATGGTCTTCTTGCCGAGGATCTGCCACATGTCCACCGTGGTCTTGCGGCGGTTGGTCTGTTCTCACGCGGTGCCTGTGGAGGCGCAGTGCGTGGCATCTCTTGTAGCAGCAGTTTTGGCCCCGGCTACGGACGGACCCAGGTGATGTTACGCCACTTCCTGAATCACTTCAGTGGCAATCCTCATTTTGAAGGGTTGCCAAAGAAGTTCAAGATTGCCTTCGAGGCCGGCTATGAAAGGAGTCGACACCTTATTCAGGATCTAGCCTTCGTTCTGGTCGAGGAAGCTGGTGAGGAATCGCGTTACGATATTTGGATCGCTGGTGGCCTTGGACGGGAGCCTCAGGCTGGATTTTTGTATGCAGACCGAGTCCTTGAGGCTGAACTCCTTTCGATTGCTGAATCAATCGTTGAGGTTTACAAGGTCTGGGGCGATAAGGGCCGCAGACTTAAACATCTGCTTAATGCCGTTGGTGAAGATGAGTTACGCGATCGTATTGAACAACGTCGTCAGAATAAGCAGCCTACGGCCTTTAATGATGCTTTTCCTAAGGCCCTTGTGCCCGCTGAGGGTAGTCAGCGTATCGCGCTGAATATTTTCGCAGGAGAACTCCCCGCGCTGAATCTGGCCCTGATTTCCGACCTGGCAGCTGGACATGACAGTCACTGGCTCTTGGTGACGCCCGATCAGAATATCGAACTGTTACTTGAAGGGACGATCGCTCCCCTTAAGAAGGCATTGTCTCAGGCAGGGTTCGGGTTTGTTGCGAACGGCTGTGCACTGCGGATCTGCCCAGGTAGCCACGAATGTCGTATGGGGCTCAGTGCGACCCGCGATTTGGCGTCACGGCTGCAAGGTGAATTTGGTTCGTTGCTCAGCGCGCGATCTCTGGCTATATCAGGTTGTCGAAACTCTTGTGCTCAACCACATCTTGCCGAATTTGGCATAATCGCCAGCAAATTGAAACGAGAAGGGGAGCAGCGGATCCCATTGTTCGATCTCTATCGAAAGCAGGGGAAAGATTTGGGTCTGATAGTTGCTAAGGAATTAACTGAAGATGAGCTTTTAAACCGACTTGGGGATTTATTGCGGAAGTAAAATCTGAATAAAATAGATGAATTTCAGGGCTCATGAAACGGAGAAACTTCTCCGTTTCATGAGCCCTGTTTTAATGATGCTATGGAAGAACCGTTGCCAACGAGGCTATGGTTGCTTCATGTTTTCTACGCTCAAGCTCCTTTGGATCAACTTCGACAAACTTCTCGTCAGGAGTGACCTTAAAGATCGGCTGTCCCTTGGAGACGATTGTGGCGTCTCCGGTATCGATCAGAATCTTGTCGATGGTTCCAGCGAACGGCGCCGGAATCTTGTTGAACATCTTCATGACCTCGAGGATGAAGAGTGGTTGACCCTTCTCAAAGTGCATTCCCTCAGTAGCGAAGGCTGGCAAGCCAGGAGCTTCCTGGGCGTAGTACATGCCACCACCAGGAGTGACGATCTCATCGGCCTTGGTGGCTGGTGGTGGAACCAGCACTTTCTTCATCGCTGCCTGCAGTTCTGGATCGTGCAGGTATTCTGGGATGGTGACTTCGAGATCTTCTTCGACTTTGAGGGCGTAGAAATCAGTCGCCTCAGCGATGGAGAAGAGGGTGCCGAGCAGCTCATTGCCGATGGTGAAGCCCTGATGGGCCGCCTGGACCTGGGTCCAAACCTCTTTATCGAGGCCACCTTGAGGCTTGTCTTTGGCGAGGATGTCATTGAGTTTGACGTAGTCCTCTTTAGAAAGCCCGAATTGCTCGCGTAGATCAGCATAGAACTGTAAAGCAGTCGAGAGCAGCTTGTAGTCGTGGTCCCAGATGACCTCGGCTGCAGGAGCGCCCTCACGAGGCATCATATTAAGGTACTCGTAGGTTTCACCGATGACAACCAGAGGGTTGCGCATCCAGGTGATCTTGCCATTCTCAAGTTTGAAATTGTTCTTGTTGAGGCTCAGCCAGCCCGAAAGCATATGCGGATCCTTGAGCAGAATCTCCATCGGACGGGTCAGCAGAGTCCCTTTACGGTCCAGGGTTTCGGAGACCGACTTTTTGACTTCCGGGTCGGCGCCGTAAAGCTTGGCGTAATGCTTCTTCATGGTAAAGAAAGCGAAGACCTCATCAATTTTGCTCGCTTCTTCCTTGAGACGACCCACCAGGGTCAGGTAAGGAACAACGAAGCGGGTGGTCGGCTTGGCCATGATGTTGTTGCCGATAAACCAGTTGACCAGGCCATAGTGGAACTCAAGGTTGGTGGCCAGGTTAGTTCCGCGCAGGACGGTATTGCGCAGCACTTTCGAGAGGTTCTCGTAACTACTGATCCGGTCTGCACCTTGAGTAAGCAGCAGGGCAATGTTTGAATCGTAGGCACCTGCCAGGTTGTATTTCATGAACAGGCCGGTGTCGGGATTAGATGTGCAGATCCCCTGATCGTCACGGATTTCACCGTCGATCGGCTTAGACCAATTACGGATAATACCGCCAGCACTCGGTGATAGGGAGCAGTCTGTGGCGTTGAGACGTGCTTCTGCGGCGGCTCCAAAGCGTGGTGTTCTTACCGGACGTGGCAAACGTTTCTTGTGTCGAGCGAGTAGGGCCATCGCCTCAACCAGTGACTCGACAATGAAGAAGTCGTTCTTGTCCTTGGGGTTGACAAACTTGAGTGCGTAAACAAGTTCCGTAACGCGGTGCTCGACCTGGATCCGGGTGTTGACCTCCATGAAATAATGACGCTCGCCATCGACGATACACTCAAAGGTCGAGGCTGAATCGAGGCCAACAGCAACGCCGAAACGCTCTGATTCTTCCTCCATCCGCTTGAGAACCTTCAGGTCCGATTCAAGTGCTGTGGTTTGTGGTTTGTTTTTGGCTTTTTTCGCCTTGTCGATCTCGAGGGCCAGTGATTCCTGGGTGACCGAGATTTCGAGCAGTTTCTGCTCGTGCATCTGCAACGAACAGTCGCGGCCGCCAAGGGCGATGGTCCATTCGCCGTTGCCGAGCAACTGGATCTCGTTGTGGCGGGTCTGCTCGATATTGAGCTCGACCAACACGTTTTTATTTTCACCGACGCCATTGACCTTGACTTCGGCGAGAACTTCACGGGTCAGGCCCGGCGCGTCTGAGGCTGCCTTGGCGATCTCTTGATCACTGGGGCTTTTCTTGGTCAGCAGGGAGGCACCCAGAATTCGCTGCCCCTTGCCGCCACCGCCGCCGATGACCTTGAGACGGATCCGTGCACCAGGATACTTCTTGAACATGGCAACGCACTCGACCTCGACCTGGGCGCAGAGTTCCTCGATCGAGAAGAGGTCGATCCCCTTGTCGTATGAGGCCGCCAGGACCTGATCGGCCAACTCCTCAAGGCTAAGCTTCTTGTCGTCAAGGATCTTCTTGTCAACTTTGAGGCTTTCGGCCTTGACCACCGCCACCAGGGCTTCGCGGCTCGGGTGTTTGTTGACCAGGGTGCGGGCTGTGACATTATCGATGCCGGGGGTGACTGAAACATCGACAGAGAGTGCGGTGCGCTTGGCTTCATCCTTCTTGCCCGCAGCCCGCTGGGTCCCGGAGCAGGGGCCGATGAAATTCAGGCCGGCATCCTCAAGGGCTGCGACGAACTCATCATCCTCAGCCATAAAACCGTAGCCGGCGAAGACTGAATCGTAGTTGTTGTCTTTGGCGATCTGGATGATCTGGCCAATTCTCTCGAGACGCTCTTCCTTGGTTGCACCGCTGTAATCGGGCACACGGTGGACGCGACTGTTGTCGGTCAACTGGCGCAATTCAGGAGAAAGGGCATTCGGGTAGATGATCGAATCCTTCTCAGAGAGCAGGATGCCGAAGTGGCTGATACCCATCTCCTTGTAGACGGTCATCGCCTCCATCCGGATCGGTCCGCGGCAGACGATCAGCGGTTTGAGGTCTTCACAAGAGAATGAGCGGACCCACTCGGAAGTAGACTGGCCGAGACGGCGATCACTGTGGATCATCGGGTTGTTTGTATAGTTATCATTCTGAGCCATGGTCTTTATCTCCAATTCCATGGGGTTTATTGAAGCTTCACGATTTTTCATGGTTCTTTAAGTCTCCCAGCGGCTTAGTGGAATTCACGCTGGACGTCTTGCATCGGACCAGCCTTGTAGTGACGGAGGAAGAAGTTCATGTTCTCGCCCAGAACCTTGCGCAGGTCGTTCGGCATAACGAGCGAAGAGATTGAACCGAGAGCCAGACCCTCTTTTGGGTTCATCAGCTCCTTCTCGTAGCGCGTGTTCAGGTCTGCTTCACCGAGCCTGAGGAATTCAGCAGCTTCTTTCTCAGCATCTTTCTGTGCATCGACACCGTCCATGCCCGCTGCAACCCGTTCGGCAGTCAACTTCTTGATCATCGCCGGGATGCTGGCACGCAGGCCACGGATCTCTTTCTTGTAGACAAATTCCTTACCCGCAGGTCCCATAACCGCGAGACGAGTGGTCGGCAGGGCCAGAACCAGATCGGCTCCGGTCGGGTAGTTGTTGTAAGAAGCGTAGGCGCCACCATAGGCGTTACGCAGGATCAGCAGGATACGCGGAGTACGGACATCGACGATCGAGTCGAGCATTGAACGACCGGCCTGAACGATGCCGCGAGCTTCCTGCTCACGACCCGGGAGGAAGCCGGTGGTATCCTCGATGAAGATGATCGGAATATTGTAGAGGTTACAGAAGCGTACGAAGCGCGCAATCTTGACCGCTGAATCACAGTCGATCTGGCCTGATGAGACCGAGGAGTTGTTGGCGCAGAAGCCGACAACGTGTCCGTCGAGGCGACCGAAGGCGGTAACAACCTCGCGAGCGCGGGTCGGCTGCAGCTCAAAGTAATCGCCGTGGTCACAGATTTGCTGAATAACGATTGAAACGTCAACCGGGGTATTGAAACCGGTCGGCGAGTTAAAGGCCTTCTTGAACAGGGTGTTGATCTCCCAGGTCTTGCGATCGAGAGGATCGCTGGTCGACTGGAAAGGTGGCGCGACACTATTGTTGTCGGGGAGATAACTGAGCAGGCGGATTGCGGTGCGCAGTGCTGCAGTCTCATCGGCGACAGTCAGATCGGCAACGCCGGTTGCGCCGTGAACCTTGGGGCCACCCAACTCTTCGGGAGTGACATCTTCACCGAGGACTGACTTGACGACGCCTGGACCGGTCAGGCCGAAGAAGGTGTCTTCCGGCTGAATAACGAAGCTGCCCTGACGTGGCAGGTAGGAACCGCCACCGGCGTTAAAGCCGAACATACACATGATCGAAGGCACAACACCGCTGATCTTACGCAGGGCGGTAAAGGCTTCAGCGTAACCGTCGAGGCCGCCGACACCAGCCGGAACGAAGGCACCCGCCGAGTCGTTCATGCCGATGACCGGAATCCCTTTTTCGCCCGCCATGTTAAAAAGCTTGGCCAGCTTGCTGCCGTTGGTTGCATCGATGGAACCGGCGCGTACGGTGAAGTCGTGACCGTAGAGCGCAACGTCGCGGCCACCAATATTAAGGATGCCTGTAACCAGCGAGGCCCCGTCGAGATTTTTACCCCAGTTTTGAAAGAGGATATTCGGCTCGGCTTCGGTCAGGATCTTGATCCGCTCCCAGACCGTCATCCGTTTCTTGAAGTGCTGTTTCTCGATCTGGCCGACAGGCACAGATTTGATCGGACGCTGAATCAGATCGTGGCCTTCCTGCATGACCTCTTCGTAAGCGCCAGCTGTTCCTGCGATTTCACCTGGATTAGTGAATTCGACCTTTTCATCCGGAGCGAACGGGTTTTGTAATGATGGTTTGATCGCGGTTTTCGACATTTCGGTCATCCCTTTATTCATTGGAATTAGCGTTCAGAGCCAGGCCGACCAAGGTGTCGGTTCAAGGCTCACCTGCCATAACTGGTTGAAAATACTGTAAATCGCTTCAATAAGACGTAAAACGGCGTTTTTTTATCCATGTAAATAAACAAAAATGATGACTTATTGTCAAGCAATATTTACTTTGCGTAAAAAATTTAAGCTGTCCAAAATCCCCGTTTATTAAGCGACAATTTGCAAAAGAATAACAAGTTTTGAAAAGAAAGCTGATTAATTTGCTGTTGTGTTGAGTCAGCTCAAAAAAGTCTTTACGGGAATCGAAATCTTCGCGAATTGATTGATGATTTCAATTAGCAGATAATAGATGAGTGATATGAAGAATGGGGGTGTGAGTCGATAGATTGTTGATTCAGTTTGTATGACTTTGAGGTGTGGATTCGTAGAAAGAACCCCTGTTATGAATTTCTAGTTTGACTAAAATTTTAGCACGAACCTTCTTGAAAGAAGACTGGTGTGATTCTTCAGACAAGAGATTTTCTCCGTGAACTTTTCCCTTTTCGCTTTGGTTTAACCGTCCCTGGTGCGCTATTTTTATTGAGGATAAGTGCTGGCAATAACAGCCTGCTCGCATCTTCCCGCCCACAGATTCGCAGTGCCTCTAGTACATCATTCTTAGATTCAGGACGGTGGTAGAGCAAGAGCGCCTTTTGCATCCGTTTCTCTTTGACTGAACGCGGCACGTGGATTGGTTTGCCGCTAAAGGGGTCACTGCCGCTGTAGTAGATACAGGTTGCAAGGCTGCCTGGGGTGGGGGTGAAGTCCTGAACCTGTTCGACTTTGAGGCGGTGCTGGTTGAGATAGAGGGCAACCTCGACCATGTCCTCGATCCGGCAGCCGGGGTGACCACTGATCAAGTAAGGCACGATCGCCTGCCGCAGGCCAAGCTCTTTGCTGCGTTGGCGAAATTTATCCAGAAAATCGGTAAAGACCTTGGCTCCCGGTTTTCGCATCACATCTGTCACCCGATCGATCGTCGATTCCGGGGCGACTTTGAGCAGACCGCCGACATGATGTTGTAGCAACGCATCAAAATATTGTGGTTGAAATGGGAGCAGGTCATAACGTACGCCCGAGGCGACAAAGACGTGATTGACCTTCTGTTGTTTGCGTATTTTCTCGAGCAGGCGGACTGAACGTCGGTCGCTTGTGTGCAAATTTTTACAAGGCCCCGGGAACAAGCAGCTGCCACGGCGACAAATTTTTTCTGCTGCGGGGTTGTTACAGTGCAGGCCGTACATATTAGCGGTTGGACCACCGACATCGCTCAGGGTCCCGCGAAACTCAGGGTGTTCAGTAACGCGCTCAACCTCTGCGAGGATTGAGGCTTCTGAGCGGGATTGAATCGTTTTGCCCTGGTGATGTGTTATCGCGCAAAAGGCACAACCTCCGAAACAGCCGCGATGGCTGGTAACTGAAAATTTAATCTGTTCGTAGGCTGGTATTTTTTTGCTGTATCCCGGATGCGGTAACCGATTGAATGGTAACGCGTAAATGCGGTCAAGCTGCTTCTCGGAAAGTGGCAACGCTGGTGGATTGATCAGGATTTGGCGGTTAGCGTGATCTTGGCTCAAGGGTTTGGCCGATAGGGGGTTTTGTTGTTCGCTGGCCAGTTTAAACGCCAGATTATAGGCGTTGCAATCCTCGGCAACCTGTTCAAAAGAGGGGAGAGGGATAGTGTCTTGAGGTCCTTCGGTGGCAATGACCACACTGCCACGTATGTCGAGAATAGTATTGATTATTTCTCCACTATTCAATCGGGCAGCAAGTTCGATCATTGCTGTTTCCGCCATCCCGTAGAGCAGCAGGTCAGCCTTGCTGTCGATCAGGATAGATCGTCGTACCTGATCTGACCAGTAATCATAGTGTGCGGTCCGTCTCAGGCTTGCTTCAATCCCGCCAATTACCGTTGGTAGTCCTTTAAAGGCTCCCTTAACTGCTGCGGTGTAGGCAATCACGGCGCGGTTGGGTCGTTTGCCAGCCAGACCTCCTGGGGTGTAGGCATCATCGTGGCGGATTTTTTTTGCTGCGGTGTAATGATTAACCATTGAATCCATTGCCCCGGCTGAAATTGCCGCGAACAATCGTGGTCGACCCATTACTTTGAAGGACTCAGGGTTTTTCCACTCTGGTTGGGCCAGAATCCCGACCCGGAATCCTTCCGCTTCGAGTAAGCGTGCCAATAACGGGGTCCCGAAGGCCGGATGGTCGATGTAGGCGTCTCCCGTGACAAAGAGTACGTCTATCTCATTCCACCCGCGTGATTTCATGTCATCTCGACAGGTTGCTAAGAAAGGATTACGATCTTTTGAATTCAGAGGTTGTGGTCCTTTAGTCGTTAAGTATTGTGGTGTCTCTGAATATCATAGTTGTCTTAAATTTGCTATCCAGAGAGCGAAGTCGTTTTATCTGTTCAAAAAATATAGCCAATTTCTGCTTAGTAGCGAAATAAAACCTTAGTTTGACCGCGAGTATCTAATGGAATGCCTAATCCCTTTAAATGTGCTAGCATTAATCTTTGTGGAAATGTAGCTAAATAAGTGACTTATTTCCCCCCAGTTCGGCAGTTTGTATCGTCTATATCAGAGGTTTCTGCATGCGAATCTATCTATTCCTTATACTCATCATAGCCAGCGTTTTTACACCGCTTTGGGCGCAACGTGGAGAATATGAAAAGCCTGTCCGGGTCGGGGTGTTTTCTTTTGAGCCGATCAATTTTATTGACCCACAGGGTGGGGTACAGGGTCTTTATCCTGATTTGCTTCGTTCAATGGTTGAGGAAGAGGGGTGGTCAATAGAATTTGTTCCAGGCACATGGGCACAGGGGCTGGAGCGTCTGCAGGCTAATGAAATTGATCTGGTGACCACGATTGCTCATACTCCTGAGCGAGCGAAGGTGATGGACTTCAATCACGAGGCAGTCGTCAGTATCTGGGGACAGGTTTTTTTGCGCCCGGGATCGAAGGTCGAAAAAATTCTCGACCTGGAGGGACTTAAGGTTGCAATAACTGAACGTGATATCAGCGGCCAAAATTTTCTTAAAACAATCGCCGGTCTTGGAGTGAACTGTGAAATCATCCGTTATCCACGTCATGACGATGTGTTTCTTGCCCTGAAGAACAAAGAAGTCGATGCCGGGGTAACTCCCAATTATTTCGGATTGCGACATTTTAGTGAATACGGAGTTGTTCCAAGCTCTATCCAATTTTCCCCTTTTTCAATCTATTTTGCGACGAGGAAAGGTCAGTTTGCCCACTTACTCGAACATATTGATGAGCACCTGTCGGCTTGGAAAGCAGATAAAAACTCATACTACTATCAACGGCTTAACTATTGGATGGGAGGGGAAAATTTTGAAAAAAAGATAATTCCTCTGTGGATTTGGGTTTGTCTCGGGGTGGTAGCTTTGACTGCATTGGTTTTATTCTTTGCCAGTATGGCTTTTAAGGTTCAGGTGAGAAAGGCAACTGCAGAGCGGCGTTCGCGCGAGCGTGATTATCGACGCTTGGTTCAGAGCGTGAACAATATTATCCTGCGTGTCGATACTCAAGGTAAAATTCAGTTCATCAATCGGTATGGTCTTGAGTTCTTTGGTTTTGATAAGCATGAAATCATCGGAAAGAGTGTTCTGGAGACGATTATTCCCGAGCAGGATGTCGATGGTCGTGACATACAGCAAGTCATCAAGGACGTTTTGTGTGACCCGGATGACTTTGAAAATATTGAGAATGAAAATATATGTAAGGACGGTCAGCGAGTCTATATCCAATGGTGCAATCAAGCTGAATACGATGAAGAGGGGAATATTGTTGGTGTCTTCAGTGTTGGAGCCGATATTTCTGAACGGAAGCGGGTCGAAGCTGAACTACGCGCCAAGGAGGAGAAGTTTCGTACCCTGTTTGAACATGTTACTGATTATGCTTTGGTTCTACAGCAGCAAGATACCGAGTTGGTTATAGTCGACTTAAGCAAGTCGGCATGCCGGCTCCATGGCTATCAGCGTGAAGAGTTGCTCGGACAGCCTCTTCGTTTAATTAGCCCTCAATCATCGTCTGGTGATGACTCCCGCCAAGTGCTACTTCGTGCAGGTCAAACTCTGAAATCTGTAGTTATGCATCAACGTAAAGATGGCAGCACTTTCCCGGTAGAAGCAGTCGTTAGACAGATCGAAGTAGATGGCGAACTTTATTTCTTTTCGATCGAACGTGACTTGACAGAACAAGAGAGGGCCGAGAACGAGAGGAGCGAGCTGGAGAAAAGCTTGCAGCAGAAATATAAGATGGAAGCGATAGGTACCCTTGCCGGTGGGATTGCCCACGATTTTAATAATATCCTGGCAATCATTTTGGGCAATACACAGATGTTGAAACGAAAGCTGTCGGAAGAGGACGGTAATGGGGTTAAGCTTGAGAGGATCTTGACTGCTGCCAATCGGGGGAAGCATCTTGTTGATCAAGTTCTGGCATTCAGTCGTCGTCAAGAGCAAAGTTTGCAGCCCTTATTGTTGGCTGAGTTGGTGATTGACACGTTCGATTTACTACGGGCATCTATCCCACGTACGGTACATTTAGAAACCAAGGTTGCGCCGGGGTGTGACGAGTTGAAAGTCAGAGCTGACGCGACTCAGATTCAACAAGTTCTCCTTAATTTATGTAACAACGCGGTTTTTGCCATGCAGGAGAAAGGCACCATAACAATAGAGCTTGAAAAGATTGACCTGCCTGTTGATGAGCTGTTTGTCGCGAGTCAACTGGCAGCAGGAGAATATCTACAGTTGTCGGTGACAGATACTGGTGGTGGAATAAGGGCGGAAAATATTGAAAAGATATTTGACCCTTTCTATACTACTAAGGAGATAGGACAGGGGACAGGTTTGGGGTTGGCTGTTGTTCATGGCATTGTGCAGGGACATCAGGGTGTAGTCCGGGTTCATAGTCAACGTGGGGAAGGCTCTCGATTCGAAATCTGCCTTCCTTTGACCCATGCACCCATTCGTCATCTAGTGGAAGATGCTGGCCCTTTGCCGACAGGTTCCGAACGGATTCTGTTTGTCGATGATGAAGAAGATATTACCCTCTGGGCAGATGAATTGCTGAAACAACAAGGTTTTAATCCTGTTTGTTACACAGACAGTGAGGACGCACTCGAACGTTTCCAAAAAGACCCACAGGCTTTCGATATGCTGATAACTGATCAGTCGATGCCCATTCTTTCTGGACAGGAATTGATCGCTAAAGTGAGAGAACTGCGTTCCGATATTCCCGTCATTCTTTGTTCAGGATTCAGTTCACTTGTTTCTACTGCACTTGTCGAACAACAGGGAATCAATAAATTTTTCCACAAACCCTATCGCGAGGAGGAATTGCTGCTGGCGATCAGAAAATGCCTGGATTTCAGCGCTGAAAATCCGCACCTGGATCAACCTCAACCTTCTTAAAAAAAGCTACAGAAACAGTTGGTAAGCTGGATCGGAGGTCGCATCTTCATAACGATAGCCTAATTGATTTAGGAAATCGTTGAAATCAACTTCATTCCCGGCTGGAATTTCAAGGCCGATCAAAACCCGCCCGAATTCTCCTCCAATCGTTCGATATTGAAAGAGCGAGATGTTCCAGTTTTCTCCCATGTCTGCCAGAAAACGATTCAACGCCCCAGATCGTTCTGGGAACCAGAAGCGAAAGAGTTTTTCCCGCGTGGCTTGAGGCGAGCGGCCACCAATCATGTAGCGCAGGTGTGTTTTTGCAAGCTCATTTTCGGTCAGGTCGGTATTGCTATAGCCCTGGTCTGTCAACTGCTGTGAAAACAGAGTTCGTGCTGTTTGGCCGCCAAGAGCGACACCAACAAAAATATGTGCCTCGTTCCTGGAAGAGAGTCGATAACTGAATTCGGTAATATTGATATCCCCCAGTACCTCGCTACACAGGTGACGTAGTGCGCCTGGTTTTTCCGGAATGGTTACAGCGAAGAGTGATTCGCGCTGTTCACCGGTCTGAGTCCGCTCGGCCACATAACGCAAGCGTTCAAAATTCATATTGGCACCAGAATTGATCGCCACCAGTGTCTGCCCCTTGATCCCCCGATCACGCACATACTGCTTGATCCCTGCCATAGCGAGGGCCCCTGCGGGTTCTACGATTGAACGGGTCGACTGATATATTGACTTGATGGCACCGCATATCTCGTCGGTGGAGACGCACAGAATCTCATCGACATGTTTTCGACAGAGCTCAAAGTTCAATTGACCGATCTGTTTGACTGCCACACCGTCGGCAAAAATTCCAACCGATTCGAGCTCTACCCGTTTACCGGCAGAAAGTGATTGATGCATCGCATTACTGTCGTGGGGTTCGACCCCGATGACTTTGATTTCAGGGCAAAGCGACTTGAGGTAGCAGGCGATTCCGGCGATCAACCCACCACCACCAACCGGGACGAAGACCGCGTCTAGCTTACCGGCACTCTGGCGGAGCAACTCATCTGCAACAGTTCCCTGCCCCGCAATAACAAGTTCATCATCGAAAGGATGGATGAAGGTCATATCGGTTTCAGCTGCTAGTTGCTGACAGCGTTCGGCAGCTTCAGAATAGTTATCACCATGCAGTACGACTTCTGCTTCAAGCGCCTTGACTGCCGTGATCTTGATTTCGGGTGTGGTGACCGGCATGACAATGAGTGCCTTTAGCCCTAGTTGCTTGGCAGAGTAGGCGACCCCCTGGGCGTGATTTCCGGCAGATGCCGCAATGACTCCACAGGCCTTTTCGGTCGTTGAGAGATGGGCAATCTTGTTGTAGGCACCGCGTAACTTGAAGCTGAAGACTGGTTGCAGATCTTCTCGTTTCAGCAGAATTTGATTCTTTAGCTCAGCCGAGACAGCCTTTGCTTCTTCTAGTGGTGTCTCGATAGCGGCTTCATAGACTTTTGAGGTAAGGATCTGGCGCAACATTTTCTGCATACCGGTACTCCTTGTGAGATAGATGTGCAGCGTTCAATAGCACAGAACATCGCTTGTTGTCAGCTTTCACCCCCCTGTATTCTGGACCGAAATTGACAATGAGTAGAGAGAGGCTAGAATTAACAAGTGCTTTTAATCCATCGGCAAAAGCGTTGTTTATGTGGTGTTGTTGTTAATAATGAGGGCCCGTATGGTCTGGCATCCTGATGTCAAAAGTTTGAGTGTGGGAGGACACCACTTTGCCTTGGTGGAGCAAGGTAAGGGGGAAGCAGTTGTCTTGATCCATGGGATTACGACCTTTTCTTTCATCTGGCGAAAACCCCTTCCTTTTCTACCTGACAACAAACGAGTTGTTGCTTACGACTTACTTGGCTGTGGTGGCTCAGATATGCCGCTTGATGTTGATTATTCCTTGAATGGGCATACTGAACGTTTGCTGAAAATGCTCCAGCAATTGGGGATTGAACGGGTCCACCTAGTAGGTCATGACGTTGGTGGTGGCATAGCGCAAATATTTGCTGTCCAGCACCCTGAGATGGTGATTGATCTGTGTTTAATCAATTCTGTGGGCTATGGCTATTGGCCTGTACAGCCAATCAAGGCCATGCAGACACCGATTTTGCGTAGATTTGTGATGGCTGCACTTGATATTGGTGCGTTTAAACTCATCGTGCAACGTGGCCTTTATCACAAGGATCACCTTGATGCTGAACTTTTGGAGCTCTTCAGTAAGCCAATGCAGAGTCCTGTCGGGCGCGCAGCCCTGATGCATTTTGCCCGTTGTCTCGATAATCATAATTTGACTGATATCGCTGCGGATTTGCAGCAACTTGTGATTCCGGTATTGGTGATTCGTGGAGAAGCAGATTCCTATTTGAGTGAAGAGATTTCATTGCGCCTCAAGCGTGAAATCCCTGGATGTCGCCTACTGCGGATTCAAACTGGTGGACATTATATCCAGGAAGATGAACCTGTACAGGTTGCCAAGGCTTTGAGTTCTTTCTGGAACAGGGATGTTGTGGTGGGAGCGGTCTCTTGAACCTAAGTACTGGAATTGTCACGAAAAGCAAATGTCGATTGTACCTAATATTTGTTGCCTAGAAAAGGAGGTTAAGAGGATATGAGTATCCAAGGGACTCAGACTGAAAAGAATCTGTTGACAGCTTTCGCCGGTGAAAGTCAGGCTCGAAATCGATACACCTATTTTGCTGCAAAAGCTCGCAAAGATGGGTATGTCCAGATCTCGGAAATATTTCAAGAGACTGCGGAGCAAGAAAAAGAACATGCCAAGCGTTTCTTCAAATTTCTTGAAGGAGGCGAGGTTGAAATCATTGCAGCATTTCCAGCTGGCGTGATTGGAACAACCGAGGAAAACTTGGCTGCGGCTGCGGCCGGTGAACACTATGAACACACGGAGATGTACCCTGCTTTCGCCAAGGTTGCTGAGGAGGAAGGTTTCGCAGCTGTGGCGGCGGCTTTCCGGGCGATAAGCATTGCAGAAAAGCAACACGAAAAAAGGTACAACGACCTGCGAGGTAATATTTTGCGTGGAGAAGTTTTTAAACGTTCTGCGCCGGTCGTCTGGCGTTGCCGCAACTGCGGTTATCTGCATGAAGGCTCGGAGGCTCCTGGAGTTTGCCCGGCTTGCGTGCATTCAGTTGATCATTTTGAACTTTTGGGCGAAAACTACTAACAACGGAGGGTTTAGATTCATGGCGAAACAACTTGAGATCTATAAGTGTGAAATCTGCGGAAATATCATTGAAGTGATACATGGGGCCGCCGGGGCCTTGGCCTGTTGTGGTCAGGGGATGAACTTGATGGCAGAAAATACGACCGATGCGGCGACTGAGAAACATGTGCCGGTGTTGACGGTTTCCGGTAGCACAATTCACGTCCAGGTTGGGAGTGTGCCTCATCCGATGCAGGATGAGCATTATATTGAGTGGATAGAACTGATTGCCGATGGAAAATCCTACACTCAGTTTCTCAATCCCGGTGATACCCCCGAGGCGACCTTTGAAGTCGCGGGCACCAGTACTAGTAATCTGACGATACGCGAGTATTGTAATCTACACGGACACTGGTCTGCGAAAGGGTAGGCTGCTGAAAAGCGTCAATCTGCGGCGTTGTCCTTGAACGACCCGACTCGGAGTAGCTTCCACTACGCCTCGTCGGGTCGTTCTGCGTCCGCCTTGCAAATCAACAGAGGCGTGAAGCGCGAAGTGAGAACAATCGAAATTCTCACTTCGCGCTTCGTTCTTTTATTTATTGAATGTGATCCGATATTTGAAGGTCGCTGGCTCAAGCCAGTCGATGGTTTGCCCACCGACCTGCGCAAAGGGATACATCAAATAATTGATAGTCTGCCCCTGCTGGGGCGGGTTCAATTTCAGATCGCGGCCTTCCGAGAGGCGGATACGATAGGGATCGATGCTGCCGAAGTAGTATTCGCGCAGTTCGGCAACTTTCGGATCATCGAGTTCTAACTTCTGTTTAAGCATCGCCTTGCGCACATCGGCTGGATCGACGGCGATCCAACCGGTTCCCGGCAGAAAAAACTCAGCCCAGCAATGTTGCCAGCCGGTGATATCGGTACCATCTTGCTTGCCGAGACGTAGGCCGAGGATTTCGCGAGCCGGGACTCCGGCCGACCTGGCGATGGCAACGTAAAGAGAGCTTATATCTGCGCATTTACCGCCCGGGCGTCCCAGGAGCTGTGGTACATCGCCTAGACCGCAACCACGGGTCTTCGGATCGCGGAAGCTATTATCGACCGTCCAGTCGTAGATGGCTCGCGCCTTGGCGAGGATGGAAGTTTTTCCGGCAGTAATATCATCGGCCAGCGCTTTGACCGGTCCATCGACTGGTCCGAGACTAGTTGCAGCCAGGTAGGGTGCGAAGGTTGTCAGATCGATGGACGCTGTAGAGTCCTGCAGGTTTTTATTACTCTGTTCTGTACGCACAGCGTTAAAGCTCAGGGTCAATTTTCTTGCTGTTGCATTGTCGGCCCAGCGAGCAAAGAGAATCGGATTGCCGTTGTCGCGGTCGGTGTAGACGGCAGCATCAGTAAAATCACCCTGCCATGAAATCTGGTCAATCAACTGTTGTTGGCTTGAGACCGGGTAGGGGAGCCAGAGCTTGACCTCTTGACCGGAGGCTTGTGCCGACAGGTCGAATTCCATGGTGATTTTGCCGGTTTGGGTGCTAGCAAGTGCGGGTAGGGCGATCAAACAGAGCAGACCGATCAGTCCGGCGCGGATAATTCTTTTCATCTATGCTCTCCATTTTCTGGTGTAGGCGCGAAACTTACGCTGGATTTCTTCGCTAGTCCAATATAAAATATCGATAAAAACATTACTTCCCATAGGTTTTATCTATGAATATGCGTCATTTAGAGATTTTTTATCGAGTGATCGAAGAAGGTGGATTCACTAAGGCCGCTCAGGCGATGAGGTTGACTCAACCGACCTTGAGTGCGGCAGTGCGCCAGCTTGAAGAAGGGCTGGATGCTCAACTGCTGAATCGACTGGGCCGTACGATTGCACCGACCGAAGCGGGCCGTTTGCTGCACGATTATGCGCGTAGGATCTTTGCATTGCGACAGGAAGCTCTCAGTGAGCTTGAATCATTACACGCCGGGAATCAGGGGGAGCTTCTCTTGGGGGGTAGTACAATTCCTGGCACCTATCTCCTGCCGCAATTGGTGGCAAGTTTTAGCAAGGAGTATCCGCAGATCAGGGTCAACTTACGCTTAGCTGCAACCGCAAGCATTGCCAAAGACCTGCGTGATCAACGTCTTGAATTGGCACTGATTGGTGGCCATGTCGATGATAAGAGGTTTGACACACTCCCTTGCTTTAGCGACGAACTGGTGATCATCGTACCTGCCGGCCATGTCTGGGCAGAGCGCGAAAAGATCAGCGAAAAGGAACTGGCCGAGGCGCAACTTTTGTTGCGTGAGAGAGGATCGGCCAGTCGCAAAGTATTAGAGTTGAGATTGAAAGAACAAGGCGTTGCTATCGCACCGGAAAGACTGATCGCTGAGGTTGGGGGTAATGACGCCCTGAAGCAGGGGGTGCTGGCCGGGCTGGGTGTTGCTGTTATCTCGAAGATGGCGGTTGCCGGGGAGGTAGCGCGTGGTGAACTGGTTGCCCTGCAATTGACCGGCGGCCCTCTTAACCGCAGCTTTTACTTGTTGCAAGCCAAGGGTTTTAAGCTATCCGTAGTTGCAGAGAGGTTTAAGGCTCTGGTGTTGGCTAGAGACGAAATGCTCTAAAGGACTGGCTCCGCAGGTTCCCGTTCCCATTGGAATCGAGTTGTCAAAAAAAACACCTCCGAGTCACAAGGGGAGCGGAGGTGTTTTTTTATTTATGAATGTCGAAACGAATCAATCGAGCAGATCAACAATCTGTGCTGCCATACCGACATAGCTCGTCGGGGTCATCTCCTGCAGGCGTTGCTTGTCCTCGTCGGTCAGGGCCAGACCCTCAACAAACTGGCGGATCGTCTCGCTGTCGATCTTTTGACCACGGGTTAACTCCTTTAGCTTTTCGTACGGCTTCTCAATCCCTGCCTTGCGCATTACCGTCTGGATCGGCTCTGCCATAACTTCCCAGGCGTTGTCGAGATCATCGGCCAGATTCTGCTCGTTCAGTTTCAACTTGCTGAGGCCCTTGATTGTTGAATGGTAGGCGATCATGCTGTAACCGAAACCGACGCCCATGTTGCGCAGCACGGTGGAATCGGTCAGATCGCGTTGCAGACGTGAGATCGGCAGTTTGGCGGAGAGGTGCCCGAACAGGGCGTTGGCCAGGCCACAGTTCCCTTCGGAGTTTTCAAAGTCGATCGGGTTGACCTTGTGCGGCATGGTTGAGGACCCGATTTCACCAGCGACCGTCTTTTGGCCGAAATAGGCCATTGAGATATAGGTCCAGAGATCGCGATTGAGGTCGGTGAGAATCGTATTCCAGCGCGCCATGGCGTCGAAGAGTTCGGCCATGTAGTCGTGTGGTTCGATCTGGGTGGTGAACAGGTTCTGTACTAGCCCCAGCTCTTCTTCGATCACGTCTTTAGCCAGCTGCGGCCAGTCGACCTGCGGGTAGGCGGAGAGGTGGGCGTTGAAGTTGCCGACCGCACCATTGAGCTTGCCGAGCAGTTCGACCCTGGCGATGCAGTTGCTCTGTTTCTGCAGACGCGCTGCAAAGACCGCCAGCTCCTTACCGATGGTCGTCGGCGATGCGGTCTGGCCGTGGGTGCGGGCCAGCATCGAGACGTCCTTGAACTCAACCGCCAACCCTTTGAGGGTTACGATGATCTGCTCCTGTAGTGGCGACAGGGCGGCGGTGCCGTCTTTGAGCATCAGCGCATGAGACAGGTTATTGATATCTTCGGATGTACAGGCGAAGTGGATGAACTCCGACAGATCAGCGAGCGAGGTGCCGTCGATTTGCTCTTTTAGATAATACTCAACCGCCTTTACATCGTGGTTAGTCACTGCTTCGATCTTCTTGACCTTCTCGGCTTCAGCCGGAGTGAAGTCGCTGACGATGGCGCGCAGTTGTGCTTCTTCCTGAGAGGTTACAACGCGACACTCTGGGATACCGCTCTCTTTACACAGAGCGAGCAGCCACATGATTTCGACCTTGACCCGATTCTTGAGCAAGGCGTATTCGGAAAAACACTCGGTGAGTGGGGTAACTTTCGAGGCGTAACGCCCGTCTATCGGGCTGATATCGGTAATCATAATTTCTCCTTCTGGTTATCGGACGGCAAATATAGCCAAGGTACGTCTGAACTGCAACCCCCTGCAGTTCAGCATGTCTAAGAGCAATCCTTTCTGTGGGACTGGCTCCGGAGATGCCAGCTCCTTTAGTTATAACCAGATACAATTAATTGATGTGGCCAGTATGAATCTTCGATGTTTTGGCAATGATAAGAGCTGTGATTTATTTTCTAAAGAGTGTGTTGGGGGTATTAAGGCAGTAAAAAGATGATTTTCGTCACAAATGCCCTTGAGGGTTGTTATATCTGCACTCAATTATTGGAATAACCACTTCTCATCTGGACCAAATAGTCCGCCAAGCAAAGACGGCCAGCAGACTCGTGCTAGCCCGTTGACAGCCTCGGTAAATCAAGTCAGTATCCTCTGCATCACGATCATCCACATCGGAGAACCTACAATGAAAGTTACCGCTATTATCCCTGCACGTTACGCATCGACTCGATTTCCTGGAAAACCTCTGGCCAGGATCCTGGGTAAGCCGATGATTGAGCATGTTTACCGCCGGACGGTTGAGGCGCAAACTATCGATCGGGCGATTATTGCGACCGATGATCGGAGGATTTATGATTGCGTGATCGCCTTTGGTGGTGAGGTGATGATGACCCGTGATGATCATCCATCGGGAACCGATCGTCTGGCCGAGGTAGCAGCGGCGATCGATAGCGACCTGATCGTTAATGTTCAGGGTGATGAACCCTTGATTGTGCCACAGATGATCGATGAGGCGGTCGGGCCTTTACTTGAAAATGATGAACTGCAGATGGGCACTTTGTGTAGTCGGATTGAGAATGTCGAAGATTATTTGAGCCCCAACGTGGTGAAGGTGGTCTGTGATAGCCATAATCATGCGCTCTATTTCTCGCGTGCACCGATTCCGCATCCCCGCGATATTCCTGCGGGTGAATTATCCGTAAGGCTTCCTGAACTGGCTGCCAAACGTCATATCGGACTTTATGTCTATCGACGTGAATTTCTGCTCAAGTACCCGCAATTGCCGCAAACCCCACTTGAAATCCTCGAATCCCTTGAGCAGTTGAGAGCGATGGAGAGCGGCGTTCGCCTTTATGTTGCAATGACCGAATTTGATTGTCATGGGGTTGATACACCAGAAGACCTGCAGCGTGTTGAGGCTTTGATGCGGCTTTAAAACTTAAGTTGAGCGGGCTACCGGGATATATTTATTTGTATCCTTTTCGGGTTAGGCAAAATCTTCCATGTTTTCGCAGGATCGGGCTTTCCTCCGTTGCCTTTTTTGTGTAACATCACCTCTTTCGGGCTGAACTTGGCGGCTTGCATTTATTGTTTCTGCTTAATTTCAGACTAAACCTCAAATTTATTGCTCAAGGAGCAGATTCGACTATGAAGACGAAGTTCCTTTTTGTCACTGGTGGTGTTGTGTCGTCCCTCGGAAAAGGGCTGGCCGCCGCGTCGATTGGCGCACTGATGGAGGCCCGCGGTCTCAAGGTGTCGATGCAGAAAATGGACCCCTATATCAACGTTGATCCTGGGACCATGAGTCCTTTCCAGCACGGTGAGGTCTTTGTGACTGATGACGGCGCCGAGACCGATCTCGATCTTGGGCATTATGAGCGATTTACC
>JAJRRT010000017.1 GCA_024279255.1 Deltaproteobacteria bacterium | reverse complement strand
TGGCAATCAAATTCAGAATGTCGGGCAGGGGCATGCCGCTGGGCACGCAGACCGGTGGACGGCCCTTGTCGGCGAGCTCAGATACGCTGATCCCTTCGAGTACGTCGATGACGAAAT
Source organism: Deltaproteobacteria bacterium (assembly GCA_024279255.1). Taxonomy (GTDB): domain Bacteria; phylum Desulfobacterota; class Desulfuromonadia; order Desulfuromonadales; family Geopsychrobacteraceae; genus Geopsychrobacter. The sequence goes on along the minus strand of JAJRRT010000017.1, from coordinate 14,808 downwards.
CACCGAGATGGGCGGGAGAATCGAAGCGACCAGCGACCTGTTTTTCGTAGATGCTGTTCTTGCGCATCGTCAGCATGGCCACTACGCAGACCAGCATCAGAGGTGCTAACAATCCATAATTGCCGGTGAGTTCACTGACCATGATCAGTGTTGCGATCGGAGCATTGGCTACGCCGGCGAAGAACCCGGCCATGCCGATCAGCACATAGGCACGTGGATCCTGAGTCAATAGGGGAAATAAGATCTCAGCTGAGGCGCCGAAAGCACCACCGATCATCGCGCCGATGACAAGCGAGGGGGCGAATACGCCGCCGGATCCGCCAGATGAGATGGTAAGACTCGTGGCCAGAATCTTCGCGAGTGCAATGACTATCATGACCCAGAGAGCCATATTACCGTAAAGGGCGGACTGAACCCAGCCGTAGCCCGATCCCAAGACCTGAGGGACAAACATCGCCAAGATCCCAAGGCAGAATCCACCAACCGCGGGCTTCAGCCAGTTAGGAATAGGCAGGCGTTTGAACAGGTCGCGCATGCCGTAGAAAACTTTGACATAGAATTTGCCAAGCAGTGCACAGACAAGTCCCAACACGCCGAACAGAATAAGCTCTTGAGGGTGATCGAAACGGAAATGTGGTGTCGCCAGTAAGGGCTCCCAGCCTGTAACTGCACCGAACAAGCTGTAGGCAATGATCGAAGAGATGATGCAGGGGATCAGGCCTTCATGCTCAAATTCTGGATCGCGGTAGAGGACCTCAACTGCAAACAGGGCGCCCCCCAGTGGGCTACGGAAAGTGGCGCCAATACCGCCAGCCATGCCTGCCAGCAGTAGAATGCGGCGGTCCATGGTCGACAGTCCCAACTTGGTCGCAATAAAAGAACCGAACCCGGCGCCGATCTGGGCGATTGGGCCCTCGCGGCCGGCTGATCCGCCGGTGCCGATGGTGGCAATCGAAGCAATAGTTTTAACAAGGGGTACCCGTGTGCGGATCAACCCGCCCTTGCGATGGAAAGCCTCAAGGGCGCCATCAGTACCGTGGCCTTCGGCTTCGGGGGCAAATGTGTAGACTAGCCAGCCTGAGATCAGACCGCCGATTACAGGGAGGATAAACAATAGCCAACTGAAATCGAGTTGTAGGTTATCTATAAAGCGAGAATCTGTTGAGACCGGGATCCCCTCTAAGGGTGGATGGTAGTTGCCGATCTTGCCAAGCATCAAGTGATCAACAGCGTTGGTGGCGTAATAGAAAAAGAGCGCTCCACATCCTGCTACGATGCCGACAAGTACAGCCAGAAACAATAGGCGGAAACCAGATTCTGAAAAACTGGTGCGCAGGTATTTAAGGCTCGGGATAAAACCCATCAGGGCGAGCTCCGCAGTTGGTGTGTAGGTTAACAGTCCTTTTTAACAAAGCTGCAACAAATCAGCAAGAAATGATTGGCGCGTCTTCAACTTGCAAATGAATTGCCGGACGATTAAACTCAGGGGGCAATTCAGACAAGGACAGAATGATGGGTGCTAAAAAAGCAACAGACGTTGTAGTGAACAAGTTGTGTGGTAAGTGTATGCGCAGTTGCCGGCAGGGTGAGGCTGTATTGCTGCTGGATTGCCCGCGTTTTTTGCCCCGGCCCTTTAAATCTGAAGAGCTCAAATTTACCCAGTTGGATCTGTTCGGAAATCCCGCCAGTGAAGATTGAGAGTACTGAAATGCTCCAGCCTTAGCACCCTCAACATCATCTTAGTACGATAGTTCTTCCAGAAAACTCTTCAATAGCGGAATAAACTTCTCCGGTTCGACAAGAAAACTATCATGACCGTAGTCTGATTCGATCAAATGATAGGCGACAGGTTTTTTCTGGCGCTGTAGTTCTTCGATAACTTCCTCAGGCTGATAGGGTGGATAAAGCCAGTCTGAAGTGAAGGCAAACCAGAGTGAAGGGCAGATCAGATTTGACAGGGCTTCCTCCAGCGAGTCAAAACGCCAGGCTGCATCATAGAGATCGAGTGCTTTGGCCAGATAGAGAAAGCTGTTGGCGTCAAAGCGATCGACAAAGGAGCTGCCATTGTAGTCGAGGTAGCGCTCCACTTCAAACTTACCGAAAAAATCGAACATCCCATCCATGCGCGAAAAACGACGTGAAAATTTCAAGTGCATGGATTCATCTGAAAGAAAGCTGATGTGACCTACCGCACGCGCCAGGGAAAATCCGTCGGCTGGCGGATGCTCGGGCCGGTAGTTTCCTTTTTTATAGAGTGGGTCGTTAAAGATTGCCTGGCGTGCCAGAGCATTAAGCGAGATCGACATCGGTGAGGTTCGACCGCAGCCGGCAATTGGTACGATCGAGCGGACGTGGTGCGGGTAATGGATTCCCCACTCCAGTGCCTGCATCGCTCCCATTGAACCACCAACCACAGATAGTAGTTTGTCGATGCGCAGCTTGTCGATCAAAAGCTTCTGGGCTCGCACCATGTCACGCACCATGATGACAGGAAAATTGAGACGATAGGGACGGCCGTTTGCAGGATTGGAGCTGGTCGGTCCGGTAGACCCTTTACAGGAGCCGATTGTATTGCTGCAGATTACAAAGTAACGATCGGTATCGAAAACCTTGCCCGGACCGATCATATTGTCCCACCAGCCTGGTTTGCGGTCATCTTCGTGGTGGCGGCCGGCGGCGTGGGCATCGCCGGTCCAGGCGTGCGTCACCAGAATCGCATTGGACCGTTCGGTGTTGAGTTCGCCATAGGTTTCATAGGCAATCGTTAGGGGTCCGAGTCGACGGCCGCTCTCAAGGCGCAACTCAGTGTCGAAATGAGCGTATTCAGTTGTGACGATGCCGACGGAGTTGTTCAAGTTCTTTTGTCCCGGTAAAAATAAATGCTTATCTGAAAAAAAACGGCCCGTTTCCGATAAGGAAACGGGCCGTTGAGAGAGTCTCTATTCTCTGAAACAGGCACCGTCCTTATCTTTCTCCACTTATGCGGAGAAGGATTTGGCACCAGGCCCCGTAACATATTTGTCTACGGGCGGTTGCCGTGGCTTCAAAGGGCCTATCCCTCCACCACTCATGATAAAGACGCGAGCGCAACAAGTACGCTCGAGATGTTTCTGAACTTTAGCCCAGGGGGAGTTTAACTGTCAATTGTTTGAAAGGTGGTCAACGATCTAAAATACGTTTCTTGTCTCTTCAAGGATGGCCGACATACTAGTGTTTTGACAGAAATCTCTTTTCTCGCAGCCTGAAGTTAGATCTTGAATGCCCTGACATTCTTTTGAAGATTCTTGGCCTGCACGGAGAGAGTCTTGACTATTTGATTGAACTGGGTCGCGCGATCAACATTGTTCTCTGCTATTTCAGCCGCTTTGGCTACAACTTCGATTGCTTGGTGACTACGCTCGTTTTGTTGCATTGTCGCGCTATGAATTTTTTCGATTGTTTGCTGAATCTGTTCCATAGCTATGGCAATCTGTTGACTGCCGCGTTTTTGCTCATCAGTACTATTTTTGACCCGTGCCGAGATCCCTGTCATCTGCTCTGCTGCTCCGGCAAGGTGCCGAGTGCTTGAAGTTTGTTGTCCAATCGATGAAGCAACCTGTTGCAAGGTTTCGGTAATGCTGAGAACAGCCTGGGTGATAGTTCGACTCTCTTCTGTCTGACGGCGGGCCAGGTTAGTAATCTGTTTTACCCGATTCATTGAGGACACGGAGCTATTGTGCAGTGTCTCAAGGGCCTCGCCGGCTGTCTGGCTACGCGCCACCTCCTGTTCGGCTTTGACGCTACCAGCTTCGATGGCACTAGCCGCCAAACGTGTGCCATCCTGCAGGTTTTCAATGATATCGGCAATTTCTTCGGTCGAAATTGAAGTCCGCTCGGCCAGGTTTCGGATTTCGTGAGCAACCACTGCAAAGCCTTTACCGTGCTCTCCTGCTTGAGCAGCAATAATTGCGGCGTTTAGTGCCAGCAGGTTTGTCTGGTCGGCAATTTCAGCAATGACATTAACGATATTTCCGATGGCGTCTGAGCGGGTTCCGAGTTCGCGGATTGATTGGTGAGCTTGCTCAATTGTCTGCTGTAGGCCACTGATGCCACGAATCGTATCCATGACCGCAGATTTGCCTTCTAGGGATTGCCTCGCGGCCTGCTCAACCAAATTGAGGGTTTGGTTGGCTCCTTCTTCGATAGAGTGGGTTGCCTCGTCCATTTGACGGATCGATTTGGAGGTCTCTTTGGCGTTGCGTGAAAGTTCGCTGACATTCACTTCTATCTGTTGATTCGAGGATGAGAGTTGGTGAATCGAGCTGGAAATTTCATTGGTAATGGCAAAAAGGCTCTCCATTTGCTCAGAGATGCTACCGGCGGTGGAGCCAAATTCGTGAGTTGCTGCTGTACTCTCTTGTACTGTTGCAACCAGAGATGAAACGTTTTCGGCGATCTCTTCAGCCCTGTCGCTGATCCCCTTTATTTCTGTATGACTGCTTTCCAGTGCCAGTGATTGTTCTCGTGCCTCGTTATTCAACTCAGCAGAGCGGTCACTGATCTGGTGCGTCGCAACGTCAATATTGCCGGCGGCATTGCGGGTCCCGGAAATCATTTCACGTAAACTGGCCATCAGGCTGTTGAAGCTCGTGGCCAGCGCGCCAACTTCGTCTTTTGAGGTAGCGGGTAGGGTATGTGTTAAATCGCCGGCCCCCTCTGAAATTTGCTGAAGGTTGTTGACGACCTGCTGAAGTGGCTTTGTGACTCCACGTGACACAATAATAGCGACACCCGCCGCGAGGAAGAACACTATTATCAGAGCGACCATCAGGGTTTGCTCCATCTCGGTACGTGCACTTTGGGCGGCAGTGCGATCGATCGCCAGAAAGAAGCCTCCTTGATTGTTTTGTAGCGAAAACGGGAACAGGGCGTAAGGAGTGTCGTGAAGTTTGGTCCGGTTCAGGTTATGCCTGAGAATTTCCTGCAGGTTCAGTTGCGCAAGCTCTTGGTTTGAGGTGGCAACGACTCTATTGTTATTGTGAAATGCCAATTCAGTGCCGACTAGCTTACGGAGTTCCACGGCTGTTTGATCAGTAAAAATTCGGAACCCGTTCAGGCGCGCAATAGTCTGTCCTTGAAGCTGAAGCGGGATGCTGGCAGACAGGGTTAGCTCCCCTCGAATGAGTTGCATACTGTTGTTTGCATCTGCACTTAAATCCGTAGCTAAGTGCTCTTTTTCTTCTTCCGTAAGGGCTTCTGTTATGAGTTCCTCAACCGTTTTAGTCATGGTGAAGAGGGTGCCGCTTTGGCTTAGCAGTTCTATCCGATCGAGGCCATAGTTGTTTACGACCTTCTGCAGCAGGGATTTGAGTCTCGTGGAGTCTCCAGTCAGCTGGCTAAAGTAAACGGCGTTGATCATCTCACCGTTCTCCTGTAGCGGTTTCATGAGCGACGAGAGTTCTTGTTGTCTCGAGCTGCTGGCCTGTAGCAGGAAGTTGCCAGTACGGTTTGATTTTTCCAACAGCTCGTTGTTGAAGCGGTTGTTGGTCATCTGGGTAAACAGCATGCTGATCAGCAACAGCGGCAGTACCGACAGGCAGAGCAACGCGAGCAGGATTTTCCAGCGTAGACTTAAAGAGCGTAGCATCTAATGGTTCCTCGGAGCCGCAAGCGTAGGGTGTCTGGCAGGACTATAACAGAAAAGTCTCTTCCCTTATGAGCCTTTTAGTTAATCGGAATTCCGCCAGAGACAATAATTGGCAGGTTTGCTGTACTTGAAGTTGCAAATTCGATAAATGTCTGGGCGGCCGGAGTCAAATTTTTCTCTTGATAGACAAAGCCCAAGGTCGTGACGCTGGGGTAGCCGGAGAAGGTAGGATCGCGTCCGTCGACCTTGATGATCCGAACCTCAGAGTTTTTTGCTATATCGTAGGGGCCGAATCCGATCGCATTCTCGTATTTGTTCATGAGACTGAAGGTTTCCGGAGTAGAAAACGTGGTCTCGGCGTGATCAGTTATCTTAAGTTTATCAAAGCCGGGGAAGCTTTTAATCAACACTGAAAGTGTGCTGTCGCCGTTTTCGCGCCTTATTACACGGATTTTAGTGTCTGGGCCACCAACCTGTTTCCAGTTTTTTATTTTGCCACTGTAGATATCGCAGATCTGCTGAGTCGAAAGATATTCGACCGGAATATCTCTGGTCGTAAAGAAGACTGCGGGGACCTTGGCATAAGGCTGGTAGCTCAGACCGTACTTCTGTTCCTTGGGCTTGATGTCCCGTGCAACACGAGCCAACAGGGTCTCGCCTTTGCCGGCTGCTTTAATGCCTCCACCTGACCCGATGCTCTGGGGAAGCTCGATCTGGGTGCCGCGATTCTGCATGCTGTAGGCCGCCGCGATGGCGCGCAGCACTGCTGTCCCATCGCCAGTGCCGGGGATAGTCAGGGTTTCAGCTGGAAGAGTTGTCGGGAGTATGAAGATAAGCAGACAGGTGATCGCACAAAGGGGTCTGATGATGACGTTCATTTTATACTCCTTGAAAACTTTCAACGTTTGCGCGTCTTGATGGGAAAAGATTATAAGGAAATAATAAACATCATGCAAGTCGTGGATTTTATTGTTCCATCACGTTAGTGATAACTTTGGATTTTAGTCTAGGTCTTTTTTAGGTGCTATTCATATTTCGTCATTCCCGCGCATGCGGGAATCCAGAGGTTGTCGCCGGAGCAGGATCCCCGCCTGCGCGAGGATGACGGCTAATGCAGGTTTTGACCTTAGCTTTGTAACGGGACTTTCAGTGCATAGTTGCTCAATTGTAGAAAATGGCGGGTTGTTTGCTTCAGTCTGCCAGCGCCTGTTGCAGATCAGCCAGTAGGTCATCGACATCTTCGCAACCGACCGACAGGCGTAGCAGCGCATCGCAGATTCCCAGTCGGAGTCGTTCTGCTTCCGGAATGTCTCCATGGGTCTGGATCGCCGGCAGGGTGAGAAGACTCTCAACCCCACCCAGACTCTCGGCAAAGCTGATTAATTTAATCCGTTCCAGAATTTGTCGAGCCTTAGTAGCTGAGTTGACCCGGAAGGATAGCATGGCTCCAAATCCATCCGCCTGTTGCTGGATCAATTGATATCCCGGATGCTCTGGTAGGCCAGGGAAATAGACAACTTCAACCTGGGGTTGTTTCTGCAACCATTCGGCGATGACCTGTGCGTTCTGGCATTGACGCTCAAGGCGCAGTGCGAGGGTTTTGAGGCTACGGACCAGCAACCAGCTGTCTTGCGGTGAAAGGATCGGTCCGGTCGAGTTTTGCAGGAAATAAAGGTCTTCGCCGAGCTCTTTATCACGAGCAACCAAAACCCCGGCACAAAGATCGTTGTGTCCACCAAAATATTTGGTTGCCGAATGCACGACGACATCAGCACCCATTTCGAGGGGGCGTTGGAGTAGCGGGGTCATAAATGTATTGTCGACAATGAAGAGGAGCTGATGTTGGTGGCAAAGATTGGCGATTGCACGAATATCGGCAATTCCGAGCAGTGGGTTCCCGGGGGTTTCAATCAAGACACCTTTGGTCTGTTCGGTTATCGCGGCTTTGATGTTGTCGATATTGGTAGTGTCGACGTAGCTGACGGTTAGCTTGAATCGCGAAAATATCAAGTCGAGGATCCGATAAGTGCCGCCGTAAAGATCCTCAGACAGAACAAGATGGTCACCACTTGAAAAATTGAGAAAAAGGCAGGTCAGTGCGGCCATGCCTGAAGCGAAAGCCAGACCTCGTTCCCCGCCTTCCATATCGGCCAAGAGCTCTTCAAGGGCTTCGCGGGTCGGATTCCCGGAGCGTATATAATCATAGCCGGTCGATTCCCCGACACCTGGATGACGATAGGTGGCACTCGGATGGATCGGCAGGCTGATTGCTCCGGTCTTTTCATCGCGACCGATACCTGCTTGCACCAGGCGTGTCTGGATGTGAAGTTGTCTCTTAGATTTCATTGATTGTGTCTCCTGAGAATGGAAAAGCCCCTTTTCGTTTAGAAAAGGGGCCGGGATGCTGCGTTAATGCCGGATCCTTTTCATCTTCCTCCAGATTAAACGGAGCAGGAATTAGCACCGATACCGGTTTAAAGCCGGAAGTTGGTTGCTGTGGTTTCAGCGGGCCTGTCCCTCAACCACTCTTGATGAAAAGCTGTTTGTTTTGAATTTATGGTCTGCTTAGGAGGCCCCTTCAAATAACACGCTTGAAAGGTAGCGTTCGCCAGAATCTGGCAAGATTGCCACAATGGTTTTTCCTGCGTTTTCCGGCAAGCGAGCGAGGCGAACCGCGACGGCAACGGCTGCTCCGCAACTGATTCCTGAGAGGATGCCTTCTTCGACGGCCAGGCGTCGAGCAGTTTCAAGGGCCTCTTCATTGCTGACAAGTTCGACCTGATCGATCATTGTCATGTCGAGGGTTTCAGGGATAAAGCCAGCGCCGATCCCTTGAATTTTGTGTGGTCCCGGTACCAGCTCTTGTCCCGCCAGATGTTGGCTGATGACCGGGCTGTCGGTCGGTTCCACCGCAACCGAAGTGATCGCTTTCCCCTTCGTGTTCTTGATGTAGCGGGAGATGCCGGTGATGGTACCACCGGTACCGACGCCGCTGATCAGAATGTCGATCTGACCTTCGGTGTCATCCCAGATCTCAGGGCCGGTCGTGCGTTCATGAATTGCCGGGTTGGCCGGATTTTTAAACTGGTGCATCAAGAGGTAGCGTTCGGGGTCATTGGCGGCCAATTCTTCAGCAGCTGCAATAGCGCCGCCCATTCCTTTTGCGCCTGGAGTCAGAACCAGCTTGGCTCCAAAAGCTTTCAGGACCTTACGCCGCTCAAGGCTCATAGTTTCAGGCATTGTCAAGGTGATAGGGATTCCGCGCGCAGCTGCAACAAAGGCCAAGGCAATGCCCGTATTGCCACTGGTCGGCTCGACGATCTCTTTGCCTGGCCGTAGCAGGCCCTTCTCTTCGGCATCCCAAACCATGGCAGCACCGATGCGGCACTTGACACTGTAGGCCGGGTTACGACCTTCAATCTTGGCGAGAATGGTTGCGCCGCCCTTGGGTGCAAGGCGGTTGAGACGCACAAGCGGGGTACGACCAATTGCCAGTGAATTGTCGGTAAATATTTGCGCCATGGCTGACTCCTTGTTGGGTAGTGATTGTGTTCAGTAAAATTTTAGTAAGACAGATGGTGAATCGAAAATATATTACATAACTAAAACTGTCAAGAATAAACTTATTGACAGTAAAATAAACAACGGAACCTTGCCGTTGAAATGATTTCAGTGCCTGTTTTTCGTGCAGGGGTGGTTATGAATTAAACAGGTTGTGGAATGTTTTTTCGGTGACAGGGCGGGTTGGACTGAGGATGCCGTTAGGCATAACTATTGTAACTGTGACATGGCGACTCTGAAGGCAGTGCTGTCTTCTTACTGTTCAACGGACGAGGAGGTCCTGCTGATGGAAGCTTCAATTGATACCTTTGTAAAAGGTGGGGATGTACTATTTCTTCTGCTTGGCGCCATAATGGTTTTCGCCATGCATGCCGGATTCGCTTTTTTGGAGGTCGGTTCAGTTCGCAAAAAAAGCCAGGTTAATGCCTTCTCAAAGATCTTGACCGATTGGTCTGTATCGACCGTTGTTTACTTTTTAATTGGCTATCCCATCGCCTATGGGATCAATTTTTTAATGCCGGCCTCAGAATTGCTCGGGGATAATCAGGGCTATGAACTGGTTAGATTCTTCTTCTTACTCTGTTTTGCGGCCTGTATTCCAGCAATCATCTCCGGGGGGATTGCCGAGCGTGCCAAGTTCTGGCCACAGGTGATCGCTGGTGCGATCTTTGCCGGATTGTCCTATCCACTGTTTGAATCGCTAATTTGGGGGCAGAATAGTGCCGGATTGCAGGGTTTCTTTGAAAGTACCTTTGGGGCACCTTTCCATGATTTTGCCGGGAGCGTTGTCGTTCATTCTATTGGCGGCTGGCTCGCGTTACCGGCAGTGCTGATTTTAGGTCCACGCATGGGGCGTTTTGTGCGCGGTCGTAGTCACGCGATTCCGGTTAGTAATATTCCGTTTTTAGCGTTGGGAAGCTGGATCCTGGCGGTCGGTTGGTTCGGTTTTAATGTCATGAGTGCTCAGAGCCTCAGTGGCATTTCTGGTCTGGTGGCAGTCAACTCACTGGCCGCTATGGTTGGTGGAGTACTCTTTGCCCTGATTGCGAGCCGAAATGACCCCGGCTTTTTGCATAACGGCGCCCTGGCTGGCTTGATTGCTATCTGCGCTGGTTCTGATCTGGTGCATCCGATCGGGGCCTTTTTCATCGGAGGCCTCGGATCCCTGATATTTGTCTATGGTTTTACTTTTGAACAGGAAAAATTGAAAATTGATGATGTCCTGGGCGTCTGGCCGCTGCACGGCGTTATCGGAACCTGGGGTGGCATCTCCGCCGGTATCTTTGGCTCTGAGATGTTTGGTGGATTAGGTGGAGTGAGTTTTTTGTCCCAGCTCACAGGGAGTTTGTTGGCCGTTGTTTATGCGCTGATAACAGGCTTTGTCGTCTATTACCTGATCGATAAAACCATGGGTTTCAGGCTCGATCAGGAATCAGAATTTATGGGACCGGACCTTAGTATTCACAAAGTTAACGCTTATCCAGAAGATCGTGTCAGTTAGGCCGGTTCAAAAATTGTCTAATAAATTTGACAGTGGTTGTTTCGCAGTTAAACTGAAAGGGCAAGAATCATCACAACCCATTTACAAGAGGCTGTGGCAGCCTCTTGCTTCACCCTGGAAGCCTACCCTCCTGGTCTCCGGGGTGTTTTTTGAGTATGTCGTGATAATTTAAGTTTTTTTAGAGCAGAACAACAAACGCCCAGCTTCCCGAAGCTGGGCGTTTGTTGTTTATGATTTTTAATAGAGTATATAATTGTTTGGGTCAGTCTTTGTCTTTAGCAGCTAAGTCAGCAATGCTGTGCTTTTTGAGAACCTTGACCATCTCGACTTGCGCTTCAGCCCAGACTTGATGCGCTGAGCAGTAAACGTCACGCTGACAGTTCCCTTTTTCGATCAGGCAGTGGTTGAGCTTGAGAGGCCCCTCTTCTGCTTCAAGCAGGTCGAGCAGATTGATATTCTGAGGGTCACGAGCCAGAAGAAAACCACCACCGACCCCGCGTTGGGAGCTGACAATCCCGGCCTTGATCAGCGGTTGAAGGATCTTTGTCAGAAAGGCGGGGGTTACTTCCTGGGTCCGACAAATATCCTTTTTGAGGACAATTTCGCCATGTGGTTGCTTGGCCAGAAAAATAACAGTGCGGATAGCGTATTCAGTTGCTCGGGTGATAACCAAGGGTTGCTCCTTTGCGGCATAGCAGGAAAAGGCCTGCTGTCGCGGATTGTTGACTGGCAAAGTAAGCAATACACTTTTTAATCTTTCATGTCAATCCGCTTGTTTCTGATCATTATTCTAATTTGGTTGTTGATCAATACAAAGTTGACAGTTCTCTCTTAGTGACGGCATTATTTTGTCTGTTTCTTAGTAATGCGATAAGGCATGATCGATGTTTTCTTCCACTCAGACACTTGCAGGTCGCTTTGCTCCTAGTCCGACAGGGCCGTTACATTTGGGCTCATTGATTGCGGCATTAGGTAGTTATCTCATTGCGCGAAAAACTGGTCGCCGGTGGCTTCTCAGAATCGACGATCTTGATCGTCCACGCGTCGTTGATGGGGCCGCAGACGGAATTATTCGACTGCTTGAAGAGCTCGGTTTTGAATGGGATGTAGCTCCTGTTTGGCAGAGCCGTCGTTCCGATCGTTATGCCGAAGTATTGCAGCAGTTTAAGAAAGAAGGTTTGGTTTACCCGTGTAGCTGTTCAAGAAAAGAAATTCTCGCCAGTGCTCCTCACCCGGGGGAGGAGGGGCCGATCTATCCCGGTACATGTCGCCAGGGGCCGTCCGGCACACGGCAACAGTTTTCCTGGCGGTTACGAGTTGATCAGCAACCGATCCTGTTTTGCGATAGGATGAAGGGCGACTGGCAGCAGAACCTTCAGGATGAGGTAGGCGATTTTGTCCTGTTTCGGTCTGATGGGATTTTTGCTTACCAGTTGGCAACAGTCGTCGATGATCTTGATAGTGGGGTAGATCAGGTTGTACGCGGCGCAGATTTGCTTAGCTCGACAGCACGGCAGATATATCTTTATCGTTGCTTGAATCGAGAGCCTCCTGAATATTTTCACTTGCCGCTGTTGCTTGGCTCTGATGGTGAGAAGATCAGTAAACGGCACGGTGAAGTCGGGATTGTGCGGACAGAAAATGCCAGTGAAATGATGCAACTGGCCCTTGTTTTTCTCAACCAGGACCTACCACCTGAGCTGATCGGCGCTCCGGCTGAGAAGATGTTGAGTTGGGCGCTTGAATCTTTTGAAGACCCTTTACTGCCCCGGGATGATAAACGACTGCCGGTATTACTGGAGGGCCAGTGAGCGGGAGCCTGCAGCACCTTTCCCTGCGGGCACTCTTCTGTTACGGTTGCTGTGTCACGCCACTGAAGGTTTGAGCGCACACTTCGTCTGGAGACGAGATCTAAACCACCAGCTTTGCTTAAGATGCAAAGCGATTCTATAACCAATATGGAGATGTTATGCGAATAACGATTCTGATCCTGTTTTTGTTGCTGGCAGGCTGTGGTCCCGGTATTTATAATGTCCCGACCAAAGAATATAAGCAGCAAGTAAAAACTTTAGGGGTTTTGCCTCTTGTTGTAGATACCCGTTCAGCTATTAAGCATCCTGATGCAACTGAGATTTTTTCGCTCTTACGGCGTGCTGCAACTGGTCAAAGTGAGGGTGTTGTTGATGCTTTGCGCAAGAAAAAAGGCTATTTTGATGTTCGTCTTATCAATGAGCCAGCGCGGGTTCTTGCAGAGAAGCTCCTACTCAAGGCAGACGTTGATGAACTTGGACAGCCACGCGGATATCAGTTGAACCTGCAGTTTCTCGCTGAGCTGTGTAAGGACTCGGTTGTCGATGGGGTGCTCCTGCTCAACTTGCAGGCTGTGGTGCACAACGAAAAGCGTTGGTCGCGTAATACCTTTGAAACGCTGATTACTGATTACAATGATATTATGGCGACCGCTAGTGTGGTGTCGGCTGATGGCCGGGTTTTGTGGGAGATGAATGGAGTTGATGCAGTAACTATCCTAGCTTTGCAGTATCCTGACTTTGACGAGGCTCATTTTAACAAATCAGATGCGGTAAAACTGAAATTTATCGGATTTCCCGGTCTGAAGAAAACCTTATTGTCTGTAAATGAAGAAGGGCAGGAACAGTCACAATCGCCGCAGATTACAGATTGGCTTAATAAGGTGACAGCGGCACTTAGCCCGACCCTTTTGCGTTGACCACATAAAAAAAATTAAAGCTGCTATAATCACCTTTTAGCAGGATCCGCAAAAATTCTTATGCCTACCAGTAAATTAATGATTGGTACCGAACTTGTGAGCGCAAACCCCCGTCCCGAAAAAATCAGAGAAGGCTGCCGCGCTGAGCTTGAGGAATGCTCACGTCTGCGTGAGCGTGTCCGTGAGCAGGAACGGAATGAGATCCGTTATCAGAGCCTTTTTGAGGCCGTCAGTGAGGCGATTGTTTCATTTTCGGTGGATGGGAAGGCTTTGAGGGCTAATAAGGCTTGTCGCGGGATTATGGGGACTCAACCAGAGCAGTTGCTCGGGAAGAAGCTCGAAAAGATTTTCCCGCTCACCGCAATGCCGCAAATTGAGTCTGCATTTATTCGAGCATTGGGCGGACATCCGCGAGAGCTGGAGGTCCACTTCATCTGGCCATCAGGCAAGGAGGTCGCGCTGGCGCTTTTGCTGGCACCTATCCACGAAGGTGATATCGTTGACGGTGTTCTTCTGACCGCACGTGATCTGACGGGTGTCAGGTTGCGCGAGCAGGAGCGTTCTCGCCTCTATGAAGAGTTACAGGAGAGCCACCGTAGTCTCGAAGAAAAGGCGCTGGCCCTTGAGGAGTCGCAGGCTCAATTAAAAAGTGCTATGGCAGAGCAGGAAAAGGTTAACGCTGAGTTGCGCGAGATTGATCGCATCAAAAGTGACTTTATCGGGATTGCTTCGCATGAATTACGCACCCCGCTGACTTTTCTTTTGGGTTCGCTTGAATATCTATACGAAAGCCTCCCTGAGCGACTGAGCGAAGATGAGAGCAGCTTGCTCGACTATTCGATGCAGGGCGCACGACGTCTGTCTGATATCGTTGAAGACATGCTCGATATTGTTCGGATTGAAGCAGAAGGGTTCAGCTTGCGCCGTCAGCAGATCGGGTTTTATCAGTTGTTGCAGGAGGTACACCTTGAGCTGAATTGGGTGTTGAAGGAGCGTGACATTCAGCTTATGTTTGCGCCCGAAGATGCCTGGCCACCTTTGTTGGCCGATTCTGCTATGGTTCGCCGAGCCTTCACCGATCTCCTCGAAAATGCCATTAAGTATACGCCTGATGGCGGGCGGATTGAAGTCAAGGCGCAGAAGGTTTCAGCCAAAAATTTACCCAAAGATCAGCTACAGCTTTTTTATCCCGACGGCCTCGAAGATCTGCAGTGGCAGGGTGATTTTTTACAGGTGATGGTCTGTGACAATGGTATCGGGATTTCAAGCATCGATCTGCCGCGGATCTTTAACCGATTCTATGCTGCGGGGAAAATCGAAGAACACAGTAGTGGTACCCAATATAAGGGGAAGGGGGTTGGCCTTGGTCTGGCTCTGGTGAAGCGGATAGTC
>JAJRRT010000016.1 GCA_024279255.1 Deltaproteobacteria bacterium | reverse complement strand
GCGAGAACCATCTTCGATATTGCTGCGGAACTCCTCTGACAAGTCGCGCACCTGCAATAGTGATTCAACGTAGTATTGATAGCCCTTGTCGGTCGGAATCCGGCCGGCAGAGGTGTGTGGTGAGGCGAGAAGGCCCATATCTTCAAGGTCGGCCATCACATTGCGCACCGTGGCCGGAGATAGGTCGAACGCGTGCCGTTTGGTGATAGCTCGGCTACCGATTGGTTCAGCAGTTTGAATATAATCCTCGACAATCGCTTCAAGGATGTTCTGACTGCGTTCGTTTAATGGTTCGCCCATCTTGTGATTACTCGTCTAAAAGGAGCTTAAAACAACATTAGCACTCAACGCAAGCGAGTGCTAATGGAAGGTACCAACCACTCCAAATTTTGTCAAGCCGATATGCATGGCTTATGACTACAGAAAATGACTGATTAGGTGATCGTAGAGCAGCCAGCTCTCAACCGTAAAGAAATAGCGATCATCCTTCTGTTGCAGATGCGAGCGCAGGTGATCGAGAGCCTGTGGAAATGCCTCTTCGAGTGAGACACCAAATTTCTGATTAAAGGCTGCCCGGTTAATGCCATCACTGGTTCGTAACGCAAGGTAGAGAGTTTCGCCCATGGCTTGTCGTAGGTCGAATTCTTCCAGGAGTTCGGCCGGGTTTTGTCTGGCATTGAGTTGTTGTTGATAGCGCTTCAGGTTTGTTGTTATGGCGGTGCGTTTGCCGTACGCCCTGGCATCAAACCCGTGGGCTCCAGCACCAGCGGCGAGGCAGGTTTTACGCTGCCAGTATGCTTGGTTATGGAGGCAGCGGGAGCCCGGACGAGCAAAGTTTGAAATTTCGTAATGCTCATAACCTGCATCGGTAAGAAGACGATTTAGGAGCAGGTAGCTTTTGGCATAGATTTCTTCATCGACTTCTGAGATTTGACCGGCTTTAACCATTTTTTCAAGAGGTGTCTCTGCTTCGATAGAGAGACCGTAAATTCCAACATGATCTGGTGAAAGATCAAGCAGTTGTTTTACATCCTGTTCGAGATCGGCGGTTGCCTGTCCCGGCAGGGCAAAGATCAGGTCGACGGAAATGTTCGAGAAACCGATATTACGAGCCAGTGTGAAGGTTTGCTTTGCGAGATCGGCGGTATGCTTGCGCCCGAGAAGCTGCAGGGTCCGATCGTCGAAACTTTGGATACCGAGGGAGAGTCGATTGATGCCAGCCGTCAGATAGCCCTCGAGGCAGCTGGCGGTCAGGCTGCTGGGGTTCGCCTCAAGAGAGATCTCAACATTGTGGTCGAATGAAAAGAGTTTCCGGCAACAGCTCAGGACACTGCTTATCTGTGCAGGTGAGAGCAGAGAGGGGGTGCCGCCGCCAAAGAAGATGGTCTCAATTACAGGAGTCTGCTGGCTGGCAATCAATTGCAGGTTACGTTGCAGAAGAAGGTGCCAGTTCTCTAGCTGATTTTCCGTTGGCGGTGCCGAGAAGAAATCACAGTAGTTACACTTCTGCGTGCAGAAGGGAATATGTAGATAAAGCCCGGCCATTTATCCTTTTTGGGCCGACTCAGAACAGCATATAGAAGAGCGAAAGTACGCCGAGGAAGATGACTGCCAGAAAGACCCCGCCACCGACGGGATAGGCTGAATTTTTTGTCCGATATTCAGCTTCTGCCAGGCGCCTGGCGAGAGGACCTTCATCGCCGGTCGATTCACTCAACAGACGGGCACCATGCTTTTGTATCGAGGCCGCCGGATCCTGGACAAAGCGGGCGAGTGCTTTCGGTAGCTCCTGCATGAACACTCGGTCGCCAAAGGCATTGATACTGTCAAACAGTTGACCGCAAGCCTTGTAGAGCCAGCGGCTACCTTTGCGGTAGGTCCAGTCGAAATCGATATTTGTCGAACGCATCTCAGCCGGATAGATTCCACCCAGCAGCAGCAAAGTGAAAGCGAGGGCGGAGAAGAAGAGTAACTGCGTTTGTGAGATCACATGGCTTGCCGAGTAGGGATCATAGTCGGTGGCAAAAGGCAGGTGTGCATAAAGAAACTGCGGAAAGCAGCCAATAAAGATACAGAGAGAGGCTGCGATGCCCATAGCGAGCAACATATGCTTGGGGGCTTCTTTGCAGCGGATGCCAGAATCGTGCGAAAAGAAGGCGAAGAAGGGGATCTTGATTCCGGCATGATGAAAGACGCCAGCAGAAGCGAAGAGCAGGACAAACCAGACAAAGCGCAGGTCGCCATGAGAGGCGGCCTCCATTACCATTGATTTACTGACAAAGCCACTGAAGAGTGGAAAGGCCGAAATTGAGGCGGCACCGACGATACAAAAAGTGCAAGTCCAGGGCATCGATTTATAAAGTCCACCCAGATCGGTGGCGCGAATTTTACCGGTCCGATACATCACCGCACCCATAGTCATGAAGAGCAGGCCCTTGAACAGAATATCGTTAAAGGCGTGGGCGACCGCACCATTAATAGCGAGATGGGTCCCGATGCCGATGCCGACCATCATAAAGCCGACCTGGTTGATCAGCGAGTAGGCAAGCACTCGTCGCAGATCATTTTCAATAACAGCATAAAAAATTGGAAAACCGGCCATCCCGACGCCGATCCAGATTAACGCCTCGGTGCCGGGATAGGCGCGGGTCAGAAAGTAAACAGCGGTTTTGGTGGTGAAGGCTGATAGGTAGATGGTGCCGGTGATGGTCGCTTCCGGGTAAGAATCGACCAGCCACGAATGCATAAATGGCCAGGCGCAGTTGACCCCGACGCCGATGAAGATCAGATAGCTGGCAAAACTCTCCAGACCGATATAGCCAAAAGCAGCTGAACCTGTTGTCTGGACATGGATGATGATCCCGGCGAGGAGACAGAGGCCTCCGGCAACATGGACCATGAAATAGCGCGAACCGGCACCAATCGCCTGCTTGGTGCGACGAGAAAGAACAAGAAAGGTGGCGCTGATCGTCAGTAATTCCCAAAAGACGAAGAGAGTGAACATATCTCCAGCAAAGGTAACTCCCAGTGCGGCGCCAGCATAGATGGTGCCTGAAATGTTCTGAATCCGGTCATCGACATGCAGGGCATAAAGGGCAGCGATAAATGCGACGATGTGGAAAATATAACCGAAGATCAGGCTGAGACGATCGACCTTGGCCAGAGTAATTTCGAAATTCAGAAAGCCGAAAGTCCAGTGGCTCCCTTCGGGGAGTGCCATCAGATTGATGAAGCTTAAAATCGGCAGGAGCAGCATCCAGGTCCCTTTGGCTTTTCCTTTAAGGAAGAGCAAAGGGAGGGCGCCGAGAATTAGAACTGTCGCCGGAGGCAGCGCATTAATCATCGTAGTACTCCTCCTTGCGCATCGTCAGGGGGCGCAGGATGTATTTGGAAACGATTACCAGAACCACGCAAGCAACAAAGCCGAAGACCGCATAAAAGCCGAAGTAGTCTTCCCAGGCAAAAACAGTGTGGCGGTGGTAGACAAGATCGATCAGAATAACCACAGTCGAGGCGATAAAAAAGATAATCAGCAGGCGTTTGATGTTTTCAGGTTTGTCAAACATCCGCAGTTCTTCGTCTATGTCAATTGGTCGTTTCATGTATTAGTCCCGCCAGTTCAGGCTTGGAGAAGTCGAGCCGCATTTCTAGAGCGTTTTAAATAAGATATAGCCGAGATACAGGGTCCCAATCGTTATGGCGATCAGAAATGCCGGGCGGTAGCCTTCAACCGCATCGTGTGCCAGTACCATTTTTCCCTCATCGGATTGATCATGACTGCTCATGGTGAACTCCTGTGCAATTCGTTAAGGGATGACGGCCATTTTGGCCAGTTGTAGAAAGATACTTGGCCAGAAAAAGAGGCCCAATGAGCAGATCGCCGTAATAGAGAGGGGCAACAGGCAGAAGATGGGAGCTTCTTTGATACCCTCAGGCTCTCCTTTGGCTGCCGGGAGGAAAAAACCGCGGTAGATAATCGGGAAAAAATAGAGGGCGTTGAGCATCGAACTGGTCAGTAAAACCAGTAGCAGGATCAGCTGCCCCGATTCAATCGCGCCGGTAGCGAGGCTCCATTTACTGATAAATCCCCCGAAGGGCGGCATGCCGATGATACTCAGCGAACCGAAAAAGAATGCCAGATAAGTGATCGGCATGCGTTTGCCGAGGCCATCCATCTGGCTGATATATTTCTTGCCTGTGGCGACAAAGATCGCACCGGCGCAGAAGAAGAGAGTGATCTTGCCAAAGGCGTGCATGGCGATGTGTAACAGGCCTCCGGTCATGCCCGCCGCAGTCAACATCCCTGCGCCCAGAATCATATAGGAGAGCTGACCGATCGTTGAATATGCTAGGCGGCGTTTTAAATTATCCTGTGTCAGTGCTATCAGTGAGGCGACTAGAATCGTGAGTGATGCAATCGTTGTAATCACAACACCCAGATTTACGTCGAACAAGAGGTCGGGACCGAAGATATGAAATATGACCCGCAGGATTGAAAAAACGCCGACCTTAACGACCGCAACACCGTGCAGGAACGAACTGACCGGAGTCGGAGCAACCATCGCTGCCGGCAACCAGCCATGAAATGGCATCAATCCCGCTTTGGCAAAACCGAATAGAAACAGGACCAGGATCAATCCCAGAGTTGCAGGAGAGGCCCCGCTGGCGGCCAGAATTCCACCAGAAGTGAAATCCAGGGTTCCTGCCAGTTGGTAAGTCAATAGCATCGCCGGAAGAGCCAGGGCGATCGATGTCCCCAGAATATAGGTCAGATATTTCCGTCCTGATTTTTTCGCTTCTGCATCTTGATGGTGTGTTACCAACGGGTAGGTCGAAAGTGAGAGGACTTCATAGAATAAATAAAGGGTCAGCAGGTTCGCCGAAAAAGCTACGCCGATAGTCGCTGAGATCGCCACGGCAAAAGAGGCATAGTAACGGGTCTGACCATGTTCATCGAGCGCCCGCATGTAGCCGATTGAGTAGAGCGAGGTGAAAAACCAGAGAATCGAGGCGACCAGGGCGAAAAACATCCCCATGGCGTCGACGCGCAACTGAATCGGTACGTTGGGGATGACTTCAGCAATGGTAAAGACAAAGCCACCACCGTTGAGTACTGTCGGTAAAAGCGAAGCAACAATGACGACTTTTGCTGCTGCGATCAGCAGGGTCCAGCTTTCACGTAGGTTTGGTTTACGCTCAGAGGCCAGAATGGGAATCGCTCCGCAGAGGGAGACGAGAACTGCCATCAGGGGCCAGATGGAGGATTGATAAATCATTGCAATCGATGCCCTCGTTAGGTCAGAAGCCTGCAGGCAGGGCCAGTTTAATGACCCCCTGAACAAGTTGGCCGGAACCGAGGCCAATAATTATTAACGTCACTGCTGTCACCAGCAGGGACCCCTGCATATACCAGGGCGCGGAGCCCGTAGGTGGCAATGTTTGTTTGTGTCCATGGCCATGATCGCCATTGCCAAAATAGGCAATTTCGATCAGACGAAAGAAGAGTATGGCATTAATCAGTGAGCTGAAGATCAACGCGGCTACATATTCCCAATGGCCAGCTTCAATTCCGCCAAGAATTAGATACCACTTGCTGAAAAAGCCTGCTGTCGGCGGAACCCCAATCATCGAAAAAGCCCCTATGGTAAAAGCGAGCATGGTCAATGGCATTCTTTGATAGAGGCCTTTAAGGTCATCGAAATGCAGGCTGCCGATGCGGTAAAGAATGGTTGCCGCAGCCAGAAAGAGGCAGAGAGTCATTAATGCATCATTGACGATATGTAGCAGGGCACCGGTTAGTCCCTGAGTGTTGGCCAGCCAGATACCACCGACCATGTAGCCGACTTCAGCAATGATGATGTAGGTCAACATACGGCGTAGATCGCGTTGCGCCAAGGCCATCAGGGAGGCGGCGATGATTGAAATAGCCGCAGCCCAGATGATCAGGTTCTGGATAATGGCATGCTGATAGAAGGCATAATCAGGAGAGAAAATTGAAAAGATCACGCGAAACATCAGATAAATCGTGACCTTGGTCATCAAGGGGGCAATCATGACCCCGGCACCCATAGGTGCGTCGCTATAAGCGTGGGGCAACCAACCGTGTAGCGGAAAGAAGGCCATCTTGATAAAGAGGCCAACGATCAGAAATGCAAAAGCGGTGGCAACCGCCGCATCACCTTGAACCAGAGGCAGACGTGTGGCGATATCGGCCATGTTCAGGGTCCCGGTGAGGATGTAGATATAGCCAATCCCTAATAGGTAGAAGCAGGCACCGATTGAACCCATGATAATGTAGTTGAAACTTGAAAGAACCGCGCGTCCCTTGCCCATGGCGATCAGGCCATAGGTGGTAATCGAGGTGATCTCCAGCAGGACATAAAGATTGAAGGCGTCGCCGGTCATCACCAGCCCCATCAGGCCCGCGATCAAAATCAAGTAGAGGGTGAAGAAGAGGTGCTCTTTGCCTGCATGTTCTCTTTGCACCGTGGGCAGGGCCGCACAGGTTGCGAGCAGGGCAACAACCGAAATCAACAATAGCATCAGCGCCGCCAGAGGATCGATAATCAGTTCAATGCCGTAAGGGGGACTCCAGTTGCCAACGGTATAGCTCATACGCCCATTTTTCAGTGCGTTGGCGAGGACGAAGCAGGCCGTAACGCTTGAAAAGAGCAGCGAGCCAAGAGTTAGCGGGGCGATGTAGGTGCGTGAACGCCGGCCGAGCAGATTAACAAAGAGCGCACAGATAAGTGGCGCTGCCATGACATACATGTGGAGGTTGGATGTTGTCATTGACCAAGCTTCTCCATGATCTCGTCTTCTTCGAGGGTGCCGTATTTGCGATAGATGCGCAGGATAACGGCTAAGGCGACACCGGTGATACTCACCGAAACAACAATAGCGGTCAGCATCAGCACATGAGGTAAAGGATTGACGATCTGGGCTGCTTCGATACCGTGGGTCAGCACTTCATGCTTGTCCAGAATCGGAATGCTGGCACCTTTTTTGACGCCAGCCGAAACGAACATCAGAATAATGGCGGTTTGGAAGATATTCATGCCGAGTAGTTTTTTGACCAGATTCTTTTTACCGATCATGGCGTAGAAGCCTATCATCATCAAGATGACATAGATCCAGTAGTTGTATTTGGCGATTACCAGAGTAATAAAATCTTCCATAACCTAGAGCCCCTCGTCGAGATCACCACCGGAACAGAGGTCCCAGAAGAGCGAAACCATGATGCTCATAACTGCAAGGCCAACCCCGACTTCGACCAGAAAAATGCCAAAGGAACGCCACTCGATTGGCCCCATAGGGATTAACTTGTCAAGAGCGCTGTAATCGAGAAATAGGCCGCCCATTAAAGCGCAAAGGATTGCGACGCCGGTATAGAGTAAGGCCCCGAGATTGCCGAGGATAATATTAGTCTTTTCTTGCATCCGGGAGAGGGAAGTTTTGAAATCATATCCAAGCCCTATCAGGATAAAGGAAGCACCAAGGATAACGCCTCCCTGAAAACCGCCGCCCGGGCTGTAGTGCCCATGAACGATGACGTAGAGTCCAAATAGCTGGATAAATGGCACCATGATGCGGATGGCGGTTTCAATAATCAGACTCTCACCAAATTTTGTGTGTTTGATACGTTCCTGTAGAATTTTCATCAACGGCTCCTGCGCAACACACTCACGACTGCCAAGCCAGCACAGTAGATAACTATCGTTTCAAACATGGTGTCGTAGCCTCGGTAATCACCGAGGACTGCGGTCACTATATTGGGGACATGGGTCTCGGCGACCGCCTCTTCAATGTAGTGAGTGGACAGGTGGACAGATGCCGGTGCCTGAGGATCACCCCAGGCTGGGAAGTCCATGGTGCCGTAAAGCAGGATGGCTCCGGTAACTAGCGTTGCAACAAAAGCGAGAGCTTTCAATCCTTGCTCCTTCTCGAAGTATGCAAAATCGTCCCGATAAACAGAATCGTACTGACGCCTGCACCGACAGTTGCCTCAGTGAAGGCCACATCAACTGCTCCCATTTCGGCCCATAAAAGACACATCAGAAAGCTATAGACTCCAAAGATGATAGTGGCACTCAGAAGGTCTTTAATAGTGATTGTGGCTATGGCACAGATAACCACAAGCAACAGGATGAGCAGGTCAATACCCCAAATCATTTCTTCTTCTCCTTCTCCCAGGGTTCGACTCCGACAACCAGTGCTCCTTTGGTTAGGGCGTGGGTTGCCGTAGGGCTGGCGACGTAGATGAAGACGGCGATCAGAATAATTTTGATACTGACCAGGATATTCCCGAGATTGATCTCCTGCAGGTTGTACAGAGCAACGCCAATGATGACCAGTACTGCAGCCAGTGAGTCGGACTTACCGGCCGCGTGCAGGCGTGTGTAGAAATCAGGAAAGCGCAGAATCCCGACAACTCCAACAAAGAAGAAGAAGAGACCGGCCAGAATAAAAATAATCGCTGCAGTTGTCATGGTCTGAGTGATCTCCTACCAGCTTCGCGGGTCTTTGAAGAGCGCACTGCGCCGGCGCAAAAAGAACCGGGTTGCACCGAGGGTGGCGATAAAATTCAGCAGGGCGTAGGCCACCGCGATGTCAACAAACATCGACAGATTGTCGTAAAGAATGCCGATCAGCAGTAGCAGAACCGTGGTTTTGGTGCCGATGACATTGCCGCCCATGATGCGGTCAAGGACGGTGGGTCCTCCGATAACTCTGATCAGGCTGAGGAGCATCATTAGCAACAGGAATATCGATGAAATGACGATAAAATGTTCAGCCATTGGCTGGCTCCAGTGCTCTGGCGATGCGCTCTTCCATCTCGCCCGGCAGCGCTTCCGCAGCCTCTTTGGTCAGGGCATAGACGGCGAACTGATCGGGTTTTTCTCCCGCAGGGTCACGGTAGATATTAATAGTAATAGTTCCCGGGGTCAGGGTGATTGATTGAGCAAATGTTGCTTTTGACATGGGGCGCGTCAGCTTGGTATAGAAACGGAAAATATGCGGATCAATCATTTCCAGCGCATTGGGATGCAGTACGATCCAGGCGACTTGCAGATTCGCTATCAAGACCTGCCACAGGAGGTATGGGAGATAAAGTGCGACCCCGACAATATCACGCAGCCAGTGTTGTTGTTGTTGAGCGGTTGTTTCAGGAAAGAGCAGGTCATGGCTGAAATGCGTCACCAGCAGACAGCAGAGGACGCCGAGGCTCAGGTGAAATCCGTCGAACATTCCCGACATGACCACCCAGAAGGTGAGCATGATAAAAAAAGTGGCAATCCTGGTCTTCATCTCTCACCTCTGATTCGAGGACATGGTACATTTCAATGGCGGTCAAGATCAGGGTCTCAGCTCGGAATCTGATTCGATCCTGCTGCCCGATGCAGAATCATCCCATTCTGGAGTTGCCCCGATTAATGCAAGGGGAGTAGCTTTTTTTACGTGTTAAACAAACGCGCATAGATTTATCATGCTCAACACCGGTCGTCAATATGCCGGGAAACTCTTCCAAACGGTTTTCTGTTTTTTTTTGCTTTTCGAGAGAAAGTCACAAGCCAGTCAGACAGGTCTGTTCTGTTGGGATCTGGCTTTGGCTGAACAATAAAACGCTGTTTATTAATTCGGCGCAAAGGGGTCATATTTTGAAGAAGCTTTCTGTTTCTGCTGTTCAGTTTAACCTTTCAGTTGGGAATATCAATGCAAACCTTGAAAAAGGTTTTGCCGCTATGCGTCGTGTTGCCGCTCAAGGCGCACAATTAGCCGTACTGCCTGAGATGTGGAGTTGTGGTTACGATTACCGCAATCTGGCAGATCTAGCGCAACGAACCCCGGAGGTTCTGGAGCGCTGGCAGCAGGTTTGTCGCGAGACCGGGCTGGTCAGTGTCGGCAGCCTTCCTGAGTCTGAAGCGGGCCGTATTTATAATACCGCCTACGTCATCGACCAGGGAGAGATCGTCGCGAGTTATAGAAAATTGCATCTATTCTCGACCATGCTGGAAGATCGTTTTTTGGCCGCCGGGGATAGGACTCTAGTGGCGGAAACTTCGCTCGGACGGTTGGGAATAGCCATCTGCTACGATCTGCGTTTCCCCGAACTCTTCCGCAAACTGGCGCTCGAAGGTGCCGAAATAATCTGTTTGCCGGCCGAATGGCCAAAGCCGCGCCAGGAGCATTGGAATGCCCTGCTGCGTGCCCGAGCCATTGAGAATCAACTCTTTCTGGTCGCGGCAAACTGTTGTGGGGTGCAGGGCAAGCTCGATTTTTTCGGGCACAGCCAGCTGATTTCACCCTTGGGGAACCTGTTAGCCTTTGCAGGGGAGGAGGAGACCGAGCTGATTGCCGAATTTGATTTTACCGAAATGGAGCAGTACCGCAAGCAGATCGACACCCTCGGAGACCGGCGCGCTGATATTTACGGGACACCTTAATTGTTGGTCCTGGGCGTGTTTAATATCGAGAGCCCGGTTCATTCCGATAACGGTTGGGCATCACGGCGGTATTGTAAGGGGACTTCATCCAGACTGTCGACAAACTGCAGGGAGCCGCTACCATCGACATAAAGGTAGCGAGGCGTTTTTGCTGTCGGGGCCGCTGTGAAAGTATTTGGAGATTTTTTGTTGGTCGCAATCATTCGCGCCACCGGGTCATTGCCGGCCAACCCGAGGAGTCGGCTACGGAAATCGACATAGAATTCGTGGACTTCAGAATAGCCAGGAACCGGTAGGTTGACACGCACTAGTACCTGATCGAGAGCCGTCAAAAGCAGCAGGGAAAAGAGTCCCCAGATAAACCAGCGCGTCATTTTAAACATTCCATCATTCCTTTGAAAAAGACCCGATCATACTACTCGTATCATCTTGATGAACTCAAGCTGGATTCGTGGTCTCGGGTTTCTTTTTAATGGGTGCTGTGGTAAAAGTTTCAACTGTTTTTTATCTTTTGATGGGAGTTTTGATTTCGATGAGTGCACAAGAATACGACATCATAATTATCGGTGGTGGACCGGCAGGTATGACCGCTGGCCTCTATGCTTCGCGCGCCGAATTGAAGACCTTACAAGTCGAAAAAATGATCATGGGCGGCCAGATGATGACCGCAACCCTGGTTGAAAACTGGCCCGGGTATCCAGGTGGAATTGACGGCCCAGAACTGATGTCACGCTTTCAGGAGCACTGCGTCGAGTTTGGCCTTGAGACCATGACCGGTGAAGTCGAAAAAATTGAAGACCTTGGTAAACACAAACGCCTCACTATCGACGGTAAAGAGTATCTGTGTAAAGCTGTCATTATTGCTACCGGAGCTAATCCGAGCAAGCTTGGGGTTGAGGGCGAAGAAGCTCTGGTCGGGCGTGGAGTCTCCTATTGTGCGACCTGCGACGGTGCGTTTTTCCGCAATGTACCGATTGCCGTGATTGGTGCCGGTGATACGGCTGCCGAAGAAGCGGTTTTTCTGACCCGTTTCGCCAGCAAAGTATATATGGTTCACCGTCGAGATAAGATGCGAACTACTAAAATTCTACAAAATCGTGTCTTTGAGAATGAAAAAATCGAAATGGTCTGGGATTCGGTCGTTACAGGTCTAGATTCAGATAACACCGGTTTGACCGGAATCAAGGTCAAGAACGTCAAGACCGGAGAGCAGCGTCAACTCGAGTCTGTCGGTATGTTTGTTGCCGTTGGAGTGAACCCGGTGACTCAGTTTCTGGACGGAGTTGTCGAGCTGGATGAGAGTGGTTATGTCAAGGCTGGCGAAAATACTCACACCACTATGCCCGGCCTTTTTGCCGCTGGAGATTGCCGTACCAATGTTCTCAAGCAGGTTTCGACTGCCGTCGGCGATGGTGCTGTTGCAGCGACTCAGGCCGAAAAGTATATCGAAGAGTTAAAGCATAGTTGAAAGACCGTGAGACGGGAAGTGGAAGACGCGATCTTCTCTCACTGCTCGTCTCACGCTTCGTGAATTTAAATGGAGGGGGATTTAAATGTTAGCAAAAGTTACATCCGGCGCATTGATCGGTATCGACGCCTATCCGGTTGAAGTTGAGGTCGATATCGCGCAAGGTTTGCCGCAGTTTTCGACCGTTGGCCTCCCCGAAGGGGCGGTCAAGGAGAGTAAGGATCGCGTCAAATCTGCAATCAAGAACTCCGGTTACGATTTCCCCACCCGCCGTATCACCATCAATCTCGCTCCCGCTGATATTCGTAAAGAAGGTGCCGCTTTCGACCTGCCGATCGCCGTCGGTATCCTCTGCGCGACAGGTCTGGTCGATGCCATGGCGTTGGAAAACTTTGTCCTGATGGGAGAGCTTTCTCTGGATGGTCGGATCAAGCCGGTTCATGGTGTACTGCCAGTCGCAATCGCGGCACAGAGTTGGCAGAAAAAGGCCTTGATTCTACCACGAGAAAACGCCGCTGAAGGTGCCGTTGCCAAAGGGCCAGCGATCTACGCTGTTAGTGATCTGGGTCAGGTTGTCGCGCTGATCAATGGCGAGATTGCAATGAACCCCTATTGCAACGAAGAAGAGTCTCTCGAGCCCCCAGCGGCAGGAGGGAATGACGATTTTTCTGAAGTGCGTGGACAGGAACAGGTGAAACGCGCACTTGAGGTTGCGGCGGCAGGGTCCCATAATATCCTGATGAGCGGTCCGCCAGGGAGTGGCAAGACCATGCTGGCGCGCCGCCTGCCGACCATTTTACCCGATTTCTCTTTTGATGAAGCTCTCGAAACAACCAAGATTCATTCCGTTGCCGGTCTGCTCTCTCGCCACAATGCTCTGGTTCGCCAACGCCCCTTTCGCTCACCTCACCACAGTATCTCTGACGCCGGATTGATCGGGGGTGGCAGCTATCCGCGCCCCGGAGAAGTATCATTGGCGCACCGCGGGATTCTGTTTCTCGATGAGTTCCCCGAATTCAAGAAAAATGTGTTGGAGATGCTGCGTCAGCCCCTTGAAGACGGACAGGTCTCGATCAGCCGCGCAGCCCTCAGTCTGACCTTCCCTGCCAATTTTATGCTGGTTGCGGCAATGAATCCCTGTCCTTGTGGCTTTCGCGGCGACTCCGCTCACGATTGCACCTGCACCCCGCCGCTGCTCCAGCGCTACCACAGTCGTCTCAGCGGTCCTTTGCTCGACCGCATCGACCTGCACATCGAAGTGCCGCGTGTGCCGCACAAAGACTTGACCGATCAGTCCCCCGCCGAAGACAGCGCCACCATCCGTCAAAGAGTCAACCGTGCCAGACAGATCCAACACGACCGCCTGACTCCCTTCGGTCTACACGCCAACAGCCAGATGCAAGCCCGGCATATCCGTCGTTTCTGTAAGTTGGATGAAAAGGGTGATCAGCTGCTTGAACAGGTCACCGACAAGCTCGGTTTATCTGCGCGCAGTTTCACCCGTATTCTCAAACTGGCACGGACGATTGCCGATCTCGCTGGGGTTGAGCAGATTGAAACTCTTCATTTGGCAGAAGCGATTCAGTACCGGGGGGTGGATCGGAAGTTGGGGTGAGAGAGGCGCGGTCTCCTGGTTGAAACAATGTATTGCTCCGGTAATTAAATAGTTAAATCTCTAGGGGTTCAATTCCCCGCAACTTGCTGCGATTATACTCGCATGAGCGAGTATATACATAAGAGCCATAATGTAACCGTTTTGCTGTATCACTTGGTTTTTCCAGCAAAGTATCGTCGAGCCATATTTGACGACACGGTTGAAAAAGAACTTCGAGACGTATGCTTAGCAATTGAGCAACGATACGAAATCAAATTTTTGGAAATCGGTACGGATAGAGACCATGTCCATCTTCTGGTGTAGTCGGTACCGCGCTACAGCGTTACTAAACTTGTGACGATCATCAAAAGTCTGACTGCGCGTGAGATATTCAAGCGCTGTCCTCAGGTAAAAAAGCAGTTATGGGGCGGCGAATTGTGGATTGATGGGTATTTCGCTAGTACCATCGGTCGCCACGGGATTGAGAGCACGGTCAAAAGTTACGTTCAGGGTTAAGGTCAACAAGAGTACAAAGTGTTGCACCGTGACGATCAGTTGGAACTATTCTGATACCCCGCTACTTGCGGCGGGGTAGTCCATATTCGGCAATGAATTGAAACTGTCTCCGATACTGCTAGACTAAACAGGGAATGTTGCGCAGCGTTCTCTCTCTTGCCGGGCGGATGAAGACGGTTCGGCGGGACCATATGCATTCGATCTGCTGGATCTACGGGGGACAGTATGCCGGTCGGCTCCAACCTGATAGATGTCCTGAAGGGGTACCGCTTCCCCATCAGCAGGGTTCTGACCGGCTTCTTTCTGTTGCTGGCGGTGATTCTTGTCGCGGGCGTGGGGGTGACGGTCTACCCCTGGCTCGACGGCACCATTTCCGACATGGAGGAATGGTATATTGAACACGAGGCCGATGAGGTCAATACTGCGCTCCAGTCCTTTTTTCACCACTATAGAGATGCCATGCGTAAGCATGCGCAGTCACCTGTCCTGGCCGAGGAACTCAAATCTTCAACCACCAAGGGCCTGATCGAATTCCTTGGCGAGATGTCCATCCTGGGTCACAGCAGTCAATTTATCCTGCTCGATCGCCAAGGGGAGATCCTGCATGCCACCTATTCTGCCCCCCTATTCGAATATCAACAGGAGGAATGGTTCATATCTCTAAGTAACGGTGCCCTGGAGCACTTTGCCGGCATCAGTCAGCAGGAGCGGGAGTGGTTCTGGCGCTTTGCCGAACCGGTCTTTATTGATGGAATATTCAAGGGATCCCTGGTCGCAGAGGTGCCGATAGCGATCATCAACGAAGACCAGCATTTGCCCAGTGAACTGGATGACGGTTATCTGGAACTGGTCTATAACGGGACATCGATCGCTTCTTTCGGTCACCGGATAGATGCCCCGGCCAAGGATTTCCCCTCTGATTTTCCGGGTCTGCTGTTGCGCTACCGTTGGGACCAGCCGGAGCTCGAGATTTCTCGCAGCGCCTTGCCGCTGAAAATATCGGCCGGGGTGACCGGAATTATCCTGCTGTTGCTGCTGACGACCCTTTTTTTCGTGCGGCGTTATTTCGTGCAGCCCCTTGAGCAGTTCCGCGATCTTGCTCACTCTTTGGCGGCCGATAGCGGCGCCGCCCAAGTTCCCGTTGAACAACCGCTCAACGAACTGGTACTGCTCGCCGTCGATTTCAACACTATGGCCACTCAGATAAAGCTGCGTGAACAGGCGTTGAAGGATGCCCGAGACAATCTGGAGGTCATGGTTCGCGAGCAGACCAGGGAACTTCGTGCCAGCCAGGCAGCACTGAAGATCGCCAATGAAACCCTGGAGGAGAAGGTCGAGGAGCGCGGCCGCCGGCTGGCAGAGGTGCAGTCGCAGATGGTCTTGCAGGAGAAGATGGCCTCCATCGGTCAGTTGGCCGCCGGAATTGCCCACGAGCTGAACAATCCGATCCATTTTGTCTCGGCCAACTTCGACATGTTGCAGGAGTGCGTCGACGATTTCCGGCTGATGCTACAGGAGTATCGAAGCTTCATCGCCGGATTGGAACTCAGCGACGCGTCCCGGCAGGCGCTGGAGAGTCTGAAGGAGAAGGAAGAGGTTATGCAGTTATCTGCGGCCCTGGACGATCTCGACCAGCTGTTTGAGGAATCGCGCGAAGGTTTTCAGAGGATCTCCTGGATTATCAAAAGCATGCGTGATTTCTCCCGGACCAGCCAGAGCGGCGAATTCAGTTCCCTCGATCTCAACAAGGGGATCACTGATTCCCTGATGATCGCCAAGAACGAGTACAAGTACCACGCCGACGTCATAACGGAATATGGCAAGATCCCACATATTTCCTGCATCCCCCAACAGATCAATCAGGTCATCCTCAACCTGATTGTCAATGCTGCCCAGTCGATCGACCTGCTGCAGCGACAACAACGGGGAGAAATTCTGATTCGTACCTGGACCGTGGGGCAGTATGTCTGTTGCTCGATCAGCGACGATGGCGCAGGGATTCCCGAAGAGCTCCGCACGCGAATATTCGAGCCATTTTTTACCACCAAAGATGCCGGAAAGGGGACGGGCCTGGGGCTCAGCATCTCCTATGATATCGTGGTGCTGAAGCATGGCGGAAGTCTCTCGGTCGACTGCCCCGAAGCTGGGGGGTCGGTCTTCACCATCCGCCTGCCCATACACCAACTTGAACCCTAGGGGTTACAGGGCTTATGTCTATATTCCAACCGGTGCCGATTCCATTGCAGAGTGGCGACCATGAGGTAGTATCTGAAGATGATTGATTCTCAACAAAAGTTCTCCCTGTTACTGGTTGATGACGAGCCTTCGGCCGTCTCGGCCCTGCAGCGGATTTTTCGCAAGGACGGCTATCAGCTTCACTGCGCCGACAGTGGGGAGGCGGCTCTGAGTCTGATCGCCCGGATACGGATCGACGCGGCCCTGATCGATCTGAAAATGCCTGGTATGGGTGGGCTGAGCTTGCTGGAGCAGATCAAAAACCGGCATCCTGGAATCATGACCCTGATGCTGACGGCCCATGGTGGAGTCAAGGAGGCGGTCCATGCCATGCAGCAGGGGGCGCTCGACTTTTTGGAAAAACCCTTCTCCGCCGAAGGGCTGCGCGACCGGGTCTCGCAACTGTATCAAATCTGGATCCTGAAACAACAGAACCGGGTCCTGCGCGAGGGCCTGGAGGGTCGCTTCCATTACGATCAACTGGTGGGCAACTCCACACCGATGCTGGAATTGAAACAGTTGATCGTCCAGGTCAGCACCGGGGATGCGTCGGTGCTGATTCAAGGCGAAAGCGGTACCGGCAAGGAATTGGTCGCCAGAGCGATTCATTATCACAGTCCCCGCCGGTCGGCGCCCTTCGTTCCCGTCGATTGTGCCTCGCTTAGCGAGACGGTGATCGAAAGCGAACTGTTCGGACATACTAAGGGAGCCTACACGGGGGCTCATAATGCGACGGCCGGTCTGATCCGCTCTGCCAATCGGGGCACACTGTTTCTCGATGAGATCGGTGAGTTGCCCCTGGCGATGCAGGCCAAACTATTGCGTACAATCCAGGAGCGGGAAGTCCGACCGGTCGGGGACAGCAAGGCACATCCGGTCAATATCCGGATCCTGGCCGCTTCCAACCGCGACTTGGCGGCGGAGGTGGCACAGGGCAATTTTCGCGAGGACCTCTTCTACCGGCTGAATACTGTGGTTGCTCAGGTCACTCCTCTGCGCGAGCGGGGCGAGGATATCCCCCTGTTCGCCAAACTTTTCGTCGAGCGCTTTCATTCGGAGGTCTCCCCGGTCAGGGATATCTCCCGCGAAGCCATGTCCTGCCTGCTGAACTATCACTGGCCGGGGAATGTCCGCGAACTGGAGAACGTGATCCTGCGAGCGGTCGCCCTGGGAAAGAATGATAAAATTTTGCCGGGAGATCTGCCTCAGACCATCCACATCCTGCCAGCAATCAGCTCCATAGATCCATCCAATTTGCCGGTCGACAGCCTGGAAGCCTATGAAAAAGCGGCAATCGTCAATGCCCTGCACAAGAGCAGCGACAACCGTCGTCTGACCGCTGATCTGCTTGGCATCGGTGAAGCCACCCTCTATCGAAAACTCAAAAAATATCACCTCTCATAGAAGAGTTTCAGTTTAAAAAAACGCAAGCCACCACCCTGGTTTCCCCCTGTACTCCAAGCAACTGCGCAACGGACCCTTTACGACCGTGCTTCACTCCTCAAGTGTTCATTTTGAGAGTAGCGGATCGTGGGTTCTGTCAATTTGGCAGGAATCCGCATCGTTTCTCTCGCCAGCTTTTTATGGATAAACCCTATTTGTTAGCTGGTTACAGGAAATCATAGTTTTGGAACGGATCTGGCTAAGCAGGTTATTAGTGTTTTTCAGTAAGGAGGAAACCCATGGAAGCGAATCGTCCTCTCAGCAGAGGGTATATGTCGAACAGTATCAAGGATATCCTGCGCAGCGCCCTAGAGAGACTGCACTATCGTCACAAGCGACAGAAGTTTGTCCAACAACTGCTAGAACGAAATCGAGAACTTGAATCTTCTCTCAACAAGCGCCGTCGGATTGAAGCTAACCTGCGACGCCTCTCCCTGCTTGACGGTTTGACCGGTATCTACAACCGGCGTGGCTTCGATCAAGCTTTCGATCTGGAGTGGCAGCGTGCCATGCGCTCGCAGGAACCACTGTCGCTGATCATGATCGATCTTGACTGTTTCAAGGCATTCAACGATTGCTACGGGCATCCGGCCGGTGACAGCTGTCTGCAGCAGGTCGTCAAGGAACTTCGCCACTCTCTGAGACGTCCGGGTGATCTCGTGGCCCGCTATGGGGGGGAGGAATTTGTCGTGATCCTCCCCAACACAACCAGCGCCGGAGCCGCCCTGATAGGTGAAGAGATACGTCTCCAGATTGTCAAGCTGGCGATTCCCCACAAATGTTCCCTCAGCAGCAAATGCGTGACCATCAGTGCCGGCCTGGCGACCATCTACCCTGGGGCGGATGCCGAGCAGACGCCCCAGATTCTGTTGACCCAGGCCGACCAGGCGCTCTATGCCGCCAAAAACGCAGGGCGGGACCGGTTGGAAATCTTCTCAGATGCCAGCTGAGCAGGGTTATCAGGAACAACTGAAGCCCCACTTAAGGAGTAGTCCGCTGATTAGTGTAAAGCTAAGGATCGACAACGCAATTAAGGCCTTCACCGTCACCTATTAGCTCATTTTATGCTCTGCTCACAAATAATGTCCCGATCCAGACGGCCTTTTCTTCAATCTGGAAGCGTCACCTTCAGCGGACAGAGTAAGGGTCTTGGTGAACCCCTTGAGAGGTATGGAATGGGAGATTAACGATGCATAAACAGACAACGAATCCTGCCGGGATTCAGTGGGTCGATCCGCGAGGCCATCGAATACTGCTTGCTCAGACGTGTGCGTCCGGACCTTGTGCAGCAGTTGAAACTGGGGGGGGACGGAATTGGATATCGCTATGGCCGAAAACGCCGCCAGGCCGAAGCGGACCTGGCCGGACTGTCACTGCTCGACGATCTGGCCGGCATTCCCAACCAGTACTGCTTTGATCAGACCATTGGTCGGAAATATACGCGGGCCCGGCGCGCCAGCATTCCTCTATCCCTGATCCTGATCAAAATCGACTACTATGTTGCCTTCCAGAGGCACTACGGCAATCAGGTTGCTGAAGACCGTCTCTGCCAGGTGGCCATCGGCCTGACCAGAATTCTGAAACGACCGACCGATCTGGTGGCCCGCTGTATCAACGAGCAGTTTTTGCACCGTTTTCGTTCGACACGGATGTCTTCGGCCTGCAATGCGGCTGTCTGAGCAACCTCGATCTGACAAACTCCTGCAGCGAAACAATCCAGGTCAGAGCTCGCAAAGAGAAGCCGATTTTCACCGTATCATTTTGAGAGAGATCCCGTTTTCTCACTGTCATTTTGATAGAAGGCACGCCTGCACAAGCCTTCCTGTCACCATACAAATCCCTGCATTCTCGGGTATTTCACCAATCTGTCGGCTTGGAATGTTTCTGGCACATCATAAGATTGTCAAATTGCGCCGGAGGTCTGATATGGGAGAGGTTCTTAATATCGCCAATGCGAAAATACAGAACCGGCGGGTTGTGTTCGCAACAAATGGGGGTGATACATGAGCGAATTACTCCACCTGAATACGAATGGCGCTCAGCTTCAGGAAACTGAGCGTGCCGAGAACCAGAGAAAATTCTCCTTGCTTCTGGTTGACGATGAACCTTTAGCCGTCTCAGTCCTCAAGCGATTCTTCCGCAAAGAGGACTATCTTCTCCATTCGGCCGCAAACGGTGAAAGTGCTCTTTGCTGTTTGCGCGAAGTCCATATTGATGCTGCACTGATCGACCTGAAAATGCCTGGCATGCATGGGCTGACCCTGCTCGGCGAAATCCGTAAGCGATACCCGGCCGTCATGACCATGATCATCACCGCCCATGGTGGTGTCAAAGAGGCCGTTCGGGCCATGGAATTAGGGGCCATCGACTTTTTGGAGAAACCTGCCCCCCCCACGCAACTGCGTGACCGGATGGTCCAACTCCACCGGATCTGGAGATTACGGATCGAACGCCAGGAACGTCGTGAAAAAGTGGAACACACTTTCCACTTCGATCAATTGCTGGGCCTTTCAAACCCTATGCTGGAACTCAAGCGCTTGATCGTCCAAGTCGGAGTGGGTAACGCATCGGTTCTTATTCAGGGGGAGAGTGGCACTGGCAAGGAGTTGATCGCCCGGGCCATTCACAAGCACAGCTATCGGGCGCAAAAATATTATATCCCCGTTGACTGTGCGTCTCTCAATGAAACTGTGATCGAGAGTGAATTGTTCGGTCATACCAAGGGATCTTTCACCAACGCTCATACGGCCACCACCGGACTGATCCGCAGTGCCGACAAGGGCACACTGTTTCTCGATGAAATTGGTGAACTCCCCCTCTCGATGCAGGCAAAACTGCTGCGAACTATCCAGGAGCGGGAAGTGCGCCCTGTGGGCAGCAGCAGGACCTGCCCGGTTGACATCCGCATCCTGGCCGCCACTAACCGGAATCTTGAAGAAGCGGTGAGTAGTGGGGACTTTCGCGAAGACCTCTATTATCGTCTGAATGCGGTTGTCATTCAGGCGCCATCCCTTTACGATTGCCGGGAAGATATCCCACTACTTGCTCAGCACTTTATCGCCCGTTTTCAGAGTGCCAGTTCCCCTGTTATCGGTATCTCACCAGAGGCCATCAGCTATCTGCAGAACTACAAGTGGCCGGGCAATGTTCGCGAGATGGAAAATGTCATCCTGCGGGCCATGGCTCTTGGCGAAGGGGAACTGATCGGGCCGCAAGATCTGCCGCCGACCATCTTCAGGCCTTCGGGAAGAAAGACGTCTGAATCCCACCTTCCTCAGGGCAACAGTTTGGAGGACTATGAAATGGCCGCCCTTCAGAATGCCCTGAAGCTGAGCGTCAACAACCGCCGACTGGCTGCTGAAATCCTCGACATCGGCGAATCGACCCTCTACCGCAAGCTGAAAAAGTACAAACTGACCTGAACGATGCAGTCTCCTGTCAAAATGACAGTTCTGATTTAAATGTCATGCCATCATGGCAGGAGTTCACCGCCTTTCAGAATCTCGTTATTTCCTTTTTTATCTATATTTTCGATAAGTTACGTACCGTGGTTATACGGGCACGCTTTTCGCTCATCAGTTCTTGATGGATGCCCCTGAACTCAGTCTTAAGATCCTCTGTAATCCGGAATGCTGGGGCACTCCTGCTGTGGGGTGGGGCCTAATGTTGCCTCGGTCACCATTTGAGGCCCGCTGACAGGTTTGAACGTGAAAGGATGCGGGGCATATAAGATTGCTGGACGAGTGGGTGTTAGCGGTACTTTCAATGTTGAGGAGGAGAGGATAAATGACAAGAAGGCATTGTAGGAAGAATGTCCGTTCCATGATCTGTCTACTTATATTCTCCTTTATTTTGGGCATGACATTTTCGGCTCATGCTGAACTTGTTGATATGGGTAACGGGACAATATATGACACCGATACCGGCAATCAATGGCTCGATGATGCAGGGTCGGGTGGGCAACAAACCTATGCAGTCGCTGAGAATTGGGCGAATTCTCTTGTTTTCGCGGGGTATAGCGACTGGCAGCTTCCAGCTGCAATCAGAGCTGATACCAGCGTTTGCAATGGTGCGTACTGTGCGGATACGGACTTCGGGCATTTATATTTCATCGAGGGCATTACGGCGAATTCCCCAGCACCTTTTACTAATTTAACGGGGACAGGGCACTGGACACGCACTCCGCCATTTGTGGGTTCTACTTATCGGATTATATTCCTTTTTGGACCTGGATATTCGCTGACGATTCAGCCAACACCGGAGGTCGGGATACCACCGACCTACTGGGCGATTGCCATGCGATCGGCCGCGACCGATGACTTGGATGGTGACGGATTTAGTTTTGCCCAAGGGGATTGCAACGATGCTGATCCTGCCGTCTGGAACACCTGCGGTTCTCCGGCAGATAGCGATAACGATGGTGTCGAGGATACCAACGATGCCTTCCCGACCGATCCTGCTGCGAGCGTCGATACAGATAGCGATGGTCATCCAGATAACTGGAATACCGGCAAGACAGCTGCGGATTCAACCACCGGTCTGACGCTGGATCAGTTCCCCAACGACCCAGCCGAATGGTCCGATAGCGACTCTGATGGAGTTGGCGACAATGGTGATAACTGCCCGGCGGTAGCTAACCCCCTCCAGGCTGACTTGGATGCTGATGGTATCGGAGACCCCTGTGATAGCGATAGAGATGGTGATGGAGTGGCAGATACAACGGATGCCTTCCCGCTTGATCCTGCCGCCAGTGTCGATAGCGATAGTGATGGCCATCCCGACAGCTGGAATGCCGGTCAATCTGCCGCGACCTCGGCCACCGGCTTGACGCTGGATGCCTTCCCGACCGACTCCACCGAATGGTCTGATAGTGATACGGATGGTGTCGGTGATAATAGTGATGCCTTCCCGACCGATCTGGCGGCGAGCGTCGATACAGATAACGATGGTTATCCGGACAGTTGGAATGCTGGTTTGTCCGCTGCCGATTCGATCACCGGCTTGACGCTGGACGTCTTCCCGACCGACTCAACTGAATGGTCCGATACGGATGCGGACGGCGTTGGCGATAATAGCGATGCCTTCCCTGGTGACCCGGCCGAATCGGTTG
Source organism: Deltaproteobacteria bacterium (assembly GCA_024279255.1). GTDB lineage: Bacteria > Desulfobacterota > Desulfuromonadia > Desulfuromonadales > Geopsychrobacteraceae > Geopsychrobacter. The sequence continues at coordinate 45,432 of JAJRRT010000016.1, read as the reverse complement.
ATAGCGACTCTGATGGTGTCGGTGATAATGGTGACGCCTTCCCGACCGATCCTGCCGCCAGCATCGATACCGATAATGATGGTCATCCCGACAGTTGGAATGCTGGTCAGACCGCTTCTGATTCAACCACCGATTTAACCCTCGACCTGTTCCCTAATGACCTGACTGAGTGGGCTGATAGTGATGGGGATGGCATCGGTGATAATGCAGATAACTGTCCGACCGTTGCCAATCCCTTCCAGACCGACTCGGATGCTGATGGCGTCGGTGATGCCTGCGATACCGATACAGATGGTGATGGGGTGCTGGATGCCAATGATGCCTTCCCGACCGATTTCGCTGCAAGTGTTGATAGTGATAATGATGGTTATCCCGACAGTTGGAATGCTGGCCTATCCGCTGCGGATTCAACCACCGGATTGACGCTGGACGTTTTCCCCAACGACTCATCGGAGTGGGCCGATAGTGACTCTGATGGTGTTGGCGACAATGGCGATGTTTTCCCCAACGATGCTACCGAATGGGCCGACACGGACATGGATGGCGCCGGTGATAATAGTGATGCCTTCCCGACCGATCCTGCCGCGAGTGTCGATACCGATAACGATGGTTATCCCGATAGCTGGAATGTGGGTCAATCTGCTGCGGATTCAACCACTGGATTGACGCTTGACCTCTTCCCGACCGACTCAACTGAATGGTCCGATACGGATGCGGACGGTGTTGGCAACAATGGCGATGCCGTCCCTGGTGACCCGGCTGAATCGGTTGATAGCGACTCTGATGGTGTCGGTGATAACGGCGACGCCTTCCCGACAGATCCGGCCGCGAGTGTCGATACGGATAACGACGGCTATCCCGATAGCTGGAATGCTGGCCAGTCCGCTGCGGACTCGACTACCGGTTTAACCCTCGATCTGTTCCCCAACGATCCTGGCGAATGGGCCGATAATGATGGGGATGCAGTTGGTAATAACTCGGATGTATTTCCTGACGATCCCACTGAATGGGCCGATACAGACACGGATGGCATCGGCGATAATACCGATAATTGCCTGTCTGTCGCTAATCCGCTCCAGGAAGATGTTGATGGCGACGGTATCGGAGACGCCTGCGATGCATTAATCGACAGTGACGGTGATGGTGTCGCGGATACCAACGATGCCTTCCCGACCGATCCGGCTGCAAGTGTTGATACAGATAATGATGGTTATCCTGACAGTTGGAATGCGGGTTTGTCCGCTGCTGATTCGACCACCGGTTTGTCACTCGATTTGTTCCCCAATGACCCAGCCGAATGGAGCGATAGCGATTCAGATGGAGTTGGCGACAATGGCGATAACTGCCCGGCAGTAGCCAATCCTCTCCAGGCTGACCTGGATGGTGATGGCGTTGGTGATACTTGTAGTGCCGATGATGATGGCGATGGTGTCCCGGATGCTACGGACGCCTTCCCAACTGATCCGGCCGCCAGTGTTGATAGTGATAATGATGGTTATCCCGATAGATGGAATGCAGGTCAGTCTGCTGCGACCTCGACCACTGGTCTGACGCTGGATGTCTTCCCCAACGATCCCACTGAATGGGATGATACCGATGGTGATGGTATCGGTAATAACAGCGATGCCTTCCCCAACGACCCAGCCGAGTGGGCCGATACGGATGGCGATGGTGTTGGCGATAATACGGATAACTGTCCGGCCGTAGCCAATCCTCTCCAGGCCGACTCGGATGATGACGACATCGGTGATGCTTGTGAAGAGCAAGGACCCCTGAGCCTGGAAGTCTCTACGCTTGCCGATGGCAGCTACACCAATAGCGGGACAATCAACGTCTCGGGGCTCGCGCTCAACGGCACTGGATCGGTGAGTGTCACGGTTAATGCTCAAGAGGCTTCTCTTGATGCCGAGGGGAACTTCAGCGTCATGCTTACCTTGATAGAGGGCGCGAATACCATCACCTCTGTGGCCTCTGACCAGGCAGGCAACCGGAGTGTGGATGTCCGTACGATTGTTTATGACAGCACTTTGCCCAACCTTGCACTCACAACACCTGCCGACAACAGCAAGACCGCCGACGGGATAATAGTGGTCAGTGGGACGGTTGGTGAAACTGTGACCGTAATGGTGGCGGTCAACGATCAGCCAGCCAGCCTCGCCAGTTTGCAAGGCAATACTTTCTCGACAACGGTCATCCTCACACCGGGCCTCAACACCATCATGGTGACCGCCACGGATCTTGCGGACAATAGCTCTTCGATGAAGCGCACCCTGCTTTTTGACAACCAGAAGCCCTCACTGGCGATCACCTCCCCGGCAGAGGATATTGTTCTGTTCGAAAGCAGTCTGCTTTTCCAGGGGACTGTGCAGGACAGCCTTTCGGCAGTAGCGATTTCCATTGAGGTGGACGGACAAACCTTTGCGCCGGACATGGTAAATGGCTATTTCGAACAACTGCTGACTTTTTCAGCGGAGAAAACCTATGCGGTTAAGATTACGGCCACCGACGAGGCCGGCAACAGTGTCAACACGATGCGCAATATCATTTATGCGAAATCACTTCGGGGGGATCTTGACCGAGACGGTGAGGTGGCCGTGCCAGACGCACTCAGAGCTTTGCAGATAGCTATCGGCCAGCTATCTCCGAGTATTGAAGAACTGCACTATGGCGATGTCGCCCCCTTGGTGAATGGCAAGCCGACTCCAGATGGCACGATCAACATTGGTGACGCCCTGGTGATTCTCAAGAAGGTCGTCGGCCTGATTAGTTTCTGATCCTGAAACTCTCGCTGGAAGGATTGAGTGGCATGAACAAAAATATTTCCAGGTATATGGTTTTACTCATTGCTTTCATGTTTTTCCTCACCGGCTGTGGGGGTGGGTCATCAGCCTCAGGAGGAGGCCCTGCTGACACAGTGATCGGCGGCACGGCCTCTAAAGGGATTATCGTGAACGGCATGGTCAAGATCTTTGCCCTGAATGCAGGCGGAAGCAAGACCTTACTCAAAACAGCGATGACCAACGGAGAGGGCAAGTATGAGGTCAGCATCGGCAAGTACCAGGGGCCGGTAATGGCAGAGGTTTCGGGTGATTATCTCGACGAGGCCACCGGTCTTATCTTCACTGTGTTTGAAGATTCACCGTTACGTGCGGCCATTGCCGAAGCTAAGGGTGAAGTGAAAATCGCGGTGACTCCGTTCACCGAACTTGCGTTACAAATGGCCGAGACAGTCGCTCTGAATATGGACGAAATTGACGTCGCCAATGCCACGGTTTCCGGCCTCTTCGGCTTCGACATTGTTGCGACCCAACCGCGGGCGCCTGAGGCCACAGCTTTGGATACTGCCAATGTTACTGAAAAGGATTACACCCTGGCTCTGGCCGCTCTCTCGCAGATGTCCACCGATACTGGTATGACAGTTTTTGAGCTTCTGAACGAACTGAATTTAGAGCTTGAGGTTGATGGTGAATTATCCTGGTCAAGCATCGATAGTTTTGATGCGGCCTTGGCAGGCTTCCTCGACACCAATATACATAACCATACCGGAGTCAACTCTTCGGCGGGTAGCTGGCTGGAGACGGCCTTCCGAACCCGAAGCAAGGTTCGCTTGAGTATTTCTGGCCTGCCGGCGGGGATAACCCTCGGTGGTATTGAGCTTGGTTTGCTCCTTCCAGCAGGAGTCCGACCCATCGAAGCGACGATCGCCGCCACGGGTGACGTCACTGGTTCCCTTCTCGAAAATTTTTATTCCCCCGAGTCACTGACCGACTCCGGCGCAGTCAATTTGGCTCTGATTAATGTCGCCGGGTTTGGCGCGGGAGAATTTGTCAGTATCGAGTGCGAAAGCTCTGGCAGCACTTTACCTGTCGCCGACAGCTTCATCCTTGTCGATGTGGTCGCTGTTGACGAAGAGGGTTCCATCGTCCCCGGAATCACAATTTTTGCGAGCGTCGAAGCAGTTACCACCAATTGAACAGGCCTTTTATGCTTTATTCAGGGAGAGCACGAATAGTTGGACTCTTGGTTTTTTTGCTGGCGACCGTCAATCCGGGCTGGGCGGCGGTCGTTCGGCTGGTTGCAGACTCTCCAGGTCAGTATCGGGTCGAAGGGGAGGACCTCGACGGGGTCGCTTCCATCTATTTGCTTATCACTTACGATCCCACGACCCTGCAGTTGTCGAGCGTCACTCAGGGGGCAATGTTGCAGGAGATGGTATTCGCTGGCAACCCGAACCAGCCGGGCCGTGTGAGGATCGGAGCCGTCGGAACCCAGGCGATTTCCGGGTCGGGGATTTTGGCCAGGCTCAGCGGCACGGTAGAAAAATTCCCGACGGTGATTTTGGGCTTAACGGCAAAACTCAGCGACTCCTCCGGCCGACCGTTGCCGGTGCAGATCCAATATCCAGAAACCTCGCCAATTGAAAATCAAACACAAGTGGAGACTTCGCCATCTCGGGACATAGCAGACACATCTTTTCCCTCTTCGACCAGCCAGAGCCGCTCCGGTCTCATCTCTGTCGGGAAAGTCGATCTTCCGGTCCCGTGGGGTTCAAGTGAGACAGTATCTCCTCCAGTTTCCGAGAGACTGGAGCCGTACGTAGCGCTTACCCCTGGGCAAGACCCGCGACGACGAAAAAAAATAAACGAAGTTTTAAGAAAAACCGAACGCCCATATACCCCCTACACCGAGAAAAAGCAGGTAAGAATCTCTTCCATTCTGGAGATTTTCGAGACCTATGAGGGGTCTCGCACCCTAGTAAAGATGGCTCTCTTGTTCAAGAGGGACACTTTGGGGCTTCAGCAGCGACCGGAAATTCTTTTGGCCGATGGCGAGACCCCGGTGGTGATAGAGTTCCCGGCGAAAGGTGACAAAGAGCCGAGCATCGCCCTGAAAAACGCTCGCCTGCTCTGGGCGGGGTCTGTTGGTGAAGGCCGCTTCCTCGTGCGTTGCATTCCCGAGAAAGGTGCCTTGTCGGCGAAAATTCTTTTTTTAGGAAGCAAAGAGATGATGAAGGTCCCACTGACGGTGGTTCCGTCGGTTTTACTTGCCGGGATTGAGGTGAAAAAAGAGGAGCCTTTGCCGAAGTTGGACCTTGATGGCGATGGGGAAAAAAACTGGAGGGACGATTATATTCTTGTGGCGAATCTGCTTGTACAACTGGAGGCCGACAAAAATGAAGGGGTCTCTGCGAAAATGGGTCAGTAGAACATTGGCCAGGGTGTTTTACGAGCAACAACGCACTTCACCTGATTAGTGTAAAATCATTCAATTCCCAAAACACCTTCAATAAAACTCTCTCCACTAAGAGCCGAGCCGAGGTAATTCGACGCTACAAGGTTGTCCCATGCGGGGAACCGGAAACCGCAGTCATCGGTGTCTGCCGACTAGCGGGTGTCGTCGTTCTGCCAAAGTGACAGTCCTCTCTTCAGGCTTCCTGCCATCCTGGCAGACATCGCCCCTATTTCAGAACTCTTAAATTCTTTTTTATTTGTAATTTCAATAAGTTGATTGCGGTGGTTATGTCGGCATGCTTTTCGCTCAATAAATCGCCAGGGATGACTTTGCGTAGGTGCTAAGGCCCCTGGAATTTGTGGCCTAGAGACACTCCAAGGATCGTTGATGACGACCGACCCCCGTGGGCGGTGCAAACTAGGTAAAGGAGATCTGATTATGAAAGAGATCAATAGTTACTTGAGAGGCTGGCTGGCGCCACTGGCAATCCTCATGGCTCTGTTCGTGCCATTTTCTCCGGCAGTTCGAGAGTCGAAGGCTGCGGTCGGCGGCATGACCATCGGTGGCTGTATCTACACTGGCCATGGGGAAGTGATCTATACCATGGACGCAATGGGCGAGCCGATAGCGAACTGGACCACAGATTATGCCCCCTCGGCGATCACTCCACCGATCAGTAACGCCCAGATTATGGTCCAGAATCAGGAAGGCGGTGCTGTTATCGGCTACGGCACCATGGGTCTGGACAAGTTCGGCGCCGTGGTTACCGGCGGCAACTGCTGGGAGGAAACCATTCCTGATGCTGATGGAGATCTCATCCCCGATGCAACCGATCTGATTGTCATGTTCAGTGCGCCCGGCCATGACCTGACTAGCAGGGAGTTTACATGGAATGCGTATCTAGGTAAATTCACCCATCCCAGGCAGGGCGGTGGAGTTGTCGGACAGATTGATACTCCTTCTGCGGCCGAAGTGACAGGCGCTCAGGATGCCTACCTGGTGGCACTTTTGAACGTCGATCCGGCAACGGGTGTGGGCACCAGGGATACGGCGAACCTGCTGCATTATGTCTTCTACGACAACTTCACAAACGGTGGCGATAACGGGCCCGTTATTGACCCGGGCCTCAACGGCGTTACCGTCATCGTGAAAGATCTGAACGGCAATATCGTGCAGACCCAGAAGACCGGCGAGCTGGCCTTCAGTCAGGGCGGGTTTGTGACCAAGGACGGTCTGCCTTTTATCGGTTCGATGGCCTACGGTTTTGTCTATTTCAAGGGCTTGCCCGGTGGCCAGACCTATGAGGTTATTTCTGACCCCTCAACCGTGACCCAGGCCGACAATCCTCATATTGCTCTGGCCCTGAATCACGCCGGCATAGCTGGTAGCTGTTCATTGGAGCCTAGTGCAACGGGACCCTACGGATATGCGAATACCGCTTGTCCCTGGTATCAGACCTTTACTGAAGAAGGCGGCCACAGCTGGGATGCGTTCCTCTCCCCAGGCGACCCAGGAACTGAAATGGGATTCTATTTGACCTGGCACGCTTTCATCGAGAAGTTAGGTAATGATGCCGGTGGTCTCAACCCGACAATCAACGGCAGAATATCCGGCTTGCTTCTGGACGCCGACGGCAACGACCCGGAAGAGCCTTTTCCGCAGACTGGCGGTGGACGGGTGCCTCCCACCAACGCCCGTTATGCGGACGGGACACCATGGGATGTCAACCTGAATTCCGCCGGATGGGGTGGTTGCCTCACCGTGCCCGGCAACATCTGTCCCCCACTCGGCATGGATTACATCCCGAATGGCAGGATACCTGACGCGATTGTTGCCCTTTATTCAAACAGCAACGGCGTGCCAAAATTGGTCGCTACGACTGAGGCGACGCAGCCTTCATATTATAATAGCTCCGATGGGGGTGCGTGGGATTTTGTTAATGTTCCGCCCGGTCAGTATGAGATTTTCACCTTTGACAAGGACCTGGTCAACGTGCCGACGGTGGGTACCGGGGTGAGTGTCGTCCCGGGTAACAATCTGCCGATTTCGATTCTTAACCCGCGCTTCAAGGCCCGTGGTGCCGGTTTCGTCATGAACAATGGTGCTGCGGTGGATGCCACGGTCAAGGTTCAATTTAAGGGTGGAGCTACCCAGCACAAGGCGACTACCGATCCGGCGACCGGCTGGTTCGAGGTATATAACTTGCCGGAGACTGGCGGTTTGGGGAAGTTCTACGTCGATCTGCAAGATGGCGACACCATTCGCGGCAAGATCATAACCGAACTCTTCCAGAGAGAGGCGCCGCTAGGACTCATCTATACCTATGCAACCCACAACGCCATGAGCCGCAGCGTTCAGTGGTGGACTCTCAACTACTTTGTTGACCTCCAGGTTGAGGATATCCCCGCGGGTGTCGGTAACCTTATGGGGGTGGTCTTTGCTGATAGTCTAGCGACCGGCTCCTGGGTAGCTGATGGCATCTGGCAGGAAGATCTGGAGACCGCCAATGGTGGTGAAAGCGTTGAGCTCTATGCCACAGTTCCCGACCCGCTAAGCGGTTCAGAGGTTTGCCCGGATTTGACCGGGGCTAAGCCCCCACTACCGCTGGCCACGGCCGTTACTGGGTTGACCAATGAGGCAGACGCCAAAATCATGGGCTGGGTCCCCTTTGGCACTTGGCCGCCCAATGAGATCGGCGGTGTCTTTGGTGATCCTGTGGTCTTTCCCCCAACTCTAGTCGATCCGGCTCCGGCCAACGGGTTTTATGAGTTCAGGGACCAAGCTCCCGGCACCTATTGTGTCAGGGTCGCTCCCCAGCCGAATTTCAGGCATTCTCCTGATATCACGGACGGCCTTACTATGGTAACTCTGATCGGCGGATTTAACAGCCGTATCGACCTGGGCGTGACCTCAACACCAACCAATCCTCTCGGCGGGCCGTCACCACTGGGCAGTATACCTATGGCCGGTTTGATTGAAGGCGGTGTCTTCAGTGGTAACGGTGATCTTGATCCGAATCCCACCAGTACAATGTTTGATGAGGCGATGAATATCGTCGGTTCTCCGGTCGGAGTCTACGACCAGTTTAACTACCTGTTGGGAGTCATGTACCAGACTGATGCCTGGTGTAATCTGGCCAACAATGCGGTCTATGCTCCGGGAACTTATCCGACAGATCCACTTGCCTGTTCATCGGCAACGGATATCATTCAGCCTCCCGAAATGGAGCGGCGTTTTGCGCCAGGGACGTTCCGCTATGCCGGCAACGATGCTAACTTTACCAAAGATCCGGCCATAGCCCTTCCACAGCCTGACGGCATTACCTTCGCCGGTAACGATAAAATCCGGGGTTTTGACCCGCGCTTCGAGACCATGGAATTAGGTGCGGGTTTCGGACAGGGCATGTTCCTGCTTGAGTTTGCCTGGACGCCTCTGACACCAATAGATGGTAGCGTATCGGCAGATATGTGCGCCATTGGCGTGTCTGGCACGGCTTTCAGGTCCGAGCCATACGGTGGTAACGTCACAATTAAGGTCAGTGATGGATTTATCCCAATTGCTGACGCTCAAGTTTCCGGCAGCGCTGATGGTAATGCCGGTGAACCTTGCTTCACGAATAACTTGGGTGAATGCACCATCAGTTTTGAGAAGTTCGAGGGTGCCGGGGACTCTGTTGTCTTCACTGTGGGCAACATAATCGCTGCTGATCCCTGGTATGTGTATAACCCCACTCCGGGTGGCTTCCTGGCTGGAGCCTGTCAGACTAGCGTGACCCTCTACGATCCGGACTTTGTCCCGCCGCTACCACCTCCGCTGGCGCAATGCGAAGACGGCCTCGACAACGATGGTGACGGATTCACCGACATGGCAGATAGCGGTTGTACTTCGCCCGCCGATAACGATGAGTTCCTGGCGCAATGTGAAGACGGTATCGACAACGATGGTGACAAACTCGTCGATTTCCCGGCCGATCCAGGTTGTGTCACACTTACGGACAATGATGAATTCAACGCACCTCTCCCGGTCTATCAATGTTCGGACGGCATCGATAACGATTTCGACGGGCTCGTCGATTTCGGTAATGACCCGCTAATCAATGACCCAGGCTGTTTCTCAGCCACCGATCAAGATGAGACAGACGTACCGCCTGAGCCGGTCTATGCCTGCTCGGACGGTATCGATAACGATCTCGACGGGCTCATCGATATGGCCGATCCTGGCTGTGACACCGTCAGCGATAACGACGAGACGGACCCGGTCACTGAATGCAACAATGGCCAGGACGACGATCTTGACGGATTAATCGACATGCTCGACCCTGGCTGTGCAGACGCCTTGGACAATGATGAGACAGATTCGGTTGCTACGCCTACGTCCGTACATGCATCGAGTTTGAGCGGTTCGCCGTTGTACAAAGAAGGCAAACTGGCTGCCTCAGTCACGGTCGGCATTGAGGATGACTTGGGCAACCCAGCTGAGGGTGCTCTGGTGACTATGATCTACACCTGGGATAAGGAGGGTACGCCTGCATCCAAGCTTTTCAGCTGTACCACCGATGCAGCCGGGACCTGTAGCGCAACGACTAAATACATGGAAAAAACCACGAGCGTTGCCATTTCGCTGGATAGTGTGTCAGGAACACGGGTCTATCATCCGCAAGACAACACCGTGAATTCCATTACCGTCCCCTGAGCGGTAATGAAACTGGCCAGCAATCCTGTCTCGTATTCGGGCGGACCGGGGTTGTGGCCCAAGCGGCGCTGACGCGCTAACAAAGAAATAGAGGAGAATGTCGCGGTTCTGAGTGCGGAATAAATCCCACTCTCAGGACCGCGTATTTTCTCTCACCAGCACAAATTGACGGGACTCACTGCGCGACCGAATCTGACGCCCGCTTCTGTCAGAATGACAGGTTAGGCGAGTGGCAATGCTATCATTCTGGTAGTTGCGCTTCCCCAAGGCGGACGTTCCACCCGGTTATGCTGTCCCTGAATCCCTTCCTTTCAAGGTCGTCAGAAACGACTTTGAGCGCCCGGAGAACAGGGAAGGTATAATTGTGACCATTTTGGTTGTATTGGTCTGGTTTTTGCTTTCGAATAGGATAAAGATTCCTTGGTGACTAGGCTCATGGCTTAGTCGGCACAGGATCATCAGTTGAGGATTCCAGGCCCCACACCGGGAAGGAGGTTGTCGACCATGCGTATCAATATCCAAGAAATCAACGATGTGACCCTGCTGGAACTGGACGGTCCCCTCGCAGGTTCAAGCTCGATCTGTCTGGCGGATGTGGTCAGCAAATCGGTTTCGGCTGGTAAGACCAAATTTGTCATCGATATGGAGCATGTGACCTTTGTCGATAGCAGTGGCTTGGGCGCTCTGGTCGTTGCCCTGAAAGCGGTTCAGCAATACTCTGGACAGATCCGGATCGCCTCTCTCGGCCTGCAGGTCTACTTGATTTTCGAACTGACTCGGTTGAACCGTTTGTTCGAGATCTGCCCCGACAAGCGAGAGGCCATGCGCAGTTTCGATCTGCCGCCGGAGAAGTTCTGGCGTTCCCGATCGACACTGATCTCCTCAGCCAGCAAACTAGCGGTCTGAGCAACCCCCGACAGGCTCTCGCAGGCTGTTTCCTTGTCGCCTGCTGGAGCGAGGCGACCCAAGGTAGGTTCCGCTATGTAGAGAAGCTTGTGGCTTGGCAGCTGAGGGTCTACCTTGGCTGGACCTGCCCCGCGTTATGGTGCTACGATCAAAAAATGATTGCGACGGCAGTCACAACGTCGTGCCCGGAAATCTTGCCACGGAGAGGGTATATGACTGAACAACGCAGTAGCAAGAAACTCAAACTGCCAGGATTCAAAGGGACCTTACGTGATGCCGTGGAATATTGCCTTCTCCGCTACGAGCGAGTGGATCGGGTCAGACAACTCGCTCTGAGCGACGAGGAGCTGTCGATTGCTCTTGCTGAGCGGCAGCGGGCTGAGGCGGCACTGAACCAACTGATCCTGCGCGATGGCCTGACGGGTCTTTTGAGCCGGGAAAGTTTCAACAGGATCATCGAACGTGAATACCAGCGTGCCCGAAGATCGCGCCTTCCTTTGTCGCTGCTGCTGATCGAAATCGACTTTTTTCAGAAACTTTATCTCACGGGCGGCCAAGAAACTGCTGATACCTGCCTGCAGCTGGTTGCCGCTGTGCTGCACAAGGTTCTGAAGCGGCCAGGGGATCTAGCGGCCTGTTACAGCCGGGGACGTTTCGCCGTGATTATGACCGATACCGCTTCCGCCGGGGCACAGCGGCAGGCGGAGCGGATACGAAGTCGTGTCGCTGGCCAGCCCTCTCCCTTTGACGTCAGCGCGTCAGCTTTTTCTCCAATGACGATCAGCGTTGCCGTGCTGACCATGACGGTGACTCGCCAACCGCAGCTTCTTCAGGATCTTCTTGATCAGGCCGACCTGCTGCTCGAACAGGTTGTTCAGGGCGGCGGCAACCGGGTTGTTTCCGCTGGTGGATCAGGGAGACCTGGTTGACAATCTGAGCCCTGAGACGAAAGCCCCTGGAAAAATCGGGGATTGCTACTTTTGCATTGAGGAAGTTGTGAATCCTTTTTGCAGAAGGAAGTCTGAGGTGCCGTGCGGAGGGGAAAACCGTTGTGCTTCATCCTTTTCTTAACACCCGCAATCTCTCATTGTGAAAGCCCTTTCTTACTGAGCTGCTATCAAAATGAGAGAACATTGCATTCTCTGCAGCTGTAATTATTAAAAGTCCAGTCAAATCAGTGCATTAAAAATTAAGATGAATTTAGTCGTATATCCTGCGTGTTGTGACCCTGTCCGCCAATGCTGTTGGATCCAGTAGTACGGCGAGCCCTAGGCCATATTCAGGGCAAATCGTTGGCAGTCTTTCGATTTGTCGCCAGAATCCGCTGAATTTGGGCCTTGAAGCCAAGTTCAGTCAGTCGGACAATCTCCCGACTGAGCTGTGGCAGCCCAGTTTGTAGGGCTGCTTCCATTCTCCCCAGGCACATCTATCAAGTCGGCAGGCTCTCAACCTGAGAGACTCGAGCATTTCTGTCTGTCCCAAAATGTCTCTGCAATTTCAGGATGATAGATAGTTTTTCTCCAGCTGGAACGGTTCTCGCTAATAACAGCAGTGTCTGATGAAGGTCAGGGAGCTCTATCTATAGCTATCAGAAAGAAAAGGAGCAAAGCCATGAGGTGGAACAGAGATGACTCGGCCCGTGCACAGTTTCGATTATTGCTGGTGGTTCTTGCTCTGTTGTTCCCCACCGGATCGTTGTTCGCACAAACAGCGACCATTGGCGGCAACATCTATACCGGCCAGCAGATAGACGGCTTGCCTGATTACACCACCGCACCACTCCTGTATGACGCCTCGGTGATGGTGCAGAGGCAAGAGGACGGGGCCTTTGTGACCTACGGTGCCGTTAACGGCCACAGCTGGAGCGCCACTGTTCCGTCGCCCGGCGACTACGTGGTGATGTTCTCGGCACCAGATCATGAACCGACCAGTCGGGAATTTACGCTTAACACCGACTACGAGACTCAAAGCAAAGACGCCTATCTGCCACCGTTCCCGCTGCCCCTGGCGAACCTGTTGGTCTATACCTTTTACGACAACTACATCAATGGTGAATGGGACGATGGCGTCGATGCACCGCTCAACGGTGTTACAGTCAAAGCCTGGGATGCTGATGGCCGGCTGTTGGCGACCGGGGTCACCGGAACCCAGATGGACCAACCCGATGGTCACTACTATTTCACCGATCTGCTACCGGGGGAAGTCTATGTCACCTCCGATACCTCGACCGCCTACCTGTATGATGACAATGGACCGGAGCCGTTGCCGGTAACGAACCCCGTCACCCGTGCTCCTCTCGATTTTGATGAGACAACAGAGTTCTATCTGCTAAGTACCGAAGAAGGGGGGAGCGCTTTTGAAGTGGTCCTCTATCCGGGCGACCCCGGCACCGAGGATGGTTCCTATATGGTCTGGCACGGTTATGTCGAGAAGCTCGGTCAGATATCCCAGGGCAACCCCAATCTGGTCGGTAGTATCAGCGGGACTCTGCTGGATGCCGACCAGGCCTTTGAACTCGTGATGGAAGCAGAGCTCTTCCCCGATGTGCCGCTCAGCCCGCTGCATAACCCCGGTGTCTCCGCCAATACTCTGGTCCCCGATGGTCTGGTGGTCCTGTATGTCGATTCAGAAACCATGATGCCGCATGCGGTGGCCACCACTGAGGCCGATCCGCTCACCGGTGAATTTACTTTCAGCCAGGTCTCGCCAGGCAGATACAAGCTGTTTTGCGCCGATCGTGCCATGGACTACGTCTATGTGCAAAAGGGGGTGTCGGTAAAGCCGCAGACAGAGACCATGATACCGTATCCCGGAATCATGGTCCCGCGTTTTTTTGGCCGGGTCCAGGGCTACGTGAGGGAGGGTAATACCCCTGTTGCCGGGGCGGAAGTCCATCTGCGCCTGAAGGACGGCAGTATCTGGAAAACAGAACTGACCGCTGCCGACGGTTGGTACAATTTTGATGATGTTCCCGAGGTGGAAGTCCTCGGCTATGTCGATGTTGCCTTGCCTCTGGGCTATCGCGGGGCATGGCGACAGGAGATCTTCTACCCGCTGCCGGGGGATCCGACCATCACCCATGAGGTCGGCTTTAATGCCATGAACCGCTATGTCCAGTGGTTTACGGCCAATTATCGCGCCGACCTCTCTATGGAAAAAATACCTGCAACCGAGGGCCATCTTGATGGCTTTGTCTTTCTGGATAACCTTGAAAAGCCGCAGTGGAGAGCCGATGGTATTTATGATCAACAAAAAGAGCGCACGCTGCATGGGATAAAGCTCAAACTGTGGAATGCCTCAGACTGCAACTATGATTCGCTCAGCGGAAAGTATACTGCTTGCACAGGTACGCCCGCCAGAACCACCAGCAGCGGAGCGTTCGACAAACAGCAGTTACTCGCCCAGGGCTGGTCTGAACCGGCGACTTTCCCGCTCGATGAGTGGGGCGGTGTTTATGTCGGTGCACTTCCCGGGTACTACGAGTTCAGAAATCTGCTACCCGGAAATTATGTGCTGCAACTGCTCAAGGGCGCCGAGAATGAGACTGGCTATCTCTGGTCACCCGGCCAGCGTAATTTTACTCCGGTGCAGGTTGCTGGTGGTGAGGGGAATAAGCTCGATCTCGGTTTGAGAACCCTGGTGCCGATGGCCGCGAAAATTGAAGGTGGGGTGTTTGATGATCTCTTTATCGATCCACGGCCACTGAGTTTGCTGACGATGGAAAAGGCTGGTATCGACGGGGTCCCGGTCGGCGCCTACGACCACTTGGGCTATTTCCTAGGTGCGGGACATATGGGGAATCCGATGTGCTATAGCGGTGCAGCGGTCGGTGCCGACCCCTTTACTCAATGTCCGGCCGGGGAAGCGCTCGGCCAGAAACCAGAACTGGAAAGACGCTTTGCCCCGACCACGCTCCTCTATCTGGCGAATGACCCCATGCTGCCAAGTTACAACGACAACTATCTCCCATTGATCATGTCGTATACCATGGGACAGGGGCAATATAAGTTCGAGGCAGACTGGTCCCTGCTGCCGATCGCTTTCAGCGCCGGTGGTATGCAACAACTTTTCCCAACCCCCATGGCCCAGCCTGCCGCTACTCCGGCAGCGGAACCACCGCCAGTACCAAGGATTCAGAATGTCTTTGCCGGAGCTCCATTGCGCATCGAGGGGATCGATTTTGGCGCACTGCGCGGTTTTTCGACCGTCAGCCTCAGTGGTAAGGAGCTGCCAGTTGTTGCCTGGTCCGATGGCGAAATCCTTGTCGATATCCTGCCTGATGCTATCAGTGGCCCGCTGATCGTGACCACCCATTCCGGCCCCTCCGCGGCTTTTCAGGTCGATGTTGCCGGCAGTGCTACGCGACAGCGCTATCTGGCCCAACGCTCAGTGTTTGTCGATGCCGGTAATAAGGGCAGCGAAGACGGCAGTCGACAGCACCCCTGGAGCAGTATCGGGGCGGCGTTGCAACATCTGCCCACAGCGACTCCGCGTTATCTGTTTGTTGCTGCCGGATACTATAATGAAAGGATCCAGATCACCGAGTCCGATATCCAGATCATCGGCGCCGGCCCCAGGGAAACAGTCGTCAATGGTCTCGGTGCAATCCAGTTGAGCATGGAGAGCCAGAACTATACCGATCGCGGTCCGGTCGTTTTTATCGGGCGGGGCGGGCAGTCGGGTAGCGTGGAAAATATTATGCTCAGCAGCCTGACCATTACCGGTGGCAGCATCGATGAGGATATCGGGGCCGGGATCTTCGGCGACTACGGCAACCGCAACATCGACATCAATAACAGCATCCTTGATCATAACGGCGGTTATTATGGCGGTGCCATCTGGCTGCATAAGTCCAACCATGATGTACGGATCTGGTCAAATACGATCTCCAATAATGGCAACCCCGGCGGTTATGGTGGCGGCATCAGCGTCAATGACGAGCCAGGATATGGCCCCCATCATGGCGAGCCCGAGCATGTGGTTGATGACGAAATTCCCGGCTGTCCGCCAGGCACTTACGAGATTTTCAACAACCATCTGTTCAATAATTTCTCCCCCGATTACGGCGGTGCCATCTCGCTCTATGAGGTCAAGGACCACCTGATTGTTGCCGGCAACCTGATTGAGAACAACCATGCCGACGATCATGGTGGAGCGGTGTTTTTTGAAGACAGTGGTCCCGTCGATCTCTATGCCAACATTATCCGGCGTAATTCAAACTACGATGACGGCGGCGCGATCAGTTTTGAAGATGTGACCGACAATAACGCGATCGTCAGGGTTTACAACAATCTGATCGCCGAAAACTGGTCTGATGATCATGGCGAAAATCACGCCCGCGGCGGTGCGATGGCCTTCGACGATACCTTTTATGCCGAGGTCTTCAATAATACGATTGTCAATAATATCGTCGCTGGCAGCAGGGATCCTGTGGGTGGTGCTATCGACAGTGAACGGCATGGTCATGAATATAACGGTATGGAATCTCTGGGGCGCAACTACGCCCCTGGCTTCAGTGATGTGAAACTCACGAACAATATTATCTGGGGCAATAAGCGCCTCAAGTATGACCAGCGCCCGCATTCGGACGAGGAGGATCTCGACTGGCGGTTCGGCATCAACCACGTCTGGACGCTGGATAACATTCACGTCGATGATCCCTATGCCCAACCCGAAGCGCTCTATCACCTCAATTCGGAAGCTTTCTCGGTTGTTGAGTACAACAGTATCGACAATGGTGAGTATTCCGAGCGTACCGGCGCGATCAGTGTCGATCCTCAGTTTGTCGATCCGGATAATAATGACTGGCATCTCAAGCCATCTTCCCCCGCCAGCCAGATGGGTGCCTACGCAAATCTTGAAAGTTTGCCGCTCTCCGTTGGAACCGTTTCCCCGCTGGCAGTTCCGGTCCCGCTGTGTAACACCACCTGTTTCAGCATTAACGAGGTGATAATCGGCAGCAATGGCAAGGATGTCACCCTGCGTGGAACTTTCGGAGCTGAGTTGCCGTTTAACCCGGCAACTGACGGGCTAAGTCTGGCGATCCTCGACGGCTCGGGGCATAGCGTCAACCAAACGACCTGGGATCCGACCGGTTCGATTGCAGCTCGGCAGCATGCGGACGATGATGGTGACAGGGACAAAAAAAACAGAGGGAGCAATAAAGGTAAGGATGATAAAGACAAGAATCGTGAGGATATAGACGATAAAGAAAGGGACGATAAGGATGGTCACGCGGATGACAAGGATGCGTTTTCCCAAATTGGTGAATTCAGCATCACCACTTCGCGAGTGCCTAAAATCTCGCGGCCAATCGGTACTCAAATGATGATCAGTCTGGGAGCGGGAAATATCCTCGGGCGCGCGGGGATTACCCTTGAGGATGTGAACGGTCAGCTAGGTTATCTGCGGGAACCGCCGCTCGACTGCACTCCGGTTCAACCGATCCAGTTCGAACATGATGAACATTTGGAGAAGGATGAAGCCAACCTCAGCTGCCTAGATTGTCACAGCGGTGCCGCCAGTCAGGCCAAAATCGGACTTCCCTCAAAGACCATCTGTTTCGCCTGTCACGTTGATGGCAACGAGGAACGGATTGACGAGTTCGCGCCTTTTATTGGCAACGGAACAGAGCTTCCCTGGGTCTCAACGTCGGTGCTCCGCCCAGGTGTTCTTTTCTCACACAGTCGGCATGTGACTGATGGGCAGATCGATTGTCTGAAATGTCATGCCGATGTGCCAGATCAGAGCCAGCCTCGGGCGGTAGTCACCCGGGTCATGACCATGAAGGAATGCCGGACTTGCCATCAGGACTACGGCGCCAGAAACGACTGCAAGGCCTGCCATGAATACAGTTTTCCGGATGGCTACATCGCCGGTGAGTAGTGGGTCGTAAGTGGGGATGTTGAGCAGAGGCGGCGGCTTCTGAACAACAGCCCCGCAGTGGAGGTCTTTATGCGAAAGCGAGAAATGAACAGCCCTTACGCGCTTGAGACGTTGCTCATCCTGGTTTCAGCAGTCGTATTGATCTGGCTGTTATCGCTACTTCCTGTGCAAGCGGCAGCCGATCAGTCCGGAAAATGTTCGATTGCCGTAGAGCTTGGGGAATTAAGCGATATTGTCATCACCGATGTCGATACCGATGGATATTCAGGCAATATCCAGTATGAAACCAGAAACAAAGGACAGAGTATCTTGACTCTTGTGCAGGGGAGTGGTGGCAAGATGCTGCCGATGAACATCCGGGTCAATAACCGATCTGTAAGGTTGTCAGACCTGCGTGGGGCATCTGTCCGCACCATGAAGGCGACAAGGAAAGATTGTAAATTCTCTCACCCGGTGATCGGCAGCAGGTCCCTGAGTCAACAATGGACTATTCGAGCGGAACTTTCTCGCTAGCGTCTGGTTTCCTTGGGCGTGTCAATACGTGCGGCAGAGTCTCTCCAGCTCAACATCCTGCAGAGGTTGTTTTGTTCGTTGAGCTTCGTGCCGCACGCTCTTTAATAACTGTTCGAGATTGAAAGTTCCCGGATCAAATCCCAGCTGCCTGAGTTTGTGAGCCAGTCCCTGACGTCTGCTGGTTTTGCCAGGTGATGATGGTAAAGCCATAACATAGCGCCCCGTGACCAGTCGTTGCGGGACGCTCGGTTTTTCCTTGCCATCCATGATCATTTAAGACAAAACGTCCTCACTTGTTTGTTTATGGGAGCAAATTGTCTTGTAATGAAAAAAAAGTCCTTCTCGAAATCTTCCGCCAACACGGCGGCCAAATGCGCATGAGTGAAGCTCTGGCGCATGGCATCAGTCGCACTATGCTGTACGTCCTCCGCGATTCACAGCCGCCGGCTCTCGACTTCCCTCCGGTGAGCGTCCATAAAATCTCGGCTACCGCATTCCATGTCGGAATCGAGGGCCACCAGTTCGACAGGGTGTCGGTCCGGATCTACAGTCCCGAAAAAAACCTGGCAGACTGCTTCAAATCTCGCAATAAACTCGGCACGGATGTGGTTCTGGAAGCACTGAAGCTATATATCGCGAAAGAAGTTCAATCTGGACGCGGTGCTCAAATATGCCAAAACCTGTCGAGTGGATAAAGTGATGACACCCTATCTGGAGGCCGTGCTGTGAGTATGAAGAGCGTTAAGGACACCGCCGCATCCGTCCGGCTGCGCCTGCTGTTTTGACTGCTACCCTTCCGGGCTTGAATTCCCGCTCATGCCGCCGAAACATCAATCTTTCGAACAGAATCCAAATTAACCTTTTGTCTGACTTGCCACAGGTCATATTGGTCCTGCATGGCGAGCCAGCTCTCAGCCGAGCGACCTAGGGTTATCGACAACCGCAGTGCCATTTCTGAAGAAATAGCACTCTGACCATTCAAAAGACGATTCAGGGTAGACGGCGAGACGCCAAGGGCCGCGGCAGCTTTTCTGATGCTGAGATTGGAAGGTTCAATGTACAACTCGCGAATAAATTCTCCGGGGTGCGGTGGATCATAGATTGCCATCAGTGAGAATCCTCATAGTTAAGCAGATAGACATTGCTGTCACGAAATTCAAACGTTAAACGCCAGTTGCCGCTGACTGAAATAGCCCAGATATTTTTACGTTCTCCCTTGAGGAGATGAAGTTTGAAGCCGGGGATGTCCATGTATTCAATCAACGTGGTCGTGTCCAGAGCGCCCAGTTGCAGCCGGAGTCGTTTTTTATGAATGGGTTGAATCCCCGCACTGCTTCCCGTTTCGTAAAAACGGCGCAAACTTTTGTGTCTGAAGGGCTTGATCTTGGAAGGAATATAGCGTGTTGCGCATCAAGCAGAAAGGTCGGGTTAGTTGAAGCTCCACGGTCGCCATATCGATCTATCTTTTGTCCTCTTGCAGTCGATTTTTCTGTCGTTGCGAGCCAGGGATTGTGCTCTAGGAACAGAATAATTCGGGGGATAAATTGCTTTCTAATCACCCACCCATGTTCCCAGTTCCAGATGGTCGAAGTGGTGACGCCGAGCCTGACGGCAACATCTTTCTGATACAGGCCAAGTTCAATCCTGCGGCGTAGTAAGTAGTCGCCGAGGGTGACAGGTTCGCGGGCGAATTCTTCAACTAGCTGAATCGTCAGCGGAATTTCTACTTTAAGGCTGTTTTCACTAAACTTTGAATTGTGGTAAAGGGGGCCACATCCCTGTCCCTGCGGTTTTCGCGGTGACTCCGCCCACGATTGCACCTACACTCCGCCGCTGCTCCAGCGCTACCGCAGTCGCCTCAGCGGTCCCTTGCTCGACCGCATCGACCTGCATATCGAGGTACCGCGTGTGCCGCACAAGGATCTCACCGATCAGTCCCCCGCCGAAGACAGCACCACCATCCGCCAGCGTGTCAACCAGGCGCGCAAGATTCAGCATGACCGCCTGACTCCCTTCGGTCTACACGCCAACAGCCAGATGCAGGCCCGGCATATCCGCCGTTTCTGTAAGTTGGATGAAAAGGGTGATCAGCTGCTTGAACAGGTCACCGACAAGCTCGGTTTATCTGCGCACAGCTTCACCCGGATTCTCAAGCTGGCTAGGACGATTACTGTTCTAGCAGGGGTTGAGCAGATTGGAACCCTACATCTTGCTGAAGCGATTCAGTATCGGGGTATCGTCACCAATCGGGATGTGGGCGGTAATGAGCTGGTCCGGTGGTATCGTGAGCGCTGCGGCAAAAGCGAAGAGATGCGTGCGGTCATGAAAGACGACTTGGCTGGGCGCACGCTCCCCTCTGGAGATCTTGGCGAAAATGCCGCATGAAACGTTTGGTCTTGCCGCAAAGCTGGAGACGGAAGCGGCTCAAGGCGATCCGGTTCGGACTGATCAATCTGGCCGGTCAAGTTCAGAAACGTTCGTGCCAACTTAAAACACTCATCAGCCCCAAGCAACCGACCTATGCTTTGCTGCTGCAGATTCGAGAGCGCATTCTGCAACTTGTTCGTAGAGGCAACTATTAGCATTATCCGCCTGATCTGATGCTTTCCGGGATGAAAACCGCGTCGGCGAGAAGGGTTTAGCCAAAAATAAGGGCACCTCCGATCTCTGTCGTTATAGGGCCGGTGGATTTGGGTTTTTTGCTTTCTTGACAAATCAGCTTTGGATTGTAATCTTTGTCAGATTAACGGTTTATTATCTTTGTCGCAGCTACAGGAGTCTGGCATGACAGTACCGATGGCTTCATCCGTAAAAGAGGGCGAAAACGGGCATGAGCTCAAGTTTCAGCTGGTCGACAAATCCCTGAAGAAATGTCAGTTCCAGCAGGATGCCTTGATTGAGGTTCTGCACTCGGCGCAGGAGGCCTTCGGCCATCTGGATGAAGAGATTCTCGATTATGTCTCGCTGCAACTTAAATTGCCCCCCAGTTGGGTCTACGGTGTTGCGACCTTCTATAATTTCTTTACTCTCGATCCGCAGGGCGAACATGTGTGCGTGGTTTGTCTGGGAACGGCCTGTTACGTGAAAGGGGCCGGTGAGATTATCGCCAGACTTGAAGAGGCGTTAGAGGTTGAGGCCGGATCCACCACGGCAGACGGCAGTTTGACTCTGATGACGGCGCGCTGCCTGGGGAACTGTAGTTTGGCTCCGATGCTGACCTTGGATGCCGAAGTGCTCGGCAAGCAGACGTTGGAGTCAACGATAGCCGCAATCGAAGCCAAGCGAGCTTTGGTTGCCGCTGCTGCGGAGGAAGAGCTATGAATCTGACTGCCCTGACAGAACTGGCCGAGCAGGAATTGCAGCGCCAGCAGGATCTCAAGTTGCGGCTCTTTCTCTGCTATAGCACCCCCTGCATTTCGGCTGGAGCCGAAGCGGTTAAGGTTGCGCTTGAGGAGCTGATCAAGGAGCAGGACCTGGCCGCGCAGCTGGAGGTCGTTGCCACCGGTTGTATGGGCCCCTGTAGTCGTGGACCGCTGCTGCGCATTGTGGTGGCTGGTGAAGAACGGACATACGAAAAGGTCACCCCTGAACAGGCGTGCGAGATTCTTCTGCACGGCCTTGCGGGCAACCCGATTGAAACCGGCGCCTTACCCGCTGATATACCTTTCTTTGCCCGCCAGACCAAAATTGTTCTCGGTAACAATGGGTGGATCGATCCGGGAAAGATCGAGCATAGCATTGCGCGCGATGGCTACGCGGCTCTTGCTTATGTGCTTCACGAAATGAGTCCGGAAGAGGTCTGCAACGAAATCAAGAAGAGTGGCCTGCGAGGACGGGGTGGCGGCGGTTACCCGGCCGGGGTCAAGTGGAACCTGGTGCGTAAGTCACCCGCCGAGCGTAAATATGTCGTCGCCAATGGCGACGAGGGAGATCCTGGGGCTTACATGGATCGCACCATCATGGAATCAGATCCCCATCGGGTCTTAGAGGGGATGGCGATTGCCGGTTATGCCGTCGGTGCCGAGCAGGGCTACATCTATGTGCGTGGCGAATATCCACTGGCGGCGGCGCGCCTGACCAAGGCGATCAGGGACGCCGAACGGTGCGGCCTGCTCGGTAGCCGGGTGCTCGACAGCAGCTTCAATTTCCGCATTGATCTGCGGGTCGGTGCCGGGGCCTTTGTCTGCGGCGAAGAGACGGCGCTGATGACCTCGATCATGGGTCGGCGCGGCCAGCCGGTGCCGCGTCCGCCTTATCCGGCGCAGAGTGGCCTCTGGGGTTATCCGACCCTGATCAATAATGTCGAATCCTTCGCTAATGTTGCCCCGATTCTGCATCGCGGCGCCGACTGGTTCGCCGGATTCGGCACCGAGAAGAGCAAGGGGACCAAGGTCTTCGCCCTCTGCGGCGAAGTAGTCAATTCGGGTCTGATCGAGGTGCCGATGGGGATCAGCCTGCGCGATATTGTCTTTGAGATCGGTGGCGGCTTACCGGATGGCGGTCAGTTCAAGGCGGCGCAGACCGGTGGGCCGAGCGGCGGTTGTATCCCGGCCGAGTATCTGGATACGCCGGTCGACTACGAAAGCCTCAAGGAGCTGGGGTCGATCATGGGGTCGGGCGGTCTGATCGTCATGAATGAGACCAGCTGTATGCCGGATGTGGCTAAATTCTTCATGGAATTCTGCATGGACGAAAGCTGCGGTAAATGTGTGCCCTGTCGGGTCGGCACCGTCGAGATGTACGAACTGCTCAAGCGGATCACCGACGGCAGCGCGATGCTGGGCGATCTGGAAACCCTCGAGGAACTCTGCGGCCTGGTGCAGGAGACCAGCCTCTGCGGTCTGGGGATGACGGCACCCAACCCGGTTCTTAACACCCTGAAGTACTATCGCGCGGAATATCTGGCCCATATCGAGGAGAACTGCTGTCCGGCCGGGGTCTGCCAGCTCGACCAGGTCCCGCTGCTGAAACTGCCGGAGCATGCTGCCGAACTCGCGATTTTCAAGGAGGAGAACTGATGCCGGTTATTACCCTGACAATCGATGAGGAGCTGGTCAGCGCGCGTGCCGGCCAGTCGATCCTTGAGGCCTGTCGCGATCATGAGATCAAGATACCGACCCTGTGCCACCTCGATGGACTGAGTGCCCGTGGCGGCTGCCGGCTCTGTTTGGTCGCAGTGGCCGGCAGTCCGCGCCTGCTGCCCGCCTGTACCACCGCAGTGCAGGAGAACATGGTCGTCACCACTTCTAACGAGAAGATTGAGCGCTATCGGCGGATGATTCTCGAACTAACCTTTGCCGAACGCAATCATACCTGCGCGGTCTGCGTCAGTAATGAAAACTGTGAATTGCAGACCCTGGCGGCGGAGTTGGGGATGGATCATGTCCGTTATGACTACTTGAATCCGGATCTGCCCCTCGACACCAGCCACGAGCGTTACGGGGTCGACCACAATCGTTGCCTGCTCTGCCTGCGCTGCGTGCGGGTCTGTGACGAGGTTGAAGGGGCTCACACCTGGGATGTCAAGGGGCGGGGGATCAAGAGTCAGGTGATTACTGACCTGAACCGTCCCTGGGGGGCAAGTGAAAGCTGCACTGAATGTGGTAAGTGCGTCGAGGTCTGTCCGACCGGGGCACTGTTCACCAAGGGCTCCGCGGTGGCCGAAATGAAGAAGGAAGCCAGCTTTCTGCGGCGGATTCTCGACGGCCGGGAAAAACGACAATGGCGGCGCTAAGAGCGCAGAAGGATAGATCGATGAGTCAAGTACCGAAAAAGCTGCGCCTGGCCACCGTCTGGCTGGGAGGTTGTTCCGGTTGTCACATGAGCTTTCTCGACCTGGATGAGCTGCTGATCGAGCTGGTCGAGAAGGTCGATATCGTCTACGGTCCGCTGGTCGATACCAAGAAGTTCCCCGAAGAGGTCGATATCTGCCTGGTCGAGGGTGCGGTGACCAATGTCGAAAACCTCGAACTGGCGCGGAGTATCCGCAGCAACAGCAAGCTGGTGATCAGCTTCGGCGACTGTGCGGTGACCGGCAACGTCACCAGCATGCGCAACCGGATTCCGGTCAAGGATCTGTTGACCGCGGTCTACCACGAGGCCCAGGCTCCGATCGGGGCCGAATCCCTCGAGGTGTTGCCCGCGCTGCTGAAAAAAGCCCTGCCGCTGCACCAGGCGATCAAGGTCGATATCTATCTGCCCGGTTGTCCGCCGGCACCCGAGCGGATCGCCGCAGCCCTGACGGCCCTGCTCGACAACCGACCGGTCGATTTGTAACCGGAAATGCGTACCTTCGGGTAGCAGCGTGCGAGGAGTAAAAGATGTCCAAAACAATTACGATTGAACCGGTCACCCGGATTGAAGGCCACGCCAAGATCTCGATCATGCTCGATGATTCCGGCCGGGTTGTCGACAGCCGTTTCCATGTCACCGAGTTTCGTGGTTTTGAAAAGTTCTGCGTCGGTCGCAGTTTCTGGGAGATGCCCGGTATCACCGCGCGGATCTGCGGGATCTGTCCGGTCAGTCATCTGATGGCCTCGAGTAAGGCCGGCGATATGATCCTCGGCGTGCGCACCCCGGCACCCGCCGTCGCCCTGCGGCGTCTGATGAATTACGCTCAGCTGGTGCAAAGCCATGCCCTGAGTTTCTTTCTGCTCTCCGGACCCGATCTGATTCTGGGGATGGATGCCGATCCGTTGCAGCGCAATATGGCGGGTCTGATCGCTGCGAATCCCGATCTGGCGCGGGCCGGAATCCGCATGCGCGCCTTCGGTCAGCAGCTGATCCGTATGCTCGGTGATCGCAGCGTTCATCCCTCCTGGGCGGTTCCGGGCGGGGTGCGTAAATCGTTGGGCAGCGATCAGCGGGATCAGGTTCTCAAACAGCTGCCCGAGATGCATGCCACCATCAACATTGCGCTCGATTTGATGAAGGATATTCACGATAGCTTCAGCACCGAAATTGATGCCTATGGGGAATTCCCCAGCCTATTCATGGGGCTGGTCGGTGAGGATGGCGGTCTGGAGCATTACGACGGCAAGCTGCGGGTGATTGATGCCGAGGGCAAGATTCTCGAAGATGGGGCGGCCCCGGAGGATTATCAGCGGTTGATCGCCGAGGGCGAGCAGAAGTGGAGTTACCTGAAGTTCCCCTACTATCGCCCCTTAGGTCCGGAGCAGGGCATGTACCGGGTCGGTCCGCTGGCGCGCTTGAATGTCTGTGATTTTGCCGGCACGCCGAAGGCCGATCGTGAACTGCGCCAGTTCCGCCATTACGGCGGCCAGGGCAAGCCGGTCAGCGGTAGTTTCTACTATCACCATGCACGCTTGATCGAGATCCTCCACGCCCTGGAGCGGATTGAAGAGATACTCGGCGACGATATCCTCATCGACCATCACATCCGCAGTCAGGCCGGAGTCAATCAGAATATCGGCATAGGCATCAGTGAAGCACCACGCGGCACGCTCTTTCATCACTATCGGGTCGACGATAACGGTATCCTCGAGGATGTCAACCTGATCATCGCGACCGGACAGAACAACCTGGCGATGAATCGTACCGTCCGGCAGTTGGCCGAGCGATTCATCCGTGGTGACAAACTCGATCAGGGCCTGCTCAACCGGGTCGAGCACGGCATCCGCGTCTATGATCCCTGCCTGAGTTGTTCGACTCACGAAGCGGGGCGGATGCCGCTGCAGGTGCAACTGTTTTCTGCCCGTGGTGAACTGCTAGATGAAGTAAAGCGTTGCTGATGTGGCTGGTTATTGGTTACGGTAATCCGTTGCGCGGTGATGATGGGGCCGGCCCACGGCTGGCTGAACAGCTAGCGACACATGTCTGCGCGGAACAGGCGAAGATCATCGTTGCTCACCAGTTAACTCCGGAACTGGCTCTCGAATTGGCCGCGCCAGGGGTGCGGCAGGTTCTATTTGTCGATGCACAGCGACAACAGGAGTCAGCGACCTTACTCTCGCCAATCTATCCGGATGCAACGGGCAGTTGCGGCCATCAGCTCTCACCGCAACTCCTGCTGCAGTTGTCGAAACAACTCTACGCGCGGCCGGTTCCCGGTTGGTTATTAACTATCGCCGGAGAGCAATTCTCGTTATCTGAGCAGCTGAGTGAGTTGTCCCGTGTGGCGGTGTCGCGTGCTTTTGAACAGGCTATTGGGTTGATGAGCGGTCCTGTCGCTGATTGTTGAGTGCTTAAGCTGCGGGACAGATTGCCCGACAGAGTTTTGTAGTTCGCTATTCTTAAGCGGCTGTTTGCTCTGCTGGCTTTTGCGGCGTACGTGAGCGAGCAGTTGATCGAGATCGTATTTAGTCGAATCGGGGCCAATCTGTCCGGTATTTCTACGATCTCCATGATCTTAGTGGCTTCATCATGTCGTTGCAGATAGTCAATTTCTCGGGGCAGACCATGTTTCACTGTTCTATGCACACAGGCGTAGAGAAACTCGGCAGTCTCTGTGCAATCAAAATATCGATAGAGGTTCAGAGTGGGAAGCCTCCAGAACGGCAACTGTTCCGGATTTCGTCCCATCTCGACACCAAGCTGTTCCAACTTCAGGCCGTTGATCTATTTGTACTAGGTCAGTTTTCTCAGCAGATTCTTCATCTGGCAGAAGCGATTCAGGGGGGGGAATTGGGATGAGGGTCTAGCGGGTGACTAAAGCCAACGGCAGACCCGATTGTTCATTCAGAACAATAAATGTCCGCAAATTGACTATATCACACACTTGGCGAGCTCCTTGAACCTGAATATTTTCTCAGATCCTGCTAACGAGTCTCTTTTTATTTTGCTGTCACCTTTGAGTACAATTTTCCAGCACGCGTAAGACGTGCGCATGGTCCCATGGTTTTTGAATAATGTCCTCGGCGGTTCTATTTTCGAGGCAAGCTTTGACCCGATGGTTTTCGGAGGAGGCAGTAAAAAGAATACGCTTTATTTCTGGCCATTGCTGTTGGACTTGATCAAGCAAGTCACATCCATCTTGTCCGGGCATCAGGAAATCTGCGATAATGACAGCGTATCCTTCCTCCTTAAGAAATATCAGCGCTTCATGAGAATTTTCTGCTGTTGTCAGGTCAAAGTTGTTTTCATGAAGACCTCGGATAAACGCTTTTCGTACGAGAGGATCATCGTCTACCAGAAGAATCTTTATATTGGTTTCTACCTTACACATCGCAAGTCCCGTTCGGGGCGGTTTTGACGATTTTCCATGCGGCGAGCGGGCAACCTTTTTGATTAGGGCAGGTTTTCGTATCTCGATTATGCTGGCAGCCGATGCTGGAATATATTTTCTGCAGTTTATGTGTTTTTCTTCTCAACATCAGTGCGGGATACAGGGCGTCAAATTTTGCTTCATCAGAACAGTGCTGGTGAAATCTCTGGATAATGTGAGAGGCCAGGTGCACAATGAGAATTACCTTGCAAACGATTAAATCAAGAGGTTTTACTCCTGCTTGAACAAGCGGATCGTTGTTCGAAGAAGCAGAACTACGCAATACATAAGATGTCTGGGATTCGAGAATTTCCGCGCCTGTTTGAGCTAGGATCTGCACATGCTGTAACGCATCTTTTTCTTCGGCAGTAATACCAAGCTGGTTTGCCAAGGAGAGAGACTCTGTGAACACTGAAATGTCACAAAGCAAGTCAGTTATCCCCTGCAGGTAGTTTTGAGATGTGGTGCAAATTGTATTGGGCTCCATTGTTCCCCCTTTTTCCTGATAGCGCTTGCACGCCTGTCAGCCCGTCCTCTGGTCAATATCCAATCATCTTTTTGAAAAGGTTTTGCACGGTCGGCAATGTCAATGCGTTGTGTCTTTGTGATTCATTTTTGCCATACCATTCAACTGTCAGGCGGTTATATGGGTCAAAAAAAACATTCGCGCCCCGCGCGTTTTTATTGATTGCAATGCGGATATTCGAGAGATCAAAACCGTTTTCCAGAATGGTTTGAATCGTACCCCGCAGGCTGGCTTCATGCGGGGCGATCAAGACAAATTGCAGATTCTTCTTTTCTACTGGCAGAAGGTCAAAATACGCAATTCTTTGGATCAATTGGCTAAGTAGGTTTTGCCCTTTTTCTGTAGAGTTTTGATAAATTCCATCCATTGGAGAGATGTGGGTCAAATAGGCAAAACGGGATGGCAGTTGTATGAGGATTGCTGTGCAGCTGGCCACGCCGTAGGTCAACAAATTTGTTCCGTTTGCGGAGCGCTGAAATTCGTTAATATCAACGGCAAGGCCTTTTTTTGATGGTTGCAGAAGGCCTTGTTCGTTTTTAATATGTTGTTGTGCAACTTTGGCAAGACCCGGGTATATTGAAGCCTCAGCCTGTTTAAATGCCTGAGTCAGTATCTCCGATTCATCCATCTCTGCGATAATGATCCAGCTTGCTCCGAAAATTTTGAACTTCTCAAAGGAGCTGAAAACACGTACGCCTCGATAATCCTCGACAATACGTTCACCCTGTTCAAACGTCAGAGCATCACGGACAGCTTCAGTCTCGATTTTCAGTTTCAATGTTGAGCTTTCATTGATGAAGCGGGATTCTGACAGCAACAGCCTCTGCTGATTGACCAGATAGACTTCACCAGTGCGGCCCAATCCTTCGCGCTGAGAAAGAATGCGGTTGATCTTGTTAATTGGGCACTGCAGAAGAATCCAGCCAGCAAAGATCTTATTCTTTTTAATCGGAACAAAAAAGAACGAGGCACTTTCCTGTGATGGTGCATATTCGCGGTAGTCGATAAAAGTTTCCTGCACTGAGCTTAGTTTGTCGCGTTGAATTAGAGGAGATTTACCATTGAAAATGTTGCTCAAATAGTCAGATTCTTTGCGAACGGAGTTAAAAACGAAACCATCAGAATCCACCATGAGCAGGTCATAGAATTCGCCATAACGGGTGGCGTAGATTTCATCAAATTGATATTCCAGGTCAGAGTTGTTTTGTTGTCGACCTGCAAGAAAAATTTTTCGTAACTGATCATCGGTGCTGACATTTTCAGCTTTTTTTTCTATCGAAGTGAAATATTCGATGACTTCATTTTTCTTTTGATTTCTGATTTTTGTCAAACGAGCAAAAGATGTTTTTTTAATCTTGACGATCGTCGGTCGGTGCTCGGCGACCGATTCGCTTTTTTGTACGACAAACAGCCCCGCTGCAGCTATCGCCAAGATAAAGACAATTGAAGTTGCAATTTTCATTTTTACCTTTTCGGAACAATACCTATCCAGGTGTGATGATATCGGGTGATCTATTCTGCCGAGCTATCTGTTAAAGGAAAACAAATTGTAAATTTACTTACCTTTGTCCCTTGTTGCGTATCTCGGGCGACAAAAGGGCTATCGGAGCAAAAGGTTCCGATAGCCCTTCGCTCTGGACTCAGTACTTGCCAAACTCTGAACTATCCAGCGCAATTTGAGGTTGTGGCGCATTAGCAGAAGAGGTCTTCATTTCTGCCCAACCCGTCTCAGGATGAGTCACCTGTGGTATTTTCACCTGTTGCGCTGGTGCGGTTTGCGATGTGGACTGATTCAGGGTAAAGCGTTTCAGCATCTCCTGCATTTGCAGTGCCTGACCTGATAGCTCTTCTGAGGCGGCGGCGCTCTCTTCTGCCGTTGCCGTGTTCTGTTGAGTCACCTGGTCAATCTGGTTCAGCCCCTGGCTGACCTGCGCAATGCCCTGAGCCTGTTCGTTAGAGGCGGCGGCAATCTCCTCGAGCAGATCTGAAACCTTGGTGGTGCTACCGGTAATGCCACTTAAGGCTTCGGCGGTCTGACTTGCCATCTCTGATCCGCGTTCGGTCAATGCGACTGAGCCTTCAATCAGTTCGGCGGTTTCTTCGGCAGCCTTGGCACTGCGAGCAGCCAGATTGCGGACTTCTTCGGCGACCACCGCAAAGCCTTTACCGTGCTGTCCGGCGCGGGCCGCTTCGACAGCAGCATTCAATGCCAGTAGATTGGTCTGAAAGGCAATTTCATCAATGACTTTGATGATTTTGGAGATATTCTGACCGGCAGCATTGATCTCGCTCATGGCCGAAACCATCTCATCCATTTGCGCACTGCCACTCTCGGCAGCTTTTTGCGCTTCATTGGAAAGAACGTTGGCCTGATTGGCACTTTCCGCGCTCTGGCCAACCTGGGAAGACATCTCGGTCATCGAAGATGTGACCTCCTCAAGTGACGCAGCCGATTCAGTTGCGCCTTGAGACAGGGACTGAGCCGCATCACTGACCTGTCCGGAACCTGTAGCAATCTGTTCGCCGGCAATTTGCAGACTACCGACCATTTCACGCAGTCCGTTCAGCATGGTACCGAGCGCTTTACCAAGCTGGTCATTTTGAGAGCCCAATACAACATCCTGGGTCAGATCGCCATCTGCGATAGCCTCAGCCAGGTCGCTGCGACTCTGCAGGCTGTTGGCCATCCCAATCATTACTGAAGCAAGTTCAGAGAGTTCATTGGTAGCGCGGTACGCTTTGCATTCGCGACAATCTTTGTGGTTTCCATTGGTCAAATTGACACAGGTCGGGGTTGGGCCGAAGGTCCCCGTAGTTACCCAACAATTACCCTCCTTGCCGTAGCTGGGACATTCGGACTGACCACAGTTATTGACACTTGAGCAGTTAACTGATGCACCCATATCCAGATTTCGGTCGGTGGTATCACCTTTGCCATATTTGGCAACGACTTCAAAAACTTTTCTGAGTGGGCCGGTAATGCCACGCGTTACCAGTAATGCTGTGAGGATGATGCCTAATAATGAAGCCAGGGTTACTGCGCCAGCCTGCCATTCCATCGCTTTGACCGGTGCCATGGCTTCAGCTTCATCGATCTCGGCCAGCAAAGCCCAAGTCAAATTTCCAATATTAATCGGGGTATAAGAGGAAAGAACCGGGTTGCCATTGTAGTCGATGATAATCTTCGACTCTGCCTTGCCAGCCAACGCAGCGTTTGCTCCTTCGGTATCAACCATCCCTGTTTTTGGGTTAGCAAAAGAGGCTTTGACCGAGTGGTTTTTGGGATCGAGGAAAGAGTCTGAACGCATCAGTTTGTCACTGCCGATCAGGTAGGTCTCACCCGTTTCACCCATACCGGCACGCTGCTGCATTACGCTGTTGATGGCATCGAGTTAAAGCTGTAAAGCGACAACAACTTCAAGTTCACCGTCTTGACCATCTATCACCGGTTGAGCAATAAATGCAGCAGGTTCACCGTTGCTTGGTGCATAGGGTGAAAAATCTGCAATTCCAAACTTCCCACTTTGGCTTACCTCGCGGAATAATTTTCCGAGGTTGGAATTTGCGTATTTGCCATTGGCAAAATTGGTTTGATAATCAGCTTCCTTAGCGGCTGTATAAAAAGCCAGTCCATCTTTATTGATCAAGAACAGATCGTAGTAGCCGTATTGCTCGATATATTTCTTGTAATACTCGACACCTTTTTCATCGACCGGGCTGAAGGCTTCAGCAACATCAATCTCGGCAATAATCGACCAGGTCTGATCTCCGACCTTCAGAGGAGCATAGGAAGAAAGAACCGGGTTATTATTGTAGTCAAGGATGACATCTGCGCCCGTTTTACCGGCCAGGGCATTGACCACGGCTTCAGTATCAACTCGTCCTTTATCGGGATTGGCAAACGAGCCTTTAACCGAGTGATACTTCGGATCAAGAAAAGAATCTGAGCGCATCAATTTGTCTGGTCCCACCAGGTAGGTTTCGCCCGTCTTGCCCAACCCTGTACGTTCCTGCATGATGCCATTGATTGCGTCGAGTGAGATCTGAAAACCGATGCCGCCAACATATTTACCATCGGAAAATGAAGGAGCGACCACAAACATGGCCGGATCATCGTTACTCGGGGCATAAGGTTCAAAATCAGTAATCTGGAGATTCTTACTCTCTTTAGCTTGCTTCCACGCCTTGGCGAGATGGGTATTTCCTGAACTTAGTTCTGATCCAAAATCCGACTCAAGAGCTGCGCTAAGGAGAACCCGGCCGCTATTAGGCGAGAAAAGAAAGACATCATAATAACCGTACTCATCCATGTAATTTTTGACAAAAGCATGGTATTTATCAAAGGCTGTTTTGTAGGGACGGTAGGAGAGTATTTCTTTGCCTACGTAGCCGTTGGCTTTCGCTGCCTTACTCAGGGTGTCGAGTTCCTCGATAGCATTCTCAATAAAGGGGAGTGTCGCAAACACCTTGGCATCGCCCTTCCTTTCCTTGAAAAAGCCTTCAATCTGGTTTGACTTGATCGTTCGAACCGCTTCCAGCTTGTTAAAAGCCTCCAGCCGTAAAGCACCGACGGTCTCCATCAACACGCCCATATCCCCTTCGCGCTCGTTGAAAAATTGTTCAATTTGAGCTTTTTTGATCTCGCGCACCCCTTCGAGTTGATTGAAGGCCACCTTGGTCAGGGAATCACTTGCTTTATTCAAGGAGAGTGTGGCCGTTATCGCCAGAGGGATAACTCCCACGGCCAGAAATGCGATGAGCAACTTGGTTCCCAACTTCATTTTCTTAAACATTCTGTCTCCTTTTGTAGCTGGTTTAAATTTTGATTGATGAATGCTTTTACGATTTCAATTTCAGCCGCTTAAAATTTTGCAGAATGAAAATTCTGAAACCTGCCGAAATTTTCATTTGTTGAGTCTTTCTCTGTAATAAATTTTCTTATGCCGGTCAGGATATGTCGCGGCGCAATGACTCTGGTATCTGTTATGCTGCAGTTTTCGGCCTGTACATTACGTTCAACTATGAAAATTTTGCTGTTCGAGCAGCGGCTTGCTAACAGCGTAATCATTTCTTCGTGGTTGGAACCGATCTCCTGATCGTCAATCAGGATCACGGCAGGACAATCTCTTTCCAAACAAAATGCCGAGACAAGATTGATGGCCTCATCCAGTCCTCTGACGGTTGAGACGTCATAACCTGACAATTGTAATAAAAAGACGGTATTCGTCGAGGTTTCATTCTGCTGGCCGACCAGAAGAATCTGGTGAGACTCATTTTTATTGGAACTGCTCAAGGAGAGTCCTTACTAGACGGGCCCTTATTGGCAGTATCTAACCATAGCAGCCTCTGTGCCAACCAGGTCGACATCGCATAACCCCCTGTATAAACAAGGTTTTCGTTTTTTTTACCGAATCAGATTAATACGAAAGGTGATAGCAAAAGCTATGGAACGTTACAGGGAAGAGGTTCTTCGGCAGGGATTTAGCGACATAAGAAGACTTATCGCAAAAGGCATGATTATCGAATATTCAATAGTCTTCTATTTTAATAAGAGGGCAGTATCAGTCTTGATTCATATTTTTCAAGCGGCGATTCAGGCTGGGTTGAGTAATGCCGAGCAGACCGGCTGCAATGGTTTGATTGCCTGCAGAACGCCGCATCGCTTCAACAACCAGCTGGTTGGCGGCGGCTTTGAGAGTTGGCAGCTTGGGGCCAAAAGGCAGTTTAGCGGTAGAATCCTCAGCGGCGGCTTCAGTTGAATTGCCATCGACGACAGATTGTCCCATTGCCTGCTTGAAGGATCTCATCGAGAGTTTATGTGAAACATGTGTACTAACAGCATCATGCACCATGGCGCGTAGCTCTCGGACGTTGCCTGGAAAGTCGTAGGTTGCCAGTAAGTTGATCAATTCTGGTGGCGGGGTCGGGCGTTTTTTATTTAGGCGAGTGGAGGCTTCATCAAGAAAAGAATCGAGTAACATGGAGAGATCCTCTTTTCTTTCACGCAAGGGAGGCACATCAATCAGGTGGCTTTTGAGCCTGAAATAGAGATCTTTGCGAAAATGCCCGGTTTCCTGTTTTTCAGCCAGTACCAGATTGGTCGCAAAAACCAGGCGGGCGTTACTTTTTAAAGGCCGGTCGCCACCAACCGGGTAATATTCGCCCGATTGCAGAAAGCGTAACAGTTTAATCTGTGACTGCAGACTGAGATCTCCGATTTCATCGAGAAAAAGAGTCCCACCGTGAGCCTGCTCAATCATACCGGCCCGGCTCTGGTCTGCGCCGGTAAAAGCTCCTTTTACATGGCCAAAGAGGGTGTCGGCAAAAACATTATCATCCAGACCCGCAGTGTTGACCGCGACCCAGGGACCGTTCGGACAGCTGGCCTGATGTACGGCTTTGGCAAAAAGTTCTTTGCCAACTCCACTCTCGCCAGTGATCAACACGGGTTCACGGCTGGCAGAAATTGCCTGAATGTAATTGAGAAGGGAAATAACTTTTTTATTGATGGTGGTAATTCCACTCATCGTACCCAAATTGTTGCCGCTGGCCTGCAGCACCTGTTTACGCAGAAATGAGTTCTCTCGTTGCAATGCACTGAAACTGAGAGCGCGCTCAATCCCGATTCTCAATTGATCCAGATCCGTTGTTTTGATCAGATAATCGAAGGCTCCGCGCTTCATACATGAGACTGCGGTTTCCAATTGATTCAGTCCACTCAGCATGATAACCGGAATCTGCGGGTAGTCCTGAACAATTTCATCAAGAAGCTGGTCGCCGGACATATGTGGCATATTCAAGTCCAGCAGGATCGCACTGACCTCTATTTCACTCAAAAGCCCCATGACTTCGCGGCTGTCATTACAGGTTAAAAGATTATTGAATCCTGCTGAGTTTTTCAGGGAAAAAGCGAGGCTTTGCAACCAGCTTTTTTCATCGTCAACCAGAAGCAATGGGTTCTCTGGTGAATATATTTTGTTCATACAGAAAGATCCTCAATGGCCGGAAAAGCCAAAATTGCAGTCGTTCCTATCCCGGGATTCGAGGTGAAATCCAGGCTGCCTGAGCACTCTTCGACCATGCGTATCGAAACCGAAAGTCCAAGGCCGGTTCCCCCTTTATCACGTCTGGTGGTGAAGAAGGGCTCCTTGATCCGTGCCAGATTCTCTGTGCTGATACCACAACCCTCATCTACAATCTTAATGATTTGTTGTTGCGTCTCAGGGTCGTGTGCCAGGCTCAATGCTACACCTGCTTTTTTGTCTGTCAGTGACTGACAGGCATTTTGCAGCAGGTTGACAATGATTTGTTCAAGCCGTTGAGAAATACACCGAACTGGTAATGGTTCCGGGCTATAGGTCACTGAAAAGTTTTCTGTAGAATCATTGATGGTTTGTTCGATATAGGGCAGCGCAGAGCGGACGATTTTGTTCAGATCAACCAAATCGTCTACGGGTTTTTCTTCTCTACTGACGAATGATCTTAAATCCTGCACGATCGTTTTGATTCGTTGGGAGCTGTCGACAATATGACCAAGGATTTGAGGCAACTCGTCTTTGACATCAAGATAATCGAGGTTTCCCAGTTTGAAGGAACCATGATCCTGATAGTGCTTTTCAAGTATCGGGGCAATGTCAGTGTAAATGTGGACCAGTTCCCTTCCATTGAGCAGTACCATCGCATTGGGATTGTTAATTTCATGTGCGACACCGGCAGCCAACTCACCAAGTGAGGCCAGACGCGTTTTCTTTATAACTTCTTCCTGCAAATGATGCGCATCCGTAATGTCGATAGAGATGCAGATGGTGCCGATTAACTCTCCTGTACTTCCCCTTAAAGGAGAATAATGGTTTTCGTAGAGGCGCTCCGCTACCCAGAATTGCCCTGTAAAGGCCTCGCCTTTCAGGGCGCGTTGAATCGAGCGTTTAACTTCGGGGAGTTGGCCGTAAAGGGCAAAGGCAGATTGTCCGATGGCTTCACCTGGTTGCAATGCCAAAGCGTTAAGGCCCTTACCCTCAGACAGGGTAAAAATACCCTTGTGGTCCAGGGCCCAAAGCACTATCGGAAGTTGTCCGACGACACTTTTCAGGCGTTGTTCGCTTACCGATACTTGCTCTTCAAGTTGGTTTATTTGGGATTTATGGGCAATTTCCAGTTTTCGTAAACGCAAAATGTTCGCTACGTAAATCCGGATTTCATTCGGGTCAAAGGGTTTCAGTAAATAACCGGTCGCACCGAGCTCATATGCCTGGTAGGCGGTATCCCGGTTTGCGACCCCTGTGGCTAAAATAATTGC
Source organism: Deltaproteobacteria bacterium (assembly GCA_024279255.1). Taxonomy (GTDB): domain Bacteria; phylum Desulfobacterota; class Desulfuromonadia; order Desulfuromonadales; family Geopsychrobacteraceae; genus Geopsychrobacter. The sequence goes on along the minus strand of JAJRRT010000016.1, from coordinate 9,159 downwards.
CAGATCCGGATCATGATCAAGGGCCCGTTGGGTGAGGGTGAGCCCATCCATTTGGGGCATGTTGATATCGGTAATCAAAAGCTGATACTGATCCTGCGCCAGCAGGTAGAGGGCTTCTATTCCCGAGGGCGTGATCAGCACCTCATAGCCTTCAAGTTGTAAAATTTGCTGCAGCATGGTCAAGATCGGTTCTTCATCATCGACAATCAGAATTTTTGCTGGGGCAGAAGGTTCCATATTGGCTCACAGATTCAGTTGCTGAAGTATTGATGGAGAGTAAAGGCGAGGTCTGTCAAAATATCCGGTTTTTTCAAGGTTTTTAGCAGTTTGATGTTTCCCAGTTCTTGATCTGTGAGCGGCGACAGTTGGCCAGTACCAAGAATAACGGGTAGTTCTGGGTTGATCTCGCCCACTCTTTTTGCGAGTTCCAGACCGTCAATTTGTGGCATGGTCAGATCGGTAAGTAGCAAATCGAATCTGTCAGGCTGTTCTTCAACGGCTCGTATTGCATCATGACTGTGGGTGAACCCGGTGACCGTATATCCAAGATTTTGTAAAAACTCGCTGGTCAGACTGACCAGATAATCTTCATCATCCACCAGCAGGATGTGCTGTTTTCCTTGTGGAAGGGTCATCAGTTTTGTTACAGATTTGTTGACAGGCTCTTTGGCCTGGCTTGTCGGCAGCAGGACATGAAAACGGGTTCCCTGGCCAAGAGAACTCTCAACCTTGATTAATCCGCCAAGATTGGAAATAATCCGTTGTACGGTTGCCAGTCCGATCCCTGAGCCTTCACCAACCTCTTTCGTTGTAAAGTATGGATTGAAAATTTGTGGAAGTACCTCCGGGGCGATGCCGGGTCCGTTATCCTGAATCGTTAAATGTGCGTAGTCCCCTGGAGGCAGATGGAGCCAGTTGTCAGGTTTCAGATAGGCTTTTTTCATCTTTATGGCGATCTGTCCACCAGTTTTGTGCATGGCTTGCGCAGCATTAGTACAGAGGTTCAGCACCAGTTGATGAACTTTGGCAGAGGGTGCCAGAATTTGCAGATTTTGCAGATCGATAGAAAGTTCCACACTGGCCGGGATACTGGCTCGTAGCAGATTCAGGGTTTCTTCAATTTGAGGTTTGAGTTGTAGAGGCTGATGGATATCATCCGCATGGCGGCTGAAATTGAGGATCTGTTCGACAAGATCCTTGGCTCTGGTGGCCGAAGTCAAAATAACCTTCAGCCGTTCCGAATCTTCCTGATCCAGACTTTTCTTCTCCATCATCAGCTGTGAATAACCGAGAATCGGAGCCAGGATATTATTAAAATCATGGGCAATACCACTTGCCAGGGTGCCGATAATCTCAAGCTTTTGCCCCTGCATCATCTGTTTTTCAAGTTCCAGCTCAGCAGATACATCACGTTTAACGGCGATGAAATTTCCGATTTCTCCGGCAATATTGAGAACCGGCGATATCGTCGCCTCTTCGGTGTAGAATTCTCCGTTTTTCTTTTTGTTGATGAGGCGACCGTTCCAGACTTCGCCCTTAATGATGGTATCCCATAGCTTCTGATAGAACTGTTTGTCTTGTTCACCGCTTTTTAAAATACGTGGGTTCTTGCCAAGAGCCTCAGCACAGGAGAATCCAGAAATTTTTTCGAATGCTGGGTTCGCATACTGAATATTTCCATCTTTATCTGTAATGACGATAGTTTCAGCCGCCTGTTCAATGGCTGAAAGTAGCAGCATGCGTTCCTGTTCCGCTTCTTTGCGTTGGCTGATATCCCGCACAACCCCAAGGTACCCCAGCAGATTACCATTTTCATCGCAAACATGCGGTCCCAGAGTCTCGCCCGTAAAGATCGAACCATTTTTACGACGGTATTTAGTTTCGAATATAGGTGATTTCGTTGAGGACTGCGGATTAAAGCGTTTATTCCCTTGAGTTGTATAGTTGTTCGGGTCGGCATAGATCAGTTGGGTCGTCTGGCCAATAACTTCTTCCGGTTGGTAGCCGAACATGTGGATAAAGGCCGGGTTGACCCTTTGAACCTGGCGCTGCGGGTCAACAAAAACGATCGCGTCCGAAATTGAATTGAAGATGGCTTCAAACTCGGCATGTTGGCGTGCGGCAGCTAATTCAATGGTTTTGCGCGCGGTTATCTCAACGATCGTTCCGGACATTCGCAGTGGTTTGCCCGCGTCGGACCATTCGGCTACCTTTCCCCGATCGAGCACCCAGACCCAGTGTCCATCCTTATGTCGCAGGCGAAGTTCGCACTCAAAATAATCGAGCTCCTGCAAAAAGTTCTTGTCGAGCAGGTTCGTGGCCATTTCGACATCTTCGGGGTGAAGCAACCCTTTCCAAGATCGTGTGTCATAAGGGGTTAACTCAGCAAGGGTGTAGCCCAGAAGATCTGCCCAACTTTCACTATACACATGCTCATCAGTCTGGATATTCCATGACCAGATTCCGGCATTGGTCCCCCAGAGAACCTCTGCAAGTTGTTGTTTCTCTCGCCGCGCCTGTTCTTCACTCTGTTTCAGGTTGCGAATCAACTCTTCGCGCTCGCGAAGCTCACGCGGTATCCAGCGTTGAAGCAGTAGAACAAGAACGGTAATCCCCGCGACAATGTTGGTCAACTTGGGAATGATAAAGGCACCAGGCTGCGATAAACTGTCAAAGATTGCACGAGGCAGAAGACCGAAGAGCGAATTAAAGTAAAGGCCGAAATAAAAACTTTCAAACAGGGTTCGGAAGGCATCAATGGCGAGAATGGTCAGCAGCACAGCGACAGCGCCACCCGCAGCTTTTGATTGTTTCAGCTTGATCAGATACAGCCCCAGAATCACAAGCCACAAAAGTGTCAGAACCCAGTAAGACGCGGGAATAATCAGTTTGTACATTGCCGTTTTGCTCCTTTTGGCTTGCTGCAGTAAGTGGAGCTGATCTGAAAAGTAGAGAGTTACTGCGCTGGAACATTAGAATCCTACCATGGTCTTGCGGGAAAATCTTTTGCATCAAGGAATTTTACTTGTGTTTACCTGATTTTATATAATAATCAGTGAAGGCCGGAGGGGCCCAGGGTTGCTGAATTTCTAGAAACGGGTAATGAGAAAACGGAATAACCATCTATGGCTCCTTGTTAGTCTTTTCTGGACTCTTCTTGTCGTGTTTATTGCCTGGCACGAAGTTTTCGACGACTATGACACGGTTTCCCGGCATGCTGGTATGGTCGCTCGCGCCCAGATTGACAATGATCTGTTGCAAAGGCGCTGGGCTGCAAGTCATGGCGGTGTCTATGTGCCGGTTGACGCGACAACACCACCGAGTCCTTATCTGAACCATATCCCTGAAAGGGACATCGAGACCCCCTCTGGTCGTAAGCTCACCTTGATCAATCCCGCCTATATGATGCGCCAGGTCAATGAGCTGGCTGACACTCAATCGGGAATCAAAAGACACATCACCAGCTTGAAACCACTGCGTCCCGAGAATAAGCCTGATCCTTGGGAAGCTGCCGCCCTGCAATCTATTGAGCAAGGACAGCCTTCTGTCCAAGCGGTCTCTGACCTTGACGGCGTGAGCTATCTGCGAACCTTATATCCGTTTATTGTCGAGAAGAAGTGCCTGAAATGCCATGCCGGTCAGGGGTATAAAGTTGGTGATATCCGAGGTGGCATCAGTGTTTCGGTGCCAATTGCGCCTTATCTGAAAGAGTTTCGTGCGGCCCTGTCGATGCAGATCGCCTATCATGGCGGAGTCTGGTTATTGGGCCTGTTGGGACTTTTTTTGTTCCGCACTAAAATGCAGCAGCAGTTGCAGAAAACGGCATCTTCTCTGGAAGAATCTCTGCGAATTGCAGAAGAACTCAAGAACTCGCAGGCCCGTTTTCAATCGTTGAGCGACGCTTCTTTTGGTGGCGTCATTATCCACGAGCAGGGCTTGATTCTGGATTGCAACCAGGGTTTGGCCGATATGACCGGTTTTACTCTGGATGAGCTGATTGGCATGGACGGGCGGGACCTGATCGAACCGGATGCGCTGCCGCTGGTGCTGAAAAATATCAAAAGCGGCTATGGCGATCGCTATGAGGTCGAAGGTGTACGGAAGGATGGTTCCATCTATCCTCTTTCGATCAAAGGCAAGAATGTTCAGTACCAAGGGCGTGAAGTCAGGGTGATTGAGTTCAGAGATATCACTGAACGCAAAAAAGCCGAAGCCTCTCTGAGGAAGAATGAAGCCATGCAACGGGCCATGCTCGAGAATATCGGCGATGTTATCGCTATTGTCGATGCGAAAGGTTTCAATCGCTTCAAGAGCGGCAATGTGGAACGCTGGTTCGGTTGGAGCCCACAAGAGTTGGTCGGTCGACTAGCTTGGGAAAATATCCACCCGGATGATCTGTCACGCATCAGAAAGGCATTCTCCGAGCTGGTACCGCAGGAAAATACAACAAAAACAGAGGAATGCCGCTATCGGTGTAAGGATGGAAGTTATAAGTGGATTGAGGTTACAGGGACCAATTGTCTGCATGACCCGGATATTCGCGGCATTCTGTTGAATTACCATGACATCACTGAGAAACTGGAACATGAAAAAGAGCAACAAGGGTTGGAAAAACTGGAGTCACTCGGCATTCTCGCGGGGGGGCTTGCCCACGATTTTAATAACTTGCTGGCAGGGCTCTATGGAAATGTTTCGCTGGTGAAAATGCATATGGCAAACGACCACCCTGCAAGTCGTTACGTTGAAGCGATAGAAAAGTCGATGAACAGCGCCAAGCTGTTGACTAACCAGTTTTTGATTTTTGCCAAGGGCGGTGATCCGTTACCGGAACAACTCGATCTTCAAGATCTGATACGGGAGATCATCGGGTTCAATCTTGCGGGGAGTAACGTCAAACTGGACATGTCACCAGTCGAAGACCTTTGGTTGGTGAACGTGGATCAGGGACAGATCGAACAGGTCTTTGCCAACCTCACCATCAATGCGAAACAGGCGATGCCTTCCGGTGGTCAATTGGCGATCCGGCTGAAAAATATCTGTATTGCAGCAGAGACTATTTCAGATATGCAAGCAGGCAGGTATGTTCAGGTCATGGTCACTGATACCGGCTACGGCATTGCACCTGATCTGCTGGAGAAGGTCTTTGATCCCTATTTCAGCACCAAGGTAACAGGTAGCGGCCTTGGCCTGGCGACGGTTCATTCGATCATCAAGCGACACGGTGGCCACATTTTAATCGATTCACAATTGAATACAGGGACAAGTTTTACCCTGTATCTGCCTGCGATCGAAAAAGCAGTGAAGTTCTCTCAGCCTGAAGAGGTCACTTTGTCCGACTCTATTGCCGCCAAGGTTCTGGTGTTGGATGACGAAGAGGTGGTTCGCAAAACCCTGTCCGCACTACTTGAATTGTTAGGCTGCAGGGTCGAGTCGGTAATCAACAGTCAGCAGGCGATCGGGAGTTATAGAGCTGCAATGGAGAGTGGAGATCCTTTCGATGTGGCGATATTTGACTTGACCATCCCCGGTGAAGAGGGCGGTAAAGAAACTGCTCAACAGATCTTGCAGATCGACCCTGGGGCACGTTTGATAATTTCAAGCGGCTATGCTGCAGACGATGTGATGGCAAGCTACCAGGATTATGGGTTTAAAGGGGTTGTGAAAAAGCCCTACCTTATTGAGGGGTTGAAGATAGAGTTGCAGCGTGTCTTGAGGGTAATTTGAAAAGGTGGCGGTTTATTAGGAAAAACGGGGACCTCTTAGGTAGCGGACAGCTCATAATAATGAGCGACAGGGTCGAATAAATCGCCCCGAGTCAGACCCACAAGGCGGCTCCCCATGGAAACTATTTACTACATCGGCTTAGACGTCCACAAGAAAACCATCGCCTCCTGCATCAAGACCATTAGTGGCATGAGGTTTCGACAAGGAATCGTCAACGCCGACCGCAAAGCATTGCGGCAATGGCTGACGGAGTTGCCAGGCTCGTAAGTCAAGGTCCATAAGCTCATAACGGACTTACCAGTGTGGTTTATCCGTCTTGTTTTAGGGCATCCATGTCGTTACAAATAGTCCAGAATGGATAATCTTGACAATCTGGCGCTGACAGATAATGCGGCCTCATAGGCCTGTTCGGTCTGGGTCATATCCGTTAATACTTCAGTTAGATCCGCGTCTTCATAGCGAGAAAGCCGCTCCTGCATCTGCAGCTTGAATTCTTCGGTCATTGAGCTGACATCGTCGAGATGGGCATTGATATTTCCCATCTGACTGCGTTTGCTGCGAACCTGTTCGGCGGCATTTTCCAGATTGTCCAGTTCGGTATTAAGGGCGCTGATGTTATTAGTGCTGAGAGCCGTTTTCAGGTCATCCAGGGTCTGAAACAGATCAACTGATCCCATGAACAATTCATCTCCACTCAGATTGGTCTGTACCGTCTGCCCGGAACTGACTTCAACCAGTTTATGATCGCTGGTTCCGTTGTAGACCACCGGATCACCGGTGAACGGCTGGGTCGCTTCTGCATATCCGGCAAAGATATATTTGCCATCGACCTTGGCATTGGCAATATCCAGCAGTTCGGCTTCCAGCTGACCGACTTCTGCGGCCAGGGTCTGCATATCCTCGGCTGACATGGCCCCGTTGATCCCGGAAATAGCAATTTCCTTGGCCCGGACAAAAATATTTTCGCTACTATCAAGATAACCGTCAAGGATATTCAGTCCGTCCTGGGTCCCGGCAATTGTTTTTATGTAGCGATCAGAGGTGACGATCTGAGTCCGTGAACTGAGGACAGGCCCGATCGCTGAAGGATCATCTGATGGGCGTTGCAGGCGTTTGCCGTTAGATGCCTGCAGATAGAGTTGGTTGAGGCTGTCACTGGTTCGATCCAGGTTAAAACGAATGCTGCGATAGGTTGACATCTGGGTGACTTTCATTTTTAAACTCCTTACATTCTCATCAGGGTATCGAGCATTTCATCGACAGTTGACAGATATTTTGCGGCGGCTTCATAGCCGGTTTGGTATTGGGTGAGCAGTAGCATCTCTTCGTCAATGGAAACGCCAGCGGTGGTGTCGCGCATATTCTGCATCTGGACCAGGGCATCCTCGGTCGTATCCAGGCGGAGGGAATTCTGATTGACTTCAAGGCCGACACCGGCAGCAATTTGCGCGTAGAATTCGCTGAAACTGCTGGTTCCGTTGATAATGGGTTGATCTTTCAGGGCCACCATATTCAAACAGTTACTGTTGTCCCCTGGTTGATAACCCGCAGCAGTAATTGTTCCTGCGGCAATTTGTGAACCATTGGTTAAGGCCAGATCCAGAGTTGCTGCGGCACCACTCCAGGGGTTGGCCCCAGAGTTGCCAAAGGTAAAAAAGTCACTGCCGGGGTTTCCGTTGGCATCGATTCCGCCGATCTGGACAGTATTCACCGCAGTGGCCAGTTCATAAGCCAGTTTGTCAAGATCATCCAGAATTGAAGGGATGTAGTCATCGCGCAGAGTGAGAACACCGTGGATTTCACCACCAAAGTCATTACTGTCAAGGTTTGAGGTTGAGGCTCCGCTTGTCAGACTCAGTTGCAGTGAGCCTGAAACCCATTGAGTCGAGACGGTGCTGGCGGTATCAGCGGTGACCAACGGCAATCCTTTGGGGAGCATGACCGAAACCATTCCGTTGCTTTCTTCAAAATAATTGATTCCGGCAACTCTGGAGACCTCTTGCAACAGCAGGTCGCGTTGATCACGCAGGGAGTTGGCTGAAATCCCGGTGGCTTCAGCAGAAACAATCTGGACGTTGAGGTCGGAAATTTCTTCCAGCTGACGATTCAGGTCAGTTACTGTTCCGGCAAGATTGTCATTGATTCCGGCTTGAGTCGCATGCAGATCAGCAGTCATGCCGCGCAGGTTGTCGGCCAGATCCTGACCTTCCTGAAGAACCTGCTGACGTTCAACTCCTCCCGCAGGATTCGAGCTGAGCTCCTGCCAGGCATCGAAGAATCGATCAATATCACGAGACAGGTCAGCATCATCAATTCCGACGATCCGCTCAATTTCGGCCAGGGGGATATCTTTGGCATCGGTTTCACCGTAGTCGGCATTTTTACCGATCAGTTGTTTGGTGACGAAGCGGTTTCCATCTCGTGAGATGCTATCGACAACTGTGCCCTGCCCGATCATCTGGCCATTGAACTGCAGGGTTGGGGTTGAGCTCAGTTTCAGGGTCTGCTTCGAATAGCCGGGGGTATTGACGTTGGCGACATTATTGCCGGTGACTTCAATCCCCTTTTGGTTGGTGCTTAAGCCGGTTGTGCCGATATTCAGTGCTGAAGTCAGTCCACTCATGCTCAGATCCTCCCGGCTAGCAGCAGACCGGGGAGGGTTGTCTGCAGTTGGTGGCCAGTATTACCATAGGCTGCTGGCATCAATTGTCGGGTGCAGTCACGCATCGCTTCTCGCAGGTACCCGAGGGTGGTATAGAGCAACTGCACATTGCGGAGGTTTTCCTGACGGATCCGACCAGCTATCTGTTTCAGTTCTGGGGAGCCGTCAGACGACAGGGATAGCAGCTCCTTGATCAGCAGGCCCTTTTGTACCTGTAGCGTCTTCAATTTTGAAACCCGCAGACAGCGCGCATGGTCACGTTCCTGCTGAATCAATTCTTCGAGTTGCGCTAATTTATGCATCAGTTCCTGTTCCATCGATTCATCCTCTCAAATGTGCTAATTTTCGCGGCTGCTCGCAGAGTTAACAGACTGTTAGCGTTTGAGATTGATCAGTTCACGGAGCATTTCATCGGTGGTGGTAATGACTTTTGAGGAAGCGGAGTAACCGTTTTGAATTGTGATCAGATCGACAAATTCCTGGGCCAGATCAACGTTTGACAATTCGAGACTGTTAGTAAAAATGTTTCCTTGTGATGGCCCTGCGGTTCCGATACTCGGGTCCCCTGATCTGGAGCCTGAAGAGTAGAGGCTTCCTCCCTCTTTAACCAGTCCGCTCGGGTTACTGAACGTTGCCAGGGTCAGCATGGCGACATCAATGGTTTCACCGTTGGAATAACTGGCACTGACGGTGCCGCTATTATCGATATTGACCTGAACAACCTCACCAGCGGCATAGCCGTTCTGGTTCTGGGAGAGAACCACCGAACTGCT
>JAJRRT010000015.1 GCA_024279255.1 Deltaproteobacteria bacterium | reverse complement strand
ATTCGTGAGTGAGCCGATGCCATAGTGTCAGATCCTCTCGATGTTCTTGGTGCCAAACAGGCCGTAGGGTTTGATCATGAGGATAATCACCAGGGCGTAAAAAGGGGCGATGTCGTACATGTTGCCCAGGTGTAACCATTGACTGTCGAAAAATTCAGCCAGGTTTTCCAGTACTCCGATGATCAGGCCGCCGACAATTGCGCCGACGATCGAATCGAGCCCGCCGAGGATGACGACCGGAAAGACCTTGATGCCGAAAAATGATAGTGCGGAGGAGACGCCGTTGACCATGCCGACCACCACGCCGGCCATCGCCGAAACCACCGCCGAGATCGCCCAGGACGCGGCGAAGACCTTCTTGACCGATATCCCCAGGCTTTGGGCGACCTGCTGATCAAAAGCGGTCGCGCGCATCGCCAGACCCATCTTCGAATGTTTAAAGAAGAAGTAGAAACCGATCATGATGACGACCGAGATGACCAGACTCATGACGTAGGCAGTTTGCACCTGTAACCCGAGGATATTGACCGATTCGGTCTCGAACACCTGTGGGAAGGCCTTGGTGTAGCCGCCGAACATCCAGGCCATCAACGCCTGGAAGAACATCGACAGGCCGATAGTGACCATCAGCACCGAGATGACCGGTTCGCCGATCAGCGGCCGCAGCACCACCACCTGGAGCAGGATGCCGAACACCACCATAAAAACAAGGGTGAGCGGAAAGCCGATATAGAAGGGGAGCTCGAATTTGACCAGCAGTGCCCAGCAGGTCCAGGCGCCGATCAACAGGAATTCGCCCTGCGCAAAGTTGACGATCTGAGTCGACTTGTAGATCAGCACAAAGCACATGGCGACCACCCCGTAGAGGGTGCCGACAATCACGCCGTTGACGAGCAGTTGGGTCAGTAGTTCATAATTCATACAACAGCTCCTTTGTCCTGCAGATCAATGATTCGCACATCGGTCCGCACTCTGGATGTGTTGCCATCCTGGAAGGTGATGATGGTATCGATGTGTACGCTCTCCTGTTCGGAGTAGATTGTGTCGATGATGTCGGCGTACTTCTCTTTGATGACCCCACGGCGCACTTTGCGTGTTCGGGTCAGTTCACCATCATCAGCATCGAGTTGCTTGTAGAGCAGCAGAAATTTACGGATGCGCTGCGCATCAGGCAGGGTCAGGTTAACCTGCTCGACCTCTGATCGAATCAACGCGTAAATCTCGGGCTGGGCTGAGAGATTGATGTAATTGGTAAAGGCGAGGCCGCGCTGCTCGGCCCACTTGGCGACGATCTCGTAGCGGATACAGAGGATTGCCGCTAAGTAGGGGCGCTCGTCCCCCTGGATAACCGCTTCAGCGATAAAGGGTGAGAATTTTAATTTATTCTCGATAAATTGCGGCGAGAAGCGCGAGCCGGTCGAGGTTTCGGCCAGGTCGGAGATGCGATCGATAACGACAAGGTGACCGTTCTCTTTTTTGAAGTAACCGGCATCACCGGTGAGCATCCAGCCATCAGTGAGTGCTTCTGTGGTTGCCTGTTCGTTATTGTAGTAGCCGAGGAACATCCCTTTCGACTTGGCGACGACCTGACCAACGCCGTTATTGTCGGGGTTGTCGATACGCACTTCGGCGTTGTCGAAGGGAATACCGACGCTGTCGAAATCGACATCGTCGGATTTATGGATGGTGTAGGCCCCACCCATTTCGGTTTGACCGTAGAGTTGCCGTAGCGGCACGCCCATGGCGAGGAAAAACTTGAAGGTGTCTGGTCCCAGAGCGGCACCACCAGTTGCGGCCGAGCGCAGAAAGGTGAAGCCGAGGCGATCCTTGAGCGCTCGAAACAGCAGCCAGTAGGCAAGTTTTGATTGCTTGGTCCCTTGCTTGGCGGCTTTTTCTGCCAGGGACATGCCGATCTTGAACATCTTTTGTTTGAAGCGGGTGGCATCCATCATCTTCGCTTTGACATCGGCGGCGACCCCCTCCCAGACTCTTGGTGCCAGCAGCACGAAGTTGGGACCGATCTCGCGCAGATCCTCCATCATCGTCTCTTGTTCTTCGACAAAATTGACGATCTGACGACTGATCAGGGCCTGTGATACGGCGTAAACCTGCTCCATGATCCAGGGGAGCGGTAGCACCGAAACGTAATTATCACTCGGATATTTGGGGTCGGCATGCAGGTACGCGAGGCTGTGCTCCAGCATCGGGCCGCATTGCAGCATGGCTAGCTTGGGATTGGAGGTGGTCCCCGAGGTCGGGCAGAGGATGGCGACATCGGCCGCCTCGCCGGCGGCCAGCAACTGCGCATAGAGTTGCGGTTGCTCGGCATCCAGCTCTTCGCCAGACTTCATCAGGTCGAGATGGCTGAGCAGGCGCGGGTCGTCATATTTGCGCATGCCTCGCGGGTCACAGTAAATAATATGTTCTACACAAGGGCACTCTTCGGTGATCTCGAGGACCTTGTCGACCTGCTCTTCGTCCTCGGCGATGATGATTTTTGCCCCGGCGTAGTTGATCAGGTAGGCGACCTCTTCGTTGAGCGAGTCCTGATAGATGCCGAAAATCATCGCGCGCAGGGCGTGTGAGGCAATTTCACTGGCGACCCATTCCGGGCGATTGTCGCCAATGATCCCGACAGAATCCCCTTTTGTGATCCCCAGTTTGTGCATCCCCAGGGCAAACCTTTTGACGATCGACTGATAATCGGCCCAGCTATAGGCGTTCCAGATGCCAAATTCTTTTTCGCGCATGGCGATCTCGGTCGGCCAATGTTGCGCATTGTAGGCGAGCAGCTTGGGGAAGGTATCGTATTGGATTATGTCAGCGTATTCGGCGTTCATTGGTCTACCTCCCCGCTGACTTTTGATGCCGTTGCGGCCGTGGTCGGTTCGTCATCCTCCCCCAGGTAAGCTTTTCTAACCTGTGGGTTGGCCATGACTTCGTCTGGCAGGCCGCTCGCGATCTTCTTGCCAAAATCGAGCACCATCACCCGGTGTGAGATATCCATAACCACGCCCATATCATGTTCGATCATCACTACCGTCATGCCCCACTCTTCATTGAGATCGATGATGTAGCGCGCCATATCTTCTTTCTCTTCAAGGTTCATCCCTGCCATCGGTTCGTCGAGCAGGATCAGATCGGGGCGTAGCGCTACTGCCCGGGCCAGTTCGACCCGTGTGCGCAACCCGTAGGAGAGAGTACCGGCTATCGATTTGCGGATATGTGCAATCTCGAGGAAGTCGATGATGTCCTCGACCTCGGCACGATGCACAAGCTCTTCCTTGCGTGCTCCGCCGAGCCAGTAGAGGGAACCGTTGAGGAAGTTATTTTTCAGGAGATGATGGCGACCGACCATGATGTTGTCGAGCACGGTCATGTGGGCGAACAGGGCAAGGTTCTGGAAGGTGCGGCCAATACCGAGGGTACAGCGGTCATTGGGACGCAGGCCGATCATCTCCTTCTGCTTGAAGGTGATTGAGCCTTTGTTCGGTTGGTAGCGCCCGGAGATACAGTTGAGCATTGAGGTCTTACCAGCACCGTTGGGGCCGATGATCGAAAAAAGTTCTCCCTGTTTGACACTGAAGCTGACATCGGTCAGGGCGTGAACCCCGCCGAAAGAGAGTGAGATGTCACTGATCTGAAGCAGAGGGGGTGTTTCAGCCATATAATGAATCCTCCTCAAGCGGATTAGATGCTTTATCGCGGTTGGTTAGCCCGGCCGACAACGATTTAAAGTTGATACGTCGAGAGTTGCAAGCAGGATACCAAACAGTGTTTTATAAATTCCTAATATGGCGTAGCTTTTTATCTTACTGATTTTAATAGCTTTTATTTCTTATCCCCGAGTCCTGCCTGTCCCCAAAAGTCTCAGGTTAAATGTCATTTTTGTTAACAGTGTTACGCTCCATTTACAATCTGAGTTATTTAGAGTGAGTCATGGGCGGGATCTATCCGGTGATTACTGCAGGTGATATTTGTGTAATTTCTTGTAGAGACCGGGCCGCGAGATACCCAGAACATTCGCCGCATTGAGTTTATTCCCTCCGACCTGCTCAAGAGAGGTCTCGATCAGGAGTCGCTCCAGCTCTTCCATAATCTCTTGCAATGGTTTCTGCCCGATGCTGGCGAGAAGGCTATCCTGTTGATCTGTCGCTATAGTCAGCGCAGGGGATGTTATGGTTGTGCGGCGGATGTGCAGGGGGAGATCCTCGGCCTTTATGGTCGTCCCGTCAGCCATATTGAATGCGTTTTCAATGGCGTTACGCAGTTCGCGAATGTTGCCGGGGAAGTCATAGCTTTTCAGCATCTGCCAGGCCTCTTCATCGAGATCCTGGATGGCCAGGTCGAATTCAGAATTAAAATCGTCAATAAGATGTTTGGTGATGAAGTAGATATCGTCGCGGCGTTCGCGCAGCGGTGGAATCTCCAGGGCAATGACGTTGAGTCGATAATAGAGATCGGTACGAAAGTTTCCGTCGTGTACTTTTTCATCAAGATTGACGTTCGTAGCAGCGACAACCCGTACATCAATCTGTTTGGTGGAGGCACTGCCGAGCGGGGTAACCTCACGCTCCTGAAGCACACGGAGCAGTTTGGCCTGCATGATCATCGGCATATCGCTGATCTCATCGAGGAAGATTGTTCCGCCGTCTGCTTGTTCAAACTTACCGGTCTGTCCGCCCTTCTTGGCTCCGGTAAAAGCACCTTCGACATAGCCGAAGAGTTCAGATTCGAGCAGATGCTCCGGGATGGCCGCACAGTTGACGCGTACAAAGGGGCCGTAGCGCCGCTTGCTAGCGGCATGGATGGCGTGTGCGAAGAGCTCTTTGCCGGTACCGCTCTCTCCGAGCAGTAAGACGTTTGATGGACGTTCGGCGATCCGCAGCAGTTTCTCTTTCAGCGCTTTCATCGCTTTGCTGTGACCGATAATGCTATTGCAGTCGTATTTAAACTCATGCACGCGACCCTGTTTGGCTGCAGCGGGCTTGGGGGGGCTGACGTAGGCTTGAAATTTTTCAGCGAGCCGGGAAACTTCGCGGATATCGCTAAAGAGGACCTTGCCCCAGGCACCGACCATCTCGCCATCCTTGAACAGCGGATAGCGACTGACCACCGTTTGGCGGCCGTTCAGCAGGTGTGGTTCCGCAATCTCGGACTGGCCGGTATCCATCACTAAGGGTAAGCGTGAAGGGCTGGAGTTGGGATAGGCCTTGTGGACATGTTTGCCGATCATTTCGTTGGCACTTATCCCCAGAACATCGGCAAAGGGCTGATTGATCATGGTGATGATGCCATCGGTGTTGATCAGGATCAGGCTGTCCTGGGTGAGGTCCGAACCTGGCCCCATCGCGCAGAGTAATTCGGGCATTTCCAGCCCGGGAGCCTCAAGTTGTTCGGCGCGCATCAGGCTGAAGATTCCGCCGGTTGCCTGATTGTTTTTGTCGAGCGGGGCATAGTCGCAATAATGCTTGACCCCCTCGATCCACACCGACTGACCCTTGAAGCAGAAGCCTTGAACAATAAATGAATGCAGCAGCCCGAGCTTGATGACCAGCCCCAGACGTTGCCCGATTATCTGTTCGGGGCGCTTGCCAATCAGGTCAAAGCATTCTTCATTAGAGGTGGCGATCCTTTGCTCGTGATCGAGGACCATCAGCCAGCACTCTTTGGGGGTGACATACCCGCCCAGATTGAACCCTGCTGCACTGGCCTGCTGAGCAAAATCGATCATTGCTGTTCTCCTTCTGCCGCGAGCTTGTATGAAAAACAAAGAGACTTGACCACGAAAGTAAAATAATACAGTGTTTTAAAATCTAATGCAAAATTATTGTTTGATCTGGAAGAACCTGGGTCTACGGCGACTGTCACCAATTGCGAACCCGTGCAAGCTGGCCTCTGGTGGCTTAACAGATAAGTAATTACAAATAATTCTGTGGCACAACAGGGGCCGGTGTAAACAAACGTAGACATGGGATGGCAGGATCACTGCCGGAAACCATGGCGGCGGTAGGCAGTGAACCCACCGAAAAAGCAGGCTCACAACCAGTGCTTGCGGCAACGATGGGCTGTGGCACGGGGTTTGCTAAAACAATGTTATTGCTATGGGTGCGCCGTCTGAAGTAGAACCGGACATGAAAAGGATGGCGCTTTAACGTTTTCGCGTGGTTTAGTCTGTCGATTATTGTGTTGAGTGGTAGTGGACCACATAGAGTAGTTGATTCATCTTAGCTAAGATATCTTGAACGAAGATTCGTTTGACGGGTGATTTTGGCACCTGTCGGGCAGAAAAGGAATGAAAATGCAGAGACTTCTGGCAGAGGTTCCCGTTGTGGTCAGCGGAACTGGCCTGTTCACTCCCCCCCACAAAATCTCCAATGATGAGTTGGTCCTGGCTCACAATGCTTATGCGGATAAATTCAACCTCGAAAACGCGGCGGCGATAGAGCGGGGCGAGCAGGCTGAGATTCCGTATTCAAGCGCCGAGTTCATTGAAAAGGCGTCCGGGATCACGCAGCGCTATGCCATGTTTAAAGAAGGTATCCTGGATGTCGAGAGGATGATGCCGGTTGTCCCGCGCCGTGCGCCGGAAGAGCTTTCGATCAGTGCAGAGATGGCCGTGGCAGCGGCGAGAGATGCTTTGGAGAGAGCCGGGAAAAAGCCGGGCGAGATCGACCTGGTTATTTGCGGAGCTTCAACCTCGGAGCGACCATGGCCAGCGGTGGCGATTGAAATTCAACAGGCTCTCGGGTGTACAGGTTATGCTTTTGATATGTCGGTCGCTTGCTCTACGGCCACGTTCGCAATTTCAATGGCGATCGATGCGCTGCTTAGTGGGTCAGCAACCTGTGCGCTGGTGGTCAGCCCCGAATTTTTTACTCCGCAACTCAATTTTCGCGATCGGGACAGTCATTTCATCTTTGGCGATGTTGCCACTGCGGTGGTTCTGGAGCGAGAAGAGAACGCATCAGGAGATCAGCTCTTCCGCATACTTGATCGCAAACTGAAGACGGACTTCTCAAATAATATCCGCACCGATTTCAGCTACCTGACACGTGCGGAACCAGGGCTCACTCTGGAGCGATTTTTTGAACCGGATCAATGGTTCGTACAGCAAGGTCGGAAAGTGTTTAAGGAGTTGTTGCCCCTGACAGTTAACCTGGTCAGCCAACAGATTGAGGATTGCAGTCTTGAGGCGTCTGATATTAAACGCGTTTGGCTGCACCAGGCCAATATCAACATGAACCGGTTTGCGATCCAAAAGCTGCTTGGTCGTGAAGTTGATCCAGAGAGAACCCCGAACGTGCTGGAGGAGTATACCAATACGGTATCGGCCGGTGCTATAGTCGCGTTTCACAAGTTTCACGAAGATCTGTTATCGGGTGATAAGGGGATCATCTGTTCTTTCGGGGCAGGCTATTCGGTCGGCAGTCTGCTGCTGGAAAAGGTCTGATCTCGATCAGGTAATTAAGTATTCATTGAATAGATCAATCATGTTGCCGGGCCGCGCAAGGTCGTCCTGGATGAAGGAGTTTCAATTATGAATGTCGATGTTTACCAACCGCAGCACCCGATCCGCTTTGTGACCGCCACCAGTCTTTATGACGGTCACGATGTTTCGATCAATATTATGCGGCGAATCATTCAGGACTCGGGAGCCGAAGTGGTGCACCTGGGACATAACCGTTCGGTCCATGAAGTGGTCGCTGCCGCGATTCAGGAGGATGTTCAGGGGATCGCCATCAGCTCTTATCAGGGTGGGCATCTAGAGTATTTCAAATACATGCATGATCTGCTCAAGCAGAAAGGTGCCGGGCACGTGCGGATTTTCGGCGGCGGCGGTGGCGTCATCCTGCCGGACGAAATCAAAGAGCTTGAGGCCTACGGTATCTGCAAAATATTCTCGCCTGAAGACGGTCGGAACATGGGACTGCAGGGGATGATTAATTACAAGCTGGAGCAGTGCGACTTTGAACCGCCACACCAGCTTGCTCGTGATCTGGAGCTGTTGCCTCAGAGCGATCATCAGGCCGTGGCAAGGCTGATCACCGCCGCCGAGCAGTTGGTCAGAGAGCCGGATGAGAAACTGCAGGCGACGCAACAGACAATTCGTGAACTGGCCGGACCGACACCGGTGCTTGGTATCACCGGAACTGGTGGTGCCGGAAAAAGTTCACTGACCGACGAACTGGTGCGCCGCTTTTTACGTGATTTTGAAGAGAAGAGGGTCGCGATCCTTTCGGTCGACCCGACCCGCCGGCGGACCGGCGGAGCTCTGCTTGGCGATCGTATCCGCATGAACGCGATCGACACTCCCAGAGTCTTTATGCGTTCGCTAGCCACCCGCGACTCACGCAGCGAACTTTCAGCGGCGATCCGTGAAGCACTCGATGTCCTTAAGGCCGCCAGATTTGATCTGATCATCGTCGAGACAAGCGGGATCGGTCAAGGAGATGCGGGGATCGTCGAGGTTTGTGATCAGTCGCTCTATGTGATGACCAGCGAGTTTGGCGCACCGACCCAGTTGGAGAAGATCGACATGCTCGATTTCGCCGATCTGATTGCGCTGAACAAGATGGAGAAGCGTGGTGCCGAAGACGCCCTGCGTAACGTGCGCAAACAGTACCGACGCAACCATAAATTATTTGATGCCGCGGATGAAGACTTGCCGGTCTACGGGACTATTGCCAGTCAGTTCAATGATGTTGGTGTCAGTCGTCTCTATCGGGCCTTGATCGACAAGCTGAACGTTAAATGCAGCCTCGGCTGGCAATCGCAACTGGAGGTCGGTGAAGGGCAGAGCATCGCTCAATTAATTATTCCGCCTGAGCAGATCAGTTATCTGTCTGAAATCGTCCATATCGCTAAATCGTACCGTAAGCAGATTGCCGAACAGACACAGGCCGGGCGGCAACTCTTTCAACTGAGTGGCGCTCGCGAACTGTTGGCCGAAAAGTGCGGTTGCCAGGTTGCCGATCTCGACACCTTGCTTGCTCAGGCTGAAGGGAGCCTGAGTGAAGAGAACCGCAAGCTGTTGCAGGAGTGGCCTGAACTGAAAAAAGCTTATCGCGAAGAGGTTATGATCACTAAGGTGCGGGATAAAGAGATTCGTACCGAACTGACCACCACAACTCTCTCCGGGACAAGCATCCCCAAGGTCTGTTTGCCCGATTTTGCCGATTACGGTGAGATTATCCGCTGGTGCATGAAAGAGAACGCCCCCGGTTTCTTTCCTTATACCGCCGGTCTCTTCCCCTTCAAGCGGACCGCCGAAGATCCCAAACGTCAGTTCGCTGGCGAAGGGACCCCGGAGCGCACCAATCGCCGCTTCCACTACCTGACCAAGGATGATGACGCCAAACGCCTTTCGACCGCTTTTGATAGTGTCACTCTTTACGGTGAAGATCCCGACGAACGACCCGATATCTACGGCAAGGTCGGCATGTCCGGGGTTTCGATCTGTACCCAGAACGACATGGACAAGTTGTTTGACGGGTTCGATCTCTGTGATCCGATGACCAGCGTTTCGTTGACGATTAATGGTCCGGCGCCGATGCTGCTGGCGATGTTCATGAACACCGCGATTCGCCAACAGGTGAAGAAATTTCAGGACGAAAGCGGACGCGAACCTTCCGTTGATGAGCGCGCCGAGATTCAGAGCTGCACCCTGCAGACCGTGCGCGGCACAGTCCAGGCCGATATCCTCAAGGAGGATCAGGGGCAGAACACCTGCATCTTTACCACCGAGTTCGCGCTACGCATGATGGGTGATATTCAGCAGTATTTCATCGATCAAAAGGTGCGCAACTACTACTCGGTCTCGATCAGCGGCTATCACATTGCCGAGGCGGGTGCCAACCCGATCAGCCAGCTCGCTTTCACGCTCTCCAATGGCTTCACTTTCGTTGAATACTACCTGTCACGCGGGATGCATATCGACGATTTTGCCGGCAACCTGTCGTTCTTCTTCAGTAACGGTCTCGACCCCGAATACACGGTAATCGGCCGGGTCGCACGGCGGATCTGGTCGGTGGTGATGCGTGATAAGTATGGCGCCAACAAGAAGAGCCAGATGCTCAAATACCACATTCAGACCTCCGGTCGTTCGCTGCATGCCCAGGAGATGAACTTCAACGATATCCGCACCACCCTGCAGGCGTTGATGGCGATCTATGACAACTGCAATTCACTGCACACCAACGCCTACGACGAAGCGATCACCACCCCGACCGAGGAATCGGTGCGCCGGGCGATGGCGATCCAGATGATCATTAATAAGGAGCTGGGACTGGCCAAGAATGAGAACCCGCTGCAGGGTTCCTTTATCACCGAAGAGCTGACCGATCTGGTCGAAGAGGCTGTGCTGGAGCAGTTTGAGCAGATCAGCCAACGTGGTGGCGTGCTCGGTGCGATGGAGACTTTGTACCAGCGAACCAAGATCCAGGAAGAGTCGATGCTCTACGAACACCAGAAGCATACTGGTGAGTTGCCGATCATCGGCGTCAACACCTACCTGAACCCGAAAGCCGAGGGGGAAGGGTACGAGATCCCCGGGGAGTTGGCGCGTTCGACCGAAGAAGAGAAGCTTCATCAGATCACCAATCTGCGCGCTTTTCAGGCGGAGCATGCGGAAGCTGGGGCCGAGGCATTGAAGCGGCTACAGCAGGCCGCGGAGACTGGTGATAATATTTTTGCTGAGCTGATGGAAGCAGTTAAGGTTGCATCCTTGGGACAGATCAGTGCGGCGTTGTATGAAGTCGGTGGACAATACCGCCGCAATATGTAAGAAAAGCGAATGAAAAGCACCCATCTGCGTTGTTGCCCTTGGCCGCATCACTGCGACATAGCTTGCGCTATGCCTCGCTCTTTAGCCTGCGGGCGCCTAGCATCCAGGCACTTTTGATTCGCCTTACAAGAAAGGAACGATCCGTGTGTCATCGTGACTTTAAAACCTTAGCTAGATATAAATGGCGGGGGATATATGTTTACTGTCGAGCGTAAAGGTGACATCGAGATATTGCGTATGCAGTATGGGCCAGCCAATGCAATGGATTTGAATTTTTGTGTCGAGTTGACCAAAACGGTGCGTGCGTTGGCTGAATCTTCGTCCCGCGCGATTGTGCTGACCGGGCAAGGGAAGATCTTTTGTGCCGGGGTCGACCTGTCGCAACTGTTAGATGGCGGGGTGGAATACATTCATCAGTTCCTCCCCGTGCTCGATGAGGTGCTGGAAACCCTCTTTTTCTGTCCTAAGCCGGTCGTTGCCGCAGTTAATGGTCACGCGATCGCCGGAGGTTGCCTGCTGGCCTGTTGCGCAGACCGACGCCTGATGGCTGTGGGCAAGGCGCGGATCGGAGTTCCGGAGTTACGCGTCGGGGTGCCTTTCCCGACTGTTCCACTTGAAATCATGCGCGCCAGAACCGGTTCGTCTTTCTTTGAAGAGGTCGTGCTCGGAGGCGCGACCTATGTCGCACTGGACGCGCTGAACAAAGGTTTGATCGATGGCGTTGCCGAGCCGGAACAACTGCTGGCCGAGGCGATCACTGTGGCTGAATCTTTAGCCGAGATTCGACCTGAACTATATGCGTTGTCCAAGCGGCAGGCTCGATGGCCAGTGCGTGAAGCGATCGATTTGCGCACCAAACGGGATGAGGCAGAAATTGTTGCACTCTGGGAGTCGGCAGAGACTCATGCTGCGGTTCAGGCGTTTGTCGCTCGCACGCTCAAAAAATAGCAGTATTTTATTTCCAATGGAGTCATGAGATGCCTTTGAGTAAAGAATGTCCGGCCCGAATTTCCCGACTGCAGGAACAGTTACTACGAAAAGGGTTGGACGGCGCGCTGTTTATCTATCCCATCGATATCTACTATTTTACCGCTACCCGCCAGAACTCGACCCTCTGGGTTCCTGCGCGGGGTGAGGCGATGTTGCTGGTCCGTAAAAGTTATTCCCGGGCCCGGCAGGAAGCCTGTATCGCCGATATCCGACCTTTCCCGCGCAGCAAGGAATTCGCATCGCTATTTGAAGGAGAGAATAAGATCGGCATGACCTTCGATGTTACTCCGTTGCAGCAATTCAACTATTACAACAAGTTGCTCCCCGGGCGTGATTTTGTCGATATTTCATCAGACAACCGCACCTTGCGGTCGATTAAATCTGCTTGGGAGTTGGAGAGAATGCGGCATGCTGGCGCGAAGCTGAGCGAGGTGTTCGCCATTGTCCCCGACTTTCTTCAGCCGGGTATGCGTGAGGTCGATCTGGCAGCGGAATTTGAAGCGCGAATGCGTAAAGCAGGCGGCGAAGGCTATATCCGGATGCGGGCATTTAATCAGGAACTCTTTATGGGATTAGTGGTCGCAGGGGACAGCGGTGGTGGCGGTGGATTTTTTGATGGGGCGGTGACCGGACGGGGGATGTCGGATGCTTCACCGCACGGTGCTTCCAGAACCGTGATCGAGAAAAACCAGCCGATTTTGCTCGACTATGTCGGCGTCATCGACGGCTACTGTTTCGACATGACCCGGATGTTTGTCTGCGGCAAGCTGGATGATCAGCTGCAGGCCGCCTTTGACGTTTCTTGTCAAATTCAGGCGGCTATTGTTGCGGGACTTAAGCCGGGCGTGATCGCCTCCGCACTCTTTGCCAAGGCCGAGCAGATGGCCGGGGAAGCCGGATTGAAGGATTACTTCATGGGTGTCCCCGGTGAAAATGCCAAGTTTGTCGGCCATGGAGTCGGTTTGGAGTTGGATGAGTTGCCGGTGTTGGCACAGGGCTTTGATCTGCCGTTGGAGGCAGGACAGACCATCGCTGTCGAGCCGAAATTTGTCTTTCCCGGCCTGGGTTCCGTTGGCATTGAGAACACCTTTGCCGTGACCGAGTCCGGAGGGGAAAAGCTCAGTCCACTGTCGGATGAACTGGTCTGTGTTTAACTGAAATTCAGGATATCCGAGAACTAAAAAAACAAGGGTCGCAGAATTCATTTCTGTGACCCTTGTTTTTTTTAGCGCATTAACTCAAGCCGCATAACCCTTTTCGCACACTTCCTGCCGACCAAGTCCGTTCTCAACGACCCGCCGCCAGCCTGCCACTTTGAACATCAACCTGTGATAACGATTGACCTGTCTATATCAGAAGTGGAATTCAGATTTTTGCAAGCACCGGATATCGATCTTCTTGGGGACGATATAACGGCATTTTAATGCCCATAGGAAGGTATTTTTTTACATACAGTGGGCTTTTGGAGTTTGAAAGCCTGAGATCGTTTCGCCTGCCGATTTGGCGTTTTGTATACGCTGTACTGTTGACATGTTTTTAAAACAGCATATTATGTTCCCGATTTGCAGACCATGAGGGTATTTTTTACCAGAAGTTGGCTGAAGTAGATCGGAAAACGAATAAAATACCGCACAGCGAATAGTGGATTATCGAGACCGCAGAAATAAACCCGCTTAGATTGGAGTTAACATGTCGTTTGCTTTGTACAAAAGAAAAGATGGTGAAGAGCAACCGTTTTGGAAATTTGGTCCATTCAAACTCAGGTTGCCTTTCGTTCACTACAAACTTGAAACAGTCGAAGCTGTTCAGGCCTTAGTGCTTTTTGTGGTTGGGCTCGCGATGATCCCGTGGCTGGAAAAGCACCTGGGTATTCCCTTTGAAGCTGCGCTTGCCTACACCTTCGTCTGTAACTTTGCCTGGTTGATTCCAACCTTTCTTGGCGTCCCTTTTGTCCCGGGCTGGATCACCGCCGGGATTCCGATCATCATCATGAACATCAGCCAGTACGGTCCGGGTCCTGATGCGATTAAGGCTCTGGTCGCAATTCAGATCATGGTCGCCGCGATCTTCCTGATCCTGGGCGTCACCAAGCTGAGCAGTAAAATCGTCACTAATATACCGGTCTCAATCAAGGCCGGAATACTGATAGGGGCCGGGATGGCCGCCTTTATGGGCGAGATCAAGGTTGGTGGTCGCCTGAGTAACGATCCGATCTCCATCGGGATTGCCGCGCTGATCTGTTTCTATATGCTGTTCTCCATGTCGTTCTTAAGGTTAAAAAAGAAGTATAAAATTGCGGCGACCCTTTCCAAGTACGGAATGGTTCCAGCGATGTTGATCGCGATCGCGATCGGGGTGGCCGTCGGTGAGTTTCCCGCGCCGAATATCGAGTTTGGCATTACCCGGCCTGACTTT
>JAJRRT010000014.1 GCA_024279255.1 Deltaproteobacteria bacterium | reverse complement strand
GTCGCATGTTGATCGTCAGTGGTTGTTTGCCGCAACGCTACCAGGAAGAATTGGCCGAGCAACTGCCGGAAGTTGATCTCTTCATGGGAACCAGTGACGCACCGCGGATCGTCGAGCTGATCGAGCGCCAACTCGGACTTGTCGAGACGACAACCGAGATCGGCACCCCTGATTATCTGTATGACCACAGTACTCCGCGGCTCAACTCATCCCCCTTTTATACCAGCTATATAAAGATCGCCGACGGCTGTTCCAATCACTGTTCATATTGTATTATCCCGCAGTTGCGCGGCGTTTTACGCTCAAGAAGTGTTGATTCAGTGGTTGCGGAAGCGACAGCACTAGCTGAAAAAGGGGTGCGTGAGATCAATCTGATTGCTCAGGATATTACCGCCTATGGCGCTGACCGCGAAGATGGTGCCGCAATTGAGCCCCTGCTGCGTGAACTGGTGAAAATCGAAAAGCTTGACTGGATTCGCCTTCTATATGCCTATCCGGACGGAATAAGAGCTGAGTTGATCGATTTGATCGCCAGTGAAGATAAAATTTGCAACTATCTGGATATTCCGCTGCAACACATTGATGATCAGATTCTGAAACAGATGAATCGTCGCCTCGATTCGGCAGGCGTGCATAACCTCTTAGCACGCTTGCGTCAGAAAATCCCGGATTTAACTCTACGCACTTCGTTTATCGTTGGTTTTCCTGGTGAAACTGCCGCTCAGTTTGAGCAGCTCCTTCATTTTGTTGAGGAGGGCCACTTTGAACGGGTTGGTGTCTTCAGCTATTCACGTGAAGAGGGCACAAGTGCCGCACGGCTCGCAGGTCAAATCCCAGCGCGGACCAAGAAGAGCCGTTTGAACCGCCTGATGAAGGCACAGGCGGGTGTCTCTCTGGAACTTAATCGCAATAGGATCGGACAGATTGAAAAGGTTCTGGTTGAGGGCTTTAGTGAAGAGACCGATCTGTTGCTGAAAGGACGCAGTGTTGGTCAGGCTCCGGATGTCGACGGCTGTTGTTTGATTACTGCCGGCCAGGCCGAGGTTGGACAGATTGTCGATCTGCGTATCACCGATGCGTCAGCATACGAGCTGATCGGCGAAATTGAATCGGAGTCCGCGTGCTGAAGCGACCGCTGGCGCTGATTGCGGCGCTATTGTTGATCCTTGTGTTCTCCTGGTCTTTGCGGTCCAAACCCTCTGCAGAGGTCGCACGTACAGCATTAATTATGGGGACTCTGGTTGAAATTAAAGGGGTTGGATCAGATGAAAAGAGCATAGAAGCTGCGATATCCGACGCATTTAACAGCATGCGTACTGTGGAAGCACGGTTTTCAACCAGAGTTGAAACGAGTCAGATCTCATTAATCAATCGGTCGTCAACAGCGGTTGAAGTTGAACCACAGGTCCTTTTTGTCCTGCGACTGGGGCAAGAAATTTCGCGGGAGTCAGGTGGTGCCTTTCACATGGGATTGGGCGACCTGATAAAACTCTGGAATTTTGAAGCTGTCACGCCCAGGGTTCCTGCGCTATCAGAAATTAAACAGGTTCTTCCTGCTTCTGCAGAGGACGCCATATCAATCTCTGGTATGCAGGTCGAGCGCACCGATCCGCGTACGCAGCTTGATCTCGGCGGGATTGCCAAGGGCTATGCGGTTGATCGAGCCCTCGATATTTTACGTAACGCCGGCCTCGAATCGGCGAGTATCAATGCTGGTGGCGATATCGGCTTGTTGGGTGGGCATGGAGAGCGTCCCTGGAAGATTGGCATTCAACATCCGCGCAACGAGGGGAAACTTCTGGCGACAGTTGAATTGAGCGATCGCGCAATCGTGACTTCAGGTGACTATGAACGCTTCTTTATGGATAATGGCGTTCGTTATCATCATATTTTCGATCCACAGACCGGAATGCCTGCGCGGGGATGTCAGAGTGTCAGCGTTGTCGCAGGAACTGTCGCCGAAGCCGATGCTCTTGCGACCGCAGTCTTTGTGCTCGGACCTGCAAAGGGACTGGCGCTTTTGGAAAAATCTCTGGATGTTGAAGGTCTGATCATTGGTGCCGATGGACAGATCGCAACGACCAGTGGGCTTAAGGACCAGATTCAATGGCGTTAAGCTCATTATGGGTGCGGATAACCAGAACCGATCGCTGGCTTATTGCATTTACCATTCTGGCAGCAGTCGCCAGCCTGTGGTTAACCATCGGACGCCCTGCGGGTCAGAATGTTGTGATCTACGAAGGGGATAAAATCATTTTTACGGCACCGCTCTCACAGCAGCGATCGATTGTGTTGCATGGCCCTCTGGGAGAGACTCAGGTTGAGATTGTCGCCGGACAAGTGCGGATAACCTCGTCCCCTTGTCCACGTAAAATTTGTATCGGCATGGGTGAAATCCACCGCAGCGGTGATCTGTTGGCTTGTGTACCGAACCGGGTGGTCGTGCGGATTGAAGGGGAAGAGCGCAGTTATGATCTCCTCAGCCGATAAGCAAGAGACCTTGGAACAAACACGGCAGCGTGTCTTTATGGCGTTGTTTATTGCCTTGGCTGTCGGCCTGCACACCTTTGAGGCACTGTTGCCGAATCCGCTCCCCTGGTTTCGTATCGGGCTGGCAAATATTCTGGCCTTGACCGCGCTGTCATTTTACGGACTGAGGGCGATGTGGGTACTGAGTTTAAGCCGCATTTTTATCGGCAGCTTGTTGATCGGCAACTTGTTTGGTCCCGGTTTTCTTCTATCTTTTTTCGGTGGAGCAGGAGCCTGCCTTCTGATGAGTGCGGGGGCACTTCTTCTTAACAGGGGGATTGGCCTGGTTGGGCTATCGATATTAGGTGCCAGCGGGCATATCTGTGGCCAATTGTTAATTGCCAGCCTGGTTGTTGTACAACACCAATCGATCTGGCTGCTCTTGCCGGCGTTTCTGCTCTTCGCCTTGATCAGCGGAATCATTAACGGTCTTGCGGCCGATTTTTTGGTCGATTATCTGTTACAGCATCCGGCCTTTTCTGCCTGTCGCAAGGGTTTTGGTCGTCATCATGTTGAAGGATAGAGCTATGCGTAACTTCTGTTTGCTGTTGATCTGCTTGCTCGTGGCGGCCTGTGCTCCAGGGGCGGCCACCAAGACTCCGCCTATTGAAGAGGTCGGCATGAGTCCACAAATATTGCGTGCTGAACTTACAAAAATACCGGGGGCTCAGATTGCAGAGGGTTCTTTGCTGGTCAGCTTTCCGGTTGGAACCCTGTTCGCGGCAGGTTCGGCGTTGCCGATGCCTGGTGGAATCGAACCTCTTGATGCTCTGTCAACTCTGATGAAACAGTCGGGATTGAGCTGGAGCCTTATGGTTCGTGCCGCGAGCGGCGAAGGGGAATTATATGATTCAGAGCTGGCGGCCACACGGGCTAAAATTTTGAAAATCTACCTGAAGAATTCAGGGCTGGACCTGCAAAAAATATCAATAACGTCACGCGCAGAGTCTGGTGCCCCGCTTGAAATTAAACCAATTCAATAGACGATCTATATCGTCTCAGGAGGGATAAATGAAAGTCATTCTCCCGGTTGCAGGCAAGGGAACTCGCTTGCGCCCCCATACCCATACCAAAGCGAAATCGCTGGTCCACGTTGCGGGTAAAACGGTTCTGGAACATATCATCGATCGGTTGGAACCTTTGAACGTCAGCGAATATCTTTTTATCACAGACGAAAACGGTCAACAGATCGAAGCATTCATGGCGCGTAAGTTCCCAGCGTTGAAATGTCGTTATTTTGTTCAGCAGGAGCGACTCGGACCGGCCCATGCCGTCGCCCTGGCCTCGCCTGCAATTGGCGAGGACGAGGATCTGCTGGTCGTGTTCAATGATACGATTTTTGTAACCGATTTAACTGGTATCCCCGAGCTGTGTGCCGGTGCAGACGGCTTGATATATTCCAAAGAGGTTGAGGATTATCAGCGTTTCGGGGTCAATGTCGTGCGTGACGGCCAGATTGTTGATATGGTCGAAAAACCTGATAAACCGATTTCACGCCTTGCTCAGGTTGGTCTCTACTATCTGAAGAACGGTCGCGGCTTTATCGACTCCATTGAACAGACGATTGCCGCTGGCGAAACGGTCAAGGGAGAATACTACCTGCCTGCGGTGTTCATGCGCATGATCAACGATGGCCTTTGCCTGCGAGCCCCCGAGATCGATGCCTGGCTCGATTGTGGAAAACCGGAAACCCTGCTCGAAACCAATCGTTACCTGCTGAAAGGCCGTCATCATATTCACGGTGAAATAGAGAACACGGTGCTGATCGAGCCGGTGCACATTGAAAAAGGGTCTGTAGTCAAAGATTCTATCCTCGGGCCGAACGTTTCAATAGCGGCCGGGAGCCGAATCGAAAAGAGTATTATTTCAGATTCAATAATCAACGCTGATAACCGGGTCAGTAATATGATTCTTGATCAAACCTTGTTGGGTGACACGGTTAGCCTGGTTGGATCATCGCGTCGGATGAATATTGGTGATCATTCAATTATCGAGATGGATCAGTAAAGGCTTGTTGTGACTGGAATGACCATCGAACAATTGCTCCCTTATTTGTTGCCGCCCCTGCTCGGGGCGGTGATCGGCTATGTCACCAACTACATCGCGATCCGCATGTTGTTTCGGCCCTTAAAGGCTTGGCGGCTGCTTGGCTTTCGGGTGCCGCTGACGCCTGGGATAATTCCCGCCAAAAGGGATGAGCTGGCGCGCAGGATGGGCGATATGGTCGGCGATCATCTCTTGACTGCCGATGATGTCGGACGAGCTTTTGCTAAAGATAGCATCCAGCAGGAGCTACGCTTAGCGGTAACCGGTAAGCTCGGTCACTTCCTCGACCGGGAGCTGGGGCCTCTTGAAACCCTGGTTCCTGAGCGTTTTCGTCTCCGCTTTAGAGAACTGGTCGATCTGCTGCGTGGTAAGTTTGCCAAGCTGATCTTCGATTACCTGCAGACCGATGGTTTCGAATCTCGTTTACGGAAATATCTACAGCGCCAGGGTGATCAATTGTTGGCTGGAGATATCAATCGTTTTTTGACCCCCGAGCGTTATCAGATCCTGCATCAGCACCTTGACGACAAACTCAGCGATTTTTTTCAGTCGTCGCGCTTAGCTGAAACTGTCGGCCACTACGTCGATCATAAAACCGAAACCCTCTTTGCCAGTGAACGCCCGCTGCGCGAACTTCTGCCACCTGAACTGATTGAGCTGCTGCTAAACCAACTGGAGCGTGAGATGCCGCCGCTGGTCGAACGTTTCGGTGGCATGTTGTACGACCCGGATTTCCGCGAACGCCTGATCACCAAGGGGAAGGGTGCCATCGACTCCTTCCTCGATTCTTTGGGCGGCCTGGCCGGTATGCTTAGTGGTTTTATGGATCTCAACAAGATTTATGACAAGATCCCGGAGTTTCTTGATAAAGCCGGTGATGAGATCGCGGCCTGGCTCAAGGAGGAGAAGACCCAGCAGCAGTTAGCGACGATGCTGCGTGAGCGGGTGGATGGCCTGCTCGATAAGCCGTTGTCCGCCTATCTTGAAAATCTCTCTTACGAAAAAGTCAGTGGTCTGCGCCGCTTTGTACGTGACCAGGCGATTGTTGCCGTTCAGTCACGGCGAACCACCGAAGCTGTCCTCGGTCTGACCGAAACAGCTATCGACCGTTTGAAAGATCGGTCTTTCGACAGTTTACTACGCGGCAGTTTGCCGGAGGGCACCCTTGAACGTGTGCGTGAACAACTGGCTGACCGCCTGATCGAACTGCTGCGTTCACCCCAGGCCCGGCAAGCCCTTGAAACTGTATTGCTCGAACAGAGTGAAGAGTGGATTTATCGCAAGCCGTTGGGTCTGCTCTCGGCACGTCTGCCGAACGACCTGCGGCAGGAACTTGAAATCGGTATCTGCCAACTGGTCGAAGATATGCTTAAGAAGGAAGCTCCTCGCCTGGTTGAAACCCTCAATATTCAACAGATGGTAGAAGACAAGGTCAACGGGCTTGATCTGATGCAGGTCGAAGGATTACTGATGGGGATCATGCAGGAGCAGTTTAAATACATCAATATTTTCGGCGGACTGCTTGGCTTTATGATCGGCCTGCTCAACTTGCTGATATTGAGACTCATGTAGTCCTGTGCTTGATAAGTAGCCTGATTATTCGCTATGAAGGAAGGCAGCCGTGTTGAATGACGATGAGTTGAAGGCACAATTAAAGCGGGTGCTGACTGCCGTTGAACAGCTCTTGCCACAGGCCGTTGCGCCGCTTGACTGGCAGACATGTCATGCCGCCAGTTGGCGCTGTCATTCCTTCTCCGGTTTCCTGCATCCGGTCGATGTTCTTGATCCTGTTTTGCTCGAGGATCTACTCGGAATCGACAGGCAAAAATTGATTCTCGAAGAGAACACCCGCCAGTTTCTAGACGGTTTCCCCTCCAACAACGTCCTCTTATGGGGCACGCGCGGCACCGGCAAGTCGACTCTGGTGCGCGCTCTACTCAACCGCTATGCCGCAGATGGTTTGCGGGTGATTCAGGTCGACAAAGACGATCTGGTCTGTCTGCCCGATATTTTCACCGCAATCCGCGAGAAACCCTATCGTTTCATTCTGCTGTGTGACGACCTCTCCTTTGAAACGGGCGAATCGAGTTATAAGATGCTTAAGAGTGCTCTCGATGGTTCGGTTTACGCTGCTCCGGAGAATTTACGGATTTATGTCACCTCCAATCGGCGGCATCTACTCCCAGAATATGAAACCGATAACCTCGGCGCCAAAATGGTCAAGAACGAGATCCATCACGGTGAAGGGGTCGAAGAGAAGATCTCGCTCTCCGATCGTTTCGGCCTCTGGGTCGCGTTCAATAGTTTCAGTCAGGATCAGTACCTCGAAGTCGTCGAAAAGATCATTGCGCGTATCTGCATTCAGCAAGGGATTTCTCCCTTTTGGGATGATGAAGTGAAGCTGAGTGCTATAGAGTGGTCGCGTGAGAAGAGCAAGCGTTGCGGACGCACTGCGCTGCAGTTTGCCCAACAGACCATCGGTCGTAAAATGCGAGAGGAAAAGGGATGAAAGCATATTTTGCAGCAGGTTGTTTCTGGGGAATCGAAAAGAAGTTTTCAATGTTGTCCGGTGTCATGAAAACCGCCGTCGGCTATATGGGGGGTGATTGGTCAGACCCGACCTACCAACAGGTCTGTAGTGGTGAAACCGGCCACGCCGAAGCGGTCGAGGTTGAATTTGACCCAGAGCTGATCCGCTACGAAGAGCTGCTCAAACGTTTCTGGTAGATGCATAACCCGACCAGCCTTAACTATCAAGGTCATGATGTTGGCACTCAGTACCGTAGCGCCATCTATTACGTCGATGGAGAACAAAAGGTTGCCGCTGAACTGAGTAGGGAAGAAGAAGCCGCCTCAGGCCATCATGCCGATTCTATTGTCACAGAGATAACTCCGGCGTCTACCTTCTGGCGTGCCGAGGAATATCATCAGCAGTATCTCGACAAGCAGAGTAAGGGGTCATGTATCAGTTGAGGCCGCCAACTGAACCTGTAAATTACATTCGCGAGATAAGAGCGAGAAAGAAATAATGAGCGAAATGAGGGAAGTGTCCCTGATTTATCCATTGGAGTACTCCACAAGCTCGCCACCGGGGTGCTAAAAAAATAAACGCAGAGCAAGGAATCTACACAGATTTACGATACAATGGCGACAGGCAACCTCTCTTTCTCCGGCAGAGCATTCATTGATGCCAGAAACCATGTCTGACCAGTTATTCGGAAATGAAGAGGCTTTCCCGACCAATTTGCTCAGTTAGAGGGATTTCGTAGCTTATGAGTTTTCGCGCCAAACTTATTTTTCTGGTGGTTCTGGCAAACCTGCTGCTTTGCGGCGTGGTCTGGCAGCTCATCACCGGTGCGCAATCGATAAAGAAACAGGTCCAACTTTTTGTCCCGGCAGTTAGTTATCTGCAGGGAATATCTGCCGTTAATTCTGCCATAACTCGTCAGACCAAGGAAATTATCGATTATCTGATTTTGCACGACGAACTCGATAGAAGTGAGTTTATTTCACTCAGTGTTGATCTGGAAAAATATTTTCAACTCTGGCGACAGTCTGCGGTTCAACAACAAGCCCTGGGCGTTGAAGGCGAAGGGGACGATCTGGCCCTTGTTGATAAAACCTATACGGTTTATCAAGACTGGTATAGATCAATGTTGGCTGTTTTTGCTCTGACAGATAAGGGCAATTGGGGAAAAGCGCAAAAAAGATTTCAGGAAGATCTTTCCGCTAAACTTGAGATGCAACTTCATCCAGCCATAGATGCCGCCCTTAATGATGGGCTGATTGAGGTTGAGGATGCCTACCATGGCCTTTTGTTGGCTGTCGGTTTGATCCCCTGGGGGGCTGAGAATAATGCCATTCTCCTTGAAAAGATCCATACCAGTATGAACTTCCTGATTGGTGGGAACCAGATCAATGCCAGCGTGAACACTCAATTCTCAATGCTTGTTGATTACCTGCTGCACAATGATGAAAAAAGTCTGCAGCGTTTTTACCGAAGTCAGGTGATGGGCGATGAAGCGCTGGCCTTCTGGTTCCAGATTGCTGAAAAAAAAGCTCTTCTCGGAACAGATCTGGCTAGGACCGCACCCTTAAAGCTTGCGAATATTGAAAGAACTTATCAACGTTTTTTACAACAGGCCGCAAGTGCAATCGCCTTGAAAAAATCGGGTCAAACCAATGCCGCACTTGCATTAATTGTGCGTCACGACGACCAATTGATCTCCGATTTTCACAGCAGCACATCTCAGGCGGTCAAAGAAGGGGCCGAGTCTCTCATCTCAAGAGTCACCGCTTTTCGTATGACGGGCATCATGTTGCTGGTGATTTTTTTAGCAGTCAGCAGCCTTTTATCAATTCGTATGGTCAGGGATATGCTTTTTTCCTTGAGCACCCTCAACTCGGGAATGACTGCGATTCGATCCGGCGATCTCGCTCACCGGATCCTGCTGAAAAAAAACGACGTCATGGGGAAGCTGGCTCAAACATTTAATTCGATGATGGACAGCCTGCTTCAAACCCAAACGTCCCTCGAACGACTCACCACAGAGCTCGAACAGCGGGTCGAAGACCGTACGACTCAGTTGGCTTCAGCAAACGAAGATCTGGAAGCATTCAATGCCATGGTTTCACACGATCTGCGCTCACCCTTAACAGCCATCTCCGGCTACAGCCAACTTCTTCTACTGAAGCATGAGGAAAACAGCCCTGAAGAGATCAGAAATAATCTGGGAAAGATTATTTCTGCTAGCGGGGCAATGGCCAGAATTGTTTCGTCTCTCGAAGCCCTTTCTCAGGCAAGCCACAGACAACTGTCACTCGAACCTGTTGATCTAGGTGCAATGTCTGCCAAAATTCTCGATCAGCTCTCGGCAACACTTCCCCAACGAAAGGTAGAAATCACTATCAATCCAGCCCCTGATGCCATTGGGGATCGAGATCTAGTTGAGATTGTTTTGACAAACCTGCTCGGCAATGCCTGGAAATATACCGGCAAGACCGCAGCAGCAAAGATAGAATTCGGTGCGCAAACACAAGCCACAAAACAACTCTGGTATATTCGAGATAATGGTGCCGGGTTTGATATGGGCAACGCCGATCAACTTTTTAAGACCTTTGGTCGTCTTCACTCAAAAATTGATTTTGTCGGTACAGGGATCGGACTTTCAACAGTACAACGGATTATTCACCGACATGGCGGCGAGATCTGGGCCGACAGCAAAGAGGGCCAAGGCGCAACATTTTATTTTCACTTTGGCCAAGAGCTATTAAATTCGTAGAATGCGTCGCAATTCTGCGGATATCTGAGCGAGGTCGATAGGTAAGGTAATAGTGGAAGGCTTGCAAAGTTGCAAACTATTACAAGTGGCGATATCGTTGCTTGCATAGCTAAAAACTGGAAATAATTCGGCCCGGTCAATTTGACCGGGCCGTTTTTAATTTGCTAAAAGTTTTATTTAGAGCTGGTCAAACTGCACTAACTGCGGCTGGTTGCGCAGCAAAAACCTCGGCCAGAATCTCCGCATGTTGTTCTTTCAGCAGACGTGGCCCAAAGCTCTGCACGATTTTGGCTGAGGCCAGACTGGCGAGTCTGCCGGCGTCGGGGAAGTTGTCGCCACGGCTGAGAGAAAAGAGGAATGCGCCAGCGAACATATCTCCGGCCCCGTTGCTGTCGACCGCGGTGATCGTATGGGGGGCGACCTTGTGGAGCGTATCGCCGTCAAATAGGAGCGCTCCTTTGGATCCGAGGGTGATAGCGAAGTTTTTGGCGATTGGGCGCAGGGCGATAACAGCTTCTTCAAGGGTTGCGCAACCGGTCCAGGCCAAGGCTTCTGCTTCGTTGCAGAAGAGCAAGTCGACACCTGTGCCGATCATTTCGGTCAGGCCATCCTTGAAAAATTGCACCATCGCCGGATCGGAGAAGGTCAGGGCGGTTTTTACGCCGGCCGCTTCGGCCAGGCGCTTGGCTTCAATCGCCGCTGCGCGTCCGGTCGGCGAGGTGACCAGGTAGCCTTCGATGTAGAGGTATTCTGAAGCGGCGATCACTTCGGCATCAAGCTCGGCTACAGAAAAACCCTCCGAAATGCCGAGGTAGGTGTTCATCGTTCGTTCGGCGTCGGGGGTGACCATAACCAGACATTTGCCGGTTTTGCCAGGGCCACGTCCGTTGTCGGCATTGCTGGCAACCCCGGATTCGTGCATGTCGCGCAGGTAGAAATCACCTGTTTCATCGGCGGCCAGTTTGCAGGAATAGAAACAATCTGCACCGAACTGGGCGGCGGCAATCACCGTATTGGCAGCTGAACCGCCACAGGCCCATTTGCCGGGATGTCCTTCTAACGCGGCAACCAATTCATCCTGGCGTTGTTCCTCTACCAGGGTCATGACCCCTTTGTCGATCTCGCAGGCATTGAGGAAGCTCTCCTCGACCTTGAATTCCATATCGACCAGGGCGTTACCGATGGCGCAGAGCTGGTATTTTTTCATTCGTATCTTCCTTCCAGAGGAGCTGATTTATTGCGAAAAGGTACTTTAACGAAATCTGTTGTCTGAGCCAACTGCTTTTTAAGCAGGTTCACGTGTAACCGCAAACGTGAATTTCCGATAAATCATTGAAATATCACCGCCTTTTTGCTTTACTCGTGAAGAGACGGGTCTCTTGCCGTTGCAGCTTGCTAGCTTTTTAGAATTTTTAAACGGTCGCGGAGAAATCAGACTGAAATATTTCGACAAACAGTCGTTATGTAAAATATTGGAAACAGGGGTCTTCCTGCTGATGGTTGCAGTGGTGTGCCGTGGTTTTTATTTGGGTGCTGAAAACCTGGGTTATAACTGGCAGTGGTATCGGATTCCCCGCTATCTTGGAACTTTTGAGCAGGGCGTCTGGCAGATTGGACCACTGCTGAGAGGTCTGTTGATAACCTTGAAGGTTGTCATGGCCAGTCTGCTTCTGTCGATGGTTATCGGTCTGCTTGTCGCCCTGATGCGCCTGACTCGCAGTCCGGTGGCGCGTGCGTTAGCCATTTTTTATCTGGAGCTGGTGCGTAATACGCCACTTTTGGTGCAGATTTTTCTGATCTATTTTGTGTTGTCGCCGATCCTCGGCATTGAACGCTTTGCCGCCGCTGTTCTGGCTCTTAGCTTGTTCGAGGGCGCTTATGCCTCAGAGATTTTTCGAGCTGGTATCTTGGCTATTCCGCTTGGTCAATGGGAGGCTGCAGCTTCGTTGGGGATGGCGCCGCCTCAGCGTTACTGGCATATCGTTCTGCCTCAGGCCTTGCGAAATATGGCACCACCACTGACCAGCCAGGGAATTTCGCTGATCAAGGATTCGGCGCTTGTTTCAACCATTGCTATTTATGATCTCAGCATGCGCGGCCAGCAGCTAGTCTCTGAAAGCTTTCTAACTTTTGAAGTCTGGTTTACAATTGCCTTGATTTATCTCTGTTTAACCCTCTCGCTTTCTGCCGTGGTACGTTTGCTTGAATGGCGCCTGGACAGCCCGAGCCCGAGGACATAATCCTTTACCAAGGAGAGAATGGATGTCAGTTTTAAAAACAGTTGTTTTGTTGTCAGTTTTTTTCTTTTTCACAACAACAATAGCGTTTTCCGCCAGTGTGAAACAGGATCTTGCGAAAGAGAGCAGCCTTGAACAGGTGCTGAGCAAAAACCGCCTGCGGGTTGGTTTCTCAACCTTTGTTCCCTGGGCGATGAAGAATAAAAAGGGTGAGTTTATCGGCTTCGAGATCGATGTCGCCAGTAAACTGGCGTCAGATATGGGAGTCGAGATCGATTTCATCCCGACCAGGTGGTCCGGGATTATCCCCGCGCTCTTGACCGGTAAGTTTGATGTGATTATCGGTGGGATGGGGATCACCCCTGAACGAAATCTGAAGGTTAATTTTACCGATCCCTATGAATTCTCAGGGATGTCGATCGTAGCCAGCAGCAAACTTTCGGGGAAAACGGCGATCGCCAATTTTAACCGCAGCGAGATAACGATTGTTGCCCGAATCGGGACAACAGCTGCGAAAGCCGCCAAGCAATATCTACCAAAGGCCGATCTTCGTTTGTTTGATGATGAAGGGCAGGCCTTGCAGGAGGTGCTGAACGGGCGGGCGATGGCGATGATCTCCTCACAACCCTTTCCTGAGTTTCAGAGTCTGAAATACCCTGAACGTCTCTACTTGCCGCTCGCCGGTGGAACTTTCACCAAGGAGCCGATCGGTATAGCGATCGGTAAGGGGGATGTCGACTTTCTGAATTTTCTGAATAACTGGATTCGGGTACGACAAGCCGATGGCTGGTTACAAGAGCGTTATGATTATTGGTTCACCTCTCAGAAGTGGCAGGGGCAAATGCAGTAAATGTCTTTGCTGCCGGGTGGAAAAACAAAATGGAGCAACATCGATCTGGTGTTGCTCCTGTTGCTGGTGCTGATTGTCGCTTTACTGGTGTTTCGGATTGACGAAAAGCTGGCTTATCGATGGAACTGGGCGGCTATTCCACAGTATTTTTTCTATCTGGATGACGCAACCGGGCGCTATGTCCCGAATCTGCTGGTTCAGGGACTTTTGACCACTATAAAATTGAGCATCTGGAGTCTGTTGCTGGCGTTACCGCTCGGTATTGTTATCGGCTTGCTGCGGATCAGCAAGTATCTGTTTAATCGGTTGGTTGGCGGTAGTTTTGTCGCTTTATTCCGAAATCTGCCGCCATTGGTACTGATTTTTATCGGTTACTACTTCATCAGTGATCAAATTCTGCCTCAGCTGGGCTTGCCTGATCTGGCGCGACAGCTATCGGATTCGGGTCGGAGCCTTATGCGTCTGGTTCTTGCCCCGGTCGATCAACTTGAAGCCTTTCTCGCCGCGATTATGACGATGGCTCTGCTCGAGGGGGCCTATATCGCTGAAATTGTCCGTGCCGGTTTGCAGGCGGTCGCCAGGGGGCAATGGGAGGCAGGTGCCGCTCTGGGGCTTAAACGCTGGCAGATTCTGCGCCAGATTATCTTTCCGCAGGCTCTGCGGCCCATGGTTCCACCTTTGGCGGGTCAATTTATTTCCACAATCAAGGATTCGGCGATTGTTTCTGTCATCTCAATTCAGGAGTTGACTTTCCAGGGGATGGAGTTGGTGTCGGCGACCTACCTGACCTTCGAAATCTGGCTCTGCATCGCGCTGCTCTATTTTCTGTTGACCTTTGGCTGTTCGCTGCTTGCACGACGACTTGAACATCAACTCGCGACAAGGTAACACGAATTTCGAAATCGTAGCATTTATCCTTGACAGCCCATTCATCGATCCTTAATATCCGGGTGTCACGAATATTGAATTAGTGTTACGCCCGGAGGTTTCACATGCTGACAAATTTGGCTCAACTGTTATTGTCCTGGTCTTTGGTGCTGGTTTTTGCTTCTTGCGGACTTGCCCATTTTGGGGTTGTTCTCCCTTCGGACGATATCGTCAACCAAGGAGAGAGCCGCAGTATCGAGCTGCAGCTCAAGTTTATTCATCCCCATGAAGGTCATTATATGGAGATGATAAAACCACACCAGTTCGGGGTTTTGAGTAGCGGGACAAGAGTCGATCTGATGACGACACTCAAAAGCCAAGCGGGCCGTTCAGGCGATCAGGAGCAGGATTTTTCCTTTTGGAAAAGTGATTATCAGATCCGCCGACCGGGTGATTACACGTTCTACCTTGAACCGGCCCCCTATTGGGAGCCCGCTGAAGATAAGTTCATTGTCCATTACACCAAGGTCTGTTTAAACGCCTTCGGATTGGAATCGAGCTGGGACCAAGCGGTGGGACTTGAGACCGAGATAATTCCTCTGACCCGGCCTTATGGCTTGTGGAGAGGCAACCTTTTTTCTGGACAGGTTTTGTTGCAGGGAAAACCACTCCCCTATGCTGAGATCGAAGTTGAATATCTGAATGAAAAGGCTGAGCAGGGTCGACTGCACGCACCGAGTGATTCCTTTGTGACCCAGGTGGTTAAAGCCGATTCTCAGGGGGTGTTTCACTACGCGATGCCGAAGAGTGGATGGTGGGGTTTTGCGGCTCTGAGTGAAGCGGATTGGAAATTGCAATATGACGGGGTCGATAAAGCAGTCGAGATTGGTGCCGTGTTCTGGGTTTATGCGACCGACCTGCAGTGATGCGATGGGGTGAAAAAAAGATGCGACCATATATGATTATCAGCCTGGCATTTTTACTTTGTCTGCTGTTGGCCAACAGTGTACTCGCCCACAAGGTCAATCTGTTCGCCTACGTTGAAGGTGGTAGAATCTATACTGAAAGCTATTTCCCCGATGGCCGCCCGGTGACTGGGGGACAGGTTGAACTTCGGGACACGACTGAGGAACTTCTGGCTTCAGGAACGACTGATGATCAGGGACTCTATGATTGCAAGATCCCGAAAGTGTCAGATCTGACAATTCATATTATTGCCAGTATGGGCCACCGGAATAGTTTCTTGCTGAACAAGACTGAGATTGAGGCGGGTCAATGACAATTTTTTGCCGTTTTGTCCTGCTGACATTGACCTTTTTCTGTCTGGCAACACCGGTTTTGGCGTTGGAATCAGCGCTTGATCCGGCGGCCCGAATCAGTGAGTTGGAAACGCAGAATAAGAAACTGCACCATCAATTACGTCTAGCCCGCCGTCAACTGGCAGAAACCAGAAATGTTGCGCAAGAGCCTGGTTGGCAGCAGGTGTTTGGTGGGGTCGGGGTCATCTTTGGTCTCTGTGGGATCGGCATGATGATCAGCGCTCGAAAACAACAAAAAAACTCGAGTTCCAAAGACTGATGTCCGGCACTTTTCATTATCCTCTTTTTTCTGAAGATTGATTGCATGCACATTTCTGATGGGGTTCTCCCCACGACAATCGCACTTGGTTGCTATGCCGCAAGCGCCGTGATCTGTACCTGGAGCGTCAAGCGCACGCGGAGTGAAGACCTGCCGAAAGTGGCGGTGTTGACGGCGGCTTTCTTTGTCGCCTCACTGGTCCACCTCCCTTTCGGGCCGACCAGTGTCCATCTGTTGATTCCCGGTCTGGTCGGGGCATTACTCGGACCTTCAGCCTTTCTGGCGATTGCTCTGGGCTTGCTATTGCAATGCCTGCTGTTTCAGTTTGGCGGGCTGACTGCGCTGGGCGCGAACCTCCTGATGATGGGGTTGCCGGCGTTGCTTGCTGGCCTCGTCTTTTATCGTTTCAAGGGGACAGGCCGTAAACAACGAATCTGGGTCGGTGCCTTGTGTGGTGGTGGTGCGACGATCTTCTCGGCTCTTCTGCTGGCGATGCTACTCGCTACCGGTGGCGAAGATTTCTACGGTGTTGCCAAGTTGGCGCTTGGTGCCCACATTCCGGTGGTTCTGATCGAAGCAGGGGTCAGTGCGATGATTGTTTCTTTTCTGCTCAAGGTTAAGCCGGAAATACTCGATATCCCCTTTATGATGAAGGAAAAGCCGTGACTCAACCCCTGCATCTGTCTGGATACTGGCTGTTACTGCTGCTGCTTATGCCGCTGGCGGTTTATTCCGGTTTCCGGATGCTGCTCGGGGTGATACGGAAGGGGGAAGGGGGGAAAGAGCGCGATTGGTCGGTTCCTCAACTTGAATTTGAGACCGGGGCTATGTCAACCGTTCATCGCTGGGATGTGCGCTTTAAACTGGCAAGTTTTCTGGTTCTCGCCTTTGTAGTGGTTTCCCTTCAACATGGGCAAACGGCTCTAGCCGCACTTTTGCTGGCCTTTTGTGGCTATCGTGCTGCTTGTATCCCCTGGCGGCGGGGCTTCAAACGTCTCCTTGGGATGAGTGGTTTTCTGTCGATGTTTCTGCTGATGCTCCCTTTAACTGCGGTTCGTCATCCCGATGATCTGCTCTTGATCTTCGGTCAGCTTGAGTGGCTCAGTTTTAACCTGCGCGGCCTTGATCTGGCGGTGCTGATTATTCTGCGTGCTACGACTGTAGCTATGCTGATGGAGCCCTTGTTGGCGACCGCGCCATTCCCGGTGACGCTGGCCGGTCTGTCACGCATGGGGGTGCCGCAGCGGATCACCGAACTGTTGCTGATTACTCATCGCTATCTCTATGTGTTTGTCCACGAAGCGCGGCGCATGCAGATCGGCATGGAGGTGCGAGGCTTGCTGAAGACGTCCAATATCGCGACATTGCGGACTGTTGGTAACTTTGTCGGAATGCTTTTCGTCCGCAGTTTTGAGCGTACTGAACGCGTCCATTCCGCGATGATGGCGCGCGGCTATCAGGGGCATTGGCCACAGCCGGTAAGCTTTCGGGCGACCAACACAGATTATTACAAAACTGCCCTCTGCCTTGCCCTCGGTATACTGTTACTGGGTTATGACCTGATGCTGGTGGGAGGCTAGAACATCATGCATCAACAGGCAAAGATTCAAAGCGAACTGTTATCTCAGCAGATGTTGATGGAGGTCACAGATTTATCCTTTGCCTATCCCGATGGGACACAGGCTCTGACGAGTATCAATCTGCGGATAAATGCGGGCGAGCGGATCGCGCTGGTTGGACATAATGGTTCCGGCAAGACGACGCTGGTCAAGCAACTCTGTGGCCTTCTCTCCCCAGGACAGGGGGAGATCAAATACCTGGGTCAGTCGCTTGAGGGGGATCACCTGGCCCAGTCGCGCCTGAAGATCGGCCTGCTGTTTCAGGACCCTGACGATCAGTTGTTTGGCCATAGTATTTATGACGATGTTGCCTTCGGCCCGCGAAATCAAGGGCGAAGTGAGACAGAGGTCGACCGGATTGTGCGCCAGGTCATCGCTGAAGTTGGTCTGGATGAGCTGCTCTATAAACCACCACATGCGCTGAGCTACGGGCAGAAGAAACGGGCTGCGTTGGCCGGCCTGTTGGCGATGCAACCCGATTTGCTGATTCTTGATGAGCCGACTGCGAACCTTGATCCTGCCCAGGAACAGGTGTTTCTCGGTCTGCTTCAGAATTTCCCCGGCACCCTGTTGCTGATCAGCCACGATCTGATCTTTCTCTATGAGTTGTGTGAACGGGCCTTAGTCCTCGATCGGGGTCATGTTCACCATGATTATCTGCTTAAAGAACTGGTCGAGCATCGTCCGTCGCTCCGTGAGCATGGTTTAGATTTCTCTTTTCGCTTTGCTGAAAATCCAGCGTTACCCTCAGTTGCAAATAATCCAGAAATTCATCCGGTTCCTGAAGGCAGGTGCAAAAATCAATGTGACGAGGTTCTGGTCGATATGCGTGAGGTGAGTTATCGCTATCCGGATGGCACCGCAGCATTGAAAGGGATCGATCTGCAGATCAGGCGGGGCGAGCGGGTTGCGCTGGTTGGTGAAAATGGTGCCGGCAAGAGTACTCTGTTGATGTGCCTGCTTGGACTGAATGCTTTTGTTGGAAACTACCGTTTTGCCGATAGGCCGATTCATGCCGGCAAGGGGCGTATGATCTGGCAGCAGACCGGGATGGTTTTTCAAGACAGCGCAGATCAACTGGTCTGCCCCACCTGTTACGATGAGGTTGCCTTTGCGCCACGTCAGTATGGTTATAGTGAAGATCAAGTCAAGGTTTTAGTCGAAAAGGCACTAAGAAAGGTTAAATTAGACGGTTTTGACCAGCGCATTCCGTTGCATCTCTCAGGGGGGGAACGCAAACGGCTGGCGTTAGCCAGCGTGTTGAGCCTTGAGCCGCAACTGTTGATTCTTGATGAACCGACGGCGGGACTTGATCCCCAGGGGGAAGAATTACTCCTCGAAATAATCCGTGAGATCGATGCGACCTTGGTGCTGGTCAGTCATGATATTTTCTTTGTTCGCCAGCTCACTGAGCGGGTTCTGGTGATGCATCACGGTCAGATAGCTATTGATTATCCATTATCAGATTTTTTGAACGATAAGAATCTGACCACTCTGAACGGTCTGGATTATACTTACCGCGACCAGTGTGCGTTACAGATCAGAGCGTTGCAACACCGTCACGAACATGCTCATTCACACAAACACCTTCATGACCATAGTCATCGGCATGGGGAGCTGGTCCATCAGCATCCGCACGAACATGAGCATGAACATGAGCACAGCTATATCCACCGCCATAATGAAACAGGTGAACATCAGCATCCTATCCAGAGTGAATACCATGACCATGATCATCCCGGTCATGAACAGGACGACCATGACCACAGCCATTAAGGCTTCTGTCAGGAAACCACGTCAGCACGAACAAAAACCCACCAAAATATAAATCTTACTTGAAATCAATGTGTTAGCCAGCTATCTTGTCTGATATGTCATTAACGACAGGGAGGTTGTGTCATGCTTAATATTGCAATTTTGGCTTTTGACAATTGTCTGCTTTCAAGTATTGCTGGTCCGTTAGATCTGTTCACTGTGGCGAATTGGGACCATAAGAAGCGGAATAAGGCAGATACTGAGCCGTTCTGTCAATGGGAGGTTCTGACTGTAGATGGTGGCCCGGTGATTTGTTTCAGCCAGGAGCCACTGGTCCCTCAC
Organism: Deltaproteobacteria bacterium; assembly: GCA_024279255.1. GTDB lineage: Bacteria > Desulfobacterota > Desulfuromonadia > Desulfuromonadales > Geopsychrobacteraceae > Geopsychrobacter. Next base: position 4,402 of record JAJRRT010000014.1, on the reverse strand, counting down.
CGTTCAATTAGAGATTGTCGCACGCCTGATCTGATTATTCTCCCGTCTGTATTGGGTAATATCGAGTCGCTCAGGCAGGAGAAAGAAGCGGTTGCCTGGATCAAGGCGCAACATAAACGCGGAGCGATTGTTGCGAGTATTTGTGCCGGAGCCTTTTTGGCTGCCGAGGCAGGTATTCTCAATGGGCGGGAAGCAACCACACACTGGCAGTTGGCTGATAGGTTTCGGCAAACATTTCGCAAGGTTAAGTTGCAGGTTGACCAGATTTTAATCGATGGGGATGATTACCTGTGCGCTGCTGGAACCAGTGCACACCAGGATCTGTCGATCTACATTCTTGAAAAATACGGCTCTGCTAAATTGGCTGATGCCTGTGCGCGTATGATGCTTATTGATCGTGGCCGTCGTAATCAGGCGCCTTACATCCGTTTCAAACGTCAGAAAACTCATGGCGATGAGAAGATCGCCGAGGTTCAGCGTTACCTTGAGAAAAACCTGACCCGGCGGACAAGTGTTGTCCGTATGGCCGAGATGGCCGAGATGGTCGAACGCACCTTTTTGCGACGCTTCAAGAAAGCAACGGGGGACACTCCTCTGGAATATATGCAGCGATTGCGTATTGAGGCAGCGAAACGGTTGTTTGAGAATGGGGAAACGCGGATAGATCTAATCACCAAGGCTGTTGGTTATGAAGATACCAGTTCGTTCAGGCGCCTTTTCAAGCAAATTGTCGGCGTCTCGCCGACGGTTTATCGCCGGCGTTTTGTAGAGTTACAGGGGAGCTGATAATTAGAGCTGAGGCGAATGAGGAGTTCTGCCTCCAATAAACATGCTTGCTCCTGAAATAAAACTTACTGGAAAACAATGTTCAGGCGTCGGTGTGCATCAGTTTGATCAACAAGGCGTCCGAACTGAGAATATGAACGGCGCTCAACTGTAATCAGTCCCTCGCTTGAGAGGTGACGGGCATCGTGACGTATCCCTGAAAGCAATCTGAAGGAGACTGATTACGGGGTTAATTGTTTAGTCTTGTTCCCGAGGCAATTGGCATTCTGCTCGGTTTCGACCATTTTGTTTGGCGAGGTATAGAGCTTGATCGGCTGCGTTGATAGCGTCGTTCAGGTTAATGCCAGGAGTAATTGAGGAGATGCCAAGGCTGACGGTGACAGTCAATGGTTGTTCTTTGAAAGTGAACGGCTTTTCCGCAACACTGGTGCGGATTCGTTCGGCCACCAAATAGGTGCTGGTGAGGTCTGTATGTGGAAGTAGTAGCAAGAATTCTTCACCACCGTAACGGCCCATAATGTCGTAGAGGCGTAACCCCTGTTTTATGCGCCCGGACATTTGCTGTAACACCGCATCGCCAGCCTGGTGACCATAGGTGTCGTTGACACGCTTGAAATGATCGATATCGAGCATGACCAGACTTAATTCACCGCTGCCACCATCAGGTCCATGCCTGATTATGCGGGCCATTTCCTCCTCAGCACGCGACATCAGTTCGCCGCGGTTAAAGGCTCCGGTCAAGGCGTCGATCATTGCCTGTTTGCGTAAGCGTTCTTCTGCCTCAGCGATCTGTTTCATGCCGGAGCGTGCTACGCTGAAGGCGATAATGTAGACCAGAAGCAATATTGAGGAGAGCAGTAAGAGTGATTGCAGCGTTCCATTACGGATCTCCTTGCGGAACTTTGTGACATCGATATAGAGCTCAAAGACACCCAGAATCTTCCCATCGACAATAATCGGAGTATAGGTTTCGACCACATCGACATCGAAAGTCGTTTCGTTTTTGAGGTCTCGCAATGCCTCTTTGAGCACAATATGCGAATCGCTGGCACCAGCTAGTGCGCGCATCAGACGTTTATTTTGAAGATCCATCTCGCCGATTATTACGTTATCAGTACTGTAGATTATCTGGGTATCAAGAGAGAACACCTTGATTTTGACAATATCGAAGGGGTGTAGAAACTCACTTAAAGTCTTGTTCAGCATACTAATTTCCAGAGGTTCTATCTGGGTCCGAAGTTTTGTTGAGCCGTTGCTGGCTAAGAGAGTGTCGTGGCTATGATCAACCAGAAGGTGACTGATCAGGATCGCTTCTTTCTCAGCCATATTAATAACCTGGTGAGTGTAGATACGATTCATGCCAAAACTGGCCAGTGCGATAATAGCAATGGCCGAAAAAAAAGCCAGAACGGTTAGTAGTCTGATTAAACTAGAGATATTTTTACAAGGCTTCGCTGTTGACACGATAGAGTTCCACGGGAGCAGGCAGAATAGTAAGGGCAGCCTAATCCTAACAGGTGTTTTCCTGTTCGGAGTGAAATCGCATGTTTTTTATAAAAAAACGGGCTGAAGAGATATTTCTCCTCAGCCCGTTTAAGCAATATTTTAAAGACGACTCAGGCGAAGAAGCGCTTGAGAAGTCCGGCAAAGGCAGAGCCGTGACGTGCTTCGTCCTTGCACATTTCGTGAACAGTGTCGTGAATGGCATCAAGGTTAAGTTCTTTGGCACGGGTGGCCAATTTCTTCTTGCCTGCACAGGCACCATGCTCAGCATCTACACGGGCTTGCAGATTGGTTTTGGTGTCGGCAACCAGACACTCACCAAGGAGTTCGGCAAATTTGGCAGCATGCTCAGCTTCTTCAAAGGCGATCCGTTTGTAGGCTTCAGCGACCTCTGGATAGCCTTCACGATCAGCCTGACGACTCATAGCCAGATACATCCCGACTTCTGTGCACTCGCCGGTAAAGTTGGCGCGTAGGCCTTCGAGTATTTCAGAATCAACACCCTCAGCAACTCCGATCCGGTGCTCATCGGCCCAGGCCAGAGCGGCATTAGGATCTACCAGCGCAAATTTATTGGCGGGGGCTTTACACTGAGGACAGCTATCGGGGGCGCAATCACCTTCGTGAACATAACCGCAGATAGTGCAGACAAATTTTTTCATCGAGATTTACTCCTTTAGTGAGGGATTATAAGATTAATATGTAACTAAATCGGTCGAGATTATACCTGAATTCATTCTGCTGTCAACAACGGTTTTCATATATAGTTGAGGACTGGTCATCTAACTGGTTTGTACAAAGGTGATTAAAATGTTTGTAAATAGAAGGGTTTTATGGGAATTAGAGGGATTGGACTGACTTACCTGTTTCTGGTTGGTCTGGCTTACATTTGGGCATTTAAGCGCGACCCGCAAAAAGCCCGGGATGCAATTAAGTCCGGGACTTCATCTTTGCTGAGCTTGCTTCCTCTGCTTGTTGCGATCTTTGCTTTGGTAGGGCTGTTTCAGGAATTTTTGCCGCCGCAATTAATTGAATCGGTGCTGGGACAGGGGAACAGGTTTGTTTCTTTGCTGGTAGGGGGGTTGATCGGCGCTATCTCTATCGGGCCGCCTTTGGCGTCCTACCCGATAGCGGGTTCCCTGTTGTCCAATGGGGCTTGGCCTCCCGCCGTGGCTGCTTTTATCATGTCATGGATATCTGTCGGGGTGATTACTCTGCCGTTTGAGGCCAAAGTTTTTAGTTGGCGGTTCGCCCTGTTGCGCAATGGATTGACATTAGGAGCAGCACTCTTTTGCGGCCTGCTGCTTGGAGGTTTTTTGTGAGCCGATCAGTATCTATATTTCGTTGGGTAAAGCAGCAGCGGATGCTCTGGTTTGTGGGTCTCATTTATTTGTGGGCCTGGATTTATGCGCCGCAGAAGGCCGCTACCGCTCTATATACCGGGCTCAGCCTTTTTTTCTCTGTGACGATACTGATAGTTGCAGTTTTTTCACTTGTCGGGCTGATTCATGTCTGGATTGGTCGAGATGTGATTGCCGCTGTTTTAGGGCGAGAGGGCGGGGTAAAAGGGCTCTTGATTGCAGTTGGCTGTGGAGCGATGCTGATCGGGCCGGCTTATGTTATTTTTCCGTTGTTGATGAGCTTGCGACGTCTTGGGGCTCGCTGGGCAGTTATTGCGATTGTTTTAGCGGCTTATGCCTTGAAGCCCCAGATGCTGCCGATTGAGGCCGAGTTTCTTGGACTTCCCTTTGCCGTGGTTCGCGGTGGGTTAACTTTGCTGTTGGCTATACCGCTTGGGCTGGCGGTTGAATGGTTTATGCCTGAGGACGCGACTCTTTAGGATTTGAGTTAAAGCTGTAGTTGCAGGCCATCACTGGCGATTTCATGTTCGATGGAGCGACGGTTTTTATCGATCATCGGACCGGTATGGGTCAGGATGATGCGTTTCGTAGCCAGATCTGCTACATGCTTATTGAGGGTCAGATAGTCCAGATGACCGGGGCTTTTCTCATCGTAGTTACAACACTCACAGATGAAAAGATCACTCCCTTTCGCTAATTCAATCAAGTTGTTATTCCAACTGGTATCGCCAGAGTAGGCGATTGTCCGGCCT
>JAJRRT010000013.1 GCA_024279255.1 Deltaproteobacteria bacterium | reverse complement strand
TAGATGTGTTCCAACAATGAAGCACAACATCTTTACAACGCTGTCGAGCGGTATCTGTGAGCCACTGATCGCCTGAAAAATAAAGGCCGGGACAAACACATAGTAGGCCGCTCGCGTTAGAGTCCGTGCTTGCAACTCCAGTCGGCCACCAACCAGATAGCCGATAGCGACAATTCCGAAAACGGGCAAAATAACATTGAGAAAAACTGAAAGAATTTCAGTCATGGGCAACCTTTATGGAGACAAGGAATCCGCGACAACAGATCTTATAAACTAGTCTCTTTTTTCATGTTCGCCAAACAAAAAAGGCTCCCGGAAAATACCGAGAGCCTTTTTGTATTTTTACCTAAAGTGACTTACTTGCCACAATCAGCCTGTAGTTCAGCAAGTTTCTTGTACAGGTCGTAGCGAGTCGCTACGTCCTTGGCGGAAGCTGCCATCAATGCTTCAGCATTCTCTGGATTGGCCTTTTTAAGCACCCGGAAGCGGTTCTGCTTGCCAGCATATTCCGCGAAGCTAATGGATGGTTCTTTACTGTCCATCTGCAATGGGTTCTTGCCTTCTTCGGCAAGACGGGGATCGTAACGGAACAGCGGCCAGTGACCACAGTTCACAGCATCCTTGCAGTTGTCGACCGCTTTGGCCATGTCGATACCGTGAGCGATACAGTGGCTGTATGCAAGGATCAGTGAAGGACCATCAAAAGCATCAGCTTCGATCATCGCTTTAACAACCTGAGCCGGGTTGGAAAGAGCAACACGGGCGACGTAGATGTTACCGTAGGTCATGGCAATCATCGACAGGTCTTTCTTTGGCATCTCTTTACCGCCAGCAGCAAACTGGGCAACAGCACCGATCGGAGTCGACTTGGAAGCCTGGCCACCAGTGTTGGAGTAAACCTCGGTATCGAGAACCAGAACGTTGACGTTCTCACCAGAAGCCAGGACGTGATCGAGACCGCCGTAACCGATGTCGTAAGCCCAACCGTCTCCACCGTGGATCCAGACCGACTTAACGACCAGGTAGTCGGCATTGATCAACAGCGGCTTGGCTGTTTCATGGGTACAAGCCGAAAGGATTTTCTTTAGCTGAGCTACCCGTCCACGCTGGATTTCAATCTCTTCCTGAGAATCCTGTGCCGAAGCGAGAATGTCTTTCTTGAGGTCTGCGGTACCGACGCAGACGGCGCAGCCACAGTCGATGTTGCCGGTCAGCAGCTCACAGGCATACCCAGCGGTCTTGTCAATCGCCAGACGCATACCAAAGCCGAACTCGGCATTATCTTCGAACAGCGAGTTACTCCATGCTGGTCCGAGGCCATCCTTACGTTTGGACCAGGGTGTGGTCGGCAGGTTGCCACCGTAGATTGAGGAACAACCGGTTGCATTGGCGACGACCATCCGATCACCGAACAGCTGCGAGCAGAGCTTGACGAATGGGGTTTCGCCACAACCGGCACAGGCCCCGGAGAACTCGAACATCGGCGGCAAGAACTGGCTACCCTTGACCGTGGCACGGTTGAAGAGTGACTCGTCAGGATCTGGCAGGCCGAGGAAGAAATCGAAGTTGGCCCGCTCAGCTTCACGTAACGGAGGTTGTGGCGCCATATTGATCGCCTTGACGCCCTCTTCGGTCTTGCTCTTGGCCGGACAGTTATGTACACAGGCACCGCAACCGGTACAGTCTTCAACCGCAACCTGCAGGGTGAACTTCTTGTCGGTAAGGTCCTTGCCTTTGGCCGGAACGGACTTGAAGGTTGCCGGAGCGCCTTTGAGATCGGCTTCGTCGTAAAACTTCATGCGGATGGTGGAGTGCGGGCAGACGAAGGAACAGATGCCGCACTGAATACACAGGTCCTCTTTCCATACCGGTGTGGTCACGGCGATATTCCGTTTCTCAACGCAGGCAGTGTGAGTCGGGAAGGTGCCATCTTCAGAAAGAGCCGAAAGGGGCAGCTTGTGGCCGAGGCCGTCGATGATCGGGCCGAGAGTGGTCTGAACCATTTCGGAGCAGCCGTCCCACTTGCCAACCTGCATTTCGATAGCACTATCAGCAGTCACTGGAACTTCAACCGCAGCAACATTCTCAAGTGCCGCGTCAACGGCCTGCTTGTTCATGTTGACGACTTTTTCGCCGGCCTTGCCGTAAGACTTGACGATAGCATCCTTGATCTCAGTGATAGCCAGATCGAGGGAGATGATGTTGGAGATCTTGAAGAATGCGGTCTGCATGATGACGTTGATCCGTGCACCGAGGCCGAGCTTCTCACCCAGGGCGATACCATCAATGACATAGAACTTCATCTGTTTGTCGATGATCTGCTGCTGAACGTATTTCGGCAAGTGGGCCCAGACATCATCTTTACTGAACGGCGAGTTAAGCAGAAAGGTTGCACCCTGCTTAGCGTTTTTGAGCATGTCGTACTTCTCAAGGAAGGAGAAGTTGTGGCAGGCGACAAAGTCAGACTCGTTCTCTGAGATCAGGTAAGTATTCTTGATGACCTCATCACCAAAGCGCAGGTGAGAAGTGGTCAGGCTGCCCGCCTTCTTTGAGTCATAAACGAAGTATGCCTGGACCTGATTGTCGGTACTGTCACCGATGATCTTGATCGAGTTCTTGTTGGCACCAACGGTACCGTCAGATCCGAGACCGTAGAACATCGCGGCATAACCTGCAAATGGGACCTTGTAGTCCGCATCGAACTTGAGACTCTTGCCGCTGATATCATCTTCGAAACCGACGATGAAGTGGTTCATCGGCTTGTCCTGTAGCATGTTGTCGAGGACAGACTTGCACATTCCTGCATTGAACTCGAATGAACCTAGGCCATAGCGACCACCGACGATACTTGGGTACCCTTCGAAGCTGGTCAGGCCATCGCTCATGCCTTCGCCGATCGCGGTGCGGATCGACTGATAGAGGGGCTCACCGATGGAGCCCGGCTCTTTGGTGCGGTCGAGAACGGTAATCTTTTTGACGCTGGTTGGTATCGCCTTACAGAACTGCTCAATCGGGAAGGGCAGGAACAGGCGAACCTTGAGCATGCCGACCTTCTCGCCTTGAGCGACCAGGTGCAGGATCAATTCTTCCATCGCTTCGCAACCGGAACCTTGCATAACGACAACACGCTCAGCCTGTGGATGACCGACATAATCGACCAAATTGTACTGACGACCGGTCAGTTTGGCAAACTTGTCCATCTGTGCCTGAACGATACCCGGTACTTTTTCATAGTACTGGTTAGCAATTTCACGGCCGTGGAAGTAGACATCCGGGTTCTGAGCGGTACCACGTAGAACTGGGTGATCCGGCGACAATGAACGAGCACGATGCGCGGAGACGAGATCGTCGTCGATCATCGACTTCATGTCCTTCATCGTCAACTCTTCAACCTTCTGGATCTCGTGAGAGGTGCGGAAACCGTCAAAGTAGTGCAGGAAAGGTATGCGGGACTCTAAGGTTACAGCCTGAGAGATCAACGCAAAGTCCATGACCTCCTGTACATTGTTGGAACAGAGCATGCCCCAACCGGTCTGGCGACAGGCCATGACGTCAGAGTGATCACCGAAGATCGACAAGCCTTGGCCGGCGATGGCACGCGCAGAAACATGAAAGACAGTCGGGGTCAGTTCCCCGGCGATCTTGTACATGTTGGGGATCATCAGCAGGAGACCCTGGGAGGCAGTAAAGGTTGTGGTTAGAGCACCAGCCTGCAGGGCGCCGTGAACAGCACCAGCGGCACCACCCTCGGATTGCATTTCAACGACCTTGGGGATGGTTCCCCAAACATTTTTCTCTCCGGCGGCACTTTTGGCGTCAGAGATCTCTCCCATTCCGGATGAGGGGGTGATGGGATAGATTGCAATAACTTCATTGGTCGCGTGAGCGACATGCGCGGCGGCAGAACAACCATCAATACAAACCATTTTCCGAGACATCAGTTTTCTCCTTTACTGGTGAACGAACATATAGCGATAAATAGCTTTTCGGTTTTTAAGCGTATCTATTTTTCCGAGAAGTCAGGGTAAACAAGCAACAATCTTACAAAGTGCGATCAATAATCAGAGTCATGTACTGCAAAGTCAAAGCTCCCGACGACTGTCGAGTGCCAGTTGCACAGTCGCCGAGTCGATATACTCAAGGTCGCTTCCCAATGGAATACCGTGAGCCGGTCTGGTTACCCTGATGCCAGCCCCTTTGATGAGTTGCGCCAGGTACAGTGCGGTTGCTTCACCTTCAATGGTGAAGCTGGTAGCAAGCACGACTTCAACAACTTTTTCGTCTTTGAGGCGTGTCAGTAATTGTGGAATCTTCAGGTCTTCAGGGCCGATTCCATCTAGCGGCGAAAGTGCACCCTGCAAGACGTGATAGCGCCCCCGATAACCAAGGCTACGTTCAATGGCGATCAGATCTTGCGGCTCTTGTACGACACAGATGCTGGTCTCATCGCGCCCGGGATCTCTACAGATGCGGCAGTACTCTCCTTCGCTGATATTGAAACAGCGGCAACAGAAGGAGAGGTTCTGTTTCATCTCAATCAGTGCAGTTGCAAGAGCCTCAACCTCTTCATGCGGTCTTCGCAGTAAATGAAAGGCCAATCGCGTGGCTGTCTTGCCGCCGATTCCCGGTAGCTTGCTCAGTTCTGCCACCAGTCTTGCAAAAGATGGGAGGGAGCCTAGCATGAAAAATCCCCTAATTCCAACACTTTAAAATGCCGTTCTATTTTTTTCAGGGATGCTAAAAAAGTAAAATTTAGCGAAAATATTTTTGGTTCATTGGTCTGACCAGAGGGGGACATTATCACAACATGCTTCTCCATTTCAATATTTTATCGTATACCGCATGCAGGTTTGGGCGGCCAATACTGAAGTATGGCGTCCCTGAATAATTTTAATTGTCAATACTTCAAGGTAGACAAAAAGGCCATCGGTTTTAATTCCGATGGCCTTTTTGTCTTGAATTGTATAGGAGTTTAACCTCCAGATCGGTAGCTCTGAAGCCCTTGGCTGGTTAGAACATGCCAGGCAGGTTCATTCCGCCTGTGACCTTGCCCATCTCTTCCTGCATCATCTCCTGACTTTGTTTCAGCGCTTCGTTGACCGCAGCCGAAACCAGGTCCTGCAGCATTTCGATATCTTCAGGGTCGACCACGTCTTTTTCAATTTTCAGACTGACAAGTTGCATTTTACCGTTTACCAGCGCAGTCACCATGCCGCCTCCAGAGGTTGCTTCGACTTCGCGACCTTCAAGTTCCTGTTGGACACGGGCAATGCGTTGCTGCATCTGCTGTGCTTGCTTCATGATATTTCCAAGACCTTTTGCCATCTGCGTTTCTCCTTGTAAACGAATGAACTCTATCTATTAGACAAAACCTTTATCGATCGGGCGAACATCTTCGACCTCTCCTTCAAATATCGTCTTTGCTGCCTTGATCATTGGATGTTCGGTGGCATTGTCGCGCAACTGTTGTTGACGACTGATTTGCTCTTCCTTCTGCTGCTGCGCAAAGGTGGGAGCAGAAGCTTCATGGTCATCTCTCAGCGGGGACACATCAAGTTTGACCTCTTGACCGAAATATTCCGTTGCCATGGCTTCGAGTGAAGCACGTGTTTCACTGTCACCAAAGAATTGCAGGTTAAACGATCCGGCTGGATAGCCGATCTTTAAATGTGGTAATTCCAGGCTCAAGGGATGTGCATGTTCAAGTACCGAGCCTGTTGCCCGACGTTTGCGATTGACGAAATCGATCAGCCCCGCCCAGTCTGCTTGTCTCTGTATCACAACGGGTGAGGCCTCATTTTTTTTAATTGGGGACTCCTCCTCGAGGGCGGGCTCTTCGGTCGGAAGAGGTGGTGGGGCAGGTGCAGCGACCTCCGCTCTTGTCGTACTCGGGGCAGATACTCCTGGGGCTGGTAGTCTTTTTTCCATCAGATCAAGTTTATGAATCAGGGCGCTAATATCGGCACCGCTAGGCAGGTTGGCCAACTTGACCACGGCCATCTCAACGCTCAGGCGCGGATAGTTAGAATGTGCAATTTGTGCCTCAGTCTGCATCAGCAGAACTAAGGTGCGTTGTAAGCGATTGAGATCGGTCGTTGCGGCAAGTTGTTGTAGCTCTTGCAACTCGGAAGAGCTGACCTCAAGCAAGTCTCCTGGATCATCAGCAACGGAGATAAAAAGCAGCGAGCGGACCAGATCGATCAATTGTTGGCAAAATTTGCGAAAGGAATGCCCCTGTTCGTCAACGCGTTGCAGAATCCCTAATCCACGACTTGCATCACCGTCAAAAATTGCTTCAACCAGATTGATCAACAAACGCTGATCGACCATACCGAGTAATCCCTGGAGATGAGTGTCCTCAACCTGCTCCCCAAAGAAAGCAATAACCTGATCGAAGGTTGATTGAGAATCACGCATACTGCCGCCACCGGCGCGCGCGATCATGGCGAGTCCGGCATCACTGATATTGATGGCTTCGGCTTCGGCAATTGTCTTGAGCCGTGCGGCAACTTTTCCCAGAGCGATCTTTCGGAAATCGAAACGCTGGCAACGGGACAGAATGGTGACAGGAATTTTGTGTGGTTCGGTTGTCGCGAAGATGAATTTAGCATGATCAGGCGGCTCTTCAAGCGTCTTCAGCAGGGCATTGAAAGCGTTGATCGAAAGCATGTGAACTTCATCAATGATAAACAGTTTGTAGCGGGAACTGGAAGGAAGGTAGCGGATGTTTTCGCGCAGTTCGCGAATATCGTCTACGCCAGTATTCGAAGCGCCATCGATCTCGAAGACATCGATACCGCGACTGGCTGTAATCTCGACACATGATGGGCAGACGCCACACGGAGTTATGGTCGGGCCCTCCGCGCAGTTTAGAGCCTTTGCGAAGATTCGTGCCGCAGATGTTTTTCCGACTCCGCGCGCACCAGTAAAAAGAAAGGCATGGTGCACCCTGTTCGCTGTAATGGCGTTCTTCAGCGTTTGGCTGACATGTTCCTGGCCGATCAGATCATCAAATTGCTGGGGGCGCCACTTGCGCGCCAGAACCATGTACGACATGGGGAGAAACTCCGCTGGCGGAAGGGAAAGTTACAGACACAAGTGACAGCCAGGCACTCCCACGGCACACGAACAATGTTGCTGCCGCTGCTCCCTTCCGGGCCTGACGGGGTTCACAACCGTTCGTTGCGTGGGACCCGGCTGTCACTTCTGCCGGTAAGTCGTAACATGCTTCAGACAGCCAGCCTATGTGTGAACGTTAACACAAAAAGCTGTATCAGGGCTGATCAAAAATGCCGAGCTGCAAGGCGTCTGAGATCGCGCTGAAAAAGGCGTACCTCAATGGTACGCCGCTGAAGCGGGATGAAGACAACGCCGCAGATGGGCGTTTTTCATCAGTCAAGTAGAATATGGCGGAGAGGGGGGGATTCGAACCCCCGGTAGCTTGCGCTACACCCGCTTTCCAGGCGAGCACCATCGGCCTCTCGGTCACCTCTCCGCAGGCTGGACAAGATACACTAAGGGTCGACGGGTGTAAAGTGTTTTTCAGGACCTCAAAGGGGCCTCAATACTCGCTTGAACGTGCCGCATAACGGTTGTTGGCCTGATAGACAAAGGCGAGAATTTCAGCAACGGCTTGAAACAGTTGTGGTGGAATCTCCTGTCCAACTGGAACCTTGGCGAGAACTTCGAGTAGATCTGGATCTTCGACAATATCGATACCGACGTGTCGAGCGGCCGTTAGAATTTTTTGCGCGATCTCACCACGACCGCTGGCAACCACTTTAGGAGCACCGCCAGCTCCTCGGTCATAGTTCAGAGCAACGACTTGTTTGTTTGTCTTTGGTCTATCTTTCATATCGTGGTCCTAGATAGGAAGCGGGAGGCGCGGAAAAGTGAAACAAAAATAGACTCTTTGGCTCTCTACTTCGCGTCTCACACCTCTCTCCTCTCGAAACCTAAACCCGTGCATCAAGCATCCTATTTGTTGAAGGCAGAATCCGTTGGAGTAATTCACACGCTGGCGCTTCGACTCCAGTTGTAAAACTGATTCCACGGATATTGAGCTCTTTAACACGTCCCTGCAACTGATCACTCATCAATTGTAGAAAATTGGCCCGCTCTTGATCCTCGCAAGCAACCCGCAACAACATTCCTGATGATTCAGAGAGCATATCGATTCGCAGATTACCTAACGAGGACAATTTTAAATACAAGGTTAGTCGCATGTTTGTGTCTTCTTTGTTCTTTTTTGGATCTTGCTCTTCCTGTTCTTCGACGAGGAGAAATCCTTCTTCGAGAAAAGAAAGAGGCAAGGGGATAAAGGTCAAGTTTTGCTCGGCCAGCCGGACGCGACAAATCTGGAAAAGTTCAAGTCGCTGTAATGCTTCTTCTCCTTTAGGTCCTAATTCGGCACGATCTCCCAGCAGGGCAACCTTGAGTGAGCTAAGAGCATCCTTGGTTCTGCCTCGCAGCAGTTCCGTTTCCAGATTTAAACCGAATAATTGAGACAGGACACCAAGATTTCTTCCCTGTTCAAGGACTGCAGGTTCGGTAAGTAAGGGCTGCACCGATCCAAGGACCTGTTGAATGAGCAGTTGTAACCCTTGCGGCCAGTCTGGTTTTGCTGCGACGGCGATTTCCAGTTGGTTGACCAGGCCTTTCAAGAGTCCCAGGACCACAGGTGATAATTCAATCTTTTCAGGGGAGGGGGTAAGCAGAGACTGAAGGACTTGGTCCAGGTGACTCATGGAATTGTTTGCCTGCGCGGGATTGGCGGGCAGTAAGGTTTTTAATTCCGTTGCCAACAGGCGCGCTTGCGCAACTGGAAGAGGTTTTTGAGGTTGGCTGATCTGGTTCAGGATCTCACTGAACTTCTCACGTTTGGCCGCTGAAAACGCACTTATCAGTTCTGGTTGCTGACGAATCTGCAACGCGACAGCTTTTAACTGTTGAGTGAGTTCCAATGCTTCGCCCGGTAAATTGATTGCGTTGAGCAACCGATCAAAAGCTGTCGCTAGCGCGGGGCCGTTAGCTCCAGACAAGAGTGGCTCTGAATTTTTTAATTGATTCAATGTCGAGACAATGGTCGCTAAGTCTTTTTTTGGCAATTCCGCAGTAGGGCGCAAAAAAGTAGAAAGCCGTGAAAGCACCTGTTTCATAGGCTCTGAATGCGAGCTGTTTTTCTGCTGGGCTTGTTGCAAGAGGCTCTTCCAGTTGAAGGGCTTTGTCAGTAATGGTAGTAGCGTAACAAGCTGCGTTTCCAGGGGGGCTGGGAGGAGCTTAAATGTGAGTTTTGGGTGAGTCGTCAGCACCTGAAGTTTAAGTTGCTGTCCGGTTTGAAGTTCTTTGTCAGATTGAATCCAAAATTTCTGATTCTTTAATTCAAGCTGTGCTCGGTCAAGTCCGCCTTCGATAACAGTCGCTCGCACAATTTGCTCGGTGCGCAGATCGTTCTGTCTCGCTTCGGGACCTGTGGTCGTTACAGATGTCTGGACCACTAAATTGGAAGATACCAGAGGGTTTACAATCGTCATGCTGCCCTTATCGGCAGGGAAGCCCCTGTACTTTAATGAATATCATTGCTGACGGATGTCAAAAAAATGGCATCTCAGTAACGTTAGAGATGCGCCGGGAAGGAAAACTATGGAGATTGTCTTAACTATCTAATTTACAAAGGGTTTATTTTGCCTTAGCCGTTCTGGCACAGAATTCGCTCTTAAAGTTTCCGAACTTGATTAGTCTTTGCTAAAGAAAGAGCTGGAGACTGCCGATACTTAAAGCAACGCCGACTTATTGGCCAACCGTGAAAGGGACTGAACGATGACAACTACTGCCCTTATCATCTCCGCCAACAATCCACCACGTGGTGCCTTGGAGAAGAAAGTTCTTAAAACTCAAATTTTTTCTCAGGTTGTTGTCTGCTCAAGCGGGGATGATGCCCTCGCTGAGTTGCAAAAACAGAAAATAGACATGATTTTCTGGGCATTCGGCACCATAGATGATTCAACTGACTGGCTTGAAACTGTGCATCTTAATCCGGCATGGACTGATATCCCATTATTGATCTTCACCAAAGAGGGAGCGCGTGAGCAACGACTGCGGGGACTTGCGCTCGGAGCATGCGACAGCGTTACCTTTGTTACACCGACTTCTGAATTAACGGCTCGTATTAATGGACACCTCAAGCGCTCAGAGCAGATCATTTATCTGCGCAACCGTAGGGCAGAATTGGCTCAAATGGCATTATGTGATCCATTGACCGGTCTTGGTAACCGTGCTTCATTTGATCTGCGACTGGGGCAGGAAGTTTCACGCAGTCGCCGCAGTGGAATATCCTTTGCTTTAATGTTGATCGATCTTGATCATTTTAAATGGTTTAATGATTGCTATGGCCATCAGGCCGGAGATACTATCCTTAAATCGGTTTCAGGAGTTTTCACTGAAACAGTTCGTGACACTGATGTTGCCTGTCGTTATGGGGGTGAAGAATTTGTGATTATTCTCCCTGGAGCAACAGCAACCACTGCAAGGCGGCTAGCAGAGCGCCTCCACCAGGGGCTTGCAGTTTTGTCTGGTGAACTTTGGCAAAATAAATCAGCACTGACCGCCAGTATTGGCCTGACTTGTTTCGATGGTAACCGCAACGCAGGTGTCAGTGATCTGGTTGGAGAGGCTGACTCTGCACTCTATCAGGCTAAAAAGAGTGGTCGAAATCGCACAGAGACTTTTTTGCCAACAGCAACTCCATCTTTGCCAGCCTTTGATTCTAGCTTGTCGGTATTAAACCCTCTGCAGGCCATCTAGAACTGAAAGAGCCCGTTCTCCAAGAAGATAACGGGCTCTTTTAATCTCTTAATTTTCAATATTCTAGGGATCTATTCCCATCATATGTACCTTGAGGCGCAATTGTTTGCGCTGCTCAGCAAAGCAGTAGGCAACGAGTGCATCCTGATCTTCATCTTCAATGTCAATAAAGCGCAATGCAAGCTGCATCACTCCGCTTAGCAGAAAAGAGCGAATAACCACAGCGGTGCACTCAATAACACGCGGATGTGGGGCATCGAGAATAATTTCCAGGCCGACTTTGGCTCCATCAGGCATTGCTTCTTTGACCGGGATACGGATTCCACCTCCGCTAAGGTTGACGGGAGTTTGTACCGTTTGCGCATTGACATCCTCGACATCAATCGGCCAAAAACTGACCGACAGCACAGCATCAACCCTGAAATATGCCCGCTTTTGCATCTGGCCGGATGCTTCAAGAGCCCGCAATTGCAACTTGGTATCACTGGCAATGTTGATAACCTCGGCAGAAAGGCTCTGTTTTGACCCGTTATCAGCGACGAAAGATATCTGACAACCGGCCTGCTCATCAAAAGTAGCAGGCTGAAGCTGATCCGGAAGAAAAGTGACTTCAAAGACAGGGGGGGATTTTGCCAGAGCAACACCATCGATAACAGATGATTCTCCGTCATGGCGAGGGAGCGTAACTTGTACGACGCGATATTCTCTGAGGTGATTTAGTGCAGACATGAACAACCTGTGGCAGGACCTAATATATAGTTCAGTTGCTTATCCAACCCCTCGCAAACCTCGCTGATCAACTTTGGGTAAAGCGTAGCCAGTAATCGCAATGCGACCGTTCTGTAACTGCTCAATTTCAGACGAAGTTACCGCCATCATGCCACGGATTTTTGGCAAAAGCAACTCGTTCAACTCAAGAATAGAGGTAATAAAGCGCAGCCGCTTTCGGTAGAGTGGATGCCCCTCCCAGGCCAGCAGATCGCACTCAAGCAGTGGCAGCAGCGTTTCATCTTGTTGGCTGGCCGCAGTCTGCAAATTCTGTAGTCTGGACCTATGCTCATGGACTTGAGAATAATCGCAACCAGCCAGTATTTTTATCAGCCTTTCTGCATGCTGTTGTAATTCTCGATATTGCTCAACTGAGAATGCAAGTAACTTTTCAGTATGGGGATTAAATCCAGTCATGACAGTTCCCCCCTAGAGCGACGCAACAACACCGCTTCCCGCGGTATCACTTGGAATCCGTCTCTCTTCAACGTATATTTTAGCCGCTTCTATCCAGGCTTCGCGCAATTCGGAGAGTAGCCCTGTAACAACTTCCAGGGCCTTGCGGTCACCTTCCAAATTTGCACGCGTCAACTCCCTGGTCATAAACGCGTAGAGCGCATCCAGGTCAGTCGCGATCTCTCCACCGATCTCATGGTCGAGAGTATTGGCAAATTCACAAACAATCGCCATTGTCCGATTAATCTTTTCGGCCTGAACGACTTTATTACCAGAATCCATTGCGTGCATAGCTTGATTGCAAAAACGGATAGCACCGTCATATAGCATGATCAGAATTTGCTCTGGAGTCGCAGTCAGGATCTGGTTATTCTGATATTGTGTCATATAAGCATTCATTAGTTATTCCCCGTCATCATATTATTCAGCATATCCATCTGCTGAGTTAAAAAGTCGCTTTGCGCATTCATGCCACTGATCAATTGTTCCAAGTTGGTAAACTTGGCGCGTAGAGTCTCTTCTTTCTTGGCCAGGCGATTTTCGATCGTTTCAATTCTACTATCGATTCGCCGGATATTGTCTGCGGTGCCGACTTGGTTGGTGGCGAGCATGCCATTTTTGGAATCGGTCTTCCCTTCCAGATAGTTCTGAAACAGGGCCGCAACACCATCGGTAGTCCCATCACCGACGAAAAGCTTTTCAACGCTGTCAAGGTCGTTCCTGATCGCATCGGTCAGGACAGCATCGTCCAGAGTAATTGTCCCATCCCGCTGTGTTTCAAAGCCAAGCTGTGATAAAGCTGAAAAGCTTCCGGTGTTGTCGACCATCGTGGTCAGCATATTCTGCAGGCGGCGCTTGACATTGTTCATGCCTGAATCACCGCCCAAGATCCCCCCTGCAGAGTCTTCGCTGGCCGATTGGTCACTGATAAAAGACATGACGTCATTGTAACCGCTTACAAACGACTGAATTTGCGACTTGACCTCTGTTTCATCCAAAGAGACCGTGACGCTGGTCATGGTCCCGACTGCAGAACTTGTCAGGTCCAGGGTTAAGCCGGGGAGCGCCTCGGTGAGCGTGTTGCTATCCGCGTAAATATCGATCGTATCGACCCTGATATGTGCTTGCGAGGAGACCTGGGTTTCAGTGAGATTCAGTGGGTCGTAATTGCCACCGGTCAAAGATGTGGTCGTAATCGTCTCGCCACCACTTAGAGAGAGGACAAAGTTAGCCCCATCGGCAACGACTGAAGCGGTCACCCCGGTAGTGCCGGTTTCAGCATTAATCGCATCCCTGATATCGTTCAGCGAGTTGGTCGAACCACCGAGTGTAATCTGATGCCCGGTTGACAGATCAAGGGTGCCGCTACCAAAGGTTGCAGCTGTTTGATCGGCAAACCCACCCGTCATCAATTGAGCACTTATGTCACCGTTGTAAGTCGGCAGGGTTGAGGTCATCGAAAAAGAGGTCGCGACATCGTCTCCGGTCAAGACCAGACGATAAGGGCTGCCGGTTCCGTCATTGATGATCTAAGCATTTACCCCCGCATCGGCATCATTGATCGCAGTCATCATCCCTTCAAGGGAGTTGTTCGTTTCATCAATCGTGATATTGACCGGCGTATTGTCGCCTACGGTCAGGGTCAACTCTCCCTGGCCAAAGCTCTGCGCCGTTTTACTCACGTAGCCCTGGCTGACATTCTTCTCAACCTGGGCCAGGGATACGACTTCAACCTGATAGCTGGCTCCCGGCAGAGCATCGACCCCGGCCGTCACCGAGAAATAATCATTGCTCGTTGCCGAAACTGATTTTTGCTGCAAAGTATCGCTCGAGCCGAGCTTTTCGATGCTCGACAAAAATCCTTTAAGCTTGCCATCAAATGTCGTGTAGGCGACCTCGCGCGCCTGTAACCAGGACTTATCTGTTTCGAGACGGGTGATCGGCTTGCGTTCCAGCGCCATCAACTGATCGACAATGGCATTTGTATCCAGACCTGTTGCCAGGCCACCGAAGGTGATGGACATAACTGTCTCCTCTTGCTGAAAAATCTAGCGGTCAGCAACTCTTACTTATCGGTTAACTCTGAGTGTCGATAATATTGCCGCGAAGGTCATCCATAATGGCTCTGAGTTCCAAGACTTCCTCGACTGGAACCTGGCGTATCGTTTCGTCAGTTTCGCGATCAACAATCTTTACGACCAAAGCATTGGAGCGATCATCGTTCTCAAAACGAACACTATATAAACCTTCTTCGGTTAATCCTTTAATCTGTTGGATCAACTCTTCAGATTGAACTGTACTCTTATCAACCTGAGGCTCAGGAGCAACTTCATCCTTCACTTTGCGTTCTTCTTTAACTTTATCTATGGCCCTTGGTGACTGCTGCAACGGGCTACCTGTGATGGTTGGTGTATCGATTCTCATGGCTATTTCCTCTCTTTTATTCTAATGGCAGGCTGCTACACTTTTAAAAAAAGGGGGCCGGCCGAACCGGCCCCCGATAGCAGTCTTCCCTTAGATTAACCCAGCAGTGACAAGGCGAGTTGAGGAGCCTGGTTAGCTTGCGCCAGGATCGAAACACCAGCCTGCTGCAGGATGTTGTTCTTGGTCATCGCCGAAGTCTCTTCTGCGATATCCGCGTCGAGAATCCGACTACGTGCAGCCGAGAGGTTTTCAGAAACGTTTTGCAGGTTAGCAATCGTTGATTCAAAACGGTTCTGAACAGCACCGAGATCACCACGAGTGGTATCAATTTGGGCGATAGCACGGTCGATATTCGCAATCGAGTCATTCGCACCGGTCTGACTGGTGATATCGACGTTGGTTACAGCATTGGTCGTTGTAACCGCAGTGGTCCCCAGAGCGAGGGCCGAACCATGAGTAGCTGCTACAAGTGCGGTACCTGAAGTAACGACAGCTTGATCGGAATCCAGGGTAACCGTACCGGTCACAACAACATCATCAGCACCGGAAATATCACCGGTAGCAAAGACATCGACATCAGCGCCAGCATCCGATGTAATTTGGATATTGCGACCATCTTCAGCGGTCAGTACCATCTCATCTGCAGCATTGAGAGCTGCAGTAACACCGGTCTGGCTACTAACGGCATTAATCGCATCGGTCAAGCTACCAGTGGCATCGGCAGCGGCAATTGAGGTCACCATAATATCGACGCCATTAATCGAGAAGTCACCGGCGCCGGTGATGCCATTACCATCAGCAGTAACCGCGCCCAGATTGGCGGAGGTTGCATTCGCAGTAGCAGTAACGCCTGTGGTTGCGGCCTTGGCATTGATGCCGTTTGCCAGTGCCAGAGCTGAAGAAGTATCGTCCGTAGTCGATTTCCCATCAGCAACAACACCGATCTGCGTACCATTAATGCTAATGACATTGTTCGCTGAGGTTAAAGTCCCTGATGAAGTACCGGCCGCAGCATTCAGTCCGGTAGTCGAAACAGTCGCATTGGAACCGAGACTGGTCGCGCGCGCATCACCAACAGAGAAAGAGATGCTCTGATTCGCGTTTGCGCCAACGTGGAAACTGGCGTTGGTCATGGAACCATCGAGCAGTTTCTTACCGTTGAAGGTGGTGTTATTACCGATACGATCCAGCTCGGAAATCAGCTGGTCAACCTCAGCCTGCAAGGAAGCCCGGTCTTGGTTTGTGTTGGTATCGTTGGCTGACTGAATTGCCAGCTCACGCATCCGCTGCAGAATATTGGTACTCTCCTGCAGGGCACCCTCAGCAGTCTGTGCTAAGGAGATCCCATCGTTTGCGTTTCGAGCGGCCTGATTGAGACCACGGATTTGAGAAGTCATGCGGTCGGAGATGGCCAAACCAGCGGCGTCATCTTTTGCACTGTTGATCCGCAGACCAGAAGAGAGGCGCTCCATTGATTTGTTCAGAGCACCTTGAGATTTACCCAGGTTACGTTGGGCGTTAAGGGAAGCGACGTTAGTGTTAATTGTTAATGCCATGATGTTTCCTCCATGAAGTTGGTTGATTCGGGCATCCTTGCCCTGTGTTGCGTTTTTTTTGAAAGCGCTGGAGAGGCTGTTTTGCTGTTCCTCACCTCCTTTTATTTTATTTCCCCAGTATTTCCTATTTTCCTCTTCGGTCGTGAACTCAAGGATCTTTAGTCAAAAACAACATAAAATGAATTTTCCTTAACCGTATGTCTTAACCATTTAAATTCTCCATGTTCACGGCAAATTAATAATCACAATCCAGGAGCTTATCTCATGGATTTCTTCCGATGCCTCTCTGGTTGTCTAACAACCTAACGAGCCTTAATGCGGGCAATATGATAGAATCTTCAGAATTTATTCATTCAGAAAACCGAACTAAAAAGTTGAGCTGTCAGGAGAAGAAGCGATGACCAATTTCTTTGTTCACGAATCATCCTTTGTGGATGGTGGCGCCGAAGTTGGCGCAGGCACAAAATTTGGCACTTCTGCCATATTCTGGCGGGTGCAAAAATTGGCGATCATTGTTCCTTTGGCCAGAACTGCTCTGTTTCCGGCGGAGTCGTGATCGGCAACAACGTCAAGGTTCAGAATAATGTCTCTATCTACGAAGGTACGACCATCGAGGAGGATGTGTTCCTGGGACCCTCCTGCGTGCTCACCAACGTAACCAATCCGCGCTCTCAAGTTGTGCGACGCTCACTATATGAAACGACCCTACTCAAGCGGGGCTGTTCTATCGGGGCCAACGCTACAGTGATCTGTGGTATCACCATTGGTCGCTATGCCTTTGTCGCAGCAGGAGCCGTGATTACCAAAGATGTTCAGGACTACGCCTTGATGATAGGGGTTCCGGCACGACAAAAGGGCTGGATAAGCCGCCATGGGCACCCCCTTGGCAGCCCGGACAGCGATGGCATTCTGACCTGCCCTGAAAGTGGTTTGCGATACCAGGAAATCAAATCGGGAAGCTTGCGCTGTCTGGATCTCGACGAAGAAGCGCTGCTCCCTGAAGCCATGGCTATCGGGCATCAATCCTATGGTGAGCTAAAGAAACCCTAAGACCCTATTCTACAACTGCCGGCAAAAGGTCAGTCCATGCCCAACAAAATACCTATCCTCGATCTCGACCCAGAACTCGATGAACTCTGGGATGAAATTAACCACGCCATCCAGCGAGTACTCCGTTCCAAACAATTCATCTTGGGGCCAGAAGTCCTGGCATTTGAAGAAGAAGTGGCTGGCTATCTGGGAGTTAAGCATGCGGTGGGAGTCAATTCTGGAACCGACGGATTGACGATTGGTTTGCGGGCTCTCGGCATTGGTCCTGGTGACGAGGTGATCACCACAGCCTTCAGCTTTTTTGCGAGCGCCGAATCGATCAGTGCCCTTGGGGCGCAACCGGTATTCGTTGATATCAACCCAGGGACATTCAATATCGATCCTGACTTGATCGAGGAGAAAATCACCCCAAAGACCAGAGCCATCATGCCGGTACACCTGTTCGGTCAGGCCACAGAGATGGATCCGATTCTTGAGTTGGCAAAAAAATATCGTTTAAAAGTTGTCGAAGACACGGCCCAAGCCTTCAGCGGCGAATATCAGGGAAAGAAACTGGGAACTTTGGGAGATTTTGGTGCCTACTCATTTTTTCCGAGTAAAAACCTGGGCTGTTATGGCGACGGGGGGCTACTGGTCACCAACAATGATCTGCTTGCGGAAAAAGCGCGAATGCTACGAGCCCATGGAGCGAGAAAAAAATACTACAACGAGGAGATTGGCTATAATTCACGCCTGGATGCTCTTCAGGCCGCGATTCTGAGAGTCAAACTGCCCCACATCGATCGCTGGAGCGAAGGGCGCCGCCGAGCGGCACAAAGGTACAATCAGCTCCTACAGGAGGTGCCAGACCTGACCCTGCCTCACGAAGATACTTCTGGCAAGCATGTATATCATCAATATACCGTCCGCCTGAGCAGCGACAAAAGAGCACAAGTACAGAGAGACCTCGAGGCTGCCGGCATCGGCAGCATGATCTATTATGCTGTTCCGGTTCACAAACTCCCGGTTTATTCCAGCGAAGAGAGGTTGCCGCAAGCCGAGACAGCGGCCAACCAAGTCCTGTCGCTACCTATCTGGCCACAAATCAAAGAAGAGACGCAGCAGCGGGTCGCGACAACTCTGCGTAAAAGCATGGAAAGCTAACCCAAGCGCTTCCCGTGCCCGGTTCATCCGAATAGCTTTGCTGGCGTCTAGGTTCTGGAATCGAGTAGCGGGTGGCGGTGATCCCCCAGCCCCTTACTCGGCACCGAATTTCTTAGCTGATGGACCAGATTGATTGATGGCCGCGCATCTTCGATGCCGAAACCGCGACCGGCCAAAATCTCCCGATAGACCAGGGTGTGCAGATCAGCAAATCCACCCGAAAATTCGATCTCTTCACCGTCGATGGTTATGGACCTATAGGTGGAATGGCCCTCTGCCCTTGCCGGGGCGGGGAGATCCTGGCTGTCTACCGAAAGAAGCCAGCGAACATTGGCATTTTCCAGTTCCAGGTATCCGCTCATCCTTTTGCCGTCGGCACAATGCACTTCGTGGTGCCTGACCTGCCCGAATATCCACATCAGCATGTCGAAAAAGTGGATCCCGATATTGGTGACAACACCGCCAGATTTCTGTACCTCGCCCTTCCAGGAATGAAAAAACCAATTCCCCCGTGAAGTAATGTAGGTCAGGTCAATGTTGTGCTTCTTATTGCCGCGGTGAGGAGAATTCTCAATCTGCTTTTTCAGAGCCACAATAGCGGGATGAACTCGTAACTGAAGAATATTGTAAATCTTTCTGCCGTACTCCTCCTCCATCTCGGCCAGAGCATCAAGATTCCATGGATTGAGCACCAGGGGTTTCTCACAGATAGCATCGGCTCCTATCCGTAACGCGAAGCGGATATGGGCATCATGCAGGTAGTTGGGGGAACAGATGCTGACATAATGAAGACGCTCCTCTTCTCCCTTTCGCTTTAATTTTTCGGCGTAACGGTCGAATCGTTCAAATTCGGTAAAAAAAGCCACATCATAGGAATAGCTATCAAGAACTCCAACCGAGTCAGAGATATCAAGAGCAGAAATCAGACGATGTCCAGAATCCTGAATAGCCCTCATATGCCGAGGTGCAATATATCCGGCGGCCCCGATAACGGCAAAATTTTTCAAATTCATTTAGCACTCCTCACGGAAAGAATTCCGATAACTGACAAGCCCAATCACACCTGAAATGATTTTCTGTAATTTTGCCTCTGTATCAAGTCGAAGAAAGATCGCTGGGATCATCAACTATTACATCATCCTGCACGAGCTTTTGCAGAGTTGATTGCGTTAGGCTTTCCAGATATGCCTTAACCAGTTCTGGCATACTCTGGCCACCATGGGCCCAAATAACAGGATGCAGCAAAATAGACAATTGATCTTCTGTCCCATCCTGTAGCCACTTTTCAGGGGCATCATCTCTCCAGATACGATTTGAATCTGATAGATATTTGATCGTGGAAAAAAACTTGGCCTGGTAGGTGCTGTAAAAACTGGCGAAAGATTTTTTCAAGATACTTGGCGGGGGGTTATGGAAAGAAACGACCCGGCTAAATTTATCTTGACCGAAGAAACCATCCAGCATTTCGAAATCCTGCGCAACCTTACTTTCGATAAATTCATTATCCGGGATCTGCGTTCTCTCTAACCCGAGATCAGAGTGCAGACCGAGACGATGGCCCAGGGCTAGCAAGCGAACAACCACTTCATGCCCTTCACGAGTAAACAGGTTGTAAAAATGGCTGTTGGTCATCAGGAAGTAAGTCGCCTTGATGTTTTCATCGGCTTCAACCTGAGCCATCTTAAGAACCGCCGGTAACTCCAGGTCGACATCATGGCGCCAGAGGACAAAGCGCTTTGCGTACTTCTCATCTCCGAAAAAAATAGATTCAAAACCTTTTTCTCCGGCAAGGCACAGCAACTTACGTAGTCGTTCCGTTGAAAAATCATGAGGATCAAACATCGAGTACCTGTCCCTCTTGCAGGTCGAATGAGGCGTCGAAATGGGTCATTAAAATCGCCCCGCTTCCACATTTAACCGCAACTTCTTGTCGCTCGGGATGACTGGCGACAAATATAACTTCTCCGGTCTGAGCACATGCGAACATCTGATTATCCCCCCAGTACTGACAGGTCCAGACATTGATTCGCTGCCCTTCAAGGAAGGCAAAAGCCCCCGGGTAAGGGTCGGTCACCGCCCGCACCAGACGGCAAATTGCCTCTGCTGGCTGTCGCCAGTCAATTTGACCATCCTCGGGAGTTCGCTTGGGATAGTAGAAAGGTTCACCGACCTGAGGCAGGGAAGGGCAATTTCCCTCAAGCAGCAAAGAACTGAAACGCCGGATCAGGCAAGCCTGAGCTAAAGCCGTTTTATAGTAGAGACTACGGCAGCTGTCTTCGGGGGTAATATCATAAACCTCCATTCCGATAACATCGCCATCATCAACACCCGGAGAGATGAAAAACATATGCAGGATAAAGCGCTCACGGCCTTCAACAATGCTCCAGTTGATCGGAGAACGACCACGACCCCAGGGCAGGAAATTGGCAGAGCCATGAAATCCAAGGAATTTGGCCCCGGAAAGACTAACAATATCCTTGGGAATCAAGCGCTGCCATCCAACCACGTAAAAATCTGCCGGGAGCAGATCGCTGATAAGTTTGTGGTCCGTCTCATGCTGCATGCCATAAGATTGAACCTCGTAGAGAGAAATTCCGTGGACCAGACAAAAATCGCGTAAATCGACCCAGTTGCTGATTCCGGACTTGAGTGCTTGCTTTTCAGGCAGAGTTACAACTGAATCAATGGTCTGGCCCTGATGCAAAAGTTGCCTCAGGGTATCAATGGTCTCTTCAAGACAACCGATCATCACGATCTTCTTCATAATTTATCCTGTTCAAACCGCAGAAAAGAATGCTCTTGGTTTGCTATCCCAAGTGTAACTATTTTTTACCAAACAGGTCATTCAGTGCCTTGGTGTAATCGTTCCCCCACTCAATGACACTCCAATCGGTACAATGACCACAGGTTGGGTGACTGTGAGAGAAATCTCCCTGCAAGTGTTTTTCACGAATATCTTCCAGAACCGGGCCGCGCCAGATGCCACGTAGATGCTCCTGGTGAATATCTCCGACGGTCGTCTTTTTTTCCCAATCATCTGGACAGAATCGAATTTTCCCGTCATAGGTCACTACCAGCCGGGTAAAAAGCACCGAACAGGGCCAGCGATGATCGTACTGTTTCTGTACTTCAGGTTTTCTGGGGGTTAAGCCCTTGGTATCGACATAGCGTCGTGTAATAACCTTATCGACAAGTGGTTCCCAAAATTTGACAAAGGCATCAAATTCACCGTCCTCGAGCTCCGGTTGAATAACGCAACTGACCATTAATTTGACGTTGGTCAGCTTTCTCCTGACAATCTCCTCTTTGAGGGCAAAAATATTTTTCAGGACACGGGAATAGGAAGAACCAACCCGAATACGTTTATAGGTTGTGCTCCAAAGTGCATCCAAGCTGACTTCGATCGCGATCTGGGTTCCTGTCTGTTGCAGGAGAACTTCCAGTTTATCCTTCTCAAGGAGCAGACCGTTGGTATTAAAGGTGAGGATCTTGACCCCGCGCTTCAGCGCGTAATTGACCTGTGCGACCCAATCGGCAACCATCAGGGGTTCGCCATCAGGGGTTATTCTCAGGGTATGCCCGTAGCTGGCCACCTCATCAACAACAAGCGTCCAGGTTTCGAGTGTCATATTTTGTGGCTGATAACCCGGAACCAGCGCATAGGGATCGGCCTGGGGACAATGGATACATTTCAGGTTACAAACATTGGTGGTTTCGACATGCACGATCTGCGGAAATCGGCTCGCCTGTTCAGTTGAAAACCCATATTTATTCGCCATGGTGAAATTCCTCGTACGGCAAAACGTAATGATAGGGGTAGTGTTTGGAAATTACCTCAGCACGCTCACATCCGAACCCCTGAAAACCATTCAATTTACGGGTCAGAAAGCAATGTGTTCCCTCCTTACTTCCCCATTCCTGTTTATAGCGATAGGTATTCGATTCTTTGCTCGGTGATGATTGCCAGTTGAGAAAACGACAACCAAGCCCCTTGAAATATTTGATCGCCTGATAGTCGAGAAATGTTCCTGCCTGGGTAGGCATATTGGCAGTTTTCACCGCTCGGAGGAAAACATCCGCCACAAAATGCGTATAAAAAAACAGGCCTGAACCGATAGTTTCTGAACCCTGTAAAACGTGGATAAAGATGCCCCGATTCCCTCCAAACATTTGTCGAACCAGCGAATGATAGTAGCTTAGATGAGCTGGAGCCGCGCCAATGTTCTTGAGACGACAGCGTAGAATTTCATACCAGACAAATACATCTTCGACCTGATTTGAAAACTCAACCCTTAGGCCATGGGACTCGGAAATTCTGAGATTTCGCTTCAAATTAGTTCGAGCCTTTGACGTCATGTCCCGTGTATAGTCTTGGTGCAAATCGAGAAATTGGTATAAATTATCTTTCTGAAAATCAGGCTGCATATGTTTCTGATACAGTGCCAGGTCATCGCTGAACGGCGAGGTGACAATTGTAAGCAGGATCGTATCTTTGACCAGCTTTTCTTGAGTTAACAGAAATCCAAATATCCCGGCAAACAAGGTCTCTTTTTCTGCCCCAACCAGACCGGTAACAATGCCGCCATAACTGATCGGATATGGTGATGACTGGAGGATATTGCCCCGAGGACTCTTAAACAGAAATAACGGCAAGAAACCGATTATCCGCTCCCTGTGCTCGGCGACTATATAGCAGGCCTCATCGCTCTCCATGGCCTTCAGCGCATCGTGCCACTCCAGGGTATGCTGAGCCAGGATATGCGGACATTCCTTTTCAATATATTGTTCCAGCTTGGTCGTATGTGATCTTTCCAGAAGGTAATATTTCATAGGACCCTTTTCAGGGTTCGTGCGACAAATTTCACATCTTCCCGTTTGAGTTTGCCATAGAGGGGGAGCACCAACCCCTGAGCAAACAAATTTGTCGCGACGGGGCATGTGTTTTCGTCGGTTCGGTATTTTCCCTTAATATAACTAAGCAAGTTGATGGCCTGGGCGCCAAGGTTGGCTTCAATACCAGACTCAGCTAACTGCCCAATGATTCTCTGTCGATTAATTTCTGCGGGGAGAACCAGCATAAAACTTTGCCACGAATGACCCGGGTGAATTTCGGGCAAGTGGATCCGTTCATCATCAGCCAGAAGCTGGATATAGGCCTCTGCAAGGACATGCCTTTTTTCGATCTCCTGAGAAAATCGCTCCAATTGGCCGATAGCCAACGCGGCCTGAAAATCGGTCATGCGATAATTCAGACCAGCCGCCACAAATTCAACTCCATCCACTTGTGGCTGCATACCATGACTGCGGAAATTTCTGATCTTGTCCGCCAACTCCTGCCGCTGAGTTATAACCGCGCCACCCTCTCCAGTGGTTATCGCCTTGCGCGGATGAAAAGAGAAGCATGCCGCATCACTGAAATAACCAACATGTTGTCCGTCGGCAATTGTACCCAGAGCACATGCAGCATCTTCGATCAGGTGTAATCGATATTTTCCGGTAATCCTGGCAATCTGCTCAATTGCTGCCGGATACCCGAATTCATGCACGACAATAATTGCCTTCACCGACTTGTCAGGGTGAGCGACAATAACTTTTTCCAGAGCGTGCGGAGTCACAACGTAGGATTTTGGATCGACATCGCAGAGCAGGACATCAGCGCCCAGCTGCTCCACCACATTGACCGTAGCCGGGAAAGTGAACGCCGGGACGATGACATGATCCCCCGGCCCTATCCCCAGAGAGCTTAAGACCGAATGCAGCGCGGCCGTGCCGGAAGAGACTACGGTCGCATGTTCAATGCCTGAGAACTCAGCCAACTCCCGCTCAAACCTTGCAACATTAGCCCCCTGTACCAGTTGGCCGGAGTTCAAGACCTCGAGCATACGCTCGAGATCCTGCTGGCGGATATCTGGTGAGGCCAGTTTGATCATGAATCGCGAGTCTCCTGATACCAGGCGGCGGTACGCCGGATTCCTTCTTCCAGGTCGACCTTGGCTTGAAAATCAATCAGCTCCTTAGCCTTTGTCACACTTGGAACTCTCAACTCTACATCCGCATAGTTTTTATCCATAAAAGAGATCGTAGAGCCTGATTCCAGTACCCGTACAACCGTCTGCGCCAAACCATAGATGGTGACCACAGCCCGGGCATTACCGATATTAAATGATTCTCCGATCGCCCGCGGCTGGGTCATTGCTTGGAGCAAACCGTTGATGAAATCATCCACATAACACCAGGCACGAATCTGGTTGCCGTCACCATGAATCTGGATATCCTCGTTCCGCAAAGCCCGCTCGATAAAAATTCTCATAGCCCCTTCGCCAATCTGACCCGGCCCATAAATATTAAAGGGCCTGACAGTGACCGTCGGCAGGTCGAACTCCTGATGATAGGCCTTGGTCAGATGCTCACCAGCCAGCTTACTGATGGCATAGGTCCAGCGCGCTTCACCGACCGCACCAACATTGGTATCATGGGATTCTTCGGCACGAAAAGCCGACTGACCAAAGACTTCGCTGGTGGAAAAATCGACCAGTCTCTCCAGACCGGGAAGATCTTTTGCCACTTCGAGGACATTGGCTGTGCCGATCATGTTCACCCGCATGGTTTCTGTCGGTTTTTTTGCCACCGTATCGATGCCGGCAATAGCCGCACAGTGGATGACCAGCTGGCCACCCTGCATCGCTTCCTTCAATGACGACAGATCAAGAATATCGCCCTTATAGATCTGGATGTTCGGATGGCTTGTCAGCCCTTTGGTCGTCAGGGCATCGCGGCGAAAATCATCATAAATAATAATTTGATTATTCTCGATTAGTTCTTCTACAAGGGTGGAACCGATAAACCCGGCCCCCCCGGTGATAATAATCTTTTTCCCTTTAATCATGGCCTTATTTGCTCCTGCTGAAAAGTTTCAACCCAATCGGAAGGCACTGTTTTTGCCGCCCATATTTCCTGAGCTCGATCCCGATGAAAATCGAATTCCTGCATATTCATCCGAGAATAATTCCTCTTAAACAACTGTTCAGCCTGGTCTGTACGTCCTGCCGCCTGCCAAGCGACATAGACCTTGGCCAGCAACTCCACATCATTCGCCAGACCGAGCCCCATGGAGAATTCATGTTCCAGGGTTTCCCCATCGTGGGAGGCGAGCAAAACATCACTGACTTTTGAATAATAGTTCTGTAAATCTGGAGACTGGCCCTGTTTCACCCTGGAAAATTCTTCTTGCCACTGAGGGCTTTCAAGCTGAGGTATCGGCTCCTGCGCGACAAGAGCCTGATAAAGATTTTTGTATTCAGCGGCGATTTTTTCAGCGGCATGGTTGTCAACGACATAAGCGGTCATTTCATCCTTGCTGAAGACTCTGTCGCCCTCAAAAAAACCGACAGTCCTGGCATAAAAATCCTGTTCATTATCAACAGAAATAACCGGCGCAGAGGCTTTTGGTTCCTCGGCAGTAAATTCCTCCATCCGCATGGAACAGATCACAGGGCGACCCAGATACATCGCTTCGAGGGCAAAAAGGCCAAACGACATATTGATCTGATCAACAGCAAGGCCATCCCCGGAATACAGCTTCAGCGCCTCGCGATGCGGAATCCCCTGAATCAAGCGTAACTCAAGTTTGTCTCCATAATGCTGCTTGACCCGCTCCAGAACCCGCATGACATATCTGGTTCCCTTAAAACTGTTGTTGGTCGGCGCATGAAGAATGGAGGGACGACCATTCATTCCTGACAAATTCCGATAAGGCTCCAGAGGCTCCAGATCTATAGGGTAGGGAATCAGCATCCCCTGCGGAACATGTTTCCTCATCTCGCTATCACCAAAAACCATGGCGTCGGCAAACTGGGCTGCTTGCCAGATTTTCTGGTATTGATCCGCACGATTGAGAGGGGGATATGGAAGAACAAGGTCTGGGTAGAGGTACTTGAGTTGATAGTAGGTGATTTTTGAATTGTTCCTGACATCTGACCCGTGACCACTGATAACTATTTTTTTACCCATCTCCTTCAGTGCCTGTAAATCCCAAAGGGGATCTTTATCAACATGGGACTGCCAGCCGCCAAAGGAACTTCCCCACGCCAGAGATTCAAAAAAATGGAAGTGGAAAATGTCGTATTTTGCGGCCTCGTTAGTCATAAAGTCATCGACGAATGTTTGAACTTTTTTTTGTCGTTGTTCCTGGTTCAGGTCATCCAGCTCAAGATTGATATCCCCCGCATAATTCAACCAAGTGCGGAAATAGGAGATGACGGTCGAATCGACCCCAAGGCGCTTGAGATATTTGGACAAGACTAGCGAATGGTTGGCAATAATCAGCGGGCAATGGATAACTCTCAACCTCTGCTTGCCTGGACTTTGAGGGCTGAAACCTCCAACCTGCGTCTTTAAAATGGCTTCTTCTTCTGTTTTCAACGCCTGATTCAAGCCAATGACAGACTCTTGTCCCGCAGTCTTCCGAGGATCAAGTTCCAGCGACTTGTGCAAGATGCTCAAGGCCTCTTTTATTTGCCCTGTTTCCATCAAGGCTACAGCCAGACGGTTAAGAAGGGCAGGATCTTGATCGGCACACCTGGACAGGAAATCAACGGCCTGCAGCCAGTCCCCACGCTGTTCATATAGATCTGCCAGATTTAGCATGGTTGGCAGATAATTCTTATCCTCAGCAAGAGAAGCAAGAAAATATTTTTCGGCCTTTTCAACATTTCCCCGCGCATGACACACCACACCTAGATTATTGAGCACCTCTATATGTTTAGGGACAATTTCAAGAACTTCCAGAAATGACTTTTCAGCGACATCGAGCAACCCGGCCGCAAAGCTTTCCTCGGCCCTGTGAATTTGTTCGTCGATTTGTCGTTGATCTGTAAAAACAAGGGAACTCTGCTCGTTCTGAACTTCTGCAGCTTCAATTGACCGTGGTGCTTCACCCGACAAATGGAGGTTCCATAGCCGGTAAAATACCTTTTCAAGGTTCCGGGTAAAGCGAGAGGTATCAAACAAGGCTTCTGTTTCCTGCTTTTCGACAAGCTTTCCACGCAGGGTTTGAAAATCCCCCGGGTTGGTCGCCAACCGCACGGCAAGAGCTTCATATTCATCGATGTTATGAGTGATTAACTCTGGTAGCCCAATGGCCGACAGGATACTTGATGACATTCGTGAGGCAAAGTGCTGCCCTTGTAGAGTCACAACCGGAACTCCAGCCCAAAGGGCATCGCTTGTTGTGGCTGCACCATTAACAATTCTGGTGTCCAGCGCCAAATCAGCCAATCCTATGCGCTCAAGATGATTCTCCGGTGCCACCCCCATAGTAAAAATAAGTCTTTTGGGAGCGAGGCCTCTCTCTTCAGCAAAAAGAATTAAATTCTCCCGCACAATCTCATTGTCTGCTCGAAGCCAAAGAACCGAACCTGGCACCAGTTTCAGTATGTTCACCCAGCAATCGAACATCACCGGGTCAAACTTGTACGACGTATTAAAAGAACAGAAAACGAATGCGTCTTCAGGAAGCCCCAGATCAGAACGCAGCAAATTATGTCCTTCGGTAATCTGGGTATAGTTGTTCACCTGGTAACAATCGGGCAGATAGACAAACCGCTCACTGTAATAAGGTGCATCTGAGGGGGGAGTTACAATTTTATCAGTTATCAGGTAATCGAAAAAATCAGTCGCCGTTGTGCCGGGCAACCCAAGGTAACGTACCTGAATTGGGGCCGGACGAAGGGCACATATGCCCATCCGATTTCCCTCAGTATGACCTGCAAGATCGATAAGGATATCAACCTGGTCATCACAGATAAGCTGCGCGGCATCAGCATCATCCAAATCCTGCAGATCAACAAAGCGATCACTCAGACGCTTAATTTTCCCCCGACACTCGCTACCATCATCCTTGCCATAGGAGTAGCTGAAGACTTCAACGGCATGGCGATCATGACGCTCAAGCAGTCCCAGATATAGATAACCCAAGGCATGATTTTTAAAATTCCCGGAAAGATAGCCGATGGTTATCTTTTCTTTACGATTCCGGGTTCCTCTCTTCAATCCCAGGGTATTGGATAATTGTGAATAAGCATCATCGGTCCAAGCCTTTGCCACCGCATAATTTTGTCTTGCATCAGCATGCCGGAAAAGACTGGTAAATGGCTCTTCACTCGGTTTTCTCCCCGCCTTCAAATGCGCTCGAGTTTGTTGATCGAGGCTAGACTCCAAAGCATCTATTTGAGCCCAATCACAAAACGACCTTAGAAGAACAATGACTTGTCCCAGTTCATCGCCGAAAGACGGGTCCAGATCCAACGCTTTTTTAAGGTAGTTGATCGCATCTCCGGAATTCCCACTCTTTTGAAGAATAAAACCAAGATTTTTATTGGAAACGAAAGAATTGAGATTCAAGTCTAAAGCCCGACGATAAGAGACTATCGCTTCTTCAACCTCATCATTGGCAAGGAAAGCCGCGCCAAGGTTTTCCAGGGCCTGAACAAAGTCCGAATTAATTGCTATAGATTTTTTATAACAAGCAATGCCTTCGGTCACCCGGCCCAACTTAACCAACGCATTGCCAAGGTTATAGTAGGCATAAAAATGATCTGGCTTGAGTCTGGTTGCATGAGTTAGATGCTCAATAGCGCTGTCGTAGTTTCCCCCTTGAATATCTATGGCACCAAGTAGATGCAAGCCTTCAGCGTGGTCAGAGAAATCATCCAGTAAACCTCGACATAAATCTGCAGATTCTTCAAACCGACCTGCCTGAAAAGATTGGAAGGCTTGAGAATATCTGTCATCTGAAAAGGACCTGTCCTGATCGACGCGCGCCCCCCCCCCCTTGGCGACTTTCTGTTTTCTGTTTATCTTTCTGTCCTTACGCCCCATATCGACTCCCCTGTCCCGCAAATAATTTTGACGGAGAAAGATTCATCCACAGTCAATTTTGCAACATTGATGCCTACAACTATTTCCAACCTCGGGCCTTCCCCTGGCTTGCTGCACCCAGCAAGAGACATAGAGCCTATAGCCTCGCCACCGGGCAACTCTCTCTTGATCCAAACTCATGGGAACAATAATCTCGGGCTGGCCAATCAATCCGCCTTGTTGCCACAGCCCCATGAAGCGGCCCTGTCAAATTAATGACTTTTACTATTGTTCAGATGACTGATAAAAAAGGCTCCTTTCTCACGATAAGAAAGGAGCCTTCACTACAATTAATCACTATAGACAGGTGCGTTCAGGTTGCTTCACATCCAGATCGCTAAAAACTGTAAAACCCGCACGTCCTGCTACAAAAAATCAAGAATTGATATTCTGGAAATCTTACCGGTCATATTAAGGGCCGCCTCAAAGGCACTCTCCTGCTGTGTCAGAGAGGTGATGGTTTCGAGTAGGTCCGCATCTTCAAAGCGAGATTTCATTTCACGCATATCAATTTCAATCTGACTCATACTCAACAGTCCGTTTTCGAGACGTGCGGCGGTATTCCCCTTGAGACTTCTAAGTGTCAAAACTTGATCGTTGGCAGTGACAAGATTGTCAATCTCAGAAACAACGGCGGTTGGGTTGTTGGCAAGCAAGGCATCCTCAATCGTCGTCATGAGTGCGAAAATATCGAACTGGCCTGGATCAGTCACACCATCATTGTCGAGGTCTCCCTGCATTAGCGCGCTTCCGGTAGTATTCACCTCAATCGTCTCGCCTGGAGAGATTTCGTACTGAACTGAACCCTGGTCTCCAGCATAGGATACGGTTCTGGTAAGAGCATCCCAGGTGAAAGGCTTGGTCTTGTCAGCGAAACCGGCAAAGAGATATTTGCCATCGACCTGCGCATTCCCGACATCGATCAACTGCTCACGTAATTGGGACACTTCATTGGCGAAGGTGTGTAAGTCTGCATCTGTATAGCCACTATCCCCTGCGGAGATTGCTATTTCACGCATTCGGATCATGACATTGTTAATCGTGTCCATGTGTCCTTCTGAATTGTTAATGCGATCAAGCCCTGAATTTATGGTTTTTGTATAACGTTCGGCATTTTTGATCTGAGTATTTGCTGCCATAAGGGGGCTGATTGCAGTCGGGTCATCAGATGGGTTTACCATCCGTTTTCCGGTGGCAATCTGCTTTTGCAAGTCAGCCATTCTGGTACTGGTTCGATCCAGGAAGAAGCCCAGGCTACGATATGTTGTGGTCTGTGTTGCTCTCATGGCTTACCTCTTAAGGTACAGCAGGGTTTCCATCATCTCGTCTACGGTTGCGAGAAATTTGGCAGATGCTTCAAACGCATTCTGATACTTGAGGAGATTGATCATCTCTTCTTCGAGTGAGACCCCGTCAACCCCGTCACGCAGGTTTTCGAGTTGGACCAGACTGTCTTCAAGGCCTGTCAGGGTTGTCTTGTTGCGTGCGGCCTCTACGCCGATGGTGGCGGTTATTTTTCCGTAATAAGAAACAAAGTTATCGCCACCGATGCTCTGCGCCTGCTCAAGGTCCAGAATATTTATAATATTGGTGTTGTCTCCCGGCGCCTGACTGTTACCGGCTGCAATTTCTGCCGTGCTGGTTAAGTTGACACTCAGCGAAGAGGCTGCGCCAGCAACGGTAGCTATGGGAGTGAAAAAATTGCGCCCGGAAACACCGTCGAGCCCGGTGCCAACCTGATGTTGGGTGTTCACTTCAGAGGCAAAACTGTAAGCCAGTTGATCGAGCCTGGCGGTCAGGTCCGGCATCAGAACATCTCGGACTTCATAGAGACCACGGAACTCTCCACCCAAGGCATCTTTATCGATATTGATATCCGTCGACCCGAATTTGAGCCTCAGCGCAACGTCAGAACCAGAAGGGTAGCTTTCCAACACGGTAATCTGGTCCGCTTCAACAAGAGGCATGCCATTGGGTAGGGTTACTGAAACGTTGCCATTGGAAGTTTCGTAGCTTTCTGCACCGATACTCTGAGACAGGTTTTTAAGCAGCAAATCACGACGATCTCTGTCTGAGTTGGCGACCTGTCCGGATTGTTCAATGGCCGATATTCGTGTATTTAAATCAGCGATTTCTGACGTTATCTGATTAATTCCGTCGACTTTGGAGGTCAGGGTGGCGTTGATATTGTTCTGTGCTGACTGAAGTTCTGTAATGACAGTACTGAAGGCATCACTGATTAATGTTCCTTGTTGCAACACTAATTGACGTTCTACTTCGCCACCGGGATTTGTGCTCAATTGACGGATACTGTCAAAAAATTGATCAAAGCTATCTGCCAGGCTACCTTCACCAATGCCGAGAACTCGTTCGAGCTCAGCTAGAGGGCTCGACATCGCACTTTCTACGCCTTTGTCGGCAGATTTATCACTGATTTGACCGGCCAGAAAAACATCATGGGAACGAAGAATGCTTTCTACGGTGACTCCGCGGCCAACAAAAAAATCTCCAGTATTAAGTGCAGGGTAAGGGGAGAGGTAGGGGGTCTGTCGAGAGTATCCCGGAGTGTTGACGTTGACGATATTAAGGCCGGTGATTTCAATCGACTTCTGGTTGGTCTGCATCGATGTTTTTCCGGCACTGAGTGCCGCATTGAGCCCGCCCATTTTATATCTTCCCCGAGAGGAGGTTGCCCCCTCGTTGGCAAGAGTGAGCTTTGCCGGAATGCCCGTAACTTGAAGGTACGGTTGACTTGCCGAAGAAGTCCATCATCCCACGCACCCAGCCAAGGCCAGTCCATAACAGGTAGGCATTGCGCCGGTTCTCTTTATCTATTTCAAGCAGAAGATCTCTTAATCCTTCGGTGTCTTTGGGGAAGTCTTCGATCTTGGCGAGCAGAGCTTTTTTCGCCTGGGTTGATTGCTGTAGGGCATCCATATCCAGAGAGATTGCAGCCTGGCGCTCTTCTTTGAGAATGAGATTTAGCCGCTCAAACTGTTCTTTTATTTCAACATTTTCCATATCAGCTATCCTCAATGATGAATTTCATCATCCGCTCTGCAACCTTTTCAAGATCTGGACGGTATTGACCCGAGGCGATCTGACCCTTCAGCGACTGCAATTTTTCGGTATGCGCTGAAGCCTGGCTAGAGCTAACCTCTTGTGCCTGGCTGGCATTTTGGAGAACACTGGAAAAGTCGACCCGGTCGTTGGTTGACGTTTTGCAGGTCTCTTTTTTAGGCTCTGCCTTTGCGGGAGTCCGAACTCCATTCAGAGGACCGTATCCTTTGCCACCAATAATTCGATCAACCATGATCCACTCCTTTTTTCTCACCAGTCTCACCGGCAAAGTTATCGAGTTTTTCCATCACCGCTGCATAGGTCTGGTGCGAAATGTCGGGTAGCTTGCCGCCAAAGGCGTCTGCTGCTTCCTGAAATCCTTTATCTATCGCGTCTTTCATTTGCGTTAATTTCGCGGGGTCATTGCCGAACGCGTTAATTGCGAAGTCGACGATCCGTTGCGAGGTTTTTTCAACTCCAAAGTACCCATCTTCGCTGACCAATTCAGTGGCTGCTTCGGGAGTTAGGGTTTCGAAGTTGATATCTGTCTCGCCGATACTGATTTGGGTAGGAACTCCTTGATCATTAAGGGTCTTAACCACCATCTGCATCAGCAGCTGGTAAGCAGATCCTATTTCTACACCGGCTAACTTACCGTAAGTCGTGATCTCAGAATCATGATCAACACTGACGTGATCTTTATTGGAAGAGTGCTTTTCATTCAACTCTACATCAGTCTTTGTGTAGAACTCTTGTGGTTGTTTTGTTGCATCTTTAACCGGCTGAACCGGTGATATTTTATCGACCATTATTTCCTCCATCCCAGTAAGGGTCGACTTTCTTTGCTTTATCCACCAGCACAGAAGTCATCCCTTATGCTTGCTATCGACATGAAAAAGAAAAAGCTTTAGTTATTTTTGCAGATTAATGAATGGTTCATTTGATCAGTTATCAAATCCCTTACTCGCTATTCTGAGAGTATCCGTGATAGGTTCTGGCAAAATTGACCGTTGCGGAGGGTTGCTTTGAAGGCTTGTCAGTCTTCAAAGATTTTTTTAAATATGGATAATTCTCCAGCGATTTATGCTTGTAAGCGAGGACTCAATGAAAAAGAAAATACTCATCATGGTCTGTGGCCTGACTTGTCTCGGGTTGTCTATTGTCTTTGGTTTTAAATACTATTCCGACCAGAAAGAGGCGCAGTACATTACGACAGCAGTCCCTTACGTGAAACAGGCTATCCCCGCACTCTCAAAATGGGACCCTGCTGTCGCTCAAGAATATATGTCTGAAAAGTTCATGCAAAAAACATCTAAAGAGAAATTTGCAAATATCATCAATGCATTGTCCAGAATTGGTGCCCTGCAAGAGATGGATGAGCCGATCTTTGAGGAAATTTATTCAGGAGATACGCCTGAAGGGAAAAAACAAACGATAATCAGTTATTCGATTAAGGCTCGATACGAGACCGGCGACGCCAAGATCACCTTGGGTTTACTCGATAAAGGTGGAGAGTTTTCGGTGTACCGTTTTAATGTGGAATCAGAGGCGCTGGCGCGATAACTGACTTCGATAATATCGATCCTTATCAGGAGGCTGTTGATGAGACAGTCTCCTGGAGATGTTTGATTTATGACCCACAGTCTACATCCTATATTGTCTGAATGGCCGCATTGCACAAACAGGCCTCTCAAGCTGCAGGTGACAAATTCCGGGATAGCAAGTTTGCATCGTGGTCATCCCTGGCTTTACGCTGAGCGTATCAAGGAAGAGCCAAGCCAGGGACAACCGGGAGATCTGGCCGTTGTTTTTGACAGCAAAAAAAGGTTTGTTGCTGTCGGGCTCTATGATCCTCTTTCACCAATTCGCATGCGAGCTCTGCGGACCAGCAAACCCGGACCAATCGATCGAGACTTTTTTGCTGATCGCATTGCAAAAGCGTTGGCTCGTCGGCTTCCACTCCTGAAAACTAAAACCGATGGTTACCGTATGGTTCATGGTGAGAGCGATGGAATGTCGGGGATGGTTATCGATCGCTACGCCGAAACTGCGGTGGTCAAACTTTATACCCACGCTTGGCTTCCTCATCTTTACGACTGTCTAGATTGTCTGCTTGAGCAGCAACCCCTCGATCGCATCGTGCTGCGCATGAGTCGAGGGATGAAGCAACACCCCGAACATTTGCGTGGTCTTGAAGATGGCCAGATCATATACGGTGAACCAATCAGCAAAACTCTGACCTGCCGCGAAAATGGTCTCTACTTTGAGGTCGACCCGATCTATGGCCAGAAGACCGGCTTCTTTCTTGATCAGCGTGACAATCGTGCCCGCGTTGAGAAGCTTTCCAGGGGGAAACGAGTCCTTAACGTCTTTTCTTATAACGGTGGATTTTCTCTTGCTGCGGCTCGTGGTGGTGCAACTGAAGTGACCAGTATTGATCAGAGTGGCCCAGCTCTGGAGTCATCTAAGCGTAACTTTGCCCTCAACGCAGATGTCCCTGCTATCGCAGCGACCAAGCACTTGACGATTGAGGATGACGCTTTTAAGGCGTTGGCTGAATTGATAAAACAGGGGAAGAAATATGAGGTGGTGATCATCGACCCACCAGCTTTTGCAGTTCGCCGTTTACAGGTCAAAGATGCTCTGAATGCTTATGGCCGCCTCGCTCGGTTGGGCATCAATCTGCTTGTTCCCGACGGTGATATTGTTCTTTCCTCCTGCTCAAACCCGGTGAGGGCAGAGGATTTCCGCCAAACGGTATGCACCGCCGCCGAGCGCACCGGCCGCCCTTTGCGTGAGATTACCGAAACCAGCCACGCTCTCGATCATCCTCTCGATTTTGCTGACAGCCGTTATCTTAAGTGTATATTTGCTACGGCTTGATGACGTCGTAAAAAGTTCGATCTCCTGCATTGCGCTGAACTTTCACAACCTTGACATACTGATGTATGCTTTCGTCCCTGAAAATTCACCAAGCCTTGTATGACGAAATTTTTGCTTAGCCATCTAAAACCCCACCTCTCTCTGAAGGCGAGTGAGGGAGTTAATTCTCTTTTTAAATCATCTGTTCCGGGTCGAGCAGTCGGCTCAGTTCGTCTGCGGGTAGAATCTGTTCAGCCAGTAGCAGCTCACGGATAGTTTTATTCTCCAGATAAGCTTGCTTTGCTAGTTCTGCTGCTCGGTCGTAACCGATGACCGGGGCCAGAGAGGTGACCAGCGCCAGACTCTGCTCCATCAGTTCAGCACAACGCTTGTTATTAACCTGCAGACCGGTCAGGCAGCGGTCGCTAAACAGACTGACGGCATTGGCCAAAAGTTCGATACTTTCCAGCATTGCTGCTGCCATCAGCGGCATCATCGTATTCAGCTCAAAATATCCCCCCAGGCCACATAAAGTGATACTGGCATCATTGCCAATTACCCGTGCGCAGACCTGAATCAGGCTTTCGGCCATTACCGGGTTAACCTTGCCGGGCATGATTGAACTCCCCGGTTGAACTGCGGGCAATTGGAGTTCGCCATAGCCACAACGCGGGCCGCTGCCGAGCAGGCGGATATCATTGGCGATTTTTGACAGGCTGACGGCGCAAGCTTTAAGCGAGCCACTGACCGCAACCAAGGCATCACGAGCAGCCTGAGCTTCGAAATGGTTAATGGCCTCACGAAAGGGGAGACGCGTTTGCTTGGCGATGAGGTGGATTGTACGCGCTGCAAACTCGGCGTGCGTGTTAATTCCCGTGCCGACGGCGGTGCCACCCAGGGGCAGTTCGTAGAGCCCGCTTGACTCTGTCGCCAAGCGTTCCTGGGCAAGCTGTACCTGACGTGCATAGCCACTGAATACCTGGCCGAAGGTCACCGGAGTGGCGTCTTGCAGGTGGGTCCGTCCGATCTTGATGACCTTGGTGAATTCGGTCGACTTGGCGGTGAGGAGGTTTTCAAAATGCTGCAGGGACGGGAGTAATTTTTCCTGCAGTTGTTGTGCGCAAGCGACGTGAATTGCGCTGGGAAAAACATCGTTGCTCGACTGGCCGAGATTGACTTCATCGTTGGGGTGGAGTGGCCTGCTACTGCTTTTTGTGTCAAGTAACTGGCTAGCGCGGTGTGCAATGACCTCATTGACGTTCATGTTACTGCTGGTCCCTGAACCCGTTTGGTAAATGTCGACTGGAAAATGCTGGTTATGATTACCGTTGAGGATTTCTGCTGCTGCATCGACAATGGCCATTGCGCGATCTTTGGCGAGTAATCCGAGATCGTTGTTGACCAGAGCCGCCTGCTGCTTGATTAACACCAGAGCATAGAGAAGGGTACGGGGGAGCGGGAGCCCAGAGATTGGAAAATTCTCTATCGCGCGTGCTGTTTGAGCGCCGTACAGAGCGTCTGCAGGGACCTGCATGCTGCCGAGGCTGTCTTTTTCAGTCCGTGTATTACCCATGACAGTCCTTTCTTTAACGGGTGACCAAAGAGGTCAACTTTAAGAATATCAATCGCTTTTCGCCTGTCAATGCGCTTTTCTTCGCTGCTATCACCGGCCAGCCAGCGGTCAGGGTTCACACGCCACAGGCAGAAGGTTGTTGGTTAAGCCAAGATTTTCATCAACTTTCAATAGATAGTCGGCCTAACTGTTGGGAATTGGTGAAGATATGGGCTGATCAGTAGGTTTCGCAGCAGGCTTTTGTTATGTTCGATAGCCTGCTAATATGCCCGCCATGGAAAATTCGGCCCTGTTGTTGATTATTGTTTCTGCGGTCATGCACGCATTGTGGAATTTGCTGGTTAAGAAGAGCCGAGACAAGACGGTGTTCATCTGGTGGATGTTTGCCTGTGCTTTTGGCTTGATGAACATCTATATGCTCCTGCCGGGTCGTCCTTTCCCTCCATTTACACCACAGTACCTGCTGTTGGCCGCTAGTGCCGCCGTCTGTTTTGTGCTTTATCATTGGTTTACCGGAAAGGCCTACCGTGAGGGGGATCTGTCGATTACTTATCCGTTGGCCCAAACCTCGATGCTCTATGTGCCGATCTGGGGGGTGGTGTTGCTGGGGGAGCAACTTTCATTCGCGGGAGTGGCAGGAATTATGTTGATCGTTGCTGGTGCGTACAGCATTCAACTGCGACGACTCGGTCTGGATGAGTTACTGCGGCCCTTGCGAAATTTGGGTGATAGCTCAGTACGGTCGGCGTTGTTGGCTGGTCTGGCCTATTCGATCGGGGCAATTATCGATAAGCAGGGGGTCAATAGTTACAGTGCCTATCACCTTACCTACATCCTGGTGCTCTTTATGCTCGGATATATGTCCCTGAATTTACTGCGGCCCTGCTATCGTGGCCGGGTTTTGGCCGAGTGGCGGGACAGTCGGAAGTTAGTTCTCTGGTCAGGCCCGGTGATGCTGGGCTCTTTTTTGACCTTTCGTTACGGGTTGCAGCTGTCACCAGTCAGTTATGCGGTCCCGCTACGTCAGGTCAGTTTATTGATTGGCGTCCTGATCGGCATCTTCTTTCTTGGGGAGTCATTTGGTCGGATGCGGTTGGCGTCGACCGGATTGATCTTGGCCGGGGTTTTTTTTATTTGGCATGGGTGAACTGGCTGAAAAAGGCACACCTGAGGCGTTATGCTCAT
The DNA here is from genome assembly GCA_024279255.1 of Deltaproteobacteria bacterium. Taxonomy (GTDB): domain Bacteria; phylum Desulfobacterota; class Desulfuromonadia; order Desulfuromonadales; family Geopsychrobacteraceae; genus Geopsychrobacter. The sequence goes on along the minus strand of JAJRRT010000013.1, from coordinate 3,341 downwards.
TCCTCGCAGTTCGACGTAGTTGTCACTACGCCTCACTGCTGCGGTTTCGCAAGCCTTGCATCTGTACCTTTTTGAGCCAGCTGAAGAAGTAGGAGTAAAGATGAAAAATCTGGCGAATTTTCTATTTGAAGTTGGAATGTTGAAAAAAACACCACGGACCGGATTTCAATTTCTTGGTTCAGGAGCTGAATCGGTAGCTGAGCACAGTTTTCGCACGGCGATGATCGGTTATACTCTGGCGCAAATCGACGGTCATGTGGACGTTGCGCGCGTTATTCAGCTCTGTCTTTTTCACGATATCCCCGAGGCGCGAACTGGTGATCTGAACTATGTTAACAAGAAGTACGTTAAGGTCGATGAGATGAAGGCGGTCGATGATTTGGCAGATCAACTCCCTTTTGGTGACGATTATCGCCTGACTCTGGTTGAATTCAATGCGCGAGAAACTCCTGAGGCCTTGATTGCTAACGATGCCGATCAGCTAGAGATGATTCTTGCTCTCAAGGAGCATAAAGATCTCGGCAATCGCAATGCTGATGAGTGGTTCCCTTTTTCGATTGAACGACTCAAAACTGAAGCCGCACGCCAGCTCGCAGCCAGCATCTGGAGCACCGATTCTTCAAAGTGGTGGTTTGATGATGACCGTGACTGGTGGATCAATGGGAAGAGCGAGTGAGAGCTGCACGGCATCTGCGGCGTTACAGCCTTCGTTTTCATCCTCGATGTAGCTAGCGCTACACCTGCGGTAAAACTCAGGCTGCGCCTTGCACCTGTCGCACATCTCTCACTCGTCGGGGTTGACTACGGGGTTGGATATGTGGAACCTTTCCTCGCGCCTCGCGCCTCGCAGCCCTTGACCCTGCGGGCGCATAAATGCTATCTACTTCGGTTCGACTTTCCTAAAATTTTGGAGGAAAAAATCATGCTCGATATCAAATACTTGCGCGAAAATCTGGAGGCGGCAAAAGCGGCTCTAGCTCATCGCAGTGGTGAGGTTGACCTCTCGGCTTTCAGTGGCCTCGATTCTCGGCGACGTGAACTGCTGAGCGAAGGGGAATCTCTCAAGGCTGAAAAGAATCGGGTATCGGCAATAATCGGGCGGACCAAAGATAAAAGTCAGGTTCAGACCGAGATCGCGCAGATGAAAGAGGTTTCGGCGCGAATTAAGCAAATCGATGATGAGTTGCGCGGGGTTGAAGATGAGTTGCAGCAATTGCTGCTGACTATCCCAAATATTCCCCATCAGGATTGTCCGCTCGGTGCTAGTGAAGATGCCAATGTTGAGGTGCGCACCTGGGGTACAATTCCCGAACTCGACTTTGAGGCTAAATCGCATTGGGATCTGGGTGAAGATCTGGGTATCCTCGATTTTGAGCGCGGGACCAAAATTGCCGGCGCACGTTTTGTTCTCTATCGCGGGGCAGGCGCACGTCTGGAGCGAGCACTGATCAACCTGATGCTTGATCTGCATACCGATCAGCACGACTATACTGAAACTCTGCCGCCATTTCTGGTGAATCGCACGAGTATGACTGCAACGGGTCAATTGCCAAAATTCGAAGAAGATCTGTTTCATACCGAAGATGTGGATCTGTTTCTGATTCCAACCGCAGAGGTGCCGGTAACCAATATCCACCGTGATGAAATTTTAGTCGATGCGGATCTGCCGGTAAAGTACACCGCCTATACCCCTTGTTTCCGTAAAGAGGCTGGCTCGCATGGCCGAGATACGCGCGGCTTGATTCGTCAGCATCAATTCAATAAAGTCGAGTTGGTGAAATTTGCCCGTCCGGAGGATTCAGATGCCGAATTGCTGAGTCTGCTGGCTGATGCCGAAAAAGTACTACAGATTCTAAATCTGCCATATCGGGTTGTCGATCTCTGTACCGGAGATATTGGATTTTCAGCTGCACGGACTTTTGATATTGAAGTCTGGTTGCCAGGTCAGGATTGCTATCGAGAAATATCCTCCTGTTCGAATTTCCGTGATTTCCAGGCGCGGCGTGCCGCTATCCGCTTCCGCCGCGAAGGGGGAAAGAAACCCGAGCTGGTTCATACCCTGAATGGCTCTGGTTTGGCGGTTGGTCGTACCCTCGTCGCAATTCTTGAAAATTACCAGCAGGCCGATGGGTCGGTGGTTGTCCCCGAAGCTCTGCAACCTTATATGGGTGGATTGGAAAAGATCACGGGCTAAAGTCTTTATGCTTGCTTTTTCTTCTGATTTTGGATAAGGTCGGCGCGCTTTTCGAACATTGCAAATAATTACGGAGGAGTGGCCGAGTGGCTTAAGGCGGCAGTCTTGAAAACTGTTGAACGAGAGTTCCGTGGGTTCAAATCCTACCTCCTCCGCCATAATACAATGAACCTCACTGGGTTCGAAGTGCTGCAAGTGTCAAACATTGCTGCGCGAAAGTAGAAGAATTAGGTTGCGGAGAGGTGACCGAGAGGCCGATGGTGCCCGCCTGCTAAGCGAGTGTAGCGCAAGCTACCGGGGGTTCGAATCCCCCCCTCTCCGCCAGTTTAATTTAAACAATCCCCTTAAGTAGGGATTCGAAGCGGGACAAGCGCTGACTCAACGTCAGAAGAGCACCGCGCCAGTGAGTACAGTCAGGCTACGCAGGTATTGCCGTGATCGTGGTGATGTAGTAACTGAATTCCCCCTTTCTTCGCCATGTTTATTTCAACAAATCCCCCTAGGGGTGGAAACAGCAAGCCTGCCATATTATTATGGGTTGATGCGGCGATCAGGAGGTACGTAATGAATAAGCTGATTATTGGTTTCTCCCTGTTTTTTGTTTTACTCAGCGGGTGCAGCCAGCAGGAAGAGTCTGCGCCGGTAGTCGAAAAGGTACAAGCTGAGGGTACAATTCAAGTTGTTGTTCCAGATGAAGTCAAGGCCGGATGGTCGGCAGTGAAAATTACTGTTGGAGATCAGGAGGCTGATTCTTCTGCCGTTTATACCGTCGCCATTGGGAGTAGTTTTGTCATCCCTGGGTCTAAGATGAAGATTGGGATTGAAGCTTTCTTGCCCAATTTTATCATGTCGGACGGTAAGATAACCTCACGCGGCAAAGGCGTTGAGAACCCAGCCGTTCAAGTTGTTATCAGTGATAATGGCGAGCAATTGTACGATGGCTGGTTATTTGCGCAATCTTCAAAAACTCATCACTTTAGCCACCCGCGATACAACCTTAGCTTGAGTGGTTTTGTCGAGGCACCAAAGGCAGCGAAAACTCCAGTAGAAAAGGGTTGACAAATGCCCGCAGGTGGGCGATAAAGCTTCTCTTTCAATGTGCGCCGCTAGCTCAGCTGGATAGAGCGTCTGACTACGGATCAGAAGG
>JAJRRT010000012.1 GCA_024279255.1 Deltaproteobacteria bacterium | reverse complement strand
GATGGCGAAGTCGCGGTCGGAGACAGAGTCGAGACTATTGCGGGTCACGCCATCAAAACCGAGTTGCTCTGCTACCCATTCCCGGTCGATAGGGAAGGTGGTCCCAGCTAAGGCACCTGCGCCGAGCGGCATGACGTTGAAGCGGGCGCGTAAATCGGTCAAGCGGCTGATGTCGCGGGCGATCATCTCACGGTAAGCGAGCATGTGGTGGCTGTAGAGTACTGGTTGCGCGGTTTGCAGGTGGGTGAAGCCGGGCATGATGACATCGAGGTTTTGCTCGGCCTGCTTTATGAACGCAGTTTCAAGTGCTGATAAATAGACGAGAATTGTATCGATTTCATCGCGCAGATAGAGACGAATGTCGACTGCCACCTGGTCGTTACGGCTGCGACCTGTATGCAACTTGCCGCCCACCGCACCGATACGCTCTATCAGGCGCGCTTCGATATTCATATGGATATCTTCCAGCTCCACGCTGAATTCAACCTTACCCGCTTCGATATCCTTGAGGATATCCTCGAGTCCGGCGACGATCTGCTCGGCATCTGGGACGCTAATGATTCCTTGCCTGCCGAGCATCCGGGCGTGGGCCTTGGAACCTTGAATGTCGTAGGCATAGAGGCGTTGATCGAACTCGATCGAAGCGGTGAATTCTTCAACAAATTTATCGGTCGGCTGGGTAAACCGGCCACCCCAGAGTTTGCTGCTCATGTTTATATTCTTTCTGAAATACTGTGATGTAGCCACCGGGGCGTCTATCGACAGCCCGGTGGTTATGTCCCCTGATTTACTTACGGTTCTGTTCCATCATGCTACGGATACGCAGACGCAGGGAATTGATCTTGATGAATCCTTCAGCGTCGGCCTGGTTGTAGACATCGTCCGCTTCGAAAGTGGCAAACTCGACATTGAACAGGCTGTCTGTGTCGGATTGGCGGCCGACGACTCGGCAGTGGCCTTTGTAGAGCTTGACGCGGGCCTTACCATTGACGGTCTTCTGGGTATCGTCTATCAGTGCCTGCAGCGCTTCACGCTCGGGGGCGAACCAGAAGCCGTTGTAGACCATCTCGGCGTAGCGCGGAATCAAAGAATCGCGCAGGTGCATCACTTCGCGGTCCATGGTGATAGATTCGACACCGCGGTGGGCTTCCTCGAGAATCGTGCCGCCGGGGGTCTCGTAGACGCCGCGACTCTTCATGCCGACGAAACGGTTTTCCATCAGGTCGATGCGTCCGATACCATGCTTGCCACCTAACTCATTCAGTTTGGCCAGGAGGTTGGCTGGGGAGAGTTGCTCTCCGTTGATGGCAATCGGGTCACCGTTCTTGAAATCTATTTCGACATACTCAGGAGTGTCTGGCGCTGCTTCTGGAGCAACGCTGAGGACATACATATGTTCCGGTGCTTCGGCCCATGGATCTTCGAGTAGGTCTCCTTCGAAAGAGATGTGTAGCAGGTTACGGTCGCTACTCCAGGGGCTCTTTTTGCTGGTCGGTACCGGGATACCATGTTTCTTGGCGTATTCTTCAAGGGCTGTGCGGCTGTTCAGGTCCCACTCGCGCCACGGGGCGATGACTTTGACTGCGGGATCAAAGTGATAATAGCCGAGTTCGAAACGGACTTGATCGTTGCCTTTGCCGGTAGCGCCGTGGGAGACCGCATCAGCACCTTCTGCTTTAGCAATTTCCATTTGTTTCTTGGCGATGAGCGGGCGTGCTATCGAGGTGCCGAGGAAATAGCGACCTTCATAGATGGCGTTGGCGCGGAACATCGGGAAGACAAAATCGCGAACAAATTCTTCGCGTAAGTCTTCAATGTAGCAGGCACAGGCACCAGTATCTTTGGCTTTCTCGGGGATGTGGTCAAGTTCTTCTGCCTGACCCAGGTCTGCCGAGAATGCGACCACTTCACAGCCATATTCTTCAATCAGCCACTTGAGGATGATTGAGGTATCCAATCCGCCCGAATAGGCGAGTACCGCTTTTTTGATTTGTCCCAATTTGCTCATCGTTTTGTTCTCCTGAAAAGACGCATTAGAGTGCTTTTTATAGTTTAATAACGTAGGTTTTAGCCATGCGGTCGTGCAGGCCTTGTTTCTGATCATCGAAGGCCGCCATAAGGTAGCCAATGGCGAAGATAATACCCGAGAGGAACTTGCCAACGACTTCGCGGTAAAATGCTTTTCCATAGCCAAGGTTGGTGCCATCGACACGAATAACCTGGATACGCAACAACATTTTGCCCGGAGTCTGGCCACAATTGCCAGTAAAGAAAATCCAGTAAAAGAGGCTGATAACCGTAGAAAAAACCTGCAGCAACGTAGATGTTGAATCATCCCAGCTGAAACCGCCGTTGCTGGCGAAGGCCAGCAAGATGCCGAAGGCGACCTGGATCAAAAAGACCAGGAAACCATCGATCATGATTGCTACCAGTCGTAACCAGAAGCCAGCTTTTGGTTTATCGGCCAGAACGCTTAGTCTATTTTCAATCAGGCCTGCCGACACCTCCTGATGTTTTGCTGAGTGGTACTTGGCATAAATAAGTCCACAGGAAGAGCAGGCATCGGTTTCAGGTTGTTCAGTATCACAAACCGGACAGTTGATCCGAGGCAGGTTTGAGCTCTCTGCATCATGCCCTGGCAGGGCGAAACGTCCTTTGCATTGTGGGCAGGAGACCTGGGCCGGTTTTGCTGGCAATTTTGCGACCGCTACTTCTTTGCTGAACTGACAATGTGGGCAGGTCAGTTGCATGATGTCCTCTCCATCAGAGTCGCCATGATCGCTTTTTGCACATGCAGTCGGTTCTCGGCTTCATCGAAGATGATGGAGTGTCGGCCTTCGATGACGCTGTCGGTAATCTCTTCGCCTCGATGGGCCGGGAGGCAGTGCATGACGACACAATCTTTGTCGGCCAGGGCGACAAGTTCAGCGTTGATCTGGTAGCCGGTAAAGGCCTTTTCACGTTCCTGCTGCTCGTGTTCCTGCCCCATACTTGCCCAGACGTCGGTGTTCAGAACGTCCGCACCGCGTACCGCTTCGTTTGGATCATTGGTGTAGAGGATCTTCGCTCCGGCTTTTTCAGCTCGCGCAACAACCTCGGCATCCGGCTCGTAGCCTATCGGGGTTGCAACTCGTAGCTCGAAACCAAAGACACCTGCGGCGTTGATCCAGCTGTTGGCCATGTTGTTACCATCACCAATCCAACAGTACTTCAGGTTGCGATAGTCCTTTTTATGTTCAATAACCGTGAACAGATCGGCCATGATCTGGCAAGGGTGGTACATGTCGGTCAGGCCGTTAATCACCGGAATCCTCGACATTCTGGCCAACTCCTCTACCGCGGCCTGTGAGAAGGTGCGAATCATGATTCCATCGCAGTAACCGCTCATGACCCGTGCGGTATCCTTGATCGGTTCACCTCGCCCCATTTGAGTTGTCTCGGAATGGAGAAAGAGCGCATGGCCACCAAGCTGAAACATGCCGACCTCAAAGCTGATTCTAGTGCGTGTCGAGCTTTTTTCAAAAATCATCGCCAAGGTCTGGCCGTCAAGCAGATGGTGTGGGATGCCTGCTTTTGTTTTGACTTTCAGATCACGACAGAGATCAAAAATCGCCTCAAGTTCTTCCCGCGTCCAGTCTGAAAGACAAAGAAAGTCCTTTTTCATATTACCTCCGAAAATATTCCATCTAGGGTCTCAATCGCCTGATCAATTTCCTGTTTGTTGATGATCAGTGGTGGCACAAAACGTAGGACCTTGCCGACAGTGCAGTTGATCAGCAGTCCACGGCTCATGGCTGTTTTGACCATTTCACCCCCTTCAATACTCAGTTCGACGCCAATAATCAGCCCGCGGCCCCGTACGTTGAGGATAAAATTATATTTTTGCTTCAGTTTTTCGAGTTCGCTGCTCAGGTAGTTGCCCATCTCTCGGCAATTATCGAGCACGCCATCTTGCAGCAGGGTTTCGAGGGTCGCTACTCCGGCGGCGGTGGCCAACGGATTACCGCCGAAGGTTGAACCATGGGTTCCAGGTCCAAGATGTGTCGCTAACTCGTCTCGCGCCAGCATGGCGCCGATCGGGACCCCACTTGCCAAGCCCTTGGCAAGTGTCATGATGTCAGGCTCAAACCCCTCTTGCTCATAGGCGAAGAGAGTTCCGGTCCGCCCGCAGCCGGTCTGGACCTCATCCAGGATTAAGAGCAGCCCTTTTTCATCACATAGCTGACGGACCTGTTTGAAGTAGTTCTTTGACGGGAGGTTGACTCCGCCTTCACCCTGGATCGGTTCAAGCAGGATTGCGCAGGTCTCGGCATTGACCGCGGCGCGCAAGGCTTCGATATCACCAAAGGGGAGGTGCTTGAAACCGGGCAGCAATGGAGCAAAGCCCTCTTTCACTTTATCTTGACCGGTTGCGCTGATACCACAATAAGTTCGACCATGAAACGAGGCGAGAGCGGTCAGGACTTCACTGCGGCCTGCGCCGTGCTTCTCTACACTGTATTTGCGCGCAAGTTTGATCGCAGCTTCATTCGCCTCAGCTCCGGAGTTGCAGAAGAAGACCCGTTCCGCAAACGAGTTTTCACACAGGAGCTCGGCAAGTCTGATCTGTTGCGGGATGTTGTAAAAGTTGCTGCAGTGCAGCAGTGTTGCTGCCTGCTTCTGGACTGCTGCGACCACCCTCGGCGGGCAGTGACCCAGATTGTTGACCGCGACACCGGCCAGAAGGTCGAGGTATTCCTTGCCGTCGGCATCCCATAATTTACAGCCTTCCCCGCGCACCGGCACCAGCGGGTAGCGGCCGTAGGTTTTGGTAATCACCTGATCGTTGCGATCGATCCATTGTTGTGACTGACTCATTATATGCTCTCGTTTTTTGCGTAATTGGCGACAGCCGTGCCGACACCTTTGTCGGTGAAAATTTCGAGCAGGCAAGCGTGTTCCAGACGACCATCGACGATGTGGGTTTTGCCCACCCCTTCCTTAACAGCATCGACACAACAGGTGACTTTGGGGATCATGCCTCCAGAGATGGTGCCATCCTTGATCAGACCGGCAACCGTCCGAATGTCGATAGTCGAGATGAGTTGGCCATCCTTGCCTTTGACCCCCTCGACGTCGGTCAGCAGAATTAATTTTTCAGCTTTTAGTGCTCCGGCAATCCGCCCTGCAACCAGGTCGGCGTTAATATTGTAGGAGAGGCCATCAGCGCCGCTGCCGACCGGTGCAATCACTGGGATGAAATTGTTGTTCTCCAGCGATTCGATAATCTGTGGATCGACTTGATCGACTTCGCCAACCCTGCCGATGTCGATAATCTCAGGAGTCAGGGTCTCGGGGTTGACCTTGGTCATCTCCAGCTTGCGAGCAGTGAACAGGCCGCCATCCTTCCCGGTCAGGCCGACAGCGCGACCACCGTGAAGGTTGATGTTGGCAACAATTTCTTTGTTGACCTTGCCGCCCAGAACCATTTCAACAACATCCATCGTTGCTGCATCGGTCACGCGCATTCCTTGCTCAAAGCGGGTCTCGATCCCCATCGCGGCTAACACTTTGCCGATCTGTGGCCCGCCACCATGCACTACTACTGGATTGAGACCGATATACTTCATCAGGATGATATCGCGCGCAAAACCTTCTTTGAGCCGCCCGTCAACCATGGCGTTGCCGCCGTACTTGATGACGATAGTCTTGCCATAAAACCTTTTGATCCAAGGCAATGCCTCGGTAAGAACTTCAGCTTTTTTGATCAACTCTTGCATGGTTGTGTTGCTCCGAGCTAAAGATTGTGTGGGAAGTCGTGAGTCATTTGCATTTTCTCACCTCTCGCTTCACACTTCTTGTTTCTGCTTAAAGTATAAATCTCGATAGGTCTTCATCTTTAGCGATGTCGGCCAGCTTGCTTTTGACCTCTTCGGCGTTGATCTCTATTTTTTGATTCTTCATCTCTGGAGCATCAAAGCTCAGAGTTTCAAGCAGCTTTTCCATGACAGTATGTAGACGCCTGGCCCCGATGTTCTCGGTGGAGTCGTTGACAATTCGTGCCGTAATTGCAATTTCGCGGATCGAGTCATCGTTGAAGTTCAGTTTGATTCCTTCAGTCTTCATCAGCTCGCAGTATTGACGGACCAGCGCGTTTTTGGGTTCGGTGAGGATGCGAATAAATTCCTCTTCTCCGAGGCTTTCCAGTTCGACTCGAATTGGAAAGCGGCCCTGCAGTTCGGGTATCAGATCGCTCGGTTTGCTGACATGAAAAGCACCCGCTGCGATAAACAGAATATGGTCGGTTTTGATCGGTCCGTGTTTGGTGTTGACCGTGCTCCCCTCAACGATCGGCAGAATATCTCGCTGTACGCCCTCGCGCGAGATCTCTGGGCCGTGGCCACCTTCGCGACTGGCGACCTTGTCGATCTCATCGATAAAGATGATGCCGCTCTGTTCGGTGCGTTCGCGGGCGAGGGTCAGCACCTTCTCCATATCGACCAGCTTTTCCGCTTCAGTCTCGATCAACTGTTCTCGTGCGTCGCATACCTGCAGGCGCTTACGGCCCTGCTTCTTGGGAAAGAGATTGCCGAACATCTCCTGGAAATTGATCCCCATATCTTCACCGCCTTGCGGAGTGAGGATGTTCATCTGTGGCATTTGTGAGATTTCGGTTTCCAGCTCGACAAAACGCTCATCGAGTTCTCCCAGACGTAGCAGTTTACGCAGCTTGTTGCGAGTTGCCTGTTGTTGCTCAAGCTTATCTGGAGAGCGGTCGGGCTCTCCAGGAAGCAATAGATCGAGCAGGCGTTCCTCTGCTTGAGCCTCGGCCTTGATGCGTAGCGATTTCGCTTCTTCCTCGCGCACCATAGTAATCGCTAACTCGAACAGGTCACGAACCATACTCTCGACGTCGCGTCCGACATAGCCGACCTCGGTGAACTTACTCGCTTCTACCTTGATAAATGGGGCCTGAGCCAGTTTGGCCAAGCGCCGGGCAATCTCTGTTTTTCCGACCCCGGTTGGTCCGATCATGATGATATTTTTCGGCGCAATCTCATCACGGAGCTCGGCAGGAACCTGCTGTCGGCGCCAGCGATTACGTAGCGCGATGGCAACAGCGCGCTTGGCATTTTGTTGGCCGACGATATAGCGGTCGAGTTCCGAGACGATTTCGCGTGGGGTGAAATTAGTCATGAGAGTTCCTCAACGGCGATATGGTCATTGGTATAAATGCAGATATCGGCCGCAATGTGCAGGGCTTTATCAATAATAACCGCAGGTGACAGTTCGGTGTCGGCGAGTAAGGCACGTGCAGCAGCCAGGGCAAAGCTGCCCCCGGAGCCGATAGCCGCGACACCGTCATCCGGTTCGATGACATCTCCCGCCCCTGAAATCACCAGGGTGTTCTCTTTGTCGGCAACGATTAACAGTGCCTCAAGCTTGCGCAAAAACTTGTCGCTACGCCAGTCCTTCGCCAGGCTAACAGCTGCACGCGGCAGGTTGCCACGGTGCTCCTGCAGTTTGGCCTCGAACTTCTCAAACAGGGTAAAGGCATCGGCGGTACTGCCAGCAAAACCAGCCAGAACTTTCTCTTGATAGAGACGACGAATTTTACGTGCGCTATGCTTCATCACCGTGTTGCCGAGGGTAACCTGACCATCGCCGCCAAGAGCTACCAGATCGTCACGGCGTACACAGCAGATTGTGGTTCCTTTGAACATATGATCAACGCTCCTAGCTAAGGAAAAACCTCAGACAAGACAAAAGATGACATATAGCACAAAAGAGTGGCGGAATAAAAGGGTTTAGCGGGATAGTAAGGCTGGAAGCGGGTCAGTTGTGCGGAAGCTTGATGGTGGCAACAGTGCCGAGACTTTGACTGCTTTCGATGCTCAGCTCGCCGCCCATAGAGCGGGCAAATTCACGTGCGTAGTAGAGCCCAAGTCCAAATCCGCGAACTTGCCCGGTATTAGATGGGTCTATCTGGTAAAACTTCGAAAAAATCTTGGTCAGTTCTGCCTTGGGGATACCCGGACCGGTGTCGCGGATACGCAGGACTGCATCCTGATCGACCAGGCCTCCTTCGAGCAGGATTGAGCCACCTTCAGGGGTGAATTTAATTGCGTTGTCGAGTAGAGCCCGCAGGATAAAGGAGATCCTCTCGCGATCCAGATTGAGCGGTTCAGCTGAAAAAGGAACTTCAATTTTGACCTCAAATTTAAGCTGTTTAGCGGTTGCCAGGGGTTCCATATTGCTACAGACTTGACGAGTAATCTTGCCGAGTTCAATCTGTTGCAGTTGGGCGGGCTTGTCATTGAGGATGAACTGACTGAAGTAAAGCAAGTCCTGAATCAAGTGCTCCATATGCAGGGTTTCTGCCTGAACCATGCCGAGAACCGTACGGAACCCTGGGTCTTCAGGGTCCATGATGCCATCGCCAATATTCTGGATAAAGAGTGAAATCGCCGTGGCCGGGGTCTTCAGCTTGTGAGAAATAAGCCCAAGAAATTCACTCTTTAACTTGTCTGCCTGCTGCAGGCTGGTGAGTTGTTGCCGCAGGTGTTGTTTCTCGAGGATCTTGTCGATCGTGGTTCGTAGTTGCAGGAGATTGAGGGGTTTACTGATAAATTCATCAGCACCAGCTTTTAATGCCTGCAGGATAACTTCTTTTTCGGTGTAGCCGGTCATCAGGATGACTATTTGATCCGGGGTCTCTTCCTTGACCTGACGGAGCAGATCTAATCCGTTGAGTCGCGGCATCATCACATCGGTTAGAACAACGTCAATTGTTTGTTGCCTCAGCAGTTCAATTGCTTCCTGACCATCATTTGCCTGAAGGATCTTGAATCCTTTGAGGGCACGAGCACAGAGGTCGCGGATGATCGGCTCGTCGTCGACGATCAGCAGGGTTTTTCCCTCCTGCTCGAGGGTCATCTCTGGTTGTGTGTGATGTTCCAGTTTCACAAAACGACTCCGATTAACCGCCTTACTTCAGTGGCGGGGTGAAAATTGCCAGCAACTCGACCGGTTGGTCTCCAGAATTTTTTAGGCCGTGAGTCGTACCGGCCGGGGCAACGCAGCAGTGACCGGCGGAGACCTGATAGGTTTTTTCGCCGAGGGTACAGATTGCCTCACCGGAGAGGATGTAGAATGTTTCGGTCTGGACGTCATGGGGGTGCGGACAAATCTCGCCGCCAACTTCAATCCTGCCGCGATGAACCGAAAGATCAGCGTTCTCCAGGGCGGTGACGACATCGCGCAGGAAAAAACGGTCATGTTTAGGGTGACAGTATTCTTCTTGCTCAGCGGTATGAATTATTGCCCCAGGTTTCATGGTCGACTCTTACTGAAATGATCAGTATCAATGCTGTGCCACAACGACAGTCCAAGTCCAAAAGGATGTCTGGTATTGAACGTTTTTTCCAGTTTTTTAGCTGTTCAATAATACCTTGAGCTGTTCTGGCGTTGCAGCCAGGAGTTTGTCGATCTGTCCTGCATCTTTGCCGCCAGCTTGTGCCATGTCTGGACGTCCGCCACCTCGACCACCAATAATTTCGGCAAGGGGTTTGATCAAGTTTCCTGCTGCAAGCTGCCCGGTTAAATCTTTGGTGACGACGACCAGCAAGGGAACTTTATCATCGCAGGCCCCAACCAGGACTATAACCCCAGAAATCAGTTTGTCCTTGAGTTGGTCTGACAGCTCACGCAGCTGTTTGCCATTGCTGCCATCAATGCGTACCGCCAGAAGCTTGACCCCATCGACATCCTGAACCTGAGCCATGAGGTCACCACCGAGATCGGCGTTGGCTTTTGCCTGGAGTTTCTCCAGTTCTTTTTCGAGTTGGCGTTGGGTATCCAAAAGTTTCTGCAACCGTTGTTCCAGATTTGCAGGGTCGGTCTTAAGTATTTGGCCAAGATGGTTGAGCGTCTGTTGTTGTTGATGAACCTGCGCAAGAGCGGTGTCACCAGAGATCGCTTCAATACGGCGCACACCCGCAGCAATCCCGGCCTCACTGAGAATGCGGAAGAGCCCAATATCTCCGGCGGCCCTGGCATGGGTGCCACCGCATAGCTCCATTGAAAAGTCACCAATTTTGACGACCCGGACCAGATCGCCATATTTTTCGCCGAAAAGTGCCATGGCTCCGGCTTCTTTTGCTGCCTCTGCCGCCATTTCCCGATTGGTCACCGTGCTATTGCGGCGAATTTCGGCGTTAACCAGTTCTTCGATTTGCTGTAGTTCCTGATTGCTCACCGGTGAGAAGTGCGTAAAGTCAAAGCGCAACCGTTCCGGGGTGACCAGAGAACCAGCCTGCTTGATATGTTCGCCGAGAACTTTTTGCAGGGCAGATTGCAACAGGTGGGTTGCGGTATGGTTGCGGACGATCTGCAGACGACGTGCGGCATCTACCTTGATTTCTACATCAGCTCCGGTCTTGATGGCGCCTGTAACGACTTCACAATTATGGACCAGCAGGTCAGGAAGAGGTTTGCGGGTTTCGATAATCCGCAGACTCGCTTCGTTACTAGTGATGCTGCCACTGTCGCCAACTTGTCCGCCCGATTCACCGTAGCAGGGTGTCGTAGCGCAGATAACTTCGACGGTTTCACCACAAGACGCTTCGTCAACCAGTTCGCCTTCGCGGAGCAGGCTCAATACCTGACTTTGATCTTCCAGGAGTTCATAACCGCTGAAGGTGGAATGGACCCCTTGATCAACGAGTTTTTTGTAAATGGCCGAGACGGCTTCTTCTCCCGAACCTTTCCAGTGCTGACGTGCTTTTTTACGTTGTTCTTCCATGCATGTTTCAAAGCCAGCTTCGTCAAGGATATAGCCATCTTTTTCAACGATATCAGCGGTCAAGTCGACGGGAAAACCATAGGTGTCATAGAGCTTGAAGACCGTCTCGCCGGGGATAGTCTTCTGCTTTTTCTCGGCAAGCTTAGCAATTTCGTCTTGTAAAATACCTAGGCCTTTACCCAGGGTCTGTATGAAGCGTTCTTCCTCGTTCAAGACCACCTTGTCGACAAAGTCACTCCGCTTGGCCTCCTCAGGAAAAGCCTGTGCCATGTAATCGAGGACGAATGTTGCTGTTTTGTGGAGGACTGGATCTACGAATCCGAGCATCTTGGCGTGCCGCATGGCACGGCGCATAATGCGTCTCAGAACATAACCGCGGCCTGCATTCGAAGGGAGTACGCCGTCAGCAATCAAATAGGCCGTCGCCCGGCTGTGGTCAGCCATGACCCGCATCGAGACGTCATTCTCTTCAATGTCGCCGTAGGTTTTTCCTGAAAGTTTTTCGATGTGGGCGATGATCGCGCGGAGCAGGTCGGTATCGTAGTTCGACTGCATACCTTGTACAACGGTGGTGATTCTCTCCAGACCCATGCCGGTATCAACCGCCGGTTTCGGCAGCGGGACCAGTTCGCCGTCGGGTTGACGATCAAACTGCATGAAAACGTTGTTCCAAATTTCCATGTAGCGGTCACAGTCGCAGCCGACTGTACAGTCGGGAGAGTCGCAACCGACTTCAGGACCGTTGTCGTAGAAAATTTCCGAGCAGGGCCCACAGGGACCGGTGTCGCCCATTGACCAGAAGTTGTCCTCTTCAAAACGGAAGATTCTCTCTTTCGGGACTCCTTCCTGCTGCTGCCAGATGTCGGCGGCCTCGTCGTCGGTGGTGTAGACCGAGACGTAGAGGCGGTCGATATCCAGTCCCATATCTTTGGTCAGAAATTCCCAGGCATAGGCAATCGCTTCTTTCTTGAAATAATCCCCGAAAGAGAAGTTGCCGAGCATTTCGAAGAAGGTATGATGCCGTGCAGTGCGACCGACATTTTCCAGGTCATTATGTTTGCCACCAGCGCGTACGCATTTCTGTGAAGAACAGGCACGAACATAGTCACGTTTCTCGGCCCCCAAGAAGCAGTCTTTGAACTGGTTCATTCCAGCGTTGGTGAAGAGCAGGGTCGGGTCGTTATGCGGCACCAGTGAAGAGGACTGGACTATGCTGTGGCCACGATCGGCAAAAAATTGTAGGAAGCGGGCGCGAATCTCTGAGCCTGTCATTGGCGTATCCTTTTCAGGTCAAAATTCCGAATGTTCATCGGCGGTAAAAATATAAGAATGCTGGATAATAATTGAAGAAGCAGCCCTTGCAAAGCCCCTGATGCTATTTTTTATCGAGGGGAGGGTTGTTTTTTAGTAGAGTAAAGATCGTGCCGAGGTCGAAACCACGCCTTTGGAAGTAGCTGACCACCCGGCGGCGTTCTTTGTCGCTGGCTTCTGTGTAGCTGAATCCAGCGAAGCGCCGTTCAAGTTGCTGCAGAAAAATATCTTCAGGGGGAATCTCTTCGGTAGCGCTCTGGAGCGCTTCATGGGCAAGACTCTCTTTGATGCCGCGCCGCCGTAGCTCAAGCAGGATTCTCGGACCGACTCCGCGGCCGTTGCGGAGCATCTCACGGCTTTTGGCTTGAGCATAGCGTTTATCATTCAGGTAGTTATAGCTATAGCAACGCTCAATGGTCTCATCAATGGCCGACGTCGGGAAATCGTAACGTTCAAGCTTTTGGCGTAGTTCGGCTTCACTGTGATCACGACGCCCAAGGATTCGCAAGGCCCGGGCAAAGAGGTCAGAAGCGTTCGATTTTGATTTCGCCACTGTCTCTTTCAGCCTTTATCTCTGCCGCCTCCTGCTTACCTGGTTCTCGCTGAGCATTTTCGAAATCTGACCATGAGGAGTCAGCGGTTGAGGAGATACCGGAGAATTTAAGTTTGAAATCGTCAGGATTCGAACTCTGGCGCAGCGCTTCCTCAAAGCTGATGATGTTGGTATGTACCAACTTCATCAAAGATTGGTCGAAGGTCTGCATGCCGTAGGTCGTATGTCCCTGGGCAATTGCGTCTTTAAGCATCACCGTTTTTTCGCGGTCGTCGATCAGGTCACGGATGCGTGCAGTCGAGACCATGACCTCTACTGCTGCGACCCGACCCTTGCCCTCTGCTCGAGGAATCAGGCGCTGAGAGACGACTCCCTTGAGAACCCCTGACAGCTGAAGACGGATCTGGCGTTGTTGATGAGGGGGGAACATCGCCACGATGCGGGTGATGGTTTCGGGTGCATCGATGGTATGCATGGTTGAAAGAACCAGATGGCCGGTCTCTGCCGCGGCAAGAGCAGTTTCTGTGGTTTCGAGATCACGCATCTCGCCAACGAGAATAACATCCGGATCCTGCCGCAGGGCGCTTTTTAACGCGATGGCAAAACTGTCGGTATCGAAGCCGACTTCACGTTGGTTGATAATACATTTACGGTCGCGGTGCAGGTATTCGATCGGGTCTTCAATCGTGACAATATGCTCGGTACGATTACTGTTGATGTAATCAAGCATCGCCGCCAATGTGGTCGATTTGCCGGTGCCCGTCGCACCAGTGACCAGAACCAGCCCACGCTGTTCACTCGATATTTTTTTTAGTATTTCTGGCAAATGGAGCTCGTCGAGGGTCAAGACTTTGTAGGGTATGGCGCGAAATACTGCCGAGACACTACTACGCTGACTGAAGACATTCACTCGGAAGCGTCCCAGTCCGGGGACACCGTAGGCGAGATCGACTTCATGAACGTCTTCAAAGCGAGCCTTTTGTTTCTCGCTCATGATCCCTTCACACATCTGTTTGATGTCGTCGGCGTTCAGGCGTGGGGCCTTGGGCAGCGGCCGCAGGTTGCCGTCGATACGAAAAACGGGAGGCAATCCAGCCTTCAGGTGGATATCTGAAGTGTTCGACTTGAGCGCCATACCGAGAATATCAGTGAGGTTCATGGTGATCCTTATTCGTAAATTATGTTACGGAGCGGCTCGATGCTCAGCTTTTGGCTTTCTCGGTTTTTTCACCCGTTAAGCCGTAGATTTCGCGTAGACGGTCGTCAATTTCTGACGCAATTTCTGGATGCTCAACCAGGAAAGTTTTTGCATTTTCACGTCCTTGTCCGACTCTCTCACCGTTGTAGGAGAACCACGACCCACTCTTTTCGATGATATCTTTGTCAACTCCAAGATCGAGTAGATCCCCCTCTCGCGAGATGCCAGCACCGTACATTATATCAAATTCAGCCTGTTTGAATGGTGGTGCAATTTTATTTTTGACCACTTTGACCCGAGTACGGCCACCAATCACTTCATCGCCCTTTTTTAGTGCCGCAATCCGACGTATGTCGAGGCGGACCGAGGCGTAAAACTTGAGTGCATTACCGCCGGTGGTGGTTTCAGGGTTGCCAAACATGACCCCGATCTTCATACGGATCTGGTTGATGAAGATGATGCAGGTATTGCTTTTGCTGATTGTCGCGGTCAGTTTGCGCAACGCTTGTGACATGAGGCGAGCTTGCAGACCCATGTGCGAATCACCCATCTCCCCCTCGATTTCGGCGCGTGGAGTCAGGGCGGCCACCGAGTCGATAACGAGCACGTCGATCGCTCCACTACGGACCAGAACCTCGGTGATCTCCAAGGCCTGTTCTCCGGTGTCAGGCTGGGAAACCAGCAGATCATCAGCTTTAACGCCAAGGCGACTCGCATAGTTGATATCAAGAGCGTGCTCTGCATCGATAAAAGCGGCGACCCCGCCGAGTTTTTGAGCTTCGGCAATGATATGCAGAGCCAGGGTTGTTTTTCCTGAAGACTCAGGCCCATAGATTTCAATGATGCGGCCACGCGGTACTCCGCCAGCGCCTAAAGCCAGGTCCAGGCTCAATGCGCCGGTAGAGATGGTCTCGATGCCAGGGAGGGCAGAGTCCTTACCGAGGCGCATGATGCTTCCCTTCCCGAACTGTTTTTCAATTTGCCCCATTGCTAGATCGATGGCACGATTACGGTCGTCGGACATGAATTCCTCCCTTACCTGATAGTTGAATGATGTTGTTGGCAGGAATTCTTGCTTATGTCAGTGACAGAATAGGTCACTGGCAAGAGTCTGCGCCCCTCCTTGAGCCGGCTTTGCCGGTGATGTTCATTTTTGGTTCTTGTCGGGCTGAAACCTCAGCTCGGTTTGTTTAGCGATAGCATGGATCCGACTGTTTTTTCAAGTGATTGAAGGTGTTGATCGCTCTGGAAATAAGATGGCTAGAATCCTTCGGTTTCAATTTTAGAACGACGCCGGAAGAGGGGGAGCATAGCATGGAAAACACTACCGGGACCCTCTGCCCGGTCTTCACTCCAGAGCATCCCGCCATGGGCTTCAATCAGCCCCTTGGCCAGAGGCAGCCCGAGCCCGACACTCGGTGTTGAGGGTGAGCAGCTACTTCGGCCGTGAAGGCTGATATCCTCGGCACCATGGAATTTTTCAAAAATCCGCAGGCGCTCTTTTTCGTCAATCCCGCTGCCGCTATCGGTGATGCGGACATCAATCATATCGGGAGTCGTGTTCGTGCTGAAAAAGTTGGGGCAGAAGGGTTCGAGCTGCTGCTGCATCGCTTGTATCTCACCACTGCACGTATAACTGGCGTCGATCTCAATCCAGCCACCAGTCGGGGTAAACTTTATAGCGTTATCTAGAATATGGGTGAGAGCCCGTTCCAGATGATGGAGGTCTCCACAAGGTGAAAGAAGGTTCGGGATTTTCCCACGTCGCAGCACGATATGGCGTTTATCGGCCTCTGATTGTTTCTTTTCTTGCAGCAATTTAAGAAGCAGGTTCAGATCGATGTTCTCGCGGGCGAGATAAATATCACGTGACTCAATGCGCGCCATCTCAAGTAAATCTTCGACCAGGGCGTTGAGCCGTTCACCACCCTGGAGCATGGTTGAGAGCAGTGCGCGGGTATCGGGAGAGCCTTCCTGGAGGTGGGAGTCAAGGAGCTGCCCGGCGGAGAGGATGCAGGTCAGTGGGGTGCGCAGTTCATGAGAAGCCAGGGCTAGAAAGCGATCCTTCATGCGGCTAAGTTGTTCAAGGGTTCCGTTGGCAATTTCAAGGCGATGAAGATGCTCACGCAACTGTTTGCGAGAGCGTTCCAATTCGCGTTGGCCCGCCTGAGTCAGCCTATGCTGCCATTCGAGCTTATCGAGGAGTTCACAGGTGTCGATACTGGCACTAACGAAGGTGCAGATTTGTTCGAGAAGTTCTATCTCGGTACGTGAAAACTGTCGAGGAATACGCTGGAAAAAGAAAATTGCTCCAAGGGTGCGGCCGTGTGCGATCAGCGGCAGGACAAGTAAACTGCGCCACCCGGCGTCAAGAACTGCCCCGCAGTAAAGTTCAGATTCTCCGCGTAGATCGACCCAGTTGTGAGGAATGCCACGGTCAATAACTATATTGGCCAGCCCTTCGCCGCTCGGTATTTTTTGTAGCTCGCACGCCAGACTATCGTTGATGCCGACGCGAGTCAGCAGGGAGAGTGGTGAGCCGGGTTGTGACATTTCATAAATACCACAACCGTCAACGGCCAGGGCGAACTGTAGATGTGTAAGGATCTGGGGTAAGGTTTCAGAGTTGTTGCGGTTGCTTACTGTCAGCAGAGCGACCTGTTGCAAAAGTCGCAAACGGTCAAGTTCATGCTGTAGCGCAAAGCTATCAGCGGTGATGGGGTCTGTTTGAAGACTTTTTTCCACGTACAGCCACTCCCCGAAATATTGCTTTTAGTTCCTGACTACTCTCTGAATCCAGTAAAAGAAGTAATCTAACGCAGATTGCCCGGTTTCGTCCAGTCTCAGAAATGAGACCTCAGCTTAGACTCTCGATGGCAAAACGTCGTAACCATTCGAGAGCCATGCTTGCGCTCATCTGTTGAATTTTTTGACGGTCACCGTTGAATTGATAGCCGCGGACCTGGTCGACGTTTTCAGCCGCAAGGGCAAGAAACACAGTGCCGATCGGCTTTTCAGCGGTGCCGCCGCCCGGACCTGCGATGCCGGTTACTGCCAGAGATAGATCGCTCCCTGAAGCAGCACGTATCCCCCGGGCCATCGATAGGGCGCATTCCGCGCTGACCGCCCCGTAGGTTGTGATGATCTCTGGTTCGACATTCAGCCAATCGATTTTTGCAGAATCTGCGTAGGTTACGGCACCACGCGTCAGAAACTCTGAAGCCCCTGCGACGCTGGTCAGCATTTGACTGATCAGTCCGCCGGTGCAGGATTCGGCCAAGGACAGGCTGATCCCGGAGCGGCGTAACAATTGTCCTACATGCGCAGCCATGCTTTCATCTCCACGAGCAACCAGATAGTCTCCGAGCTGTTCGACAAGTAGAGCCTCGGCTGTATCCAGCAAATCTTCGGCATTGTCGCTTTCGGAACTCAGAGCAATGCGCACCAATGGAAAATCAAGTGAGAACCCAACCTGTACTCCTTGCGGAAAATCGGCATAAGGAATGCGCGATTCGATTTGCGGTTCTGAAAGTCCAAAGAAACCGAAGTTTCGTCTTAATAGAGGAGTGGCTCCCGGCTTGTTACGTTTCAGGGCAGGAATGACGGCCTTTGTGAGCATGGCACGCATCTCGCCCGGGACTCCCGGCAGAAAGAACAGGTCGCAGCCCTGTTGCCGGAGCCAGAAGCCCGGGGCAGTGCCTTCTGTGTTTGGGAGGGGGACAGATTTTTGTGGGAGTAACGCCTGCCGTAGTACACCAGGGTCAAGCTCGCGGCCAGACTCCAGGTAGCGTTTGCGGATCATCTCAATGGCTTTAGGGCTCTCCTCAAGGGGGCGACCTAACGCCTGGGCGACAGTTTTTGCAGTGAGGTCGTCCCCCGTTGAGCCTAGTCCGCCGGTGGCTATAATCACATCATGTTGCGGTATGAGTTGCCGCAGGGCTTGAGCGATCTGTTCCGGACTGTCCGAAACGCAAAGCGAGCTGCCAAGGCGATAGCCCGCAGGAGCCAGCAGGCGAGCAATGTCGCGGGTGTTGGTGTCGCTAATGCTGCCGTTCAATAGTTCATCGCCAGTCGCCAGTACGGCAATACGGATAAGACTCATCTGTTTCCTTTGTTTATTGTTCCATTCATGCTGGTTAAAACTACGGACTCTAGTTCAATACTTTTCAGTTGCTAGCCATTTTTGTCATTCCCGCGCAGGTGGGAATCCTCGCCTTTGATTTTAGTCTTTTGGAAGATTTTTTCGTACACAGCCTTCGACCAGACGGTAAATTTCAGGGAGTGGTTGTCCGCTCGTTTTTGCAAGTCGCCGACAGGTTTCAAATTCGGGAGCGATACGTAGCAGATGACCGTCGTCGTAAAACAGTTTGGCCGCTGCCGGCCCGAATTCGGTTTCAACCTTGATTTCTTTGCGTTCGAGCTTGAAACGGTCAGCCGGATAGTAGCGCACCCCGCTGGCACTGCTGCTGGTTAGAATCAGGTGCGAAAGTTTTTCTACAAGAGACTCCGTGGTGATGACTTTCAGGAGCGCTGCCGGGCGATTTTTCTTCATCTGCAAGGGTTGGCAGGCTGCATCCAGCGCTCCGGTATTCATCAGATCTTCAATCAGGGCTCCAATCCATTCAGGGTTGCCATCGTCGATGTGCGACTCCAGAACAACAACCTTGTCGGTCTGGAGTGTCGTGTCATTGCAAAGCCCTATGATTCCGCGCAGCAGGTTGGGTCGATCATCCAGCTGCCAGCCTCCGACACCGTAGCCGATATTTTCAATTTGCATGGTTGGGATAACACCAAAAGTTTTCGCTTCTCTGGCAATGGCGGCACCGCTGGGGGTGACAAGCTCTTTAGTCGATCCGCTATCAACTATCGGAGTGTTTCGCAAGAGCTCAAGCACCGCAGGTGCAGGCAAGGGCAGCACGCCGTGGGCGCAACGGGATAGACCACGCGATACCGGCAGGGGCGAGCAGACAATTTTTTCGATCCCGAGTTTTTCGATGCCGATGGCGGCACCACAAAGATCGATGATGGCATCGATCGCTCCGACTTCATGGAAATGAACCTGCTCAAGTGGAATCCCGTGTACTTTCGCTTCGGCTTCCCCGAGGCGTAAGAATATTCGCCGCGCTCTCTGCTTTGTTTTGGAGTTGAGAGAACTTTTTGCCAGCAGATGGTCGATGTCGTTCCAGTGGCGATGGTGATCTTGTTCCTCGCAATTGACCTGTACACGGCAACCTTCGATACCGTGGCGTTGTTCGCGGTCGACATGTAGTTGCCAACCCGGCAGTTGCAGCTTCTCGAGTTCGTCCTCAAGTTGCGAGGCTTCGAGGCCAAGGTCGATCAGCAGGCCGAGGAACATGTCGCCGGAGATACCGGAAAAACAATCGAGATAGAGGGTTTTTATTGACAATACTTTTATGGGTCCTTTTCCAGAGTTTCGCTGATCGATCAGCGAAATCAACTTTTGCTTTTATTTATCCGGTTCGCTGCGAAGGCGGCGCCGAAACCGTTGTCGATATTGACCACAGTGACACCGCTGGCGCAACTGTTGAGCATGCCGAGCAGGGCGGCAATTCCGCCAAAAGCTGCCCCATAGCCGACAGAGGTTGGAACGGCGATAACCGGCACGGAAACCAGCCCGCCGATGACTGAGGGGAGGGCACCTTCCATCCCGGCGATGACGATAATAACTGCGGCCTCGCGGAGAGTGTCTCCTTTTGCCAGCAGGCGATGAATTCCGGCAACTCCGACATCAACCAGTTCTTCAACCGGATTTCCGAGCATCTTTGCAGTAATTGCGGCCTCACGTGCGACCCGTAGGTCGGACGTCCCGGCGCAGACAATCAGCACCTTGCCACCACTCTCGGTAATCTTCTTTTGAATCAGACAGAAGGTGCCTGCATCGGCGTCGAATTCGCCTTTAGGAAAACGGTTTTGCAGTTCTGCCCCTTTGTCGATATCCAGGCGGGTGACCAGAATATTTGCCCCGGCGCGCGCCATGGCGGTCAGGATTGTCTGGAGTTGCTCAATGGTTTTCCCGCTACCGAAGATAACCTCAGGGACACCCTGACGCAGGCTACGATGATGGTCAAGCTGGGCGATGCCGATATCCTCGAAGGGGAGTCGACTTAGTTCTTCAACTCCCGCTTCGATTGAGGTTTCGCCCTGCTGGATCTGCTGAAGAAGTTCTTTTAGTTGGTCAGCGGTCATGATTTTTGTCCTAAAGACCTAGATCGTCGGCGATTCCCTGCATGGCTGCCAGGCAGATATCGCAGAAGTCGGGCAGGGGGATGCCGATCAGTTCACATTCTTTGATGATATCGCGATTGGCTCCTGCAGCAAAGGCCTTCTCCTTGATGCGCTTGCGGACCGATTTAGGTTTGACGCTGGCGAGTTTCTTGTCAGGGTAAACCAGTGCGGTAGCGGTAATCAGGCCGGTGATCGTTTCGCCAGCAGCCAGGGCATGATGAAATTTTGTGCTGCGCTGCTTGTCGTGTGCGTTCTCATTGTGCATTGCGATGGCATCGACAATGGTCGGGTTAACCCCCAGTTCGTTTAGAACTTTAACCGTCTGATGTGTGTGGATCGACAGGTCGTCGCCTGTGATCTCCGCATCAAGATCGTGGAGTAAACCTGCCAGGCCCCATTGCTCTTCATCCTCACCCAGGTGCCGGGCGAGTGCGCGCATTACGGCTTCGCTGGCTAGGCAGTGCTTGATCATATTTGGTTGTTTTAGGTGCTTTTGTACCAGCGCCATTGCTACAGCGCGATCAATTCCATAAACCATTTAATATCCTCCTCTGCGCGGATTGGCGTAATCATAGCAGAAAGAAACATTGGGCCAAAGAGAAAGGGGTATACTCGTGCGAGAAGGAGAGGATGATTCTATGTCGATTTCTGCTTTGTTGACCGACCTTTATCAGCTGACCATGCTGGCAGGCTATCACGCGCGACAGATGCATGAGCAAGAGGCTGTATTCGACCTCTACTTTCGCACGCCCCCCTACCGCGGGAGCTATGCGGTCTTTGCCGGGTTGCAACCCGCACTAGATTACCTGCAGGGGGTGCAGTTCCAATCGCAGGAGATCGAGTACCTCGCGAGTCTGGGCCTGTTTGAACAATCTTTTCTAGACTGGTTGAGTGACTTCAGATTCAGAGGCCGGGTGCTGGCGCCAGCTGAGGGGACGCCAGTTTTCCCCCATACTCCGCTTCTTACTCTCGAGGGGAGTCTCGCCGAAGTGCAGTTGGTCGAGACTGCTCTGCTGAATATCGTCAATTTTCAGACCCTGGTCGCTACCAAGGCGGCGCGTCTCAGTCAGGCTGCGGCGCCCGCGATTGTGGTTGATTTTGGTCTACGGCGTGCCCAGGGGCCTGACGGTGCTTTGAGTGTCGCGCGGGCAGCAGCGGTTGGCGGTGTTGGTGCCACCAGTAACCTGCTCGCAGGCTTCCGTTTCGGTTTGCCGGTCAAGGGGACTCAAGCTCACAGTTGGGTCATGGCTTTTGATACTGAGTTGGAGTCTTTTCGCGCTTACGCGGAGAGCTTTCCCGACAGTTGCACCCTGTTGGTCGATACCTACGATACCCTGAGATCGGGTGTGCCGAACGCCATCAAGGTGGCGCAGGAGCTGCGTGAAAAAGGTTTCGAATTAGTCGGTATCAGGCTCGACTCGGGTGATCTGGCCTGGCTCAGCCGCAAGGCCAGGCAGATGTTCAATGACGCAGGTTTTCCGCAGGTTAGAATCGTCGCTTCCAATGAACTGGACGAGGATTTAATCGAAGCGATTCAGAACGATGGCGGGCGGGTGGATATCTACGGCGTCGGAACCAAACTTGCGACCTGTGCTGGCGAGGGCGGGGGAGCACTCGGTGGAGTCTACAAGCTGGTCAGTATCGACGGCCGCCCGACGCTCAAATCGACCAGTGACCCGGCCAAAGCCAGTTTGCCCGGGCAGAAGAATCTTTACCGTGTGCAGGATGCAAAAGGGACGAGCCTGTTTGATCTGATTACGCTCAAGAACGAACCGATCACCTGTGGTGATGAAGTGTTCGATCCGGAAAATCTGCAGCGCAGCCAAAGGATCCCCGTCGGTGCAGAGTTAGTTGAATTACGCAGACCGGTTTTGGATGATGGGGAACTGCTCTGCAAAGAGGAGGGGCTTGAAACTATGGCGGGACGTTGTAGCCAACAACTCGACAGACTGCCGGAAGGCTCCCTACGGCTGGTTAATCCTCATCGTTACAAGGTTTCGATCAGTAGGGGCCTGCAGCAGCTACGGCAGAGATTGCTGACGGAAATTGCTGAAAAAGTGACGGGTCTAAACCCTTGCGAAGGTAAGTAAGGTCAGGCAGGCCGTTCGACCTGTACGCCCAAGATGTTCTTCATCTGGTTGAGTGCGAATTCCCCTTCGGCAGGATCGAGATGGGAGATACAGTCGGTCGGCACGATGACGCTGTAGCCTTTCATGACGGCATCGGCTGCAGTGTAGAGGATGCAGATATTACTGACGCAGCCGGTCAGGACCAGTTCTTCGATATTGAGCTTTTTCAAGGTGTCTTCAAGGTTGGTCGCGTTGAAGCCCGAGTAGGTGGTTTTTGTCACCAGTGGTTCGTTTGGTTGTGGGGCCAGTTCAGTGATCACTGCAGCACCCGCCGTGCCACGTATGGCATGGGGTGGCCACCCCATACGGCTGAACTCAGGGTCCTCTGGAGTATGTGCGTCGCTGACGAAGATGACCGGGGTCTTGTCTCGACGCGCGTTGATGAGTCTTTGTTGTAGAGCTGGAAGAATTTCACGATTGTGTGGTACCTCAAGTGGAGCACCGGGACGCACAAAATCGTTAAGCATGTCGATGATAAGTAGCGCTCTTTGCATCTTATGAACTCCTGAAGTCTTAATTCCGCAGATCTGACCCTCGCTAATTATAGCAGTGAATAAGGGATGTGTTGTGTTATCTTTGCTGCCCACACTTAAGAATGAATTTGCTGGCGTACCGGACTGCGCATGAAATTTGGAGGAGTCTGATGACTGAGATTGAAGGAATCTTGCCAATGAGCAAGACGAAAAAGAAGAAACTTGCCAAAGAGATCGAGGCTCTCGCTCATTCATTGGTTGAAATGCCGCAGTCGCAGTTTAAGAAACTAAAGCTTTCGGCCGATCTTGCCGCCGAAGTTATAGAGGCACGGAATACTCTTGGGCGTGGGTCACATAAGCGGCAGGTGAAACATCTTGCTGGAGTGTTGAGGCAGTCTGGGGACCAGGTGGTCGCACTTTTATCTGCGATTGAGGATATTGATCAGGTCAAGCGCAGTGAAAAGCGCCAGTTCCATAAGTTGGAAGAGTTGCGTGACCGGCTTTGTGATGAGAAGACATTTGCAGAAGCTTTCGACGAGATGGTTGGTCTCTGGCCAGATGTAGAGCGGGGTGTCTTTTCACGACTGGCAAGATCTGTTCATACGAATCGGGATAAGCGGGCATCTCGTGAAATATTCAAGCGTTTGCGCGATCTTGTTGATCCGCAGGAAGGCTCAGGGTCATGATGTGAGGGGCGCTGGGGAGACTGTTGGCAACTTTAGGTTATTGACTTAAATCTAGAGGTCTCTCCACTTGCTCTTTAAAGGGCTTGCTTTTTGAAAACAGGTCATGCTAGTGTGCGCGTACTTAAGCAAGTTTGTGTAAGAGTTTTCGTCGCTCGTCAGTTTGGCAAGGTGTCAAAATGAGTCAAAACACGCAGATCCAACTGGGCTACGTGTTTTTTTTTGAGTGGTCGATAGTTACACAACAAAAAGTTCCCACCGGGGAACATGGAGAAAAAAAATGGCAGAAGGTACAGTAAAATGGTTTAACGACTCTAAGGGTTTTGGTTTCATCGAGCAGGACAATGGACCCGATGTGTTTGTTCATTTTT
>JAJRRT010000011.1 GCA_024279255.1 Deltaproteobacteria bacterium | reverse complement strand
CCCCCGCTGATCGTAAAACAGGAGGCCGAACTCTTCCTGCCGCACGCGGCAGGCGGGATGCAGCTTGATGCCTGCCGCAGCCATCTCAGTACACCCCGCAGATGCCGTCGATAGCGAGCTCTTCGACCTGAATTTCTTCCAGAACCAGAGGCTCTTCGTTACTGACTTCGACTTCTTCAAGATCGTTTTCAAACTTCTTTTCCATTGTCATGCTCCTTTAGGTAGATGAGATACGCATATGTAATGATGCGCTGTTGCTCAATCCACGTTGCAATGCCAATGCCAAATCAAAACAATGGTTTACTACGTAATATCAGATAGTTAGCGGTACACTGAATATCTCTACATTTCCTGACTATGTAGAGATATTGGACACAAAACACCTCGAAGTCGCCAGTTTGCGACCAAACGGCTGTGGTCTTTCTCCACACTGGCCATTTAATCCACAGACAAAAATAGAACTATGGTTTCATTGATTAGAGGTTTTCCAGTAGAGTGGAATTAAAGCTGAAATTATTTTGGAAGGATCATTCATGTTGCCAAGAAACACCCACTGCTCTTATTGCGGAAACAGATACCCCGACACAGAGCCCTGGCCAAGACATTGTCAGGCCTGCCACATCACCAGCTACCTGAATCCTCTGCCGGTGGTGGTTGTATTGTTGCCGCTAGGAGAAGGTCTGGTCGTCATTCGCAGAAATATTGAACCACAAAAAGGGACCCTGACCCTCCCCGGGGGCTACCTCGATCTCGGCGAGACCTGGCAACAGGGCGCCCGCCGGGAATTGTACGAGGAGACCGGCATCGACATCGCCGCCAGCGAGATTAGTCTCTACGACGTCCAAAACGGCCTCGACCACACCCTGGTCATCTTCGGACTGGCCAAGCCGCAGCCGACCGAGTTGCTCAAACCCTTCACGTCATCCGAAACCCAAGAGGTCGCGCTGATCGAGGAACCGATCGAACTCGGCTTTCCGATGCATACCGAGGTGGTGCGGCGTTATTTTGCCGCACCACCGGTAAGCACCTAATGAGCCTCAAAAAGGGAAGATAGATCACATCCCTCTATCCGAGGGAGCATGGTTGAACCCGTTTCGAAGTGTTTAAACTTAAAAATTCCAGAACTCGTCGATCTCTTCCCCGCTAAAATCCCAGACGGCATTGTGAGGGGGAATCGGCTCACTGAAAAACTCCGGCAAACGATCGTCCTTGTTAGTAAAACCAGCGGCAAGATTAAATTCGCGCTCAAGAAGAAGAACTTTTTTCCCGAGAGCAGCGACATCTTCACCGGTCAACGGTTCTCCGTAGCGGGCGCTGAGCATTGTAACCAGGGCGGGAAAAGCCTCGGGATCATCGGAGAGCGCCATCGCGACAAAGAGGCACAGACCGGTGCTGTCGACTGCGGCAGTCACTATTTGCAATTCCCGCGATAGCTCTATCTGTCCCTCCTTACTCAGTGGATTAACCAGCCCGCCGATCCCCATGATATTCGAAGCCACGGCGTACCCTGCCGTATGATCAGCCCCCATGGGAGTGGTGCAATAGGTGATGCCGATCCCCTTGATCGCCCGCGGATCATAGGCCGGAATCGCCTGTCCCTTGACCACCGGCACCCGAGTCACGCCATAGGCCTTGCCGACTGAAGCCGCACCATTTCCGAGAATGCGTCCCAAAGGAGTGCCGGAACCGATCTCCCTGATCAGGCTGACGGTGGCATCGCCATCACCAAAAGGCAATGCACCTCCCTCCATCGCCACTCCGACAGCAACTACGGTTTCGATGGAATCCACGCCGATATCATCCATAAGCTGATCAGCCAGTGCGATCTGATCCAGATCCTCCACGCCGCTATGGGCGCCAAGCCCCCAGATGGTTTCGTATTCAAATCCTGAAGTCAGATAGTTGCCATCCTTGTCGTTGTAGACCTGGGAGCACTGGATGATACAGCCGGGATGACAGCCATGGCGGGGCTTTCCCCCTCTCTCCAGAATACGCTCGCGCATGGTCTCGCCGGAGAAGTTATCGTGCCCCGCGCATTGCCCGTAGCGGAAGTTTCTGGTCGGCAACCCGCCAGCCTCGTTGATGACATTGACAAGAACGTTCGTTCCGAAATTCGGCAGACCTTCCCCACTCACTGGATGCCCAAGCAATGCTTTGGAAAAAGTCCGGGAGGCGCTTTTGAACTGCTCTGGGTCGGCAATTTCCACCCCGGGAGCATCAGTGGCGTCCAGGGTGATGCATTTAATCCTCTTTGCGCCCATGACGGCACCAAGACCGCCGCGGCCGAAACTGCGGATTTTCCCTTCCGGATCGCAAACAGAAATATTGGCCGCAGCCATTTTCCTTTCACCGGCGCTGCCGATACTGAGCACCCCGACCCGCTTGCCCATTCTCTGCATGAGGGTCTCAATCACCGCGAAATTGCCCTGACCAACCAGTTCGGTATCTTCACTGATCTCAACAGCATCCTTGGTGATATGCAAACGGTAGAAACCGTCACCGGTCGGTTGTCCCTCGATGATAAGCGCCCTGATCCCCATTCGTGCGTACAGCTGACCGGCTGTCCCACCAACATTGCTCTCCTTGATCCCACCGGTCAGTGGGCTTTTGGCTCCGGCCGACATGCGCCCTGAATTGGCGGCAGCTGTTCCGGTCAATAATCCCGGTGCAAAAACCAGCTTATTGTGCTCGCCAAGCGGATGACAGGTCGGCGGCACTTCCTGGGCGACGATGGTCGAGGTCAAACCCCGTCCTCCGAGACCCGCCCATTTAGCGGGAAATTCTTCTATACTCACCGACAGATTTGACATATTGACGCGAAATACTTTTCCGGGCATCGATTCAATCCTTTCCTATAGCTGGCAGACGTGAACGTACGAGAAATTCGAAAAATGCAGCAATACACGCGATTCAAAGGCAAAGGGACAAATTATCCTCTTTGCCCAGGCTGGTATTTAGCGCCAAATCGAGACTGACCCGAGCACAGGCGAAAGAATTGCCCCACAGGTTCACAGCAGGTGGCAGGCCTTTTAGATCGCGCGGCCAGCCTGAGGCCTGATGTGAATAGGAGCGCTGCGGATTGATCTCAATCTCCCCTGGTTTAAGATGCTCGGCGGAGATCACACCAACCACACCGGCCAACGCCGCAGGAAGCAGACCCGGCTTCTGTGGATGACCAGCCGCCACCAGCACAGATCCTGCCTCCAGCACAGCTCGGCAGGCCTGCTCAAGAACATCACTTCCCGGGCCAGGAGGCATTCCCAAACTGAGGTTGATAATCTGGCACCCTTCAGCAGCGGCCCTCAGAAGAGCCCGGGCCACCAACGACGGATAGGCATTCAGCTCCCCATCAAAGACCCGCACAACAAAGAGTTCTGCATCGGGCAACCCTTGACGCAGAATTCCGGCGACCGCCGTACCATGGCCGACAATGTCCCGAAAATCTTCATCCTCCTGAATTCTCCCTTGAGCGTCCGAAAAAATCCGAATTCCACTCACCTGCCCGCGGACATGGGAATGCCAGGGGTTCACTCCGGTGTCGATAATCCCAACCCGAAGAGTCCTTGCGGCGGCGGAGCTCAACTGCTGATTCATGCCGATCTCCGTGCCACTTCAAGAGCGTGGCTGTTATGTGCTGGTTGAACAATTGGTTGAGTTGCAACTCTTCCATCTGCTCCGGTTTCACTGAGAGGAAACACCCCTAAAGCCACAACAAGCCCCTTTTCGTCAACCTCACGAAGTCGCCCGTTCTGCAGCAGATAAAGATGATCGAACTCGTCCAATCCCCCGAGCCGATGCGTTATCATCAAAATGATCTGCTTCTGGAAATGATTCCAGAGGTTACGCCGCACCAGAGCCTCGGTCTCGGGATCCAGCGCTGAGAAGGCTTCATCAAAAACCAGAATATCGGGGTGCTTCAGAACCAGCCGGGCAATCCCCAACCTCTGTCGCTGCCCGTCAGAGAGCGCCAGGCCCCGACCACCGATGATCGTCTGGTAGCCCTGTGGGAGTTCTTCAACAAAATCGTGAACCGCAGCAATGCGCGCCGCATCAACGACTGCATCGAAACTGACCTGAGGATTTCCGTAGCGTAGGTTCTCCTCAACCGATGCATGCAGCAGAAAGGGATCGCTCCCCGCATAACCGATGCTCCTTCCGCCCAATAAAACTTGTCCTTGCTGCGCCCGGCGCAGCCCGAAAAGAATCTGCACCAGAGTCGACTTCCCCGCTCCAGAAGTACCGAAAAGAGCCACCCGCTCCCCGGCGGAGATCTGAAGAGTTACGCCATGCAACAGCTGTGGGTTTCCCGGATAAGTAAAGGAGATATCCTTGATGAGGAGACCGGCCGCGCAGCGATCATCCCTCCTCGTCTGACCACAGAGTTCGCCTTCGTCATTGAGGACCTCTGTGACCCGTTCCAGACTCACACGCACCTCCTGAAGATTCCTCACCAGCCCCAACAATCCTCGCGCAGGCCCGTACAGACGGCCCTGATAAAGGATGAAGGCGACAAAAGTCCCCAGGCTGATCTCGCCCCGCTCCAGCAACCCGCCCCCCAAGAGATAGATCCAGGCCAGGTTCGCGGTCAGGGTAATGCCAGGCAGGCCTGAAGCAGCCGCATCCAGCACCTGAAACTTCAACAGCTTGCTGACCAGATCGGCATTATGTCGACCAAAGCGCTGCTGTTCCTCTTGCTGAGTGGCATGCAAGCGTATGGCACGCAAGGCCCCCAGCCGTTCCGAAAGAAAGTGTGAGAGTCCGGCCATGACCTCCCGAATCCCCCTGGTCCCCGATTCAATCGGGCCCCGAAAGGCGGCGGTAACCACCAGTGCGATGGCAATCCCCAGAAAACTCCACAGGGCCAGACTACTGGAGAGGTTGAATAGAATTACTGCCGCCACGATCAGAAAGATCAGGTTTTGAATAAAACCGAGAGCTCCATCAACCAGCAGAGTCTGAATCTTGGAGATATCGGTCCCAAACCTGCTCAGCAGGTCACCGTGGCGAAAACGCTCAAGCGCCGTCAGTGGCGCATTAATACAGTGCGCGAATATTCGCTCCCTGATCTCGACCAGCACAGCTGCCGAGAGTTTGGTATGCACCACCCGGGTCAGCGTCCCCAGCAATAGATCAGCTACGGCCAACCCGAGCAGAGCTGCGGCAATCAACGGCACGCCGGAGAAATCTCTGCGCTCCGCTACGGCATCGATAAAGCTCTTGCCGATCAGGGGCGTCGCCAAAGAGGTTGCCGACCCGGCCAAGCCAAGAAGAAATACCGCCGTAAGCAAACCCTTCTTACCCCGCAAGTGGCGTGTAAATTGTTTAATCGCTTTCAGCACTTGTCCCCCTCTGGTTCCTGTCCGGCCCAGACATCGGGATAGTAGCAGAGGTGCCCTCCCTGACAGAGTGAGGCTCCACCACGCAGCGCGATCACCGCCGCACGGATCTCCTCAGACCCGGCACCGGAACGGGCCAATTGCAACGCCATGGCGGCCAGGCTCACCGAGGCTTTTTTCCTGTCCAGAGAAGCCTCACGCCCCACCACCTTGAGGCTGCTCACCCCGGCCTTAAGTAATCTCGGCAAGGCGCACAACCCGCAGGGGCCAACAGGGTAGCCACGGTTGGTTTTGCAGCCGCAATGATTCAGAGTCCACTTCCAGAATTCATAGTTCTCCAGGGTCTGGCTTGAGATCGACTGAGTTTGTTCCGCATCATTCAGGCAAAAGGCCCCGGCGGCATGGGTCGTTGCGCAAAGCCCTTCCTCAAAGGCACAGCCGTCGTTTAACAGGAAGGTCTCGAACTCCAGTCCGGGGATCAGGCATTCTTCGATTTCATCCAGGGTCAGATGCCGCGGTAGAATGATCCTGGAGACTCCCAGTTCCTGAAAGAAGGCGGCAGAACCGGGATTGGTGCAGGTGGCAAGGCTTGAAAGGTGAATCCTGGAGGCCAGACCGGCATCGGTCAGGGCGAGCAGAAGGTCGAGGTCGGCGACAATCAACCCGGAGGCCCCCTCTTCAAGGAGCCTGACACTGAACGCAGTGAGCATCTCCATGGCCCCGGCCGGATAAAAAGGTGCGTTGAGAGCCACATATACAGGTAGCCCTGCCGCGCGGGTCAGGATCTGCCGAAAATCGGCAAGATCTGAAACCCCGGCGGACGCCGGCGAGCGGCGGTTGATCCAACTCTGGCTGAAAGTCTCCTGCCAGGCCGGCGGAGTAAGCCCGCAGTAGAACTCTTCGGCTCCGGCCGCCAGCAGAGGTTCCACCTCTGAAGAATTCCTCAGGGGAGCAAGTAGTCTCATGGCATCGGCCTTTCGTGAATGACGATTCTGTCGGCCTGGTGCAAATGCGCCTCAACCGCTGTCCGGGGCACCTCATAAAAAAGAGTGTTCCCTGCGCGCCAGAGGGGAAATTCAAGGTCAGTGCGTTCCTCCGCGTGCCAGTGTTCCCGGCATGGAGCGGAACAGGGACGACTCAGCAACTTAGCGAAATTCTTCTCTTCTTTCCGGGTTTCAGCCTTGAGCAGACAGTTTCGACCGGAGGCTGCAAAGGCGTAGGGCAGATGCAACACCCGCTGCAGACCGTCCGTCCCATCTCCGAGGTAGGTCCCTTCCAGATCGGGATCGGTCTCCAGCCCGGCGACACCGAAGCGCGACAACAGGTCACGAATCTGCCCACCTCGGGTCGACTCCGTGGTTTGCGCTGTCGAAGGCTGTTCGGCAAGACGCGGATCCCTGAGAGCACGGTTGATCAGCCGGCCGGCCTGGCGTTTGATCTGTGGGTGCTCGTTGCGCAGCATCCGCAACACCCCAAGATCGTTAAAGACGAGAGTCGGTGACCAGCCCTGGCTTTTGAGGTCGCTGACCAGCGTCTCAACCCGACAAAGCCCGTCGGCACGAACCACCGGGGTCAGCAGGACCGCTTCTATCCCAGCCTCCCTGGCCAGCGCACAAAACTGTTCAGCCTCTTCGCAGCCGGGGAGCAGGTCCTGACAGAATTCGGAACCGAAATAGATGGCTTTAAGGGGCCCTTCGGGGAGCAGAGCCTGCCAGTTTGATGGACACAACCAGCGAGGGTCCTCCGGTAAGGGTCCGGGACTCGATAGCCGTAGCGCGTATTCCATATCTGCCTTTCAACTGGATCCAAAATCAAGGCGCGGAGCCTGAAAATTCGAAGGTTGATTCCCAGACTCCGCAGCCCCTCCGTTTGGCTACAAGGTCAACCTGCGCATGCCCATGCCATCGGTTTCCATCTGTAACACCTTGATCGGCAGCATGGTTTCGGCATCGAAGACCGTAATCGTTGAGCCACCTGCTCCGGCATAGAGTTTCTTGCCATCAGTAGTCGGAATGATGCCGTAGCAGGTTCCTTCTGCAATCGGCACGATCTTCTCGTAGGTTCTGCTTTTCAGGTCGATGACGGCCACATCATCCATAATGGTGTAGGCCTTGGTCTTGTCGGGGGAGTAAATCGCATTGTAAGCAAAGGGTGGCTCGCCCTGCAGCATGGTCTCGGTGATCTTTCCGCTTTTGGTATCGATGCTCAGCAATCCCATCCCTTCGGCAGAGTAGTAGGGAGAAAGCCAGACACCGTCATTCTCGGCGGTGTAGTGCCACAACGCCAGGATGTTGATTCCCCGCTCGAACATCGAGATAGTATCGACAATCTTCATCTGCTTTTTCGAGACGTCGATGGTATAGATGTCCTGGCCAAGGGCGTACACCTTCGTGTCGTTTTCGACCAGGCTTAAGCTGACCACACCAAAGGGCACGTCCAGGCTGCGCAGGATCTTGCCGGTGGCGAGATTGATCTGGAGAAGCTCGGGTTGGTCGATGACCACCTCACCCGCTTCGGTCCGACGGGAAAAAACATTGACGTAGCCGGTCTTGCCGTCCTGACTGACGACGAACCCGTAGATGAAGCGTTCCCAGCCTTTTTCTTCGACCTTGATGCTGTTGACAATCTGCATCTTCTCCAGGTCAAGGGTGTGAATAACCCTGCGGGTACCAGTCACATAGAGAAACTTCTTGTCCGCTGAGAAGACCGAGTCGCGGGAGGCTCCTACGATCGGGATATTGGTTATTTCATCGGTGTCGGCATCGATGACCTGGATCATTTCATTGCCCATGTGGAATATCAGATCCTTGGCCTCGGCCCGATCACTGACCACCATGGTGCAAAGCAGTATTGCTGCTAGAAAGCCGTACTTTTTGATGTTCATGAATGACTCCTGTTATTCAAAAATGAAGGTGTTTTGCGCCTGTTGTCTGACCCGACAAGCGACCATTCCTTCCTATTTCAGAGTGCGCCAGTCCCGGGCGATATTGGGACAAGCCACGTCGAAATCCGGATTATTGGTGAGGCCATCCGGAACCTGGGCTGGCCACCAGCAATCCCCGGCACAACCGTGATAGTCACGCGCCGAGGACTGGCAGTTACTGACCGGATAGGTCGGACGCGGGTTGGTTTCCCAGCCGGTGTCAAAGATGGTGGTGCAGCCGACCGGCATATTCAAGGGATCTCCCTCCGAGAGAGCCTCCACAGATTTTTTTTCTCCTTCTGACAATGCCTCTATGGCCCGGGCTTTTTGATTCAAGGCCTCGATCCGACTTTTCTTATCCATGAGTTTTACCTTTCTTGAATGATGTCGAAAATCAATTAACAGGCGGCCCGTTTCTCTAAACGTTCAAGCAGAGAGTCAGCGCCTGTACTTCGTAATTCAGCATAAAGCTCGATACCGAGTTGCAGCCAACTCCGGATAAAATTGCAACTGCTTCCCGGCGGCAACCCCAGCTTGATTTCCCTGAGGTGGTTTTCGTAGTGACAACCGCCAGTGCAGAGGGTCCTGGCCCAGCAGTCCGAACACATCTGTTTTTTGCCTTCGGTGAGGATTGCCAGACTCGTCTCGATTTTCTCTACATCGGCGCCAGTATCGAGAGCTCCGACGTGAAAAATATCCTCCCCGGCCAGCCTGTGACAGGGGAAGAAGTTCCCCTCGGCATCGACTGCCAGGTAACCGAAGCCGGCTCCGCAGGCAACAGACTTGGTCTGACCCAGATGCAACCGTCCCAACAGATCAAGAATGTTGCTGAACGGCAGAATCCGTCCCTGATCCGCCGCCTCCTTGAAACGGCGAGCCATGGAGGCAAATCCCTGCAGGAGAATCTCTTCCTGCACGAGACTGGGAAGCAGATCAGTGGTAATCGGGCTGGCCGGCGCGATGCCAACCTCATGAAACCCGAGACCGATCAGGTGATCATAAACCTCCTCAATGCGTCCCCACTGATCCGGAACCAGAGTCACCCGTGCCGCGACCGGTGCTGGGCTGTTGTGCAGCAGCCCCTGTAGGTTCGGCAGGATTTTGGCGTAGCTGCCCTGTCCGGCAACATCGGGGCGGTTGGCATCGTGCAGGTCGGGAGGACCGTCAAGACTGATTGCAACACCCACGCGATAACGTTGCAAAAAGTTGATGATCTCCGGATTCAGGAGCGTGCCGTTGGTCGTCAGGGAGATCTGGACTCTTTTACCCGTCTCTTTTTCACCGCGCACGGCCTCTTCGACCGCAGCTTCGATCGCGGGCATGTTCAGCAGCGGTTCACCGCCAAACAGAACCAGACTGAGTGTCTCGCGGTCGCCTGCCTCCTGAATCAGATAACGGACAGCCTTACGCGCCAGTTGCGAAGTAAGCAGGCGGGGTTTCCCGCCGTAGGACCCGCCTTCGGCGTAACAGTAGGTGCAGCGCAGATTACAGTCCTGAGCCACTTCCAGGACCATAGTCCCCAGCGGAACATCCTGCAGCTGCGGAGGTATGGGAGCAGCCCTGCCCGCCTGGGTGTCCGGCAACAACAATCGGGCATCTTGCAACCCGGCCAGAATCTCCCGATCTTGCGGATCGACCTCTTTAAGATCCAGAGAGGGGCGTGATCCCAGACGCTGAATGACCTCTCGCGTTTGCGCGTCGATGGAAAACAGACTCGCATGGTCCACCCCGAAGAGGACTGCGCCATCTCCGACATCAAAAATTTTATGATCTTCCCACTGGTGATTCATGGTTACTTAATCCTGGGAATATAGTCAGGTACGGTGGCCACCAGTCGGGCTTCCGCCGAGTAGTGACGATCGCCCCGCTTATACTCAGCCTTAACCTTGACCAGCCCTGTCCCTTCACCCTGGAATTCTCTGGCAGGAAGAGGGCCGTAGTCACCAGAAGGGAGGTAGTTCCCATTCTCGGCGATTCTGCCCATCCAGTGCAGATCATCATCGTCGGGTCTGGTGACCAGTTCACTCAAACTGAATTCCGCGGCAACCGGTCCCAGCACGACATCGTCTGCCGGGTCATTGGCGTTCGCCCCCTTGGAATAAGCGATGGCATCAAACTGCACCCCTTCGGAGGGAAAGTTTTGACCACCGTCAACCCTGGCACGCCCCAACTCGGGAGTGATGGCGATATAATCGATCTGCGCAACCAGATTCAAGGTCCCGGCAGCCATCCCTTTAACGCTGAGTCTGGTCTGTGCCGCACCCTTTCCACGATAAAGGACCTGCAATTCGATCGCATTGGAACCCCGCTGTTTTGCGGAGAGCACCTTCAAGGCGCCACCGGAAACATGAACGTCAGCGACCGTTACTTTCGGTAGTTTGATCCCCTCCAATACCAGAGTGGTCGTTTCACCACTGATCAGATAGTTCGGACTCAGCCTGAGAACCTTTGACTTACCCTTCAGCGGATACCAGGTGCTGGTGGATGTGCGGAACTTGGGGGCAGCAAAACTATGCTGCCCGCGCAAAGTGCCATCAGCGAAGATGAAAGCGCCCGCTACTTTGGCGCCGTTCTGACTGGTGTTGAAGCGTAAGGCGGTGCCGCCGTAGAGCGAAGCATCGCCGAAGAAGCTCTCTGCTGTGCCGTCTGCATATTCAAAGGAGCCGACGATCTCATAATCACCGTCCGCAGCATTTTTGATCCTTGCTTGCCCACGGTAATTTCCCTTACCGGGCTCATATCCCAGAATCAGCCATGATCCGACGGGCGAAGCCTTGGGGACCTTTAGAGCAGAGCCGTAGGGCTGGCTCTTGGCCAGTTGGGCCAACACGGCATCGGCCTCAGGAATCCACTTCATCTCGCGCATCTGACCAATGACTGTCGGAACCATGTAGAGATGCAAGTCGCGGATTTTTGCCCAGGCCGCCCCGGTCATCCGGTAAG
Source organism: Deltaproteobacteria bacterium (assembly GCA_024279255.1). GTDB lineage: Bacteria > Desulfobacterota > Desulfuromonadia > Desulfuromonadales > Geopsychrobacteraceae > Geopsychrobacter. The sequence continues at coordinate 50,788 of JAJRRT010000011.1, read as the reverse complement.
AATAGATTTTCCCCGCACTGTGACAGCGCACGCAGGTCACAAACAGTTTTTCCGGATCACCGGCTCGGGGAGTTTCCACATTCTGCGGATTGTTATACAGATCAAGATATTGAACCTGTTCAGCCTCCTCGGATGTGAGTCCTTGAGTCGCGCTAAGCTCCTTGATAAGTGGGTTCATCTCACCCGACTCCAGATCCATCCCATGCAATCGGGCCATGCGATCGACGATGACTACCCACTCCTCGGGTGTCGTGCGCAGTTCCTCAACCCTGGATATCTTCCCCCCTTTAGCCTCGTGACAACCGGTACACTTTGCCCAGATCAACGAATCCTTGCTGAATGCCATAGCCCCAGGGGCTAAAACCCCCATCGACAGAATCAGCGTTATCAGGGTAATTATCTTTTTGCGCATAAACTTTATCCTCCTGTTTGTTGAGCGTTATCTTAATCTGCGGTCGATGAAATTCTGAATTTTCAACCTCTTGCCAGGCTACTTGGCTTCGCTAAGAACGGCGGCTGTCTTCAACTTTATTTATGTCCCACTCTCAAAACATTGGCTAAGGCAGGCAAAAGCAAAAGTGCGCCGAGCATGTTCCAGAGGAACATGAAGGTTAGAAGGATGCCCATATCGGCCTGGAACTTGATCGGCGAGAAATACCAGGTGGCAACACCCACCGCCAAAGTGATGCCCGTGAAGAACACGGCCTTGCCGGTGGTCTTAAGCGTCTCGACGTAGGCGAGGTCCAGGGAATGCCCTTCTGCAATAAAGGAAGTCAAGCGGCTGTAAATATAGATACCGTAGTCAACCCCGACCCCGACCCCAAGGGCAATAACCGGAAGCGTTGCCACCTTCACGCCGATGCCAAGCATTGCCATCAATCCATTGGCCAGGACCGAGGTGAGTGCCAGCGGCAGGATGATACAGAGCACGGCTTTTACCGACCTGAAGGTCATGAACACCATGAGCACCACCACCCCGTAGATATAGAGCAGTATTTTGAACTGGGCCGCAGTTATGACCTCATTGGTCGCCGCTTCAAAAGCTGCGTTACCGTCACCTAGGCGAAACCAAATGTCAGCGTCGTCATTGTCGACAGCAAACGCGCGCACCTCGTTGGTCACTGTCTGCAGGGTGGCCTGCTTGTGATCGGCCAATTGCAGATCAATCTGTTGCATGTTGCATTCGAGATTATTCGTGTTCATAGCGTATCCGGTCATGGCAATTGCTCGGCCAAGAACCCTCTCATCACGTGGCACCGCCCAAAACTTCGGATTCCCCTCGTTGCCGAAGAAACGACTGTCCTTGGCGACCGAGACAGGTGAAGCAACCGACTGCACCCCTTCTGTGTTTTGTAATTTCCAGCCGAGGCGGTCGATCAGGTCCATCACCTTGAAGCTTTCACACCCCCCCTTAGGGGTACCGACAAAGATGCTCATCAGATCGGTAGAGGTAGAAAAAGTGCTGGTGATAAAAGTGTTATCGATATTGTAGGTCGAATCGGCACGCAACTCGGGAGCCCCTTTGTCCAGGTCGCCGATCTTCAGATCCTTCCCGCCGATTAAACCGATGACCAGCAAACCGACTGCCGCAACGAGCGTCAACCGCGCTATCTTGGTCGTGGCGAAGCAAGCAATTCCATCCCACAGCGCCGATTTATCGGTGAGTTTGCTTTGTGCATGTTCGACACAGCTTTGCGTGATGCCTACGTAGCTCATGATGATCGGCAGCAGCACCAGGTTGGTAAAGATGACAACAGCGACACCGACAGAGGCGACCATCGCTAAATCTTTAATCGCGCCGATATCGATGATAAAGAGCATGGCAAAGCCGAGACCATCGCTCAAAAGCGCCACCAAACCAGGTTTGTGCAAATGGTGGAAGGCGCGCTTTGCGGCCACAAGTCGAGTTTCACCATTACCGACTTCGTGGGCTATCACATTGATAACCTGAACGGCATGGCTGACCGCGATGGCGAAAATCAAAAACGGCACCAGCACTGAAAAAATCCCGAGCCCATTGCCCATCAGGTTGAGCACGCCCAATTGCCACACCACAGCAACGATCGAGCAGGCGAGCGGAACAATTGTCGCCTTGTATCCGCGTGAATATTGGTAGAGCAGCAGTGTGGTAATGAGAATCGCACCAAGGAAGAAGAGACCGATTTTGCTAAAACCGCCCACCAGGTCGGCGACTTTTTTGACATCACCGATAATGTGGAGGCTGACACCTTGATCGCTGTATCTAGCCCGAATCTCCTCAAGTTTTGCAGTAAACGCATCCATATCAAGTGGCTGGCGCGTCTTGGGACTTATCGGCAGGACGGAGAAATCGATCATCGTCGCTTTGAAGTTCTCTGAGACGTAACTGCCCACCACCCCGGCACGAAAAGTGTTAACCTTTATCTCTTCCATCGACTCGGGAGTGTCGACAAACTTATTGTTTTCGATCACCCGACCGCTGCTAAAACCCTCAGGTGTAATTGCAAACCAGAGCATACCCGGAGCCCAAAGAGAATTGAGACTGCCGGTGTCGACTCCCTCCAGGAGAGAAAGCTCATCGCTTATCTTCTGCAGGGTCAGCAGATATTTGTAGTCAAAGATCGTGTCACCATCGGTGCGTTCTACCGCTACACGCACAACGCTTGATCCGCCGACCTGTTCAGAACCGAGAAATTCTCGTGCATTTTGTACAAACTCGTGGCTTCCCGGAATCAGCCTTTCAAGCCGTGTGTCGGGATGTACTTGAAAGGCTTGATAAGCGAAAAAAAATGTCGCGATAAGGCTCAGGGCAAGGATCACACCCCGGTGTTTGAAGATGGCATTTTCATACCATTTGAACTTTATTTGACTATTCATAAGCTAAACCTTTTTGCTCCTCGACTACTGACCAGCTTGGGGGATCGCTACGATTTGGGGGCCACCAAAGCCAACCAGGATCAAACTCTTTTCACTCACAGGCATTACCGCATTAAAAGGCACCCCACTCTCATTGGGATAGGAGCTAAGCTCACTAAGCAGCCTGTCTATACGCAGCAACATCCCCTCATGACCCACGATGACTGCCGAGCCATCAGCTAGCAAGGTACCGCCCAGCAGGCCCGCAGAACTTTTATTCTCCAGTTCCGTCCAGCTCACGGCACCATCTCTGCTGACCCAGACGGCACCACCGGGACCAAAAGCGATAACCCGATCGCTGCCATCTTCTCCTCTACGGACCATGACGCCTGGAAAGCTACCTATGTGGTCAGTTTGGATCGAGACGAAACTTTCACCTCTATCTGCAGATTTAAAGATAAGTCCCTGTTCCGAACCGATGTAGAGGGCTCCATCCGCCGCGACGGTGATATTAAAAAAGTGCCACTCGTCGGGGTTATCTACGTGCCCGGACCAATCGTTCCAGGTGACGCCACCATCGGTGGTTTTAAACATCTTGTTGAATACGCCGACAGCAAACCCCTCTTTTTCACTCAAAAAAACCACGTCGAGCAACGGCCCGCGTATGTCGGCATCTCGATCGTCAAACTGGCGCGTCCAGCTATTACCGCCGTCTGTGGTGTGTACGATCACCGCATCTTCGCCTACGGCCCAGCCCAACTTGTGATTAACAAAGGCAACTGCGTTTAGTTGGCTGCGCGTTTCTACGTCAGCCTGTGTCCAGCTCTCCCCATTATCGTCTGAGTAGAGCACATGGCCGCGCTCACCAACGATCACCAGACGATCTCCGGCCCTGGCAACATCCAGGGCAAGCGAAGTGCTTGCGAGATCTACTTTCTCGGCCTTCATCTCAATAACGTCTTGGTATGCAGCTTGTGCAGTAAAAGAGCTAATGAGAGTCATTAACGCGACCAGAATCACGCGCCGCCAATATCTTGATTTTTCTGTTGCTTCCATCCGATTTCCTTTGGTTCCAACAGCCATATGTCGCATCCAAATTTTGCGAATCAAACCCTGACGCAAAAGCACCCTGGCTCCGTTATAAAAGAACCAGGGTGCCTACTTGATGGGCTTTAGCTCTTAACGACCACGTCTTCTAAGCGCCGCCGGCGTGAAGAATTTATTCTTTTCCGGCTTGCTGGTGTAGCTGGCTGACTTCTTCATGCCATTCGGGGCGTAAATTGTGTAACTGGCATTTTTCTTGAGATCATAATGAGCGACAAAGCCACCACCGAACATTGGAACTTCAGCTGCGGTAAGCGGGTAGTAGTAACCTACGCGCCACAGGTTGCCGCTGCCGTCATATTTGTCTGTAACCAGAATCGTCCAGGAATCCTCATCAACGTAGAAGACCCGCTTGGCGTAGACATGCCGCTGTCCCTCAGTAACGGTCGCCTCAACCATCCAAACCCGGTGCAGTTCGTAACGAATCAGATCGGAGTTGAGCATCCAGTCGCCCCAGTCTTCCTTGAGGGAGCGTTCGTTGGAGTTGACTCTGTTGTTGTTGTAAGGGACATAAAACTCTTTTTTGCCGATGAGCTTGAAATCATAACGCTCTGGCGAGCCGCTATAGATGTCATAGTCATCGATCACGTTTTCGGGACGGTCGGGGGTATCATAGTCAAGGTCTGGCAAGCGGCGAACGCGGCGTTCGGCGGGATCATAGAGCCAGGCCTTGCGGGGAATTTTAGCTGGGTCGATGTTGTCCATAACCAGCAGACCCTCGCCTGCGTCGCGGGAAGGCGTACGCGTGGTAGAGGAATACTTATACAGCACGCCCTCTTGCTTATCGGCTTCGCTAAGATTCGGATCGAAGTAAGGATAAATAACTTGATTATCCAAGGTCGTGAGCAGGTCGGCGCCACCCTTGTACATGGTGTTTTCCGAGAAAACCATATCGCGGACATAGCCCTGGAAGCGCAGCATGTGGTTCCAGATGACCTCTTTGCCATTTTGTGGAATCGGGAAAGGGATTGTGGCGTGTGCACCGGTGACGCCGTTACCATCAGGGTTCAGTTTAACGTCGGTAGCGGCCTTTTTGATGTTGTCGTAGTACCACTGAGGGAAGCCGGCGCTACGGCGCGTCGGGTAGACATGCATCCTGAATTCATCGGGGTACGCCGTGAGCATCGCCTTGGATGCTTCCGGGATCTTGTCGGCGTATTTAGCCATATTATCTTTGGTTATCGTGAATAGCTCTTTGTCATCGGCATAAGGGTCGGGGCGGGCGTCACCCTCTTTCCAGCCAGGAAAGGGCGTGGTATAGCCCCCCTCCCAGGCCGGGATCGTGCCGTCGGCATTGCCTGCCTTTTCGGCACCCATCGGGGTGAGATCTTTGCCCAGCCGGGCGGCTTCTTCGGCCGACACAGCGGCCGACGTAAGGCTCGCCGCAGCCAAAACAGCCAAACAGCTTATCGTTACAATCGTCTTTTTCATCATTCTTCGAACTCCTTATATCTAAAGGTCATATCAGCCCTGATTCGATTTAGAATTTGTAATTGACGTTGAAATTGATCGTGTTCTGGACTTCGTAATTGCTATCACTGTAATCGGTGCGCGCGTAAGATAAGCCAGTCTCCCAATCGTTGTGGATAACGGAGGAGAGTCCGATTGAGCTGAGCAAACGTCCCTCGGAGAAATTACCGGTCAAGTGGGAGTTGCCAGCAAAATCATACTGCGCAAAGAGGGCGAGAGTGACGTCGACAGCGGGTAAGACTGACTGCCAGGTCGCATCCCATTCAGCGGCAACGCCCCAGGCTGTTGTCGATACTTCTTCATCAGAGCTAACAACCTCGTAGACGCCATCACCCCGGTCAGCCGCGGCATCGTGATCGACCAGCATGGGATGTAAGTCCGACATCGGGCCGTCATAGTCCACAATATCGACACCAACCTGAATGAAGGCGAACTGGGAATCAATTCCGCCGACGAAGGCTTTGCCTAGCCAGAAACCGTGAACCGATGCATTCCAGGTGTCAGCTTCTGTCCAGTACTGGCCATCATCGTTAAGACCAATACCATTGGGACCGCCAAAGATAACGGTGGCGATCCTGCGGTCTGGACGGTAGGAAAGCTCACTGTTTATTGTCCAGGCACCAAAGCCCGGAATAGACGTAGCCATGCTGATACCAATCATGTCCTGGTCTTCAGCATAGGCGACGAAAAGGTTACCGTTATTCAGGTCAAATCCGACCGACGGCATGGCATCGTTGTAACGGGAATAGTAGATGCCATATTCTGAGTTGCCGATAAAACTGGTGGCTGAAATACCCCACTGGTTGGTTTCGTTGACATCCTCTTCGCGATCCTCAAACCCGAAAGCTCCCCCTGTCCAGGCCAAAGTCTCCTTTTCCGCGCCGGGGGACGCAAGGATATCGTCACCGTAGAAGGTACCGGTACCCGGGAACTTGTTTTTCTGCCATTCCCACTGCCAGTAGGCATCGAATGAAAGATTGTCGGTTGCGGCAAGCTGTGCGCGAACACCGCCCAGGCCCATGAAGGCTTCCTTCAATTCCGAACCGGGCAGAACCAGATTATTGATGTTGAATGGAGCCTGCACAGAGACACCTTCCATAAAGACCAGCCCTTCGCCCCAGTTGATGACCTGTCGGCCGACCCGGATGTCCAGCGAATCATCCAGAAAGGTGCCGTAGGCATAAGCATCCAGGAGATTGAAGACCCGCCCCGAGGCATCTATGGCTTCTTTACTCCAGCTATCCTTGATACCGTCGAAATCATAGTCGTAATTGCGCTGCTTATTCATGATCTCGGTGTCGTAGGCAAAGCTTGCGGTAGATTTAAAGCCGTAATCCTCGTAAGCAAGGTCCAGCTCACCCAGAAACTTCCAGACCTGTGAGACAATACCCGTGCCTCTGAAGGTTTCATCGCTCTTATAGTTGGGCGCATCGAAGTGTGTTGTGTTGGTATAGTTCAGCGTGTTGCCACCTTCCGTGCTGTAGGAAGTTCCGTAGCCGAGGGTGATATCCAGGCCACCCTCCAGTTCTCCAGCGGAAAAGGTAAACGCCATGACTGGGGAGGCGAAGAAAAGGACAATACCCGCAAGAACAGCACAGGCTTTGCCAGACAATGAAAATCTCAACCTACGTTTGGTGATGCTCATCAAAAATCTCCTTATTTTGAATATGTTCATCTCATAAAAACGACGACTTTGTTTAAGCTCTCCTTTTCTTTGAGTGTTAATTTCATAACTGTCCGGTTAAAAATCACGCAACAACGTAAATCATTAAAAATAAATGGTTCAATTATCCGCTATGTCCAGTTTGTCAAAATTGATGGACGAGGGGCTATAACTCCCTATATCAAACATCGTTCCATTATCGACAGCAGAAGTGGTGTGCCCAAACATTGTCAGGTAAGTGCCTGTCTTTAATACACATTAAATTAGGCAAACAACAAACGTCGTTATATTTGCTTGAAATAAAAGTTGAGACAGAGCACTAATGAGACATGGTTGTCTCATTAGTGCCGAAATGACTGAGCCATAAATGTCCCAGCAAAAACAGGGAAGGTAAGAACGGTAGACCGGACGGGATATTCCTGAGATAAGATTTACTGCCAAGCCCTGCAGAAAGCAGCGCTCGGGGCTGACTAATTCAAAGAGGTTAAAGAGAAACGATCACTTCAAGGGAGCATGGACGATTCAAAGCAGATGCGACTGGGACCTAAATGTCTCGGTGGCCTCTATAGAGAGAGGAATCAAGCTCCAACTTCTGCAAAAGCCGGTGGAGATGGCGGCGGTTGAGACCTGCATGTTCGGCCACTCGGGAAACATTGCCATGATAATAGTTCATCAGTTTCTGAAAATATTTAAGGCCGACATCGTCCAGCACCTTCTCCTTGAGATCGGCATAGGTTTCCGAAGGAATAACCAGGTCCGCTACTGCCATTAGATACTCGGGCAGGTGGGACAGGTCAAGAACCCGCAGATCATGAAAAGTCATGATCTGCTCAAGGAAATGGACCAACTCCCGAATATTTCCAGGCCAGGAATAATGCTGAAGAATCGCCATGGCCTCAGGGGTTACTCCCTGAACCTTGCGGTTTAACTTTCGGTTTAAACGGTCGAGATAGTGACGTACCAATAAGGGAACGTCTTCCGACCGTTCGCGCAGAGGGGGAACCTGTATTTCGACCACCTTGAGCCGATAAAACAGGTCTTCGCGAAAACCTCCCTCCTCTACCCATTTTTTGAGATTTCGGTTTGTCGCTGCCACGATCCGCGCTTCAGTGGCTCGTGGTCGCGACTCTCCCACGCGGGTAAAGGTTTTTTCCTGAAGGATCCGCAACAGTTTTTTCTGGAGAACCTGTGGAATCTCGCCGATCTCATCAAGAAAAACAGTGCCATCAGCGGCAGCCTCGAAATAACCTGCTCGTTCGCGGTATGCGCCGGTAAAGGCTCCCTTGACATGGCCGAACAGTTCACTCTCCAACAGAGAATCCGGGATAGAAGCGCAGTCCACGGTCACAAAGGGCTTTTCCTTGCGGGCCCCCGAAACATGGACGGCCCGAGCTATCAACTCCTTGCCGGTTCCGCTTTCACCGGTGATCAAAACCGTAGAATCGGTTTCAGCTACGGCCGTTACAGCATCAATAACCTTGCGAATCGCGGCGCTCTCTCCAACTATCCCCTCGAACTCTCCCTTGCGAGCAGTGGTTTCGGCAAGAAAACGATAACGCCGCTTCTGTCCCCGATAATCGAGGGCCTTATGCAACGTCAATTCGATTTTGGTCAGGTCGAAGGGCTTTTCCAGAAAATCGTAGGCCCCTTCGCGCACCGCCCGAACTGCTGTTTCTATGGTGCCATGTGCAGTAAGGATCAGAACAGGCAGCTCGAGCTGGAGCTCAAGCACACGCCGTAACAACTCCAAGCCATCCATCCCCGGCATTTTAAGATCAAAGATCGCGGCATCCGGATCCCAATCGCCGATACGGGCCAACCCCTGTAGCGGGTCGAATTCACCAAGAACTTCGTAGCCCATCGATTCAAGCGCCTGGACGAGAGCTTCAAGCAGTGCCCGATCATCATCAACAACCAAAATTCGTGGACGCAAAGCCGTGGTCATTCTTCTTCTCCTGCTGGAAAAACAATGCGAAATAGACAGCCTCTTGGGCTCAGGTTCTGCACCTCAATCGTTCCATTATGTCCTTCAACGATACTGCAGACAACCGCAAGTCCCAACCCCGTCCCCTTGCCTACCTCCTTGGTCGTAAAGAAGGGATCGAAAATATGTGGTAAGACTTCAGGTGCAATTCCTGGGCCCCCATCCTCCACCTCAAGGACGAAAGAGGGTTGATCACCCTCAGCCAGAACGAGGCGGGTCTGAATCCGCACCTCTCCGCCCTCAGGCTGAGAAGCGATTGCGTTACCCAGCAGGTTCCACAGGACCTGCTTGACCCCGGACTGATCGAGAGACCACTCTTCAAGAGTGTCATTCAGGGACAGGTGTAATTCCACCCCCAGTTCGCGGGCCTCATGCCGGGCCATTTCTACGACATCACTTACCAGGATATTCGGATTCACTCTGGTTTTGACAATACTCTGCAGCCGCGAGAGATCCAGAAAGTTGCGTAATTTCAGTTGAATCCGATCGATCTCCCCCATCACTTTCTGTAAATTATCGGTTGCCTCACCAGGCAGGTCTGAACGCCGCAGCAGTAGCTGCGTATAGGTGGAGATCGTCGCCAGAGGGTTGTTGACCTCATGTGCTACCCCGGCTGCCAGACGCCCCACAGCCGTCAATTTACGCCCCTGCTCCACCTCGGCATTCGCCTTATCCAGGCTCCGTTTATGCGTGAGAAGACTCTCTGCCATAGTATTAAGGGCCTGAGCAAGTTCACCGAATTCAGTCCCATCATCATCAATTCGGTGAAAGAGTTTACCTGTTCCAAACTGATGAATGCCTCCCAAAAGATTGCGCAACCCGCGAGACTGGTGGGCCATCACCACATAACCAAGGCCCGCCATCGCAAGTACGGCAAAAATCAGAAAATGTACGAAGTTGCCGCGGATTCGCTCAGCTTCTGAAAAGATTGCTTGCGCCTTCTCCTCTGCCGGGCCGAGAAGGTCATCTTCTGGGACCAAGAGAAAAAGCCGCCAGCCTAAAGGTTCCACTTCAGCAGAACCAACAAAGATTTTTTGTTCGGCGGATTCGACAAAACCCACCCCAATCGTATCCGGCCCAGGCTCCGCGACCGCCTTTCCGATTTTCGTCAGGATCCCAGAGTTCAAAACCTGTCCATAAAGAGGCAAATCCGGGTTCAGCCCAAGAACGGCAAGAGGAAGGTTTTCCGATGCCGCAATAATCTCGTCACGAAACAGGAGAAAAGAACTGGACCCTTTGCTCAGTTGAACCTGACTTATCTCCTGAAGCAGAGTCTCTACAGTGATGTCAACTCCGACAGTCGCCAGGTGCTCGCCATTGACAAAGACTGGAGACAGACAGGAGATCATATTATCCTGCGTTAACGGATCGGTATAAACCGGGGTAAAAATCTCTTCCCTCAAGGGATTATGCTCAGGATCGGAAAGATAGTAGAAGGGCCAGTCTGTCAATTTCGGATAACGAGGGAGATTCTTGAAATCCCGCCATGGGTAGGTCCTGCTGATGAGATCTTGATGAATAAACCATCCCAGAACCACCCGCGGCTCCAACGCCACCAAAGGCTTCAGCAGAATGTCCAGACTCTCCGTCGCTGAAATCACAGTATCAAAAGATGACCTGTACCCGGGGACATTCCGTTCAAAAGTTTCATTGCCAAAACTTTCCATCCCAGGGATCAGCGCATCCAAAGTAGGGAGATACGTAGGAACATACAGGCTTGAATTACCATCATCAGCCAGATTGCCGTAATCCCCCACCTCATCCAACCGGTAATGACTGCCATTTCGGTACAAAAAACGGGACGGGTTTTCCAAAATAGACTGCGACAGAGACCCGAGCAAATGAACCTCGTCTCTGATATTGGAAAATTCTGTAGATATTTTTTTCGCTTGTTGCGCCAGATGGTTTTTAAGAAAGTCAATTTGCGCAGTGATCAACGCATTTCGGACCTCCTGAAGTGAAACTTCCTTGATGGTCCGCAGATGACGAAAAGTAAGATGTGAGATCACTCCGATAGGCACCAGAAAAAGCACCATGGCACAGACGAAGAGCTTAAAAAGCAGTCGTTTTTTACTCCAGAAGTCCTGGAACATAAGACCATCCCCTTGATGCGCTGCAAAGCCCTATAAAATACGTAACAAAGCATATGATGAGGACACATTTCGCCAACGGGTGTCAAGGCCGAGCGCGGAACCCTGCACGTCGGCAACCCCATATTTCCAAGATGGTGATCTCCACCAATTCAAGCTATCATCCTGAAATGTTCACCATCAAAACCAATATCAAAAAACTCTACGCCTTCTCCTTCCTGCAGATGAGCCTCTTCCCGATGGCGATCATCACCCTGTTCTGGAAGGACCAGATCGGTCTCTCCCTGACCCAAATCCTGTTACTGCAGGGAATCTTTTCGGTAGCGATGGTGATCATGGAGTATCCCTCCGGCTATTTAAGCGATCTGATCGGCTACCGGGCTGCGCTTAACCTCGCAGCGCTACTCGGAATCCTTGGTTGGGGCCTCTACACCTGGGCCGACTCCTTCAATCAAGTTCTGGTCGCCGAAATCATTCTCGGTATCTCCATCTCCTTCATCAGCGGCACTGACAGCGCACTGCTTTTTGAAAGTTTAAAGGCTGACGGAGAAGAACAACAGTACGCACGTCACGAAGGGCGGATGGGTGGATGCGGCCAGCTCGGCGAGGCCTGCGGAGCGATATTCGCCGGACTGCTCTACGCCGCCTTTCCCCTGCTCCCTTTTCTGATTCAGATTATCGTCTGGGTTCTGATCCTGATCCTGACCCGCAGACTTGTCGAACCGGAGCGCAAGTTAAAACCAGCGGTCAGCCACTTTGCCGAAGCCTTAAAGTCGACCCGCTACGCACTGCTCGATAACAAACGCCTGCGCTACACCATCATTTTGAATCTGGTCCTGGGGCTGGCCTCCTTCTATCCGGTCTGGCTGATCCAGCCCTACATGCAAGATGGCAACGTGCCGCTCGCCTGGTTCGGACCGATCTGGGCCGTCGCCAACCTGAGCGTTGCCCTGTTCTCCCTGATCAGTCATCGCAGTCACTTAAAACTCGGCGACCGGCAGATGGTGATGTTGTTTCTTGTATTGGTTATCGCTGGATATCTGGGATTAGGATTGGTCGGTGGCCTCTGGGGGTTCCTGTTCTATTATCTGCTGACCTGCATGCGCGGTATGCGTGGCCCGATGATGCTTAACCACGCCCAGCAGGAGATCCCCTCCGTTAATCGCGCCGGAATCCTCTCGCTACAGTCACTCTGTTTCCGACTCGCTTTTGTGTGTACCGGCCCGCTGGTCGGGATGCTCGCCGATAATGTTGGTGTTCAGCAGACATTTCTACTACTCTGCTATGCCTTCGCGGTGGTGCTGCCGCCGGTAGTCTGGTTGTTTCTCAGGCAACTTGGCAGAGACAGACACTTTTAAACGAGAACCGCAAGCAGGTCAGTTGGATGGAAATTCGCTTGATGCTTCCCAAAAACAAAAGTTAGAATTACGATAGTTCACACAACTTCGTCGCAACCGTTTCACTCAACGACAGAAAATTATAATTATGAATGAAGATCAAATATTGTGGGGCCTTGTTGGAGTATTAACGTTCCTTTTTTGCTGTAACTGTGGGCTCCTGCTCTATTTTTGCAGGTACTTGAGAACTCGCGGTGTGGCCGATATCAACTTTACAGCAACAATCGTCATGGCTGTATCTGGGCACATACGGGATTTATATAAAGCATTTTCCGCAACACATGGTCAAGAGTATGGCAAAGCAATAACAAAGGCACTGATCATCTGGCAGATTTCATCTGTTGCCTTGATTTTTGTTCTCCCTCTCTTGCTGGCAATCCTGATGTAAAAGCAGGCTGGAGCTCTATTTTCTAAATGGAGAAACCGGGGTCTCAGAGATTGGGTTCAGCCTCAGGGGTGTTATTTAGAATCGAACGGCACCTGACCCACCACTCAACCAGACCAGGGAGCTTCCCGCGCTTAAATAGACATCTCAACCTGACCCTCTCTCGACTTCTGGGGACAGAGTTTTACGGTTCATGGAGGTCGCTCAATGCTCAATCTTCGCCTGGTCGCACTGACCTCTCTAACGATGATCGCGTTTGCGGGAAATTCACTCCTCTGCCGGGCGGCTCTCACTCACACTCATATTGATGCGGCGAGCTTCACGACGGTTCGCCTGGTCTCCGGCGCGCTGACGCTCTGGTTATTAATCCTTATAAGGCATGAAAAAACCGCAGAAACCGGCAGTTGGCTCTCCGCATTTTCGTTGTTTATCTATGCCGCAGGGTTCTCTTTTGCGTATATAAGTTTGCCGGCGGCAAACGGAGCGCTAATTCTCTTCGGTGCCGTTCAGACAACAATGATTGGCCATGGGTTTTGGGCGGGAGAGCGTCTCCAGGGTCGGCAAGTCATCGGACTGAGCCTGGCTGTCGCTGGCCTTGTCGGGCTATTCCTCCCGGGGCTTTCAGCGCCACCTTTGTACGGTTCAATGTTGATGTTGGGGGCTGGTATTGGCTGGGGCGTTTATTCACTACGCGGTAAAAATGGCGCGGATCCTACAGGGATAACTGCGCGCAACTTTATCCGGACCATCCCTTTTGCAGTGGTTTTAAGTCTCTGTTCAATTGACGATCTGGTGATCGACACGACCGGAATTTTCTACGCCATTCTGTCTGGAGCCATAGCCTCTGGAATTGGATACGCGATCTGGTACAGGGTCTTGCCCGCCATGAAGACCACCAGCGCGGCGACTGTACAACTGAGCGTTCCTGTGATTGCGGCAATCGGTGGCGTGGCTTTCCTTGGGGAGTCGATAACCTTGCGATTAGCTCTGGCATCGGGAGCTATTCTGGGAGGGATCGCGTTGGTCATTCTCGGCAAACGCTGATCAAAGATCAGCCAATCGGCAGCAACACCGTAAACTGCGAACCCTCCCCAACCCGGCTTTCCAGCAGGATTTCTCCACCGTAACGTTTGACCGTATTGTAGGTCAGAGCCAAGCCGAGGCCGACCCCCTTCCCCACTTCTTTGGTCGTAAAGAAAGGTTCCCAGATCCGTTCGAGTATATTCGGGGCCATGCCGCGCCCGGCATCACGAATCCTGATAGCGACCATATCGTCATCAGCTATCTGGGTGCTGACCTCAACCCGACCCGGCTCATCGAAAGACTGATAAGCATTAACCAGAAGATTCATGAAGACCTGACGTAATCCGGAAGGATCGCCGAGCACTCGTGGCAGATCTGGTTTTAGAGTGCTGACAACCTCTATGGCATGGTCGCTGGGTTGATACTTGAGCAGTTCGAGAATTTCGATCAGCGCCAGATTGACGTCGACCTTGACAGGCAGTCCGTCTGATTTGCGTCCGAAACTGAGAAGATGATCAATAATCCCCTTACAACGATAAGATTCCCGAACGATCACTTCCAGATAATTCGGAAAGTCATCCAACCGGGTATCCTTTATCAAATCAGGCGCTTCACGGAAACGGCGCTGTAAGGCTTCAGCAAATCCAGCGACCGAAGTGAGCGGGTTGTTGATTTCATGGGCGATTCCGGTCGCCAATACCCCGATGCTCGACATTTTTTCAGTCTGAATAAGATGCAGCTCCTGCAACCGCTTCTGGGTGACATCCCGAAAAAAAACCAGGGCGCGGTTTCTTTCGCCTAAGGCATCCTTGATCGGAGTGGCGGTCACATCCAGATAAAAACTCTTCTCCCCTTCCCGCTCCACGACCAGCGAGGTGTCTACCCGGTCCCCCTTGAGAGCTCTTTCAACAGGGCATATCCGAGACAGGCTTGGGCTTTCAGGATGAAAGATATCGCGACAGGACTTGCTCGGTAGCGTCTCGAGCGGGAAGAGCTGTGGACTGATGAGGTTGTGGTGCTGAATCGAACCATCATGATCATAAACAGCGATACCGTCGCCGATTGAGTCGAAAATCGCCTGTAGTTCATTGGTCTTGTTGCTCAACTCAACTTCGGCCTCTTTACGTGAAGTAATGTCCTGAGTCGTGCCATAAACCTTTACAACCTTGCCGGCGCTGTTGAGCGATGGTTCAACGATCGAATGGACCCAACGTAAACTGTCATCGTTAAATTTCAGGCGATGCTCGATCTCATAGCTCTTGCCGTGCTCGATCCCCTGGCGCAGATGCTCGATAACATTGTCGTGGTCTTCGGGATGAACAACGCTGGCAAAATCCTCCTGAGTCGCTTCTTCCGGGCGAAGGCGCATGATGTGCAGCAGTTCAGTCGAAGCCTTGACTTCTTCGCTGACAGGGTCGAAGCTCCATGAACCGACATGGGTCATGGCCTGGGCTTTTGCGAGGTTATCCTCACTCTCGGATAATGCCTTTACCGCCCGTTGCTTCTCGGTAATATCGAGCAATATAGCGAGACATTCCAGGCCTGACTCGGTGACCAGAGCTTCGATCCTTACAAACAGCTGCTGAGGCTCCAGCTGCGAAAGTCGCAATCGACAGGTCTCCTTCTGCTGACCGGTAAAAACCTTGTCGATGAACTTGGTGAAGATATGGCGATCTTCCCCGGCAACAAAACTGCTGAAGTTCTGCCCGATCAGGAGTTCCCGATCGACATTCAAAAGACGTTCGCCCGTCGGGTTGACTGCGCGAATCTCTCCCTCAGGATCGAATGTAAAATAGCCGACGGGCGCGAAATCATAAAGAAAGGCATACTGATTCCTCGATTCCTCGAGTTTCTCCAGGGAGCGACTCAATTCTTCGACCTGCAACTCTAACGCAATCTGTTCAGCCGAAATATTTTGACGATTCGTCACGCTATCATCCTCTTGGCTCATTTCTTCACGAGCTAACATCTCTGTCGCTTTTTATATGCCACTCCGAGAGCATCCGCAGTCCAGATAACCGCTTCGACAAGTGATGCCGTGACGGGACCCCTGCTCACGTGGATAGTTTCCCCTTCAACAATCGCGGCCTCAGCGACCTGTCTGATCTCCTCAATGGACGCGTTGGGGAGGTTCAAATCTGCCAGACAGATGGGTAACCCAACATTGAAACAGAATTCCTGAACCTTCAGGATATCTTTGCTGGCCTGCCCTTCCAAAACGAGTTGTGCCAGAAGACAGAATGCAACTTTTTCGCCATGCATTTTCTTTTTTGTCGCCGGAAGGGTCGTCAAACCATTATGAATGGAATGTGCTGCGGCATGGCCTGCGTTTTCTGAACAAAGACCACTGATCAGCGTATTCGCTTCGACGATTGCCTCCAGTGCCGGAGTCACCATATTGAGTTCTACGGCAATTTTTGCCTGGCAACCTGATTCAAGCAAGGTTTCATAGCAGAGTTTGGATAGAGTTTGCACGGCCAGAGTGGGTGTTTGTCCCCCGGAAAAAGAGTTGGGTTTGCCACTACGAATTGAGGTTCCTGCTTCCCAGCAAGTGCCGAGAGCATCCCCCATGCCAGCCACAAGAAATCTTACCGGCGAACTGGCAATAATTGCAGTATCCACCAGCACACAATCGGGGTTGCGCCGCAGGTGAAGATAGCTCTCAAACACGCCATCCTCGTCATAAATAACGGCGAGTGCGGAACCGGGGCCATCAGTCGCCACAGTCGAGGGAATCACGATGACCGGCAGATTCATCTCGTGGGCGACCGCCTTGGCGGCATCGATCGAGGCACCACCCCCCAAGGCAATGATGATGTCTGCTTTTTGCTCGGCAGCAATTTTGCTCAGGCGCGCGATCTCCTTGCGCGATGAAACCCCGCCAAATTGCTCCTGACTGCAAGCAAGCCCTTTTTCGTTAAGGCTCTGCGCTATCTTCTCAGCACAGATCGACAGCGCCGTTTTTCCGCCGATGACAAAAACTCGCGTCCCGAGACGGGCAGCGTGCAGACCGACTTCATTGATTGCACCAGCGCCCTGAACATAGCGGCCAGGCGCCAACAGTATCCGGCTCATAACTCCCCTTTTGATGTAGAGCGCCGAGTGCTTACGGCGTCTCAATAGCCCCCACAGACACCATCTCCAGGGATCTCTTTGGTATCTCTTTGGTATCTATTTCGTTCTTTGCCGTGACGAGAACCGCCGCATAATCGGGCTCCTCGGTTATTTCAGGGACATGCTGAATATAGGTAATCTTATCTTCAGCATCCACAATGAACACGGCACGGGACAAAAGTTTCAACTCCTTGATCAGCACGCCATAGGCTGAGCCAAAGCTGCGATCCTGATAATCGGAGAGAGTTGTAACGCGCTCGATTCCTGCCCCGGCACACCAGTTTTTCTGGGCGAAGGGAGGTCCAGGCTAATAGTCAGCACGACCATACTGTCAGGAAGTTGAGCGGCCTCCTGATTAAACCTGCGGACTTCGGTATCACAAACCGGAGTGTCGATGGAGGGAACGGTACAGATGATCTTGGTTTTGCCTTTGAAATCAGCAAGTGTCACTGGTGTCAGCGAGGTATCAACCACCTGGAAATCTGGAGCCTGGTCGCCGACCTTGAGTGCTGGACCTAGCAAGATGACGGAGTTTCCTTGGAATTTGGTGACATTGGTTCTTTCTTCCATTTGGGGGGGCTCCTTCTAGTTGGATCGTTTTATAGGGAATGGACCTCGGGGTAGCGGCCCCGAACGCCGCCCAACCTTTTGCCCACCCAAAAGGTTGGATCAAAAGGTGCCCCGACCTCCTTGCCGCCTTTGGCGGTTCCCTGCGCTTCACACGGGGGATGGGCGTTAAAATCTAAAACTGAACCAAAAACCGACCATTTAATAACACTAGCCTGTGTGTGATTTGCCGATATCATCGAGGCTGACTACACCGTGGCCACCTTCTATGTTGGGCGCATCGGCACCTAAATGAGCGGCGCAGATATTTTTGATGCTGTTCGACTTAGCACCACAATATTTGCATGTCACAACCGGCTTATCCGAAAGAATTGTTATACAGTCGTCAAGCCCCTGTGCGGTGAGGGCGCACATGTGTTTGCTATGATTTTTACTGTCGCACTTCAGGTTTTCTGCCATCGTTTTCTTCCTTCTGAAATTACCACTTGCTGCGCCCCGTAGGGTCAAAAACCGGTTCACTGCCCGCTGCACTCCCGCGTCGATAATAATCGGCTGAGTCATAAGTTTGTGCGGCTTTGGCCTCACGCAGCAGTTTCCGATCGATGGGATGAGCCTGGTCAGCATAAACATCGCGCAGCAGGTCTTCGACAACCAGACTTAAATCATCGACGGTTTTCACAACTTCGACCTTGTCGCAATAGGAGCCATAGATATCCATCAGACAGTCACCGCGACTCCAGGTGTCACGCTCTTCCGGGGTCAGCCACAACATGTAACGGGACTTCTCGCGGATTTCATCGAGCACCCAGTCATTGGCGTCACCGTAGTTGTTGCGACCATCTCCGAGAATGATGACGGCCGGACGCCCACGCAGATTTTCGAGATAATTTTTTTTGAATTTCAGAAAAACCTCGCCGAAACTACTGTTTTCATCGAGATCGACGATTTCTCCGGTGTCGATCGTTTCCATCAGATCATTGACCGGCATATTGGCGAGCATTTCGGTAATCTCGGCGAGATCCCGGTTATAGATAAAACTGCGCACATCGAGCAGTTGATTATGCAAAGTATGGAGTAACAACAACATGAAACGCGACGCATGACTGACCGAAAAGCTGACGTCACAGAGCACCACCAATCGCGGTTTCTCACGGCGCTTGCGGCGCATGATCACCTGAAACGGGACCATATCGTGGCGGTAATTTTTTTGAATGGTTCGGATGACATGCAGCTTGCCGCGATTCTGATTGTTCTTCATCCGCTTCATGTCTTTTCGCAGACGCAACATCATCTTCGAGACGACATCCTGCATGGCAATTTGTTCTTCAGGGGTAAAGGTAATGCTGTCACCGTAACTGTTGCTTTTATCCAGTTCTATGGTGAGTGGATTTTGCGTATAACGGCGGGTCGGGCGTGGGGGCTTCTTCGCTTTGCCGCGATAGCCCTTCATCTTGACCTGCATTTCGGTGCCGTCGGTATCATCCGGGTCGATCTCAGTCAGGCTTTTCAGCTCGGCCAGGTCTTCCGGGTCGATCTCGCTTTCGATCTTGATCAGGGGACCGAGATCGTCATCATGGTCATCCTTCACTACGTCGAGGTAGGTAAATTCACCTTCTATCTCAGTGATGGCAGCATCCATCAGAGTCGGGAGGTCTTCGTCAAGACCGACAAACTGATAGCGACTGAAAAACAGGTTAAAAACTTCATGGAACGTTGGAATGTCGTTCACATTTTTCACAAGCGTGAGGCGCAGGAGTTGTCGAGACATCTTCCGACTCTTCATGCCACAGACGCCTAAAGCTTGTACGGCATCAATACTCTCTCCAGGCGAAACACGGATGCCCTGCTCACGTAGAGCAGCGACAAAGCTGGTAACAATCCGTTCCATACTTTAGGCCAATTCCTGGGTAGCCAGCTCCGTAACTTTCTGCAGATCCGACTGGTGCTTGGCAATCACGCCGACGGTACCGGAAACCACCTCGGGAGTCAGCTGGTTCGCTTTCATGATGGAGAGGACCTGAGCCCAGTCCAAGGCCTCAGAAACACTCGGCGGCTTCCGCAAATTCAGCTCACGCGCCTTGTTGAGGAAAACCACCATCTGACGAGCCAGCGTTTCACAGATATCGGGGAACTTGGCGCGAACAATCGCAACTTCTCGCTCCAGTTCTGGATAACCAATGTACAGATACAAGCAACGACGACGCAGAGCATCAGAGATCATTCGGGTGCCGTTACTCGTCAAGATCACCAGTGGTTTGCGCTTGGCGGTTATAACCCCCAGTTCGGGGATCGAAACCTGAAAGTCGCTGAGACATTCGAGGAGCAAAGCTTCAAATTCATCATCTGACCGGTCAATTTCATCGATCAGCAGCAGTGAACGCTTTTGAGACATGAAACTACGTAAGATAGGCCTCTGCACCAGAAAGTTTTCAGAAAAGAACAGACTCTCTTCTGATGATAGTCGCTCGACGGCCTCTTTTAAATCAGCGGATACGGAAAGATAGTTATCCAGCTGAGTCCGCAGTAACTGAGTATAGAGGAGCTGCTTACCATACTCCCAGTCATAGAGTGCTTTACCCTCGTCAATCCCCTCATAACACTGCAGCCGGACCTTCGGGAAATCCAAAGCCACAGAAAGAGCCTTGGCGAGACCTGTCTTTCCGACACCTGGAGGTCCTTCGATCAGAATCGGTTTCTCCATGCGGAGGGCCAAAAAAACTGCGGTAGCAATCGCATCATCGGCAATATAACCGTTGGCCTTAAGCAGATCTGAAATCGTTTGCTGAGTAATCGAACTAACCATACCAACCTCATATTTAAGAGTTGAAATTATCGATCCGAAAGCTGACACCTTGGAGAAAAAAGCCGCTGGCACCGCGCAGAAGAGAGAGGTTTCGTTGCGGAGCCAGCGGCACAACTCACATAAACAATGAGTTAATTATTTTTTACAGGCACTGCTTGAAGATGCCGATCATGTCCTGCAGACCGGTATCTGTCGGGTTGCCTTCGGTACAGATATCATTGACCGAGAACTTTGCTAATCCTTCGATATCTTTTTCGAGCAGACCGAGATCAGCAAAGGTTTTGGTGATCCCCAGATCGGCCTTCAGTTGCAGGCAAGCGTCGATGAATGCCTGACCATCTTCCATATCGGTCATGCCATTAACATCAATACCAGCAGCAATTGCCATCATCCGGAAGCGCTCTGGGCAGGCTGGCAAGTTGAAGCTCATGACCGGGCCAAGACCGATGGCGTTGCACAGACCGTGCGGAGCATCGTACATACCGCCCAGGGCGTGAGCCATACTGTGGATCAGACCGAGACCGGCGCTGTTGAAGCTATAAGCTGCGGCCATTTCAGCCCAGACCATCGCTTCGATCGCCTTATCGTTGTTACGGTTCATGGATGATTGACGCAGGTTTTCAAAGATCAAGGTAATGGCGCTCAAGCCTGGGCCATAAGCGGAGACAACACCCAGACGCGAAGAGATAGCTTCAACGGCATGAGCCAAGGCGTCCATCCCGGTATAGGCAGCGAGGTCACTCGACATACACTGGTGAATCAATGGATCGTTGATCGACTTGCTTGGGGTACAGTTAGGATCAAACAGGGCCATTTTGTATTTTTTGTCAGTGTGGTTGATGATCGAGAAACAAGAGACTTCTGAACCGGTACCTGAAGTCGAGTTGATCGCCAACTGAGGGATAGTGTTAGCCTTAGTAGCCTTGAAAGCACCTTCAAAGCTTCTAACATCCTGACCGTCATGACTATGAACCAGTTTGATCGCCTTACATGCATCATGTGAGCTACCGCCACCAAGGCTGATCAGACCGTCAAAACTACCAGCGGCCAAAACCTTGGCGCCAGCCATAACTTCATGGTCTTTCGGGTTTGGAGTCACACCTGAAAAGACTTCAGAGTTCACGCCAGCAGCCTTGAGTACGCCCTGGATTGTCTCAACAATACCTGTACCACGCAGACCGGTAGTGACGATCAGAGCGTTGGTCATACCCAGCGCCTTGGCATCGTTGCCGACCATGGTGTGCGCGCCCCAGCCAACATTAACTGACGGATAGGCATGCATCATCTTGATCGGGTATTCGAGTCTTTCATTCTTAAGGGTTCTTTGGACGTCTTTATTGTGGGACATGGATACTTCCTCCTGTTGTTTTGTACTCAGCTTTATCGTTTGTTCTGAGCACGAGTGAATTAACGAGATACCTGGTCATGAGTTGTAATTCGAATTTAATGGGCAACAACGCAATAACCTCGTTCTAACGACCAACTTGTTCTCCAATAGATTGATCTGAACTCTGTGTCACCAAGGCTCTTCAACAACCTGCATACCCATATAGCAAGCAGGATGCCAACAGCAAACACTGTTTTAAATCAGTAAGTTAGTCAGTTTTACAGGAAATCAGCAAAATCGCCGAGTTTGAAACTGGGGAGGAAAGAAACACTTTCATAGAGGAATACGGCAATAACCGGATTATGATACTAGGGAAAATTTCCACACTGGGGAGTTTTGCATCGAACCTGAGGCCGCAGGTGAAGAAGAATAGAAAAAACCGGGGATTATTAAAATTATCGTTGCGACATGCACCAAGCTGTACGGCAGGCCAGGATGTGATGGGGAACCAGGAACATCGCTCACCTGTGCCTCAACCATTAGAAGTTTTGAGACGGATCTACTGATGATGGGTGTGCTATTAATCCTAAGGCAATTCAGGATCGCATTAGAGGACAACAAACAAGAACGGCCCTGCCTGTCGTTCAGGTGGGGCCGTTTCTTGTATTACAGATCGCAATCAATAAAAGCTTGATCTAACTTAACCGCCAGACACAAGGAGCCCATCTTCGTCTAGAACTTTTCTAACAATTTTGGCGAGTTGACTCATACTGATTGGCTTCATAGCATACTTACGGATGCCGATCATTTTTGCGTGGCGTTCAGAAGTCGTAGCGCTGAAACCGCTACAAAGGATGATGGGGATATTCGGCCTGGCCTTGAGTAATTCGGAGGATAATTCTGTTCCTGTCATTTCGGGCATGGTTTGGTCAGTTAATACTAAATCGAATTTCTGCGGATCACCCTTAAAGGCAACAAGGGCTTCCTTGCTTTTTGTCAAGCTGGTCACTTCGTAGCCCAGACTCACTAGCATCTCTGAGCAAATATCAGAGATATGTTTTTCATCATCAACAAACAGGATATGCTCCGTGCCGACCGGTAAGGATTTTTCTGCCGGCATTTCAGGTTCAACCTCCTCAATACTTACAATGGGGAAGTAGAGATTGAAACTGGTCCCTTGGCCCGGAACACTATCGACAGTGATAAAACCGCCATGGGAGTTAACGATGCCATAGACCACTGACAAGCCCATGCCGGTACCGCTACCGACAGGTTTGGTTGTGAAGAAAGGCTCAAATATCCGGGCAATAGTCTCTTCGTTCATGCCAGTCCCGGTGTCAGCAACGGTCAACCTAGCGTATCGGCCTCCCTGCTGATTGGTTACCACCGGGATCTCGTCCTGAGATAAAGTCACCTCTTGAAGGTTGACTGTCAACAGGCCTCTGGCCTCCATGGCGTGTACGGCATTTGTGCAAAGATTGATAAGGATTTGCTGCAATTGCGTATCATCTGCGTTGATGTGAATCTTCTCTTTGTCAACCGTATTCATAATCTCAACCGTGGCCGGGATCGTAGAACGCATCAACCTGAGGGACTCATTGAGAGCGAAAACGAGATTAACTGGTGAAAGCTCAGGTTTTTCCTGACGACTGAAAGCAAGAATTTGCTTTACGAGATCCGTTGCCCTGCTCGTGGATTTATTAATATGTTCGAGGTTTTTCTCAAAAGGGATTCCATTCTTCTGTTTTCGTTGAATAATATCTATATTGCCCCGAATGATGGCCAGCACATTGTTGAAATCATGCGCAATTCCACCAGCCATGGTTCCGATTGCTTCCATCTTGTGAATTTGCTGTAAGTGCGCTTCAAATCCCTTCTTATCTTGCTCAATCAATTTACGTTCAGTGATGTCACGGATAGTTGCCATAAAGCCGATTTTTTTGCCATTCCTATCAAGAACTTTTACCCCCAGAGCTTCACCGACGAAGGATGAGCCGTCTTTACGCCTGTATTCATTTTCGAAGAACATGTCTTCTGATGAAGCCTGGAAATTAAAGCGTTTTTGACCTTGGGCAATATAGCTTTCCGGGTCAGCATAAATTATCTGCGTGGTATGACCGATCACTTCCTCAGGTTGATACCCGAGAATGCGGGTGAATGCTGGATTAACCCTGATAATCTGTCGCTGTGGGTCAACAAACACGATGGCGTCAGAAATGGAATCAAATATCGCACTGAACTCTGCACGCTGCCTGGAAATCAAGGCTTCATTCTTTTTGTGCTCACTGATATCCCTTCCTTCAGGAACAAGCAGCGTCACCTGACCACTTTCGTTAAACAACGGGGTGATCGAAAAGTCGATATTGTGAATACTTCCAGTTGCAGAGCAGTGAGTGGTTTCGAAATGAGCAATTTCACCTGATGCGGCAAGCTTAATCTCTTTGCGTAATTGGCGCTGGGCCCCAGTGGAATGCTGCCACCATGCGGTCTCCCATAAGGGCTGATTGAGCAGATCCTCTTTTTTTTGCCCGGTGAACTTTACCGACGTCCGGTTAGCATCAAGCAGTATTCCGTCCGGAGTCATCAGTCCGATGAACTCAAAGGATTGGTCGAAAAGCGTTTCAAATTTCTGAGTGCTCTCAAGTAACAGATTTTCTGCCAGTTGCCGTTGCCTGATATTTCTGAGCAAAATAAGAATAGCCAGCAGTAACAAGCCGATAAAGCCGAACGTCAACAAGATCAACTCGCGGTATTCCCGATAAAATGAAAAGGGTTGGTTGATAATTAAGTGATCGGTTGGCAGCTTATCTTCATGAATTCCAAATCGTTTCAACTGACCAAAGTCAAAAATGTTTTGGGTGGTTCCGGTCCTCACGACCGGAACCTGCGCGGCGGACATTCCCTGGAGAATTCTTTTGCCCATTGCAGTCATACGCTGCCCCTGCGAGGTGCCGCTGATCACACTCCCGCCGATAACTCCCTCACCAACATTGAACTCCAACAGGCAATAAACGGGAACCTTGCTGGATTGTGACAACACCTCACCAATACGTTCATAGGTGACATAGTGTCCATCGCGATCAGAAAAATATACACCGAACAGCACAATGCTACCGGGCCCAAGTTTACTAAGTTGCCCTTCCAACTCCGCTAAACTTAAATTTTCGGCATAGCGCAGATTGAGTTTTGATGAAAAAGGTTCAAGCTGCTGGCGGATAGCTTGCTCCCAGGCTCTGCCGGTCTTAAGGTAATCGTTGACAATAAAAACTTCACGAGTATCAGGGTGGTTGCGCAGGACAATTTCCAGAGTGGCTGCCGCATCAAACACTTCCTCTACGCCAGTAAAGTCTCTAAGGCCCGCCAGTTGCTCTTCCTGAAAGAAGTTGACGCCGCAGAAAACAACAGGCACGCCAGGAAATAATTCATCACGATATTCCCGCAAAAAATCGTAGGCGTTATTATCTGACAACAAAATCAGGTCAAATTTGGTCTGACGATATTTAGCCTGATAAAAGTGATAGAGAGATTTGATGTAAGGGTCGCTGTGAAAGCGCTTGCTGTCCATATTTTCGACATGCAACACCAGATCGCTCTGATCTGATTTAAGCTCGTCCTCAACCGACCGAACGATGTCTTTTACCCAGGTCATGTTTTGGTGATACGAATTTAAAAGAAGAATATGGCGTGGTGCGCTTGCGTAAACAGCTTGAACACCTGTCAGCAGCAGCAAAATAATCAGTATGATGATTTTGGTATGAGTAAAAAATCTAAAAAGGTCCATAATCCACCGCGAACTTCTAAGGAAGGCCTAATGTCGTTAGACTACACGTATACATGCAGGCATGGCAACAATTAGATGAATTAAAGGTGCATTCCCAAAGAAAGGCGTATCTATATAAACAGGGCCAGTGGCAGTACGTACCGCAATTATCTTGCTCTTTCTGTTCCGCGAGCAATCGCAAGTCTTTGCTGACAGCGGTCTTCGACACGCATAAAATCACCGAAACTGCCCCAAGTGCGCCCCATACAACCTCCGGCACAACTCGTGAGCAATTCACAAGCCTGACATTCAAGGAGCGCTGCAGTCCTCTGTCGACTGATCGATTGTAACTCTGACCAGAGGGGAACACCCTCGCACAGAGCAGTAACAAAGCCCTTATCGAATACGTTCGCTACGGAATATTCCTCAGCATGACACATCAGACAGGGGTAGAGCACCCCTTGCGCGGTCAAATAGGGGGTTTCTATAAAACGACAGCAGCCTGAAGATTGGCTTCTTGCTGAACACCACTCAAAAGCTGCGACGCAACCAATCTTTGCGTAAAGCTCTCGGAAACTCTCATCATCCCGAAAACGATCCAGCAATGGTTGGTATTGTGCTGGTTCTGGCGGCGCGATGAGCTCATCCGTTTCTGCTCGCCCGTAGCGGACCAGACAACCACTACTGACCGAACCGATCCCAAGTTCAACGGCCAAGGCAAAGAGATCAGGGAGCTCATGCAGATTGTGGCGCATCTCAGTCATAAAAAGCGCCAGTTGTGACCCCAGCCCGTAACGGACCAGCTGCCTCAAACCCGCCAGAGTTTGCCGAAAGGCCCCCGCTCCGCGCACGAGGTCATGGCTTTCGGCAGTGGCCCCATCCAGGCTGATCTGGATCTGCAGGTTGTCCAATCCAAGCTCACGCAAGGCAGACAGGTCTTCTGAGCTAAAGAGCATGCCGTTGGTCTGCAGAATGATTTTATTCAAACCGATTTCAGCTGCAAAACCGAGAATTTCCAGCCAATCTGGATGCAGAAGCGGCTCACCACCTGTCAGGCGCACTCCGGACCCACCAAGCCGGACAAAATCACTGAGCACCGCGCGCAGGTCCTCAACTGAAACCTGCGCTACGGACCGGCAAGAATCTGCCTCGACCCAACAGTGTGCGCAATCGAGATTACATGCGTCGGTAATGGCAATAGTGAGAATTTCGGGGAGGGACAGCTGTGCGTGCTCAAACTCAGAAATAATTTGCTGAGGGCCCATAACTCACCTCAAATAGCGGTTGCGAAGCTGACAACGACAGCAATTCAGACAAAAGTGTAGAGAATTTGGACAAAAAGTAACCTGCAGAGACAATATCTAGGAAAACACTGTAGCGTTTATCTACATATGTAGAATTTATCTACAATCGACAAGCAGATAAGCGCTACACAACTCGATCTGCCGAACTATGCCCTCCCCCTCTCAACAGAAGAAAACGAGATTACACTGTCCAGGAGATTATTGGACTATTCGGTCCATAGCTATGGACCGAACAGGAGTCGATATCTGGGCCAGACAGCCGAATTTGCAGTTGGTTCATGGCCACCTCCTAGCTTGCGGTCTCAAGGAAATCTCGAAGTCCCTGCTTTAGTACCGTAGAAACATCGATGGCATTTTTTCGTAAAGCTTTCTGGAGCAATTTCCACTCGGTCTCGTTGACCCGCACCGAGAGGACATGTTTTTTGGCGTGCTCATTTTTTCTGTTCATCAATCTGCCTATCCAAACTGGAAACTGTTTGATCGAAAAACAACCTAAACCACCCTGAAATAAGATCCCGACTGGACCTTGCCTCCACGTAGAACCTTGGCAAAAATGCCCTCTTTGGGCATCACACAATCTCCGGCTTGATGGTAAATGGCACAGTGCTGATGGCATTCCTTACCGATTTGAGTCACTTCAAGCAGCGCAGCCCCCAACTCAAATCTGGTCCCCACAGGCAAGGAGACAAGGTCGACCCCACGCGTTGTGATATTTTCAGCAAAGGCGCCCGGATCCAGTTCGAGGCCCAACTGACGCATCTTGTCGATACTCTCTTCGGCCAGCAGGCTAACCTGACGGTGCCAGTCGCCGGCATGAGCGTCACCGACAATGCCGTGATTCTCTCTTAGGGCGACCGCCGCGACCTCGACCTTTTGCACCCCTTTTTCTTCACTGATATTAACTGCTACAACCTGTGCTGCCATCTCAATACTCCTAGAATTTTAACCACCGATTTGTGCCATGGTGAATGCTGTATGCTGGGCTTCCTGTTCATTCATGCCGTGCATGGCCGGTTTGATTGCAACCAGCTTGCGGAGCACCGCCTGAATGGCGACGCTATCTCCATCGGCAAGGACTTGTGTCAAATCGAATTCGTCATTGGCAAAGAGACAGCTTCTGACTTTGCCCGAAGCGGTAATCCTGATCCGGTTACAATCCGCACAAAAGTGTCCGGAGAGAGCAGTAATCACACCGATAGTTCCATGCGCACCAGCGACCTTATATACTCTGGCCGGTCCGTCCAACTCGCCGCTGATCACTGGCGAGAAGGGGTACTGCTCAGCTATACGCGCCAGGATATCCTCCCCCGGCATCACCAACGATTGCCAGTCCTCCTCCTTGATCGCCGGCATATATTCGATAAAACGCACTGAGATGTTTTTCTTCAGGGTCATGGCGGCAAAGTCGACCAGTTCAGCGTCGTTGACACCGCGCATCACCACCATATTCAACTTGATCAGCAGACCAACCTCCTCAGCGGCAGCAATCCCGGCCAATACCCTATCGAGGCCATCGCGCCTGGTAATCGATCTGAACACTTCAGGCCGCAACGTATCGAGGCTGATATTCAGACGTTGTACCCCTGAACGCTTCAAATCGGCGGCCATCTCCGGCAATTGCAGAGCGTTGGTTGTCATGACCAGCTGCTTCAGGCCGGGGAGTTCTGAGAGTTGTGCGAGAAAATCTACAATCCCCTTGCGGACAAGAGGCTCACCACCGGTAACGCGAATCTTTTCAATCCCCAGTGAAACTGCGGCCTGTGACAAACGGTAAAGCTGCTCATAACTGAGAATATCGCAATGTTCCAGCTTGGGAATTCCATCTTGTGGCATACAGTAACGGCAACGCATGTTGCAGCGATCGGTAACAGAGAGACGCAAGTAATTAATTTTTCGCCCATGGCTATCAATTATCGACATATTTATCACCCCGGAGTGGAGCCTCCATTTACCAAATCGTACCTGTCAAGCTTGGTGTAAAGAGTTTTACGATCAATCTCAAGAACCTTGGCCGCCTGACTTTTGTTACCTTCAACCGCAGCCAGAACTTTGCAGATATGCTCCTTTTCAACTTCCCAGAGCGGTGTCGAGGTGCTAGCTGAGCTGCGACTGCTTCTCGTCGGCAGTGGTAATTTTTCCGGCATAAAGGGGAGAAGATCTGAGGAAATCTTGTTATCCGTTGCAAGGATACAGGCCCGTCGAATCGTATTTTTCAACTCCCGGACATTGCCAGGCCAGTGATAGGCCTGCAGTGCGACGAGGGCTTCATCGGTAATCTGAAGGGGCTCGCCACTGTGCTCGGTCGAATCTTTCAGAAAGTGCATGGCCAGCGGCAAAATATCACCTGGTCGCTCGCGCAAAAGAGGGAGATGGATCGGCAAGAAGTTGATACGATGATAAAAATCCTCGCGGAATTCACCACGTTCGACGCACAAAGACAGGACTTTATTCGAAGCGAAAACAAAACGGACATCGACAGAGATATCGCGACTTCCACCCAGTCTGCGGAAGGTTCCGGTCTCGAGAATTCGCAACAGTTTCACCTGAACATCGAGCGACATCTCTGAGACTTCATCCATAAACAAGGTGCCGTTATCGGCCAGCTCGAACAGACCTGCGCGCGCCTTGTTGGCGCCAGTAAATGCGCCTTGCATATGCCCAAAGAGTTCGCTCTCAGCAGTATTCACGTCGAGCCGCCCACAGTTTATGGTGACGAAGGGCTTATCCTTACGTGGGCTGAAATCATGAACAGCCCTGGCAATCAACTCTTTGCCGGTGCCACTGGCACCATAAATCAAAACATGCTCGTCCGTTGCGCCCCAACGCTTGACAGTTTCAAGGACCTTGACCATCTCTTCACTACGACCAACCACCTGATGATTCTCAAGTTTGCTGATTTCGATACGGAGATTGATGTTTTCACGTCTCAAGCGGTTCTTCTCATTCGCCTTACCGATCACCATTTCCAGCTCGTCCAGCTTCACCGGTTTGGTCAGATAGTCATAAGCGCCCAACTTGATACACTTAACCGCCGTTTCAATATCGCCGTGGCCAGTAAACATAATAATTTCAGGGATATTCGAGTGATCGCTCATCCTCTCAAGGACCTCAACACCATCCATTTCCGGCATTTTGACATCCAGCAACACGACATTGAAGCACTCTTCGGCGTAGCGATTCAGCCCTTCCAACCCATCAGCTGCGACCTGAACCGAATAACCACTACGGGTCAGCTCCGATTTCAGTAGCTCGCGCAAAGGGGTTTCATCCTCAACAATGAGAATTTTTGCTTTTTTTTCCATTATCACTCCTGACATACCGGAAAACTCACAATAAATTCAGTCCCTTGACCGACCGTACTATGAACATCTATCTCGCCATGATGTTTTTTAATAATGTCGTAGGTAACCGCCAGACCAAGCCCCTGCCCCTTACCGACGACCTTGGTCGTGAAAAACGGGTTCCAGATCTGGTCAAGGATATCCGGGGCTATACCGGCGCCGGTATCGATAACTTTGGCGACCACCTGTGAACCCACAACCTGAGTTTCGATGCGGACTGAACCCAGGTCTTCAATAGACTGCAGCGCATTCAGGATCAGATTTAAGAACACCTGCCGTAAAGCACTGGCATCCCCATCTACTGAGGGGAGCGGGATAGACAGATTTTCACTTAAGTCTATCTTCCCCTCCCGCCCCTTATGACGCACAAGCTCCAGAACCTCACCAATAATTTCATTGAGATCAACCTTGCCAAACTCTCCTTCAGACTTGCGGCTGAAACTCAACAAACTGTCGATGATTCCCTTGCAGCGGTAGACCTCACGCACGATAATGTCCAGATAATTAGGGAAATCGAGCAGACGCAAATCACCCGCCAGGGACTGATCCTCGCGAAACCGCCGCTGCAAAGCTTCGGCATAACCTGCAACTGAAGTCATGGGATTATTGATTTCATGGGCTACGCCCGCTGCCAACACACCGATGCTCGACATCTTCTCCGCCTGCAGTAACTGCAACTCCCTGTTCCGCCGCTCTGTCACATCCCGGATAAAGACCAGAGCCCGGTTTCCTCCCAACGCATCCTCGCTGGGGGTTGCGATGGGAGTTGCGATAACATCATAAAAACGGTTACGGTCGCCGTTAGAGTGGGGGGACGAAAAAGAGAGCTGAGAACTCTCACCGCGAAGTGCTTTTTCGACAGGACAATTGATTGCCCCGGTTTCCTGATCTGCATGAAAAAGCGCTCGACAACTCTTCCCTAAAAGGGTCTCTTTAGGAAACATCCGAGGACAAACGTGGTTGCGATGCTGAACTAGCCCCTTGCAGTCATAAATAACTACGCCATCACTGATGGCATCGAAGACCGCCTGCAATTCGGTCTTCTTGACGCGGAGACCGAGATTGGCCGCTTCAAGCTCCTGAATTTTCTGCTTTACTTCACCATAAAAGCCCATCTTTGAGCTTTCGATTCCGAGCAGTGAATCCAGAAAGTGTTCATCGATCTGAGTGTGTTTAATCTCTTTCATCAGTAGGATCTCTTTAAAATGCCGAGCAAATCTTCTTGATCGGTCTGTCGCGGTGAAGTCAACAAACAGACATCATTCAAAGCCTTCGCTGCCAAGTTGGATAAATCCTCTTCACGAACTCCAAGGTTCCTCAACCCGCGCGGTGCGTTCCCAGCATCAAGTAACTGGTCTACCGTCTCTAGTGCCATTTCCTCGGCATACCTGGTTTCATTACCAACCGGGTTGTGCCCCAGTGCTGCAGCAAAGCCCGCAAGCTTTCTCTCAACAACAGGAAAGTCATAACGCAAGACCTCAGGCAGCAAAACGGCGTTAACATGTCCGTGGTTGGCATCGTAAAGTCCACCGATTGGATGGGCCAGCGCATGACTGACACCAAGCAAGGCATTAGAAAAGGCCATTCCGGCATGCAAGCTGGCGCGCGACAAATCTTCCAGATCATCGGCACGCCGCTCTTTTACTGCCCTGGAAAAGCTCTTAGCCAACAGAGTTAAGGCCTGTGCTGCGTTTACATCGGTCAAGGTCGAAGCCGCGACAGAGAAATAGGCTTCGACTGCATGGGAGAGAGCATCAACGGCACTGCTGCTGAGAAATTCATCGGGCAAGGTCTCGAGGGTATCTGGATCGGTGAGGCTGATATCGGGAGCGACACAGCGACTCATAATCGTGAGTTTACATTTTTCAACGCTGTCGTTGATAACCGCAAATTGCGAGACATCGGAACCGGTGCCACAGGTCGTAGGGCAGAGTACCAACGGTGGTAAGGGGCGATGGATCTGATCGACGCCCCGGTAATCCTGAATTCGACCGCCATTGGATCCGAGGATAGCAATCCCCTTAGCCGCATCCATGGCGCTCCCACCACCAAGACCAACAATGACATCAGCACCATGAGCCACATATTCGTTAAAACCTGCCTCAATCTCGAAGTCTTTCGGATTAGAAGTGACCTGATCGAACAGAACGAAGTCCAGCCCGGCGTCCTGCAGGCTCTTCATCACCTGATCGACCCAACCGGCGCGCAGCAAGCCTTCATCACTGACCAGAAAAACTTTTTTCCCACCAAGCCGCTTAGCACAGGATCCAACCTGATTCAGCAGTCCGCGCCCGAAAATTATTTCTGGAACTTCAAATTTACAATGTTGATTCGGGTTATCAAATCCCATGGATTAATCCTTCATCTCAGCGAATCATCATGGCGGCAAAACAAACCGACCCAAAAAGAGCAAAACCACCTAAAAATCGTGACTAAAAAGCATAGCAATACTCATACCGAAAAATAAACGCTGTTCTGTTTTTATCTACGTGGATATCATTTTCACCTGCATGAACCGGGAGATTCTCCACAGTGTAGATTCTCTCCCCATATGCTCAGAAACCTACCCCAAGCACCCTCTACGTTCGATCATCATACCACTTATCAGTACAGGAATAACATCGCAGTTATAATCACTTAGCAATCATATCCAGAAAACACAAGACAGTTATGCCTCACCTCGTACAACCACTTGAACATGAAAACATCGTCACCATCACGGCGCATCCATCCCATTTCTCCACAAATCAAGTTGCTTTTGGATATTGCGCAGAAGCCTGAACAGCAAGCAAACACCCGTAAATAACGGTGTTCTATCGGTTGGCACCTTGGTTGCACAAGTAGCCGATGTCACCGAGGTAAGATCAATTGCAATCCATTTTATTATTGAAAGGAGAACATGATGCCTAAATATATCATCGAAAGAGAAATCCCCCAGGCGGGTGACCTTTCTGCCGAAGATCTTCAATCAATCTCCCAAAAATCCTGTGGTGTACTGCAAGGGATGGGACCACAAATCCAGTGGGTCCAGAGCTATGTCACTGCAGATAAGATTTACTGTGTCTACATTGCACCTGATGAAGATGCGGTACGGGAGCATGCCCAGCAAGGTGGATTCCCCGCCAACAGTGTTGCCGCGATCAAAACGATCATCGATCCGACGACAGCAGAATAACTATCTCTTCCCGTGGCTGAACGAACGGGTCAAGTAATGGAGTAAAACAATGACGTTAGCATTACTTTTATTGATTTGCATGATGTGGGTCCCGGTGGGCCTGTTTTTTCTCGGACACGGTGAGGCTAAAAGCACCGGTTTTGTGACTGCGGTCGTCGGCACACTCGTCGTCATCGGCGCAATTCTGCAAGCAGCTATTTTTGCCGATCCCTTCACCGCTGGCTTGTTTTTTGTGTTCGGTGTTCTCTATCTCCAAACAGCCCATGCCCTCTGGACTGGTCTTGAAGATATGCGTACCGTCGGCAACGGCGCTCTGGTTGTGGCGATTGTCTGCGCCGCCTATGCATATCTATATCTCACCGGCGGCGGCGTTAATGCCGATGGAAATCCGATTATCAGCATCGTCCCTTATCTGGGATTCATGAACGTAACCTTCGTCGTCATCTGCTTGACCGTGACTGGCGTAACATACGGCAAGCTCAGTGCAAAACTGGCAGCCTACATGTTCCTGGTACTGAGCTTCACCTGCTTGTTTGTTCCCGCTATCGGGCTCATGGGTTATGGAGCGCTTCCGTTTTAACCGAGTGATGGTCACCCCCGCCTTCGAACTCCGCTATTAGAGCCGAAGATGCGAATACATTCTGTCTTTTTAATTTGTTGCCTGTTGTCATGAGCCATTGATGCTCTGACAGCTTTTAAAGAAGGGTAAATTCATGAAATCGCCACAGTTATTTAAAATCTTGCTGGCAGGTCTTTTGGTCCTGGCTTTCTGCCTCCCCGCTTCAGCCGCGATAAAGCTCTATGACAAAGATGAAACCACCTTCAGCGTCGACGGTTACTTCAACGTCTTCTTTGCAAACAGCAAATCGGACGTAGCAGACACCCAACAATCCCGGGTTAAAATGGGCTTCTTGCCTAACACAATCGGTTTTAATTTCACCAAACAGGTCGGTGACCTGAAAATGGGCGGACGCTCTTCTTTCTGGGTGTCTATCAACGACGACTCGCCAACCGATACCGCTATCGATGTTCGTCAGTTCTACGGCACTATCGACGGTTCCTTTGGCCAGTTTCTTCTCGGCAAGGACTTCGCGCTCTTTAACCGCACCAACATCTTTCTCGATGAGGTCCTGTTAGGCTTCGGGAAAACAGGTGGTGTGAGTGGCGGCGGGGTCTCCTTCGGGAATATTGGCTCCGGTTACACCTATCCACTTCCTGTTGCGCAGATTACCTACCGCACCCCTGACCTGAGCGGCTTTAATCTCGCGGTCGGCATTGTCGACCCTGCCAGAACAACCTCGGGTGCAGGTGCTTCAGAAGAAGCGCCGCGTATTGAAGCTGAAGCAGTTTTCAGCAAAAAATTCATGAATGACAAGCTCTCGCTGACCACCTGGGCTGGTTTTCTAAACCAGTCTTCCGAAAACACAGCGGGAACATCCTCAGATTCCAATGGTGTCTCCTACGGTCTCAACCTTAAATATGCCGGAGCAAGCGTCACTGCTTCAGGTTTTACCGGTGAAGGTCTATCGATCCTCGGGCCTTGGTCCGCAGCGCCTAACACCAACGTTGATAACGAAGGCCTACTCTTACAGGGATCTTACACCATCGACAAGGTCCGGTTGGTCGCTTCTTACGGCAAGAATGAAGATGAGACTGCTGCCGGCGTAAAAACAGAAGATCAAACTATCGTCGGTGCTGTGTTCTATTCCTTCAACAGCAATCTGATACTGGTAGCCGACTACAGCGTCGAAGAAACAAAAAGTGCGGGCGTAAAAACAGAGGAAATCAACACGCTCGCTCTCGGTGCAGTCATCACGTTCTAAGGTTCTGCCCAACGACCTCGTCCATTATCAGCTGTCAGGGGTAAAAGCCCCTGACAGCTTTTTGTGCAAAACCCACAACCGTCTGGTTTCAGGCCCTGCCTGGAATACAAAAAAGATACTAGCGACAAAGCTCTGCTACTGGTAAACATATGATTTACAAAAGAAACATAGACTAGGAGCAATAGTGAAACCCGAGATGCAGACCATAGAAGAGGTTCGGCTCAGGGTATCCCAGGGGCATAAACTTTTATTGGCGGGGGATGAGAGTTTGTTGCGTGAAATCCCCTCGGGAAACTGGATCGGCGGCACAATTCCGTATTTCATGACCAGTGCCGGAGGGTTGACGACCAAGGAGTTGATTTTCGTCACAGAACTCCCCGAATATATTTTAGATATCGAGGTCAAATGTTACGATTCTGAAACAATTTCACAGGTTTATACGGATGCCCCTGAAAACGGCTTCAGCGTTATCATTCTCCCGGCGAAAAGCAGCACCCACTTCTCTTTCGCCCTGAACGTCCCGAACTACACAGCCTTTGCCACACGTCCCTTGATCGGTTGGATTTCGGGCATACATCTGGATGATTGGGGACAGGGAACACCTAAAGTCTTTAACGGCCTCACCGCTGAGGCATTTGACGATGGCGCGATCGTCATGCATGTCTGTTTGCCTGCCAATAAAATTGCAGATATCGGGGTGCTTAACATGTTCGAGCAGGGGGATGGCGACCGGATCAGCTTCCCGGAATCCGGATTCAGCAGCAAAGAGGCGTTCGTCAATGGCACTAAGGTTAATTTCGGTGATTACCTTCATCAAAAGCAACTCGACAAGAGGCTACCCTTAGTCGCCAACTACTTCGGGGCAATGCTCAACACCGCTTTTCAGGAAGAGCTCAGACCGGACGGGGGAGTTCAGTTCTACAATGCCGTATTCAGCTTTCTGGAGTACAAACATGCCAAACCTATCCAGAACTACGTCGACTATTTCACGAGTAAGATCACGAGCGGACTCGGCATTCAATCGATTTTCTCGTGTAACTGTATTTTGAATTACGTTTATTCCGAGCTGGAAGGGAAGCAGATTGGCTGCGCCCCCGGACCGACAACCTTTGGGGAAATCGCCTACCAAACATTGAACCAGACCATGGTCTACCTGAGAATCATCGACCTGCACAATCAACCGCATTAAAAAAGCGAGTTTACTGTCGATGACTCATCCCAGCAGAAGGTTAACCCCGACCATCGCCATCGCCATGCCACTCAACAAAAGAACGACGGGGAAAATGTTAACCAGCAAATTGTAACGCATGTTTTTCATAACTTCCTCCAACCAATCATGACTTGCCTGGTCATCTATAGTCTTTCTTCATAGCGAAGAACATGCCATTCATCAAAACATCCAATTTCATCTTTAATTTAAATAACTTACAGATTACATGCTTAAAACGTTTGTGGGTTACCCCTGCAAAAAAACATCTAATCATCTAAAATCGTGGCATTGTTGCATCTCGGCACAATCTAAATTTGCAACCATGATGCCATCGAGGCCTACCCTTAAAGAACAAGGTTTTCCTTGTTTAATAGCGACTTGAACGGTAATAACCTTTGTATTTTTCCGTCATACTGTAGAGATTTACCCCAATATTTGACAAAAAAGAGTATGAAGAGGCTGTAGACAATTTCCTCGCTGGGGAGGGCTGCATCAACTTAAGCAAGGCGAGTCCTTTCAGAGTGGGCTTTTTCGGCATCCAATAGCGGCAGCAACAGTCAAATGGCGCCTAAACCCGCATACCAAAATCCATTAAGACCCTGTTTTTAAAAGACTTCCATAGATAAAATCAAAAACTTCCGCTCAAACCTCAGGAAATATAATTATTGGTGCAGCTTTTGCTTTTAAAGATTCTTTGTACAATCTATGTAGTCAAATCTGGCGAACAGAACGCAGGCAGACTTGCCTGTCTCCAGAGCTGTCATATTCAATTTACGTGCAGTTAATCTCGTCAAGAATACGGAGTACAACGAATGCCCTTGCAGCCGGATCCAGCCACAATCAGAACAGTGATCTCACCGGCCCTCAGAGCTTGCCCGACAAAACTGTTTGTCGAGACGACGACCAATTGCAACCTGGGATGTTTCATGTGCGTCAAACAGACCGGGGAATGCGGCATCATTGAGGGGGAGATGTCTTCTGCAACATTCAGGGCATTAGAAGCTGCCCTGCCTCGTGCTGAAGCCCTGATTCTGAACGGGGTCGGCGAGCCATTGCTCCACCCGGGCATAGAAACCTTCATTGGTCAGGCAAAGAAACTAATGCCTGAAGGGAGCTGGATAGGATTCCAATCCAACGGGCTACTCATAGATGATAAACGCGCCCGTGATCTCCTCGAAGCCGGTCTGGATAAGATTTGCATCTCGGTTGATGCCGTGACACCGGAGAAACTCAAAAAGCTCCGCGAAGGGGCGGAAATTTCAAATCTGGACACAGCCCTCAACGCGCTGGCAAAAGCTAAGTTCAGTGTTGGTAAACCCAGTTTTCAACTTGGCGTCGAAATAGTGGTCATGCGTAGCAATTTGTCGGAGTTGCCCGACACATTGGAATGGGCGGCCAGCCGTGGTGCAACCTTCGCACTTGTAACTCATGTTCTGCCCTATGATGCAGACCACGCTGATGAAGCGGTCTATCTCTCCTGTTCAGGTGAAGCGCTCGACCTTTTGAAGAGCTGGCGTGAAAAAGCATCTGCCGAGGGCGTCGATATCGATCAATATCCAAATATCATCTGGAACTACAGTAAAAACCCAGCAGAACAAAGGGTAATCGAGTTCGTCGAACTGATGAAGGCAGAAGCGGAACAGCAGAATGTTTTTCTCGATTTAAAAAAACTATTTGCTCTGGACACCAGTTGGCTCGCCCAGGTTACCGAAGTTTTCGCCAAAGCCGAGCAAGTTGCCCAAGATGCAGGGCTGGAACTGGAACTACCCAAACTACTCCTCAAAGAGAACCGCCGCTGCGAATTTGTCGAAGACGGTAGCGCGTTTATCTCCTGGCAGGGCGATGTCCATCCCTGCTACTTCCTCTGGCACAATTACCATTGCTATGCCAGTGGCTGGGATCAGACGGTTAAACCGAAGATCTTTGGCAACCTGAACGAACAGCCAATTCTCGAGATCTGGAATTCTACTGAATTCACGACATTCAGAGAAAATGTCACCCGCTATGACTATCCCTACTGTTCCAGTTGCGGACTGGCCCCTTGCGACTATATCCAAACTGAGGAGTTTGAGCAGGATTGTCATATCAATCAGGAACCCTGCGGCAGCTGTCTCTGGTGCATGGGGCTCTTTCAGTGCCTAAGATAAACAACCAAATTTTTATCTCACTGCGGAGGCATTCCCTCCTTACAAACTGTCAATGCGGTCTCTCTCCCGGATAGCAGTTGCCTCCGCAGTGATTTTTTACACCCTGCTCCCCTCCTTGGGATTTCACAAATAGAATCGCACCCCCCCTAACCCTTGAAACGGATTACTCGCACCATGAAAAGCCTATTAATGGGACTAATCGTCACCTGCATGACCTCTCCAGCTTTTGCCTCAGAGCACCTATCCAGTTCGCCAAACTTCCAGCACAGTATCTATGGTTATCTGGGCCTGGCTGTATTCTGTCTCGCCTACACGGTTGTCATCTTTGAAGAAAAACTACATCTACGTAAAAGCAAACCGGTCATCATGGCAGCAGGTATCATTTGGATTTTTGTCGCCATTGCCTATACGAGTATCGGCGACACGCAGACTGCCCATCGGGCAATTCAGCATAACCTGCAGGAATATGCCGAGCTGTTCCTTTTCTTGCTGGCAGCGATGACCTACATCAACGCCATGTCGGAACGGAATATTTTTCGCGCCTTGCGCTACTGGCTGGTCTCCAGGGGTTTCTCACTGCAGACGATCTTCTGGCTCACCGGTGTCCTCTCTTTCCTGATTTCACCGATCGCCGACAACCTGACCACAGCCCTGCTGATGGGCGCCACGGTGACTGCCGTTGCCGGCAATAACAAGCGCTTTGTCGTCCTGGCTTGTATCAACGTCGTTGTTGCGGCCAATGCCGGTGGTGCCTTTTCACCTTTTGGGGACATCACAACCCTGATGGTCTGGCAAAAAGGCAAGGTCCAGTTCGGTGAGTTTCTGGTTCTGTTTCTCCCCGCACTTGTTAACTGGCTGGTTCCGGCTTTTATGATGAGCTTTTTTGTCAGCAAGGAACAA
Organism: Deltaproteobacteria bacterium; assembly: GCA_024279255.1. Taxonomy (GTDB): domain Bacteria; phylum Desulfobacterota; class Desulfuromonadia; order Desulfuromonadales; family Geopsychrobacteraceae; genus Geopsychrobacter. The sequence continues at coordinate 11,366 of JAJRRT010000011.1, read as the reverse complement.
CCGGTCGAATCCAACGAACCATCCATGATGAAGTTCGGCTCAAAGCGCATTATGGCGCTGTTCCTGATGACCATTGCGACCGCAGTCTCATTTCACAACTACCTTCACCTGCCTCCGGCGGTCGGCATGATGCTCGGGCTGAGCTACCTCGGCTTTTTCTCCTACTATATCCGCCACAAGGAGGGGGTCCTGACAATCGCCGACAACCCGCTCGACATGACCAGTCACGACAAGGAGACCTTCGATCTCTTTCGCACAATCCGCAAGACCGAATGGGATACGCTGCTGTTCTTTTACGGTGTCATCCTCTGCGTTGGCGGTCTGGGTCAGTTCGGCTATTTATCGATGCTCTCCCACGCCATGTATCAGAACCTGGGTGCGACGACCGCCAATACCCTGGTTGGAATTATCTCTGCGTTGATCGATAATATTCCGGTGATGTTTGCCGTCTTGACCATGGATCCACAGATGTCTCATGGCCAATGGTTGCTGGTGACCCTGACGGCCGGAGTCGGGGGGAGTTTGCTCTCGGTCGGCTCAGCAGCTGGCGTTGCCTTGATGGGCCAGGCCCATGGCGTTTACACCTTCGGTCGTCATCTGGTCTGGATGCCTGTCATTGCTCTGGGGTATGTCGCGAGTATTTATGTTCACTTGATACTGAATGCAGAGCTATTCCATTGATGCTCCAGGCTTTGATGATCTTTTGAACACTCTGATCAAGGACGCCAACAAGCGGTTGCTTTCTCATTCTTCTGAGTTACGGTTTTAATGAACGCAATTTCCGAGAACTTTAGATTGAAGAGAGGTGCTCATGAATATCTATTCCAAACTATTCATTGATGGAGAGTGGCGTTCCCCAAGTGGGAACGAAGTCTGCTTGGTCATTAACCCCGCAACTGAGAAGGTCATCAGTGAAATACCTCTCGGGACCGCCGCCGATGTAGAACAGGCGGTCATTGCTGCGACTGAAGCGTTTCCTCTCTGGTCAACGCTGGCTCCGCAAGAGCGTGCCAGCTACTTACGAAAAATCCACACCGAATTAGTCTCTCGCGCCACTGAAGTCGCGGAGCTGATCACTGCTGAGATGGGTATGCCGCTCAAACTCAGCCAGCGCATTCAGGTTGGTTTACCGGTGGCGGTTCTCGAAAGCTATATCAGGCTGCTCGAAACCTATGAGTTTACAGAGGAGATTGGAAGTTCAGTTGTCCACAAAGAGCCGATCGGTGTGGTTGCCGCGATTACTCCCTGGAATTTTCCACTCCATCAATTAATGATCAAGGTCGCTGCCGCATTAGCTGCAGGATGCACCATCATAGTAAAACCGAGTGAATTGGCACCGTTGAATGCCTTTCTGTTGGCAGAAATAATCGAAAAGTGTGAATTGCCCCCAGGAGTTTTTAATCTTGTCAGTGGATATGGAACTGTCGTTGGCGAAGCACTCGCGAGCCATCCAAAAATCGACATGGTCTCCTTTACAGGATCAGCCCAGGCAGGCAAGCGGGTCACAATCCTCGGTGCCGAATCGGTAAAAAGAGTATCTCTTGAGCTCGGTGGCAAATCAGCATCAGTGATCCTGGATGACGCTGATCTGGCCGTTGCCGTCAAGGCAACAGTCAGTAATGCTTTTCTCAATTCGGGTCAGACCTGTAACGCCCTGACCCGGATGCTTGTCCCCGAGAGCCTTTATCAGGACGCGTCGACAATGGCGATCGAGGTCGCCAAGGGTTTCGTGCCGGGCAACCCGACAGAAGCACAGTACAAGATTGGTCCCCTGATTTCGGCAGAGCAGCGCCAACGCGTTTGCAAATATATCCAGTCAGGAATCGAAGAAGGTGCGGAACTCCTGATTGGCGGAATCGATAAGCCAGACAACCAGCCACAGGGGTACTATGTCCAACCGACAATTCTGGGCAGGGTGACTCCGCAAATGAAGGTTGCCCGCGAAGAGGTTTTTGGGCCTGTCCTGAGCATTTTAACCTATCAAGACGAAGAAGAAGCGATCCGAATTGCCAACGACAGCAGTTACGGGTTATCAGGCGCCGTCTGGTCAGCCAGTAACGATAGGGCTGAGAAAATCGCCCTCAAGATGCGGGCAGGCCAGGTCGATATCAATGGCGGCCGCTTTAACGTCCTCGCCCCTTTTGGTGGTTATCGACAGTCAGGAAACGGCAGAGAGCTCGGAATCTACGGTCTGCAGGAATTTCTTGAGTTGAAATCTTTGCAATTCTGATGAGAGCACCAGATCAATAAATCTTCTATCTGTAGAGCTTTTAAAATAATCTGATTCATAAAACACGAACGAAGCCTCATCCGCATAAGCAGAGAGGCTTCGTTCGTAAATGGCGACTCACCCCCACCAAGGGCAATAATCTATTCATCCTGAATGTTGGTTTTAACTTTCCAGTGAACATCCTGCCCGGCAAAAAAAGGCACAATCGGTTTCCCGTTCGGTAAAATGATCTCTTCCGGAACAGTCCAGGTCTCTTTGACCAAGGTCAGAACTCCCTGATTACGAGGCAGACCATAGAAATCTGCACCATAACCTGAGGCGAAGCCATCCAGCTTATCGAGAGCATTCAAGTCATCAAATACCTGAGTATAAAGTTCGAGGGCACTCCAGGCTGAGTAGCAACCGGCACAACCGCAAGCACTCTCTTTGCGATGTTTTTCATGGGGTGCAGAGTCGGTGCCGAGGAAATATTTATGGGATCCAGAAGCCACTGCCGCGCGCAACGCTTCCTGGTGAGTGTTGCGTTTTAACACCGGCAGGCAGAAGTTATGGGGGCGAATCCCTCCGACCAGCAGATCGTTGCGATTCAGTAACAAGTGCTGAGGAGTGATGGTTGCGGCAACGTTTTCAGACGCTTCGGCCACAAACTGAGCGGCATCCGCAGTGGTGATATGCTCCAAAACCACTTTCAAACCGGGGTGATTCTTTACGATTTTCTGCAAGTGACTGTCTATAAATGCTTGTTCGCGGTCAAAGATATCGATATGCGCGTCTGTCACCTCGCCGTGGACCAGCAGCGGCATGCCAACTTCTTGCATCTCTTCAAACACCGGAGCCATGGCTTCCAAATCACCGGGAGCGGCATCGGAATTGGTCGTCCCCCCCGCTGGGTAAAGTTTGGCTGCAACAATCCCGGCGGCTTTGGCTTGACGGATATCGTTCATGCCAGTGCCATTTGTCAAATACAGTGTCATTAAAGGTTCAAAACGGCTACCTGCGGGAAGAGCCGCCTTGATCCGTTCACGGTAGGCTAAAGCCATCTCAGTGTTCGCCACCGGTGGCAACAGGTTGGGCATCACGATTGCGCGCTGGAAACAACGAGCTGTGGCGGGTACCGTTTCCGCCAGCATACCGTCATCACGAAAGTGCAGATGCCAGTCATCAGGTTTTCGAATGGTGATCTCTGTCATGACTCTTTACACCTCTTTCACAGGCTTATCTACTCTTCTGGATTTAAAAAGGAGAAACTATAACGAAGTTGAGAAGTCCATTTAACTGCTTTTCCGTCTCTATTCCCAACAATCAAGTTTAGTGTGTAACGATCAAAAATCACAACGAAAAAAGCCCCCCTGAGTAAGCAGAGAGGCTTCGTTCGCTTAATGGCTTCCTCAAGCCCTGTCATCGCCGTGAAGGGTCGATGTCCTGGCCAGAAGTAGAATATTGGCAGGGTAGCCACACTCGATGATTTGCTTGACGGCTTCGACCTTGAATTCATCGGTGTAACGTTGCACATGTGCCCCAAGAAAGAAACGCCACGGGATACAGAAGATCTGGTTGTGGAGCTGCTGCCATGGGAAAATCTCCCCACAGAACGTGAAACAATTCTTGACATACTTGAAGCGACACGGGCCGTTCGCGAGGGTTGCGGAGTGCCGCTGATCGCAGCACTCCACTTGAAAAAATCAGTATCTGTCGAACTCATTGTCATCTAGCTGAATACTTGGTTGGGGACTCTGTTGAGACAAGTTTGCCCAGCCAGGTTCATGAATCAACATTTTTGTTGATGCTGGTGTCGAAATACCCTGAGTTTGATCAGTTGTCAGTTTGAAGCTACTCAACATATGCTTCAGTTGGACGGCCTGACTCGACAGCTCTTCTGCCGCTGCGGCGGATTCTTCAGCAGTAGCAGTATTCTGTTGTACGCCTTCATCGATCTGACCCAGGCCCTGATTTATCTGGGCGATCCCCTGGGCCTGTTCATTGCCTGCGGCTGCAATCTCAGCCACCAGGTCTGTGACCTTGGTTGATGAAGCAACGATCTCTTCAAGGGCCACGGATGTCTGCTCGGCAATCTGGGTACCATTCGCGGTCTTTACGATCGAGCCTTCGATGAGCTCGGAGGTCTCTTCAGCGGCCTTAGCACTCCTGGCCGCAAGATTACGAACCTCTTCAGCGACGACCGCGAAGCCCTTGCCGTGCTGCCCGGCGCGGGCGGCCTCTACCGCGGCGTTTAAGGCCAGCAGGTTGGTCTGAAAAGCGATTTCATCGATAACCTTAATGATCTTACCGATACTCTGACTCGCCTCGTTAATTTCGCCCATGGCAGTTATCATTGTGCTCATCTGCTGACTACCCTTACCCGCCACCTGACTGGCTTCCGCGGCCAGCTGATTGGCTTGGTTGGCATTTTCGGCGCTCTGGGTTACCTGAGACGCCATCTGACTGATGGAACTGCTAATCTCTTCGAGTGCTGCAGCCGTCTGGGTTGCGCCCTGAGAGAGAGATTGACTCGAATCAGAAACCTGGCCGCTGGCCGAATCGATCTGATCCCCGGCCGATTGAATCTTGGCGATGAGATTGTTCAGGTCCCCACCGACCTTTTTGAGCGCGTTGCGAAGTTGGTCGTTGGTATCGTGAGGTGTTACACAGAAGGTCAAATCACCGCTTGCCATCATCTGTAACGGTTTAACCACTTCCTGTTGCAGACTGTCGGCAAAACGATCCATCGTACTAGCCATCTGACCGATCTCGTCATTGCGGGCCATGTTGAGACGGCGGTCGATGTGACCTTTCCCGATCTCCTCAATCATTTCGACAACCAGTTGCAGAGGCTTCACAATGCCACGTGAGAAGAGATAAAAGGTTGGAATAAACAGAGCCACAACCAGAAGGAAAACCGTATAGCCAATAGTCGACATGGTGTTCAGGGTTGCGATAAGGTCATCACTGGCTTCTTTGACCTCATCCTTGACTGAGGCCTGCATGCCGAGCAGTGCTTCTTCGACTCCACCGCCAAACGTGTCCAGAACATTATCGATGTTTGCAAAATCGGCTTCGGTTGCAGTACCGGCGGGAACCTTCTTTTCGATCAGATAGACCAGATCAATGTTGATGCCTTTTATCAGTTGTTCGGCTGTTACCTTAAGTTCGGTGGCCAGCCTTTTTTCTTCTGGAGTGTCAGCCAGTTCTGCCAGTTCGTCCAAGTGCTCAGCAATAAAGCTGCTACTGCTATCGAGAATCTGCTTGCGCTCCTGGTCTATTTTCCCTCCATCCTTGTCGACGATTGAATCCATCGCAGCCAACATTAAGCGAAGCTGAGCTTCATGGACCCGATTAATGATGTCAAGCTGGTTCGTTCTGAGAGTGCTCAGTTGGTTAGCCACCGTGGCGTTGACATCAATGCGGTTAATCACGACACCGAGCGCTCCAAGCCCAATAAAGATACCGATCCCCATGGCCAACATTTTTTTGCCGATTGTCATATTCATCCAGGTTGCCTCCCGGTCGTACGTTCAGCCCCTCACGTGAGTTTATCGCAGGACTGTAACAAGAATAATTTGAGTCTGCAAATAAAATAATTTAATACTCCATCCTTTTGGTCGCGTAAGCTTCCCCGTCAAGGTGACAGTTGTAAAGTTGAGAAAGGTATAATTGCGACGACTTCGATATTGACAAGGGCCGGTTTAAAAAATCACGAAAGGGATCGACAACCTGCCTCACGACATCGCAATCTATCTGTCACGTTGCGACAGTCGGATGACACTGGCCGAGATAGGTAGGATCTTTGAAATCGATAATTACAGCACCGTCAGTAGTGCCATTGAACGGATTAAAGTACGTAAAGATCGGGATGCCACATTGCAACAATATCTCGGTAAGCTGTCGCGGATGATCACCAAAATCCAACAGCAGACGTGACCCCGTTTGTAGAAAAGCAGGCCCCTGAACTATTCAGGGGCCAACAATTCCACCAGCACCGATCAATGCCTGATCTCAATCCGCTTCGGTTTGGCTGATTCTGCTTTCGGAATCCGCAGAGTCAGTACACCGTTAGCCAGTTCTGCCGTGGTCATTTCAGCATCGATATGCTCTGAGAGTTTGAACTGGCGGTAGTAATTGGCTGAAGTAAACTCTTGCAACAGGGTTTTGCCACGACTCTCCATATTCACTTCACCATTGATTGTCAAAACCCCTTTTTCCAGTTTGACATCCAGCCCCTCTTTGTCGACACCCGGCATATCAGCCATTAAAGTCAGGTTCTCATCCGACTCAAAGATATCGACGGCCGGAACCAGCACCCGTCCGGCGGTACGGGTCTCTTCGCGACGAGTTGGGGTTGAATCTTGCCGTTTGGCCAATTCTTGAGCTGTCATTGTTCTATCCTCCTGTCTCTGTCTTTCGTTACGACCCTCAATGATTCCGATCAATTTGCCCGTACCGAAATCCTTTTTGGCTTTTCGCTCTGCGGTTTGGCTAGGGTAATCAGCAGAATCCCGTTGCGATATTCCGCGTCCACCTTGGATCCATCAACCGAATCGGGCAGTTCAATGGTCCGCATAAACTTACCGTTTCCACGTTCATGCCGGTGCCAGGTCTGTCCATTATTTTCAGAAGCCTTTCTCTCACCGGAAAGGGTCAAGGTGCCCTGCAGCAGGTTCAAATCAAGATCCTTCGGGTCGATACCAGGAACCAGTGCCTCAATGTAGTAATTGTTCTCATCTTCATTCAGGTTGACGCGCGGGTAGTCGCCGGCACTGATTCCCGGTAAGAACGATGGATAAAAGGAGTGCCTGCCGACCCCTCTAAAGGCCTGGTCGATTTCCCTACGCAACATGTCCATCTCTTGAAACAGATCCCATCCAGTCATTTTCTCCTCCTTTTGCTTGCGTTAAAAGTTTCAGGTTTCCCCGGCTTGACTCATTCCAATAACAAATGCTGTGCCAAATAGATGAAGTTGATTTCGATTTTTTTCTCTATCAGTATCAGCTACTTACATACATGTACCGGCCTCTGGCTCAGAATGTGACGAGAAGAGTGTCGCAGGCACTGTCGCACGCGACACCCTGCGACAGTACCTGCGACGTCGCACCTTGTGACCAAGAGTCACAACTGCTGATATTTACTCAGTTTAACTTTGGCATACCCCTTGATAACTGAACCTGTGCAGACATTCACACAGACACAAAAGGGACAGAGATTTTACGCTTTGACCTGAAACCACAATCTAAGGAGGAACTGGACATGGCCAAAATTATCGGAATTGACTTAGGCACAACCAATTCATGCGTTTCAATTCTGGAAGGCGGCAAGCCGAAGGTAATCGAAAACAGCGAAGGTGCTCGAACGACACCTTCAATCGTTGGCTACTCGCCGAACAAAGAGGTGCTGATCGGTCAAACAGCAAAACGCCAGGCGGTGACCAATCCGGAAAATACCCTGTTCGCCATCAAGCGTTTGATCGGTCGGCGTTTCGACGACCCGATGGTGGGAAAAGATAAAGGGATGGTGCCGTATAAAATTGTCAAGGCAGCAAACGGTGACGCCTGGGTTGCTGTCAATGGCAAAGAAATCTCACCGCAGGAAGTATCTGCCAAGATTTTGCAAAAGATGAAGAAATCGGCTGAAGATTATCTCGGGGAACCGGTCACCGAGGCCGTTATCACCGTACCGGCCTACTTCAACGATTCTCAGCGGCAAGCAACCAAGGATGCCGGTAAAATAGCCGGGCTGGAGGTCAAGCGGATCATCAATGAACCGACTGCGGCTGCTCTGGCCTACGGACTGGACAAAAAGGGCGAGCACAAAGTGGCGATTTATGATCTGGGTGGCGGCACCTTTGATGTTTCGATCATCGAGATCGCCGATGTCGACGGTGACCAGCAGTTTGAGGTGCTCTCGACCAACGGCGACACCTTCCTCGGCGGCGAGGATTTCGACACAAAACTGATCGAATATGTCACCGATGAATTCAAAAAGGATCAGGGGATCGATCTGCGTGGCGATCAGATGGCTTTGCAGCGCCTGAAGGAGACGGTGGAAAAAGCCAAGGTCGAACTGTCATCCACCGAACAGACCGACATCAATCTGCCCTTCATTACTGCCGATGCCAGCGGCCCCAAACACCTGAATATGAAAATCAGTCGGGCGCGGCTGGAATCGCTGGTTGCGGAACTGGTCGACCGGACCATCGAACCATGCAGACAGGCACTCAAGGATGCCGGGCTGAAAACCGACGATATCGACAGCGTTATTCTGGTCGGCGGCCAGACCCGTATGCCACTGGTGCAGCAGAAGGTGAAGGAGTTTTTCGGCAAGGAGCCGCGCAAGGATGTCAACCCGGATGAAGCGGTGGCAATCGGTGCCGCGATCCAGGGTGGCGTGCTCGGTGGCAGCATCAATGACGTATTGTTGCTCGATGTCACCCCACTCTCTTTGGGGATCGAAACTCTCGGCGGTGTGATGACCAAGTTGATCGAGAAAAACACCACGGTTCCGGCCCAAGCCAGCCAGGTCTTCTCGACCGCTGAGGACAACCAGTCGGCGGTTACCGTTCATGTGCTGCAAGGGGAGCGGGAACAAGCGGCTCACAACAAATCGCTCGGCCAGTTCAACCTAGAAGGAATCAATTCTGCACCGCGCGGTGTTCCGCAGATCGAGGTTAAATTCGATATCGACGCCAACGGCATTCTCAACGTGTCGGCAAAAGACAAGGTGACCGGCAAAAAACAGTCAGTGGTGATCAAGGCGTCGAGCGGTTTGAGCGAAGAAGAGATTGAGCGGATGGTTCGTGAAGCGGAAACCCATGCCGAAGAGGATCGACGTTTCCATGAGCTTATCTCCGCCCGCAATCAGGCGGAAGCCATGATCCATGCGACGAACCAGACCCTGACAGACCTTGGTGATAAAGTCGATGCAAACGAAAAAGACGCCATCAACTCCGCAATCAAGAACCTTGAAGCGGTCTTGCAGGGTGAGGACAAATCTGAGATCGAAGCAAAGAGCAAAATCCTCAGCGAGGCATCAGCCAAGCTGGCGGAGAGACTTTATGCTCAAAACAGCCGCGCGGAAAGGACCACTGAAAACAGTGGCCATCCTGAGGATGGCGTGATTGACGCTGAGTTTGAAGATGTATCCAAAGATCAGCGTCAAAACCACAACGCAGCCTGAACTTTTGCCCGGGGCAAAAGCAGGCCAGACAAACCGAAAAGGAGGAGAAATCATGGCGACCTGGCAACAATTACGTGAAGGAGTCAGCCGTGCCCTGGATTCTCTGGTCGACGGCTGGAATCAACTCTACGAACACGCCTCGGGAGCGATGACCCGATTTGCCCCCCGAGCCAGCAAAATGAACCAATCGGAGCAGGAGGATCGGGAATTTACCCGTCGCAGTTCCGGCTGGGGGGTACTGGCAGCAGAGGTCTCCAACGACAGCAAACGGGTTATTGTTCGACTTGAAGCTCCCGGGCTGGAGGCGGACGAAATCGACCTGCAGGTGCTCGACAACATGCTGGTGGTACGCGGTGAAAAGCATTTGCAGCGCGAACATGATAATGGGCAATATCATGTGCTGGAATGTGCTTATGGCAGCTTCGAGCGTGCCATCCCTCTGCCGGTTGAGGTCGACTCGAACCGGGGCAAAGCCAGCTACAACCATGGCGTTCTGAGGGTCGAGCTGCCAATAATTAAGGAGCAAAAGCGGCAAGGGATCACAATCAGCGTCGCGTAAAGATAGTCGACCAAAAGGTTAAAAAAGATGCTAAAGAGAGGCTTCATCAACAGTGAACAATGGGTGCGTCATACCTGGCAGAACCGGTTGCAGACACTTTTTCTGCTGCTGTTTCTTGGAGGTTATCTGCTGCTGCTCGGCTGGATGATCTTGGGAGAGGTGGCTGCGATCTGGTTTCTGCTCTTCGGCGGCTTCATCTTTCTATCGAGTCAGGCTGGATCACCGCACCTGTTGATGAAGCTCTCTCACGCCAGACTTCTCAGCAGTCATCAGGCTCCAGAGCTGCATAGTATTCTTCGGAAACTGTCCATCAAGGCAGGTTTGTCCAGCATCCCGGCGCTCTATTACCTGCCAACCCGGCAGCCGAATGCACTGGCGATCGGCAGCCGACACGAGCCGGTTATCGCCGTCTCAGATGGGCTTTTGAGAATCTTGAATCCACGGGAGATGGCGTGCGTGCTTGCCCATGAAATCAGCCATCTGCGCAATGACGACATTCGAACAATGCAACTGGCCGAACTGGCCGGCAGACTGACGAATTGTTTATCTTTGCTCGGACAGGGACTGCTGCTGCTCAATCTGCCACTACTTCTTTTTGCTGACTACAGTGTCAATTTGATCGCCGTGTTACTGCTCGTATTTGCACCGCAGATCAGCACCTTTGTCCAATTAGGATTGTCGCGGATTCGCGAATATGATGCCGACCTGGGAGCTGTCCGCCTGACCGGAGACCCGGAAGGTTTAGCTAATGCCTTGTGGAAATTGAATCGCAGAGAAAAAGCCCTATGGAAGCGTCTTCTATTGCCTGGAAACCGACTGCCGGTTTGGCTACGGACTCACCCACCAACAGGTGAGAGAGTCCGGCGGCTATTAGCTCTTAGAGCTAAGCACGTTAATATTATCAACGCTGGTGCCGATACCGAAACCTTGGGTGTACGGGGACGCAATACCGATATCGCGAAAAAGGGGCCGGATTTATTTTTTCATCTTCCCTTGTTTCGTGCTATTCAGCCATTCCAAAAATCAGAATTTCACTTTTGAGAACAAATTTCTGAGCGACTCGGTCTATTTGCAAAACTAGTAAGTTTTGAAATGCCGTCACCCTTTTAAAGGGTGGCGGCTTTGTTATCTAAATGGGTGGTGGGGTTGTTTTGCTCAGCCTTAGCCCTATTTCTTTCAATCTAGAATCAATCTAAGCATATCTGCGCCCAACCTAGAGCCAACCTAATTCAAAATCCACAACGAAAAAAGCCCCCCTGCGTGAGCAGAGAGGCTTCTTCGTTTAATGGCGTCCCCAAGGGGATTCGAACCCCTGTCGTCGCCGTGAAAGGGCGATGTCCTGGGCCAGGCTAGACGATAGGGACTTAAAACTTCAAGTGCCCTGCGAGAATTGTACTCGCATTTGACGCT
>JAJRRT010000108.1 GCA_024279255.1 Deltaproteobacteria bacterium | reverse complement strand
CGAAAAGGGGTCGTGCGGATCATCTGCGAGAATCCCAAGCATAAGCAAAGACAGGGATAGACCCTAGGAGGACAGGACATTGGCACGTATTGCTGGAGTCGATTTACCACGCAACAAACGCATTGAAGTAGCGATGACCTACGTTTACGGAATTGGTCGCACCTCTTCACAGAAAATTCTTTCTACTGCTGGCGTGGATCTGAATACCCGTACTGATGATCTGACGGAAGCCGAACTGGCTAAAATCCGTGAGATTGTTGATGCGGATTACCGAATTGAAGGTGACCTCCGTCGTGAGGTGACCATGAATATCAAACGGTTGATGGACTTGGGCTGCTATCGCGGTCTGCGTCATCGTAGAGGGCTGCCTTGTCGAGGTCAGAAGACCAAGACGAACGCCCGGACTCGTAAAGGTCCAAAGAAAACCGTAGCCGGCAAGAAAAAGTAAGCGGGAGTTATCATGGCTAAGTCGGGTAAAAAAGTTGTCAGGAAGAAGGTTGAAAAAAAGAATATTGCGCGCGGTGTTGTGCATATTCAAGCCACCTTCAATAATACCATTGTTACCATCTGTGACCCTGCCGGCAATGTAATTGCCTGGTCGACATCAGGTGCAAAGGGTTTCAAGGGTTCACGCAAAAGTACTCCTTTTGCTGCTCAGATGGCTGCTGAAGATGCAGCCCTCAAGGCAAAGGAGCATGGGATGAGGTCGGTCGAGGCTTATGTGAAGGGACCAGGCAGTGGACGTGAATCTGCTCTGCGTGCTCTTTCACTAGCGGGTCTGACTGTGACCATGATCAAAGATGTTACCCCCATCCCCCATAACGGTTGTCGTCCGCCGAAGCGTCGTCGCGTTTAAGCGGTAAGGAGGAAGAAGTTGGCTAGGTATTCCGGAGCTGTCTGCCGTCAGTGCAGAAGAGAAAGTGCAAAGCTGTTCCTGAAAGGGGACAGATGCTATACCGATAAATGTGCCATAGAGCGCCGTAACTATGCCCCAGGGCAGCACGGTCAGCGTCGTACTAAGGTCTCTGATTATGGTGTGCAGATGCGTGAGAAGCAGAAGGTGAAACGGACGTACGGTCTGCAGGAAAAGCAGTTCCGTCTCTATTTCGCTAAAGCAGACCGCATGAAGGGAGTTACAGGCGAGAACCTGCTGACTCTTCTTGAGCGCCGTTTCGATAGCATAGCTTATCGTCTTGGATTCGCCGTTTCTCGTGCTCAAGCACGGACAATGGTGCGTCATGGTCATTTCAATATAAACGGTCGTAAGGTCAATATCCCTTCTTATCTGGTTCGCCCAGGTGATGTGGTTGAGCTTCGCGAGAAGAGCCGTGAAATCGTAACTTTCAATGAGTCTCTTGATAGTGTTATGCGTCGTGGTGTTCCTTCTTGGGTAGAAATTGATCGTGAGAATTTCAAGGGGACCATCAAGGCACTGCCGGTTCGTGATGAACTGACCACGCCGGAATTCCAGGAACAACTGATCGTTGAACTGTATTCCAAATAACAGTCTATGATGTCAGGGTTTTCTTGAGAGGGAGTGTACGATTATGTATAAAAACTGGAGAGATCTGATTAAGCCTTCACGGCTGCAGATCGATGCAGAATCGCTGTCTGATTCGTACGGAAAATTCGTTGCTGAGCCTCTTGAGCGCGGATTCGGAACTACACTAGGGAATTCCCTGCGCCGGATCTTGCTCTCATCATTACAGGGTGCAGCAATCACTTCGATGCGAATCAAGGATGTGCAGCACGAGTTCTCTAGTGTTTCGGGTGTGACTGAAGATGTAACTGACATTCTTTTGAATCTTAAAGGTGTCAAGGTCCGTCTGCTTGGTCATGATACACGCAACATTCGTATCGTCAAAAAAGGTGCTGGTGCTGTCAAGGCTGGCGATATTATTACTGACGGTAATGTTGAGATTTTGAATCCTGACCATCATATTGCTACCTGTGGTAAAGAAGCTGATCTCGAAATAGACATGACTGTCTCTTTGGGCAAGGGTTATGTCCCATCTGAACGAATTCGTGATGAGGATTTCCCTGTCGGCACTATCGCACTTGATGCGATCTTCTCGCCGATTCAGAAAGTCAACTATACGGTCTCTAATGCTCGTGTTGGTCAAATGACTGACTATGACAAATTGACTCTTGAGATCTTTACTGATGCCAGTGTACGGCCTGATGATGCTATAGCCTACGCCTCCAAGATTCTCAAGGAGCAACTACAGGTGTTTATCAACTTTGACGAGTCTGATGAGCCAACTGTTGTTGAAGTCGATGAGGTCGGGACGCGAATTAACGAGAACCTTTATCGTTCCGTTGAAGAGCTTGAGCTGTCAGTACGTAGTGCTAACTGTTTGAAGAATGCCCAGATCAACATGATCGGCGAGCTGGTTCAAAAGTCAGAAGCAGAAATGCTCAAGACTCAGAACTTTGGCCGTAAGTCGCTCAATGAGATCAAGGATATTCTGTCTGAAATGGGGCTGACCCTCGGTATGAAGACTGAAGGGTTTCCTGATTCAGAATATTTGAAATTGATCCAGCAGGGCCAGAGCGAAGAATAATCGTCTACCTGTGTTGTTACGAAAGGATACAAGTAATGCGTCACAATAAGATCGGCAGGCGTCTCGGGCGGAAACCGTCACATCGCGTGCACATGATGCGCAACATGGTTACCTCTTTTCTGGAACATGAAAAGGTAACTACTACCATTACACGTGCTAAAGAACTGCGCCGTGATGTTGAGCGTGTCATCACTATGGCAAAGACCGATGACCTGCACTCGCGCCGCCAGGTTCTGAAGGTCGTACACGACCGTAAGATTGTCGCTAAATTATTCGAGACAATTGCGCCGCGTTACCAAGATCGTCCTGGTGGATACACCCGGATTATCCGCCTGAACCCGCGTGTTGGTGATAATGCCCCAATGTCGATCATTGAACTTGTTGAGGAGGAGTTCTCTCCGAAACAGAAGAAGTCGGCACCTAAGGCTGAAGAAGCTAATCCTGTCATCGAAGAATCTGTGGTCGAAGAAGTTGCTGTTGAAACTGCAGTTGATGAGGTAGTTGAAGAATCTGCAGAGGAAAAATCAGCAGGCTGAGACTCACTGAGTAAAATTATTTTAAAGCGGGGCGAGGAGTAACAACTTCCTTGCCCCGCTTTTTTTATATCTTTAATCGAGTTGACTCTTCTAGGGGGCGATGTTAATTCTCTTAGTTATACCCAATGATTAACTGACATCACAAGTGAGGTCGCCATGCAGGATAAGAGAATACAGGTTCTTCTCGGGACGGTACAAAAGCTTCTCCGTCGTGGTGCAAATGCTAATCTCAAAAAAGTTCTCGTTAAAATTCATCCTGCCGATATCGCTCATCTGTTCCGCTATCTGAAGCTAAAAGAACAAACATTACTGCTTGGCCTCATAACCGATAAATCGCGAGCCGCAGATGTCCTTTCAGAGCTCGATTGGTCTGAAGGTGCTCAGCTCCTTGAAAAGATTGATCGTGAGACGATCATCGCCATCCTGCACGAGATGGCCGATGATGACAGCGTTGAGTTGTTACGGAATATGCCCGATGAGTTGGCTGATCAAATTCTTTCAGCTATGAAAACTGAATATTCTGATGAGATTGAGCAACTCCTTGGATATGATGAAGATACGGCCGGCGGGATCATGTCGACGGACGTTTTTTCTCTCGATCAGAATCTCACTGTACAAAAGGCAATCGTGGCTTTGCAGGATGCAGAAGAATTTGAAATGGTCTTCTACGTCTATGTCACTGACGAGCATAATCACCTTGTCGGCGTGCTCTCATTGCGCCAGTTGCTGACAGTTCCAGCAGACACCTGTCTCAGGGATATCATGACAACGGATGTGTTGCGAGTCCGGACTGATATGGACCAGGAGGAAGTTGCCAGTCTGGTCGCCAAGTACAACATTCTCGGGATTCCCGTCGTCGATGAAATTGGCAAGTTGATGGGAATCGTTACTGTTGATGATGTCATTGATGTCATGCGCGAAGAGGCTACTGAAGATATTTTTATGATGGCTGGGACCACTCAGGAAGAACTTATGTATGGGAATAAGTCCTTCCATGTCGCCAGATTGCGCCTCCCCTGGTTGTTGACCACTTTATTTGGTGGGGTTACGACCGGTTTCTTAATGTGGTTATATCGTGGAACCCTCGAGCAGGCCATAGCATTGATTACATTTATTCCTGTTATTACCGGAATGGGGGGGAATGTTGGCGGACAGACCTCCGCGATCGTCGTACGTGGATTTGCTACGGGCAGAATCGATTTCTCAATTATACGAAAAATATTTTATAAAGAGTTGCGAGTCGGATTGATCATGGGATTAGTTTGCGGCCTTGCGATTGCTGGTGTTGCCTACTTCTGGCACCATAATATTTATCTTGGTCTGGTCGTTGGTGTTGCTATGGCGGTAGCCATTTCTGTTGCAGCCTGCATGGGGGTTTTGGCGACTGCTTTTTTCAAAAAAATAGGAATTGATCCCGCCATTGCTGCTAGTCCCTTCGTTCAAACCGTTAATGATATTACGGGGATCCTGATCTATTTTTCAACAGCCACTTTTTTCCTGGCACACCTAGCCCGAGTCTGAAGCCGTGCGGCGTGAGCCTCGCAATAGCCCTGCCATAGTTCTGCGACAGATCAATTATGGTGAGTCCGATCTGATTGTCTCCTTGCTGACTTCCGAGTTAGGTGTTTTGCGTGGCTATGCGCGTGGTGCGCGTAAGAGTATTAAGCGTTTCGGCCCGGCGCTCGAACCTTTTTCGCAAATTGAAATTCGTTGGCAACCTGGACGAGGTGAATTATTAACCCTGCTTGATGCTGATCTGGTTGCCCCACGACAGGGGTTGAGGCTGTCTTTAACGAACCTTGCGTTAGCTGCATACGCTGTTGAGGTGTTAGAGATGTTGCTACAAGAGGGAGAGGAACAGTCAGAGTTGTATTCTCTTCTTCAAGGGTATCTGGATTATCTTTCTGTGCAAGGTGACCCTGCTCTGGCGCGCTTGCTTTTTGAACTTAGACTTGTTCAACATCTTGGATATATTCCCCATCTACTACACTGTAGTGAGTGTTTTGCTCTTTTTGGCGAAGGTAATATTTCTTTTGATCCTGCACGCGGCGGAAGCTTGTGTCATACCTGTTCAGATGGCAACTCTCCTCTGTCTGTTGGCTTGGGGACCCTTGGCAGCTTGTCGCGTTCTCTGCAGACGCCGATCGGACTTTTTGATGGATTTCACTTTGGTTCGCGTACCTTAAAAGAAGGAGCTATTATGATGGCTCTCATTCTGGAATCAGTGCTGCCGAAAATGCCAAAATCTTTACGCTTTCTACAGCAGACAACAGGCCTTAACGAGCCTTGACATCCCTTATGCTGGGGGATAAACTGCCGCTCTAAATCCCTAAATCATAACTCCGCCTGCATTGGCGGTTGTATAACTCACATCGGAGGACCCGTGACTTTTCAGGACTTGATTCTCTCTCTTCAACACTATTGGGCTGCACAAGGTTGTATTATTCAACAGCCTTACGATATGGAAAAGGGCGCAGGAACTTTCAACCCCGCTACTTTTTTGCGCGCCCTTGGCCCTGAGCCTTGGAAGGTCGCCTATGTTGAGCCATCACGTCGGCCGACCGATGGTCGCTATGGTGAGAACCCCAACCGCCTTCAACACTATTATCAGTTTCAGGTGTTACTAAAGCCCTCGCCACAGAATATTCAGGATCTCTATCTCGATTCACTCAAGAGCTTCGGTATCGATCCTTTAGCTCATGACATTCGGTTTGTTGAGGATGATTGGGAGTCACCGACTCTTGGCGCCTGGGGCCTTGGCTGGGAAGTCTGGCTCGATGGTATGGAGATTACTCAGTTTACCTATTTCCAACAGGCGGGCGGGATCGACCTCAAGCCTGTCTCTGGTGAGATTACCTACGGTATTGAGCGGATCGCTATGTACATTCAGGGGGTCGATAATGTTTACGATCTCGAATGGGTTGACGGCGTAAAATACGGAGATATACATCACCAATCCGAGGTTGAATTTTCTCATTACAATTTTGAAGAAGCTGATACTGCGATGCTTTTTCAGTTGTTTGACATGTATGAGAAAGAATGTATCCGTTTGGCAGAAAAAGACCTTGTCTTGCCAGCTTATGATTTTGTTCTGAAAGGCTCTCATGCCTTTAACCTGTTAGACGCGCGCAGCGCAATCTCAGTGACAGAACGTGCAGGTTACATCGGCCGCGTGCGTAATCTTTCACGCCTCTGTGCCGAAGGTTACGTCAAGCAACGTGAAAAACTGGGATTCCCTCTGCTCAAACAGGGCTGATTGAACTTTAGAGAACGAAGAAGGGATCCCCTTTTTCGACTGGAGAATAGAAATGTCTGCAGAACTTTTTCTTGAAATTGGTACCGAAGAGATTCCCGCCGGTTTTATCCCCAAGGCCTTGGAAGATATGCAGCGCTTGCTGTGTAAAGAGCTTGATCAGGCGCGTATCGCCTATGGAGAGGTACAGACCTTTGCGACTCCGCGACGCCTCTGTATTGCCATTGCCGGTGTCGCTCGTCTACAACAGCGACAGGAACTTGAGATCACTGGTCCACCTGCGCGAATTGCTTTCGATACAGAGGGCAAACCAACCAAAGCTGCAGAGGGTTTCGCGCGTACAAACGGAATTGATGTGTCAGAGTTGCAAACCATCGAGACCCCAAAGGGAGAGTATCTGTTTATCTCCAAGGTGATTGAGGGCGGAGATTCGGCTTCAGAACTACCGAGCATTCTTGAATCTGTTATTTCGAACATCCCCTTTCGTAAGTCGATGCGCTGGAAAGACCTTGATATCCGTTTTGTCCGTCCGATCCATTGGATTGTGGCACTTTATGATGGCGCAGTTGTCCCTGTCTCCTTTGGTGATATCCAGGCGGGCAACCTTTCGCGTGGACATCGTTTTATGGCACCGGCCGAGTTTACAGTCAGCAGTCTGGATGAATACCTGAGCAAGACTGTGGCACAGCATGTTATCCCTCAGGTTGATAAGAGACGTACTCTGATTGAAGCCCAACTGGCAGAGCTTGCAATAGAGTTGGGTGGTCAGATCAACCCGGACCCCGAGCTTATTGAAGAGGTCAGTTATCTCGTCGAAACACCTCAGGCGCTGGCGGGTAGCATCGAAGAACGTTTTCTCGCTTTGCCACCAGAACTGCTGATCACAAGTATGCGTGAACATCAGCGATATTTCACCCTGATCGACGCAAAGGGCAAATTGCTACCGCACTTCATCACCATCGCCAACACAATTGTGCCCGACCCCAGCGTTGTTATCGCCGGGAATGAGCGGGTGCTCAGGGCACGTTTGTCGGATGCCATGTTTTTTTGGCAGGAAGACCAGAAAACTTCACTCGAGTCACGCCTTGAGCCATTGAAAAAAGTTGTTTATCAAGCCAAACTCGGGACCAGCTATGAGAAGATCGAGCGTTTTCAGATTCTGGCAACTGAATTGGCCGAACAGCTCAACCCCGCAATCAAAGGGTTGGTCGAGCGCGCAGCACTGTTGGCTAAATGTGACCTTGAGACCGGGATGGTCTATGAGTTTCCTGAGCTGCAAGGTGTCATGGGGCGTGAATATGCCCTGTTGGAAGGGGAAGACGCACGTGTTGCGACTGCGATCTTTGAGCATTACCTGCCGACTCAAGCTGGTGGTGAATTGCCTTCAGATGATGTCGGCACCTTTGTCTCTCTTGCGGACAAGATGGATACTCTTTGTGGCTGTTTTTCGGTTGGCTTGATCCCGACCGGTACTGCAGACCCTTATGCCTTACGTCGTGCAACAATCGGCATTTTGACGATCATCCTCGAGGGTGGTTTGAAAATTTCAATCCCCAGCATGGTTGCACGGAGCGTTGCACTCCTTGAGCAGAAAGCGAACCGACCTCTCGATGAGATTAGCGCTGAGGTGATTGAATTTATTCGTCTGCGCTTCGTCAATTTGCTTGGGGCCAAAAAGTATCCGCATGATGTGGTTGATGCTGTGCTGAGTGCCAGCTTCAACGATCCAGTTGATGCGTTGGCTCGGGTCAAAGCTCTTGCCGAACTTAAAAGCCGTGCTGATTTTGAGCCCCTTGCCGTTGCCTTTAAACGTGTGGTCAATATTATTAAAGGTGGCATCGAGCAGAAGGTCGATCCCTCCTTGTTCGAATCAGACTGCGAAAAGAACCTGCAGCTTCAACTGGACCAGGTCCTTGGTGGATTAACTTCACAGATTGGCGCCGGAGATTACTCCGCCGCACTCGGAACAATTGCAGGACTCAGACCCGCCGTCGATAGCTTCTTTGAAGGTGTCATGGTTATGGCTGAGGATGAGAAGATCCGCACGAATCGGCTGGCGCTTTTGACCGCAGTTTCGCACTTGTTCACCGATATCGCTGATTTTTCCAAGATCTCGGCTTAAATTCTGTAGCAGCGGGCACTGCTGCAGAAATCTGGATCAGTGCAATAATGTGTTGATTTGGGGTAATAGTATTTTTTGATGGCCAGATCCTGGTCATCACCCGAAAGGTTCATCATGGTGAAGCTCGGGTACATCCGTTTATCAGTAACAGGAGTTATTGCCTGTCCGCTGCTATACGTGTGTGTCTGATCTTTATCGAGCCATAGGGTGATGTCGATTTTCTGGCCTTTTTATTTGATGGTGAGACATTACCAGAGGAGCAATGAACATGGCCAAGTATGTGTATTTTTTTGGTGACGGGCAAGCTGAGGGTGCAAGCGAAATGCGCAACCTTTTGGGTGGTAAAGGCGCAAATCTTGCCGAAATGACCTCGATCGGTCTTCCTGTCCCGGCAGGGTTTACTATGACCACAGAAGTCTGTAGCGCTTATTACGACAATAACCGTCAATACCCAGAAGGCCTCACCGATGAGGTGGCTGAGCACCTATTGCGCGTTGAAAAGCTGATGGGGAAAACCTTCGGCGATCGCGATAATCCATTGTTGGTATCGGTTCGTTCTGGTGGGCGAGCCTCGATGCCTGGCATGATGGATACAGTGCTTAATCTTGGTTTGAACGATGAAACGATACAGGGAATTATTGCGCAAAGTAACGACCCGCGTTTTGCATATGACTCATACCGTCGTTTTATTCAGATGTACGCTAATGTTGTGATGGGTATGAACGGCGATCTGCTTGAAGATCTGCTCGAGGAGATGAAGGATGAGCGGGGCGTTGAACTCGATACCGAGTTATCGGCAGATGATCTTAAAAAATTGGTAGGGCTTTTCAAAAGCAGAGTTAAAGAGGTCCTCGGCTCCCCCTTTCCTGAAGATCCGCAAGAACAGCTCTGGGGCGCAATCAGTGCGGTTTTTGGCTCTTGGATGAACCCGCGGGCGATCACCTATCGACGCCTGAACAATATCCCTGCTTCCTGGGGTACGGCTGTCAATGTTCAAGCGATGGTCTTTGGTAATATGGGTGATGACTGTGCGACCGGCGTCGCCTTTACCCGCAATCCCTCTACCGGTGAAAATCTCTTCTTTGGCGAATTTTTGGTCAATGCGCAAGGGGAGGATGTTGTTGCCGGAATAAGAACCCCACAGCCAATCAACAAGGCTGGCGGCGACGGCAGTTTACCTTCGATGGAAGAGGTCATGCCCGAGAGTTACGCTCAGCTGATGAAGATTCAGCAGTCACTCGAAAAGCACTATCGGGATATGCAGGACATTGAGTTTACTATCGAAAAAGGCATCCTCTATATGCTCCAGACGCGGACCGGCAAACGGACCGCCAAGGCGGCTATCCAGATTGCAGTAGAGATGGTCAATGAAGGGCTGATCACTGAAAAAGAAGCCGTTCTGCGGGTTTCACCTGACCAGCTCGATCAGCTGCTGCACCCCTCTCTTGATCCTAACGCCGCACGAGAGGTGATCGCTAAAGGGCTCCCAGCCTCCCCCGGAGCTGCCAGTGGTGAGGTGGTCTTCTGCGCGAATGAAGCGGAAACTGCTGCCAGGGATGGGCGTAAGGTTATCCTGGTCCGGATCGAGACCAGTCCTGAAGACATTCACGGCATGCATGCCGCAGAAGGTATCTTGACCGCGCGTGGTGGAATGACCTCCCATGCCGCCGTCGTCGCGCGTGGAATGGGCAAGTGCTGTGTGTCGGGTTGTGGTGATATACGTGTCAGTTATGCCGATGAGAGTTTTAGCGCTCCCGGCGGTCTCATTGTCAAAAAGGGCGACGTTTTGACTCTCGACGGTTCAACCGGCGAGGTGATGCTCGGTGAAGTACCGACAGTTCAGCCCGAACTGACGGGTGAATTTTCAGCATTGATGACATGGGTCGATGGTATTCGGCGCCTTCGGGTGCGGACTAATGCCGATACCCCGCAGGATTCGAAGGTTGCTCGTGAATTCGGTGCTGAAGGGATCGGCCTCTGTCGGACCGAGCATATGTTTTTTGATGCTGAACGGATCATGGCGGTCCGTGAAATGATTCTGGCTGAGGACCGTAAAGGTCGCGAGATCGCCTTGACGAAAATTTTACCGATGCAGAAGAGTGATTTTCTCGGAATCTTCCGTGAGATGAAAGATCTTCCAGTAACCATCCGCTTGCTTGACCCGCCCTTGCACGAGTTTTTGCCGCAGACCGCAGCTGAGATTGCAGAATTGGCGGGGGTGATGGGGGTGTCCACAGCGGCTCTGCAATCGACGGTCGATTCTCTGCATGAGACGAATCCGATGCTTGGTCATCGGGGCTGCCGTCTCGGTATCAGCTATCCTGAAATCTACGACATGCAGGTCCAGGCGATCATGGAGGCAGCCTGCGAGTTGGTCAAGAATGATGGCTTCAGTATTATCCCCGAGATTATGATACCTCTGGTCGCTCACGTAAAAGAGCTGGCGATCCTGCGCCAGAATGCAATCCGTGTTGCCGATGAGGTGATTGCACGCTACGGGGTCAAGGTTGAGTATCTGATCGGCACCATGATCGAGTTGCCACGTGCCGCTCTGACCGCAGATGAGATTGCGACCGAAGCTGATTTCTTCAGCTTTGGTACCAACGATCTAACGCAAACCTGTTTCGGTCTGTCTCGTGATGATTCGGGAAAGTTCTTACCTGGTTATGTTGAGCAGGAAATTCTAGCGACTGATCCCTTTGTCGCTATTGATCCCGACGGCGTTGGATTGTTGGTTAAAATGGGCTGTGAGAAGGGGCGTAAAACGAAGCCCGACATTAAACTCGGTATTTGTGGCGAGCATGGTGGTGAGCCGTCAAGCGTCATTTTTTGCCACAACGCTGGCCTCGATTACGTCTCCTGCTCGCCTTTCCGTGTGCCGATTGCCAGACTTGCTGCGGCGCATGCGGTGCTGTTAGAGGGTTAACGCAGAGCATAGAGAACCGAAGAAGCCCCGAAGAACGATTGTTCTCCGGGGCTTCTTCGGTCTCGGTGTTCGACTTCGCTTATGAACCCTCCAGATATTCGCCCGTCATTTCTCAAGCAGAAGAGTGATGTTCTTTGCCTTGTCTGCTGATAGGCGTCCACTATTTAACGCGAGCTTGAGGGTTTCTTTGGCCAGTGTGCGGTAGAGATCAGCGCTTTCAGCAGATTTGTTCTCCAGGGCGCTGAGGTGAATTGCGACAGTTCCGGCATCTCCGCGGACGATGGGGCCGGTTAATGCTTGCTCCGGGCCGAGTTCAAGAATGTTTGCACTGGTGGCGCGGTGGAGGGGGGTGAGCAGTTGTCGCGCCTGTTGAGGCTCCAAGCCACACTCGGCAAGCAGATCCTGTGCACAGGCCATCAGGCTGACCATGAAATTTGAGGCGATACAGGCTGCGGCGTGATAGATCTGCTTACTCTCGCTCGGCAGCAAGAAGGACTCCCCTCCGAATGCAGCGACCAGCTCTTGTCCTAAGAGATGACGGTTCAGATCTCCTTCGATCGCACAGGGGCAGTTTTTGAGAGTAGCGACAGCCCGCTGCCGGTCGGCAAAAGGGAGCAGGGGGTGAATAGAGAGCAGACCGATATCTTTATTTTTGCGCGTCAGGATCTCGGCAGGATGAAGGCCGCTGAAATGAATCAAGCAGGTGCCAGCGCCTAAGCGGACCTCATTGCACAAGCGGGTGGAAACGTCCGTCAATTGATCATCGGGTAGTGCCAACAGCAGAACCTCCCCTTTAGCTGCTGCCTGGATGTCGGTGGTCGCAACCTTGATGTCGCAACCGATAAACCTCGCCGCCTCTTCGGTTTTGCCCTGGTTGCGGCCGATGACAGAAGCAATCGGGTAGCCCGCATTGTACAAAAGTTGCCCAAGGGCACAACCGACCCGGCCGGGGCCGATCAGGACAAGCGCGGACTTCATACGACAGAGACCCGCAGGCTGCCGACTTGTTCGATCACGCCTTCGAGAATGTCGCCGCTGACAATCGGTCCAACGCCGGCTGGGGTACCAGTCAGGATGATATCTCCCTCATCGAGGGTATAGAATTCTGAAAACTCACTGACAATCTCTGCCACCGACCGCATCATCATATTGGTATTACCATGTTGGCGAAGTTGTCCGTTAACCTTTAGGCTCAGGTCCAGATTATCCGGATTGGTGATCTGGCTAGCCGGGACAAAGTCTGAGAGTGGACAGGAGGTGTCGAAGCCTTTGGCAATCTCCCAGGGGAGGCCATTGGCCTTTTGTTGAGTCTGGACATCGCGCAGCGTTAAGTCGAGCGCAACTCCGTAGCCACAGACATACGACAGGGCGTCAGCCAGCGGGATATTTTTCCCCCTCTTACCGATAAGAACGGCGAGCTCGAGTTCGTGATGGCAGTCGCTGGAATAGGTTGGAATAACCACCTGACCATCATTCTTTAACAGGCTGCTGGCCGGTTTACAGAAAATGACAGGTTGATCGGAGATTTCATTGTTTAATTCGCGAATGTGGTCAAGGTAGTTGCGCCCAAGGCAGACGATCTTGCCGACGTTGTAGGTTTTTTTCGAGCCGGTTATGGTGGCAGTATGCATGAGAAATTCCTCGGTTTAGTTTGCTTTGGGCAATGCCCAGTTACGGGAGATTGCAAGAAGGCGAAGAGTGATGACGGTTGCAGCAGCCAGGATAATGATCAGGTTCTGGGGGAGCGCCGTATATTGCAATGTAACCATCAGCCCAGCTCCTATCAGGCAGGCAGAGGCGTAAATTTCACGTTGCAGAATCAGCGGAACCCGTGTTGAAAGGACATCGCGTATGACCCCACCGGCAGTTGCAGTCATAATCCCCATCAGTACGGCCCCCAAGGGGCCAAGATTGAATTGTAACGCTTTGCCAGTACCAATAACGACGAAAGTACCGAGCCCGATAGCGTCGAAATAGAGCAAAGGGTTGCTGATCTGCTTAAGGTGTTGATGGCCGATAAAAACCAGTAGTGAAACAATCAGTGAGAGCCAGAGATAGTTTTCGTCTGTAAGACAAAAAGGTGGAGTATCACCCAGGAGCAGGTCGCGCAGGGTTCCTCCGCCAATGGCCGTTACCATTCCCAGGACAAGAACGCCGAACAGGTCCATTTCGCGGCGCACCCCAGCCCAGGCGCCGGAGGCGGCAAAGGCAGCGGTGCCGATCATATCGAGCAGATAAAACAAGGTCATGCGCACTCCTTTTGCGCGAACGATAGCTTAAAATTTAGTCGCAGGCAATCAATGTTGTACACTGGACTTTATGTCATCAGGGCTTATCCTTTAATCTTGGTTAGAAAATGATTTTTGAACCCCGATCTTCAGAATGATGATGCGATGTTTTTACCCATAGCCGATTCTCCTCATGCGAGATCATTCCCCAGAATCACCTGGCTGCTGATATCTGTAAATGTCATGGTGTATCTGGGGGTCACTCTCCCGTTCGGTTTACGGCCACCATCTATGGATGATCCGCTGCTTGCCGAGTATCTGCGGACGCTTGGAGCACAAGGACCGGTCCCTTATGAAGTGATTCGTGATCAGCTGACGGCCTACGATCTATTGATCTTCCGCTACGGCTTTCGTCCCGTAAATTTTGATCTGCTCAACCTTTTCAGTTCACTCTTTCTACACGCAGGATTTCTTCATCTTGCTGGAAATATGTTGTTTCTCTATATCTTCGGTGACAACGTTGAACATCGTCTAGGCACGCTGAAATATCTTTGTGCCTATCTGTTTTATGGTGTGGCTGCGACCCTGTTTTTTACTCTGTTTGTGTCAGACTCGAATATTCCTCTTATCGGAGCTTCCGGGGCTATTTCTGGGGTCATGGGTTGTTATTTTCTTTGGTTTCCACGTAACCGAGTCAAGGTGTTTGTTTTTTTATTTCCATTTATCGTTACCACCCTGATGATTCCTGCCCGCTGGGTACTCGGTTTTTATCTGCTGGTTGATAACCTTCTGCCGTTTTTAGCTTTTGGTTCAAGCGAAGGGGGGGTGGCTCATGGCGCGCATATCGGTGGCTTTCTCGCCGGGCTTGGATTAGTTCTGATTTCTGATCGGGTCAAATTGTCGCGGCCGCTACAAGGTACGGCTAGTTGGTCATCTGAAGCGCCCTGTTCACCACAGTCAATTCCCCAAGCGGTTGCCGCAGGCGAGTTGGGTGCTGCCAGTCGTTGTTATCTCGAGCTCGAACAAACCAACCAGCGGAAGAGCGTGGCCCCGGAGACGGTTCTGGCTCTCGGAGATTACCTGTTGGAAAAGAGGGAGTATAAAGCGGCTCTCAGGGTATTCCGGCGTTTTATTGCCGAACGGCCGCAAAGCCCCGGTCTTGATCGGGCTTATCTTGCTGCGGGGAAAATATTATTGCTCCAGCCTCGTTATGCGACCAGTGCTTACCACTACCTGCTCTCCGCGATTGATTTGGCATCAACTCCGACGATTGCCGCTGAAGCACGCGCAGCGATTTCTCAGATCGAAGATCTTCAGCGTCGCGGTGGTCGCCCATTAGTGCCTTGATTCCAAACACAACTGTTTTTTTGTGCTAATTTATCAAAATTGACGTCTTGATTTTTTGGCTTTGTCTGATTAAGATTTTTGGCGGATTTTATCACGCTTCTATTTATCGAGGGATTCTGTTCATGGATGTATTGCAGCAACGCTTTAGTCAATTGAAGGACGCTCTTTCACTCCAGGTCATCGGCCAGCCTCAGCTAGTTGAGCGTCTGTTAATAGCACTCCTTGCTGATGGTCATCTGCTGGTCGAAGGGGCCCCGGGCCTGGCAAAAACCCGTGCGATCCGGCAACTGGGAGAGCTGCTGGAGGGGAGCTTTCATCGTATCCAGTTCACCCCGGACCTATTACCCGCTGATTTAACCGGCAGTGATGTGTACCGCGCTCAGGAGGGTACCTTTGCTTTCCAGCCAGGACCATTGTTTCATAACCTGATCCTGGCAGATGAGATCAACCGTGCCCCCGCCAAAGTTCAATCGGCCTTGCTGGAAGCGATGGCAGAACGTCAGATCAGTGTCGGGCAGACGACCTATCCCCTCGATGATCCTTTTCTGGTGATGGCAACTCAGAATCCGATTGAGCAGGAGGGAACATATCCACTCCCTGAGGCTCAGCTTGACCGCTTCTTGCTGCATGTGAAAGTCGATTATCCCGCAGTTGAAACCGAACGTCAGATTCTTGCTTTGGCTCGTCGTGAAGCCGCCGGACAGAGTTCGGTCGAAACGGTTGAGGCGCAGGTGTCACCGCTGAGCACCATAGAGCTTCAACAGGCACGCCATCAGGTCCTTGATCTGCATTTAGCCGAAAATCTCGAAGAATATTTGCTGCAACTGGTACTGGCAACGCGTCATCCGCAACCCTATGGGGAAGATTTGCAAGGCGCCATTCAATATGGTGCCAGCCCCAGAGCCAGTATTGCTCTTGATCGCTGTTCTCGCGCCCGCGCCTGGTTGGCTGGCCGTGATCATGTTCTGCCGGAAGATATTCAGAACCTTGCTTTCGATGTGCTGCGTCACCGCTTACTGCTGAGTTATGAGGCTGAGGCTAACGGCATGACACCTGATCGCGTGATTGCCGAATTGATTGCGCGTGTGCCGGTACCCTGATGTCAGAGAACAGTCGCTCCATCAGTGTCTCACCGGTCAATATCACTCTGGCCGAACTTATCGCACTGGGTGACCAACGAGTGCCGTCGGCCTTGCGGTCGGCGCGACAACTTGCGTCGCAGCATGGAGGCTATCGCAGCCGTTTTCGTGGGCGCGGTATGGAGTTCGCCGAGGTCCGCGCCTATCTGCCCGGAGATGACGTACGGAGTATCGACTGGCGGGTCACTGCACGGCGCGGTAAGGTTCACACCAAACTTTTTCATGAGGAACGAGAACGCCCGGTGCTGATCGCTCTTGATTATCGGCGTCCGATGTTTTTTGCGACCCGTGGTCGATTCAAAGCGGTCCAGGCATCGCAACTGGCTGCCCTCTTCGCCTGGCAGGCTCTGTCGCGTGGCGATCGTGTTGGTGGCTTCATCTTCTCTGAAGAGCGAAATCTCGAACTGCGCCCGCAGCTTGGTAAAAAAGCCGTATTACAACTGTTGCGCCAAATGGTTGCTGACCCGGTCTGGCAGCGCTCACCTCATCGCCCATTTGCACCTCAGCAGCGTTTGGCTGCAACCCTGCAACGTTTGCAGCGCGTGGCGCGTCCCGGCAGCTTTGTCTTCCTGCTGAGCGATTTCAGCCAGTGGGATGATGCCGTAGAGAAGCAGTTGGCATTACTCGGACGCCACTGTGAGCTTGGACTGGTTCATTGTTATGATCCCCTTGAGGCTGAGCTCCCACCCGCAGGGTCTTATCGTCTGAGTGACGGTGAGCGTGACCTGACCATTGCGACCGGTGATCATGAATCACGCCGCGGATATCAGCAAAATTTTAACAACCGCCGTCAGCAGTTGGAGGATTTCTGCCGTCGTCAGCGTTGTCGTTTGATTTCGCTACCGACGGATGCTGATCCACTTGAGAGCCTCTCCGCTACAAAAGGGGAGGGTTGAAATGGCGCAAAGTCCTGGGCTGGAACCAGATTTCCCGCTGAAGGATATCCACTTGCCCGACGTCGTCGGTTACTGGCCATTGGCATCTGGGTGGTGGCTGCTGCTCGGTCTGTTGGTCCTTCTGTCAGCCGTTATTTATTTGAGTTGGCGTTTTTGGAAAAGTCATAGCATGCGCCGTCTGGCCATAGCGCACCTCGATGAATTGGCCAAACTTCCTGAGCAGGAACTCGCTGCGGCTCTTTCCCGTTTGCTACGCCAGGCTGTGATCAGTCATTTCCCTTCAGACCATGCCGGTCTCAGCGGCCTGAAGTTGCTCGAGTTTCTGGATCGTCCTTTTTCAGAGCGTCCCTTTACGACCGGAGTTGGGCGCTCTCTGCTCGATGCTCCCTACCGAGTCGATGCGCAGGTCGATACTGTTGCGCTGATCGCACTGTGTCGCCGTTGGTTGAAAAAACTTCCACTCCAAACCCAGGTTCAGAGGAGAGGCCGATGATTCAGTTCGCGTGGCCCTGGGCCTTTGCCCTCATCGTTCTCCCCTGGTTGGTATATAAACTTTGTCCCCCCGCTCTGGCAGCAGAAGAGGCTGCTCTTTGGGTGCCAAGCCTCTCTCCCTTTGGTGAGATCCAGCACCAACAAAGTCGCAGGAGAGGACAGTGGCAACTTCCTTTGGCCCTCTGTTGCTGGCTGCTGTTAGTCGGAGCAACAGCGCGGCCACAATGGCTGGGCGAGCCGATAGAATTGCCAGTTAGCGGTCGCGACCTGGTATTGGCGGTTGATCTCTCCGGCAGTATGGAGACTCAGGATTTTCATCTTGGCAATGAGACTGTTGATCGTTTGACCGCCCTCAAGGTGGTTGCTGGTGAATTCATTCAGCGCCGAGTCGGTGACCGTCTGGGGTTGATTCTGTTTGGTGATCAGGCTTATGTGCAGACACCCCTCACTTTTGATCGGGTCACTGTTCGGCAACTACTCGACGAATCTGCCCTGAGAATGGCCGGTGAGCGGACCTCGATCGGCGATGCCATCGGCCTGGCTGTTAAGCGGCTTAAAGAGGGGCAGGGGGAGAGGCAGATCCTGATTCTGTTGACCGACGGTGCCAATACCGCAGGTCAGTTGACACCGCTGAAAGCCGCCGAGCTTGCAGCCAGGGAAGGTTTGAAAATCTATACTGTCGGCATAGGTGCCGACGCCATGGAAGTGCGCAGCTTCTTCTTCCGCGAGACAATCAATCCCTCGGCTGATCTGGATGAAGATACTTTGAGTGCTATCGCTAAAAAGACCGGTGGTCGTTACTTTCGGGCGCGCGACACTGAGCAGTTGGCCGAGATCTATGCGGAACTTGACCGCCTGGAGCCGGTGGAAAAAGAGCATGAGGTTTTTCGGCCGATCTCAGAACTCTATCCCTGGCCTCTGGGGACAGCTCTGATCGTGGGAGTTTTATTGATATTGCTACCGCTATTCCCCACTCGGAGGCGTCGATGAACAGTTTTCATTTTCTGCGTCCAGAGTGGTTCTTAGCTCTGCCACCTCTGCTGTTGTTGCTCTTCTGGCTCGCGCGCCGCCAATTGCGCAGTCGAAGCTGGCAGGCGGTCTGTGATCCTGAATTATTGCCCCATCTATTGCTTGGTCGCTCTGTACGCCGGGCTAACTGGCCGTTGTGGTTGCTGTTGAGCGGTTTGATACTAGCGATACTCGCGTTGGCCGGTCCGGTCTGGCAACGCCAACCACAGCCGTTATTCCGTCAGCAATCGGAGTTAGTGATTCTCTTTGACCTCTCGCGTTCGATGCTCGCCGCTGATCTTAAGCCGAGCCGCCTGCTGCGGGCACGACTTAAAATTGAAGACCTGTTGCGGCAACGTCGGGAAGGGCAGACCGCTCTGATCGTTTTTGCTGCTGATGCCTTTACCGTAACTCCCTTGACGGAAGATCGACATACCATCGAGGCCTTGTTGAAGAGCCTCGACCCGGAGATGATGCCCGCGCAAGGGAGCGATCCGGCTCGTGCCATTGAGCTTGGACAGGAGCTGCTGCATCAGGCGGGATTAAAGTCCGGACGTCTACTCCTCGTGACAGACGAGGATATTCCGGATCGAGCCATCGAGGCCGCGAAGGCGCTGGTGCTGCAGGGTTTTGAGCTGGCCGTGCTTGGAGTCGGAAGCTCTGCAGGGGCACCAATTCCGCAGCCAGGGGGTGGTTTTTTTAAGGACAGATCGGGCAACCTGGTCCTGCCCAAACTCAATTCATCCGGACTTCAAGAGCTGGCGACCGCTGGCGGCGGCAGCTACCATGAAATGACGATTGATGAGAGTGATCTCGGTGCTTTGCTCATTGGTCTGGATGATCATAGCCTCGACAATGCTGACCAGGTTGAACAGACTGATCAAACCTCTGGCTTGGGCGACCGCTGGCGCGAAGAGGGGATCTGGCTACTCTGGCCGCTAACTCTTCTGGCTGCGTTTACGTTTCGCCGCGGCTGGTTGTTGGTAGTGCCCTTGCTATTGTTGGTTCCGCCCTCTGCCGAGGCTCTCAATTGGGATGACCTTTGGCAGACCCCCGATCAACAAGCCGCACAAACCTTTGAAGAACAGGATTATCCCAAGGCCGCGCAACAGTTTCAGGACCATCGCTGGAAAGCCAGTGCACTCTACCGGGCCGGTGAATACGATGCGGCAGCCAAACAGCTAGAGAACCCGGAGACAGCTGAGGATTGGTACAATAAGGGGAACGCTCTGGCGAAGGCGGCAGATCTGTCTGCGGCTCTTAAGTCTTATCAGCAAGCGTTGGAGATCAACCCGAAACATGTCGATGCTGAATTCAATAAAGGGCTGGTAGAGAAGGCTTTGCAGCAACAAGACCAGCTGCAGGAAAAAGAAGGAAACAAGCAGGAGCAGAGGGACAAGGAAAAAAAGTCTGACAAGGGCGAATCTGAATCCCAAAACCAAAAGTCATCCCCTTCCGATGAGCAAAAAAAACAAGAGGGTGAGAAAGCGCAACAGACAGGATCAGGCGCAGAGGTTGATGAGCCGCAAGATACGAACGCTTCTGACGAATCAACTGATTCTGAAGCCGACAAAGAGCAACCGCCCAAAACTGGAGAAACTGCACAAGCGAAGGCTGGGGAAGATTCTGATGAACAGCCTGACGGTGATGCCAGTTCGACACTCGAAGCTCCGGAAGAGATGCCGGAGACTGCCGAGCAGCGCGAATCGCGATTGCTGTTGCAGCAGATCCCCGATGACCCGGGTGGATTACTGCGCCGTAAGTTTCTTTATCAATACCGCCAGCGCGGTCAACAACGCGAATCGGATCGATCATGGTAAATAAATTGCGAATAATTTTAATATGTTTGCTGGTTTGTGGGTTGTGGGCAAGTTCAGCGCTGGCGCTCACCGTACAGGCGGTCACTGGTCAGGATCAGGTTGCGGCGGGTGAGAGTCTGCAGTTGCAGTTACGACTCGATGGCAGCCCGGATGCAGAGCCAGATTTTACTCCTCTGCAAGAGAACTGGGAGATCCTGAGCAGCTCCCAGAGCAGTCAGATGCAGATCGTCAACGGTAGCTTCAAGCGTTCGGCCGTTTACAGTTTAATCTTGATGCCACGCACTGAGGGATCACTATTGATTCCAGCAATCTGTTTCGACAAAGATTGTTCGCTCCCCTTGCCTATTGAAGTCTTACCCCACTTGTCTCAAGGGGGGGCTAAAGAAGAACAAATCCTGTTAACTGCAACAATCAGCACAAACAGGATAGTGACTCAGGGGCAGTTACTACTCAAGGTGCGCCTGTTGCTCAAGGCCGGGCTGTCTGAAGGACAACTCAGTGAACCTCAGCCAACAGGAGTTGAGGTGCTGATCAAGAAATTGAATACTGATGTCCGTAAATATGAGAAGCAAGCTGATGGACGGGTCTATCAGGTCATAGAACGTGACTACGCGATCTTTCCGCAAGGAAGTGGTCAGATGCAGATCCCTGCGTTGCAGTTTGATGGGGTGATTGCGGGTGCTCGCACCCGTTTAGATCCATTTGCACGGC
The DNA here is from genome assembly GCA_024279255.1 of Deltaproteobacteria bacterium. Classification (GTDB taxonomy): domain Bacteria; phylum Desulfobacterota; class Desulfuromonadia; order Desulfuromonadales; family Geopsychrobacteraceae; genus Geopsychrobacter. The sequence goes on along the minus strand of JAJRRT010000108.1, from coordinate 10,742 downwards.
AGGGGAAGAGGGTCCGTCGTACTTCGCAACCACTGCAAGTTGAGGTGACCCCGCTGCCCAAAGATCTGGGTCGTCGCCCCTGGATTCCTGCGACCAGTGTTGTCTTCCAGGATGATTGGCAGCAGCAGCGGCCGAATCTGGTGGTTGGCGAACCCGCGACCCGAACCTTGCGGTTGAGCGCTGACGGGGTTCTTGCCGCGCAGTTGCCAGAACTGAAACCGGCCGTACCCGATGATTTTAAGACATATCCTGATCAGCCGAACCGCGAGGATCAACGGGGCAGCAGCAACAGCGGGATCAGGGGAGTGCTGGAACAGAAGATCGCTCTGGTGCCGACCCGTGCGGGTCGTTATCAATTGCCTGCGTATGATCTGGACTGGTGGGATGTCACAACGGGTCAATGGCGGCAAGTTCAAATCGCTGCTCTGGAGATTGATGTTGCACCAGCGACAGAACCTGTGACGCAGAATCCACCGTCGATGCCAGCAACCCCAGCTGGGCAAGAAAGGACAGATGTCGTCGCGGTCGCGCCTCAGACAGCAGCTTCCGCCACCAGTGTGATTCCAGCGATTGACCGGGAGCCCTCAAAACCCGAAGTTTGGTTCCGAGTCAGTCTGGGCCTTGCGTTTGGTTGGTTGCTGACATTGATCTTTCTGTTCTTTTGGCGGCGGCGCTCTGTATCTGTCGTCCAGGAAATGCCTGTCACTGATCCGCAACACAATCAGAAAGAAGCTCGTCGAGCTGCAGTTCAGGCGGCCCGTAACAACGACCCTCAAGCGACAAGAAAGGCTTTGCGGATCTGGAGTCGAACCCTCTGGCCTTCGGATCAAAATGATGCGTACGAACAATTATGTATAGCTGTCGACCCGATGATGCGTAAAGAGCTGGAAAATCTTGATCGTTGTCTGTATGGCCGTTCGGGTGTGGTCTGGTCTGGGCAAGAGATGGCTGCTTGCTTGGAGGCCTGGCGACCGGTCTCTTCAGAAAAGGTGAGACGCGGTTTGCCAGCACTTTATCCTGAAAAAGGCGAAAAAGAGTCGGAGTAGAGGCTTAAGTAGGGGGAGATGATTATGCCTGAAAGAGAATCAGGGTCTTAGCAAGAATAAAAAGCTCCAGAGTAAACAGCGGAACGAAAAAGACTTTTTGAAAACGTATTTCCGATAGCAGACGCTATCTCCTCTGGCCTATCAGCATCCCAACTATTGCCGGGATAACGGCTAGTTCTGCAGTTAAAATCTGACTCTTGCCAAGCCAGAGCCGCACAATAATCGCTCGTCCGTTGCCTTTTGATGTTGCCTGCCACAGGTTGTGACATTCTACTGGCTGAGCGGTGTAGGTTGAAGTGCTTTGCCGCGCTGTTTTTTCTCCAGTTCAGGTAATACATCTTCACTCGGCCAGAGTCCGTTAAGGACTGTTTCAGCATATCCACTTTTCAGTCCTGCGCTGTGCATTTCTGTGGCGGTTTGTGCGGCGGGATAGGTGAGGCGGTGCCAGCTGGCGCGACAACTACCGTTGCTGCTGTCCAGTAGCATGTACCAGCCGTCGGGGGTGCCATCATTGGCCGGCATGCCGATCACTCCGGCGTTCAACCAGTACTTATTGTCGATGCTTTCGCCGAATGGGATGCCGCAGTGTCCGGCGACCAGAGTGTCGCATTCGAGAGTTTTCAATTCCTGAAGTTTTTCATTTTGATCTGTTGAAGCGAAAATAAACTGGTTGATTCTACTTGGAGTGCCGTGAACGACCTGTACGCGGTGATTTTGGAACTTAAGTTTCAGGGCCCTGGGTAGTGTCGCAAACCAAATGCGGGTGGCCTCATCGGTATGTTGGGTGGCGTAGTTGTACCATTCGACAGAGAGCAGTGAACAGGCGGTTCCGGCTTCGAAGCCACAGCCGCAGTCGATTGATCCTGCGGCGAGTGATTCCTCGCAATTTCCCAGCACCACATGGATTCCCCAATCCCGAATGAGATCGACGGTTTCTTGCGGCCGAGCGCAATAGGCAACCAGATCGCCGGTGCAAATGATGCGCTGGGGCGGAATTTTTAATCGTTCTGCTTCATCCCGCATCGCCTGGGTTGCCGCGAGGTTGCTATAGGGGCCGCCGAAGATGAGCAGTTGATCGGTAAAGGTGCCGATATCCAGAACTGGTGGATTCATGTTTGATTCAATTCACTTTATCCCGATTCAGCAATCCACCAAACCAGAACATCAGGTTACCGCCGATCAGGATCGTCAGGCAGATCCAGAGGAGTTTGGTGTACTTGTGGATATCGCCGAGCATGGCGCTGTGGCCACTCGATTCGGTGAAGTAGAGGATTGCGCCACCCAGGGCCAGAATGAAAGATCCAAGGTAGCTCCAGGTTGGGATGTTAAGCCGTTTCCCCCATAGAGAAAAGAAGATCACCGGTGTCAGGTACATTGAAGCGGTACCACTGACCGCAACAGCGCTGAACAGGTCTTTATTCCCCATGAAGACTAGCAATAAACCGAGGAGCATGAAAACCAGCATCACCAGTCGGCCGTTCAGCAGGTTCATCTTGAGAGCACCCATATCGGCGGCAATCAATTTGGCTGAGCTGGAGAGGGTGCTGTCGAGGGTCGACATGGCAGAGATAATCAGGCAGGCACTGAAGAACAGCATCGGGACATCGCCGAGCAGACGCGCCAGAGTGGCATTCATCGATTCTCCGGTGATCATATTGGCGCCAGCCAGAACACCGAGGCAGCCGAAGGCCAGAATGCAGACAACACTGATCCAGCAGGCGTGCAGGAAGCTCTTGCGGGTCGTCTCACGATCGGCCAGAAAACCGCGATCCATCATGACCGGATCGTGCATCGGGTAACTCCAGATCTGCAGCAATGCGACCAGCATCAGCACTGGTCCTGGCTGATTGATAACAAAATCCTTAAACCAAAGATCGTTCAGCTCGACGTTGTTGCCAGTGACCACCAGACCGATCAGCAGGATCAAGGTTCCGAGAAAGATAACCATCTGAAACAGGTCAGTGCGCAGGGAGGCCTGAAGTCCACCCATCATCGAATAGAAAAGAGTTATGGCCGCAAAGGCGAGAATTGTCAGGGTATAGCCCTTGGTGCCGGCAACTCCGAAGAGGATGCCAATGACCAGAAGGTTGGCAAAAACCTCACTGATCAGGCGGACTGCAACCACCAGATTGAAGCAGCCGGTGCCCCAGTGCCCGAAACGTTGACGCAGAAAATCCTGAACGCTCTCACAGCCATGTTCGAAACGCAGGCTGTCAACAATTTTGCCGCCGGTCAGAAAAGAGAAGTAATAGAAGGCATAAGCCAGGGTGCCCCAGATACCGTAATAAAACCCGAGGATAGCGGCATTCATCAACGAGCGGGCGAAGATCCAGGTGGTGACCTGGGAGAAGGTCAGGGTCAGCAGGCTGGGCTGGCGCCCATCGGCTCTGAGTCCCTTAAAAAAAGCGCCTTCGGTACTGACTTTGGGGGAGAGGGCAACCGAGGCAAGAGCAATAAAGCCAGCAAAGACAGGCAAGACGTAGTCCATGAAGTTTCTCCGTAGGGCAAGAAGGATAGAGATAAGTGAAAAATCAGTCTAGCATACTCGAATATCTATTGAGATTATTGCCGCAGATTAATGTTGCGGATGAATATTTTTGAGAGACCCTGTATTTTTTACCTCCAAGAAGAGGTTGGTGTCGATGTTAAAACGAGGATATCGGTATTCAGTCCAGGCAACATTGTTATATGATTGTTTTTGTTCTGTATCTTGTGTTGTACGATAATGTTTTTCTTTGAGTATTTCTCAAAATAGGATTGCCATGTATTACTTTAATTATCAGGAACCATTGTTTCGACCACCGTCTGAGGCGCATAGTCTCATTTTCCAAATCACAATAGGCTGTAGTCAGAATGATTGCACTTTCTGCGGCATGTACAAGAAGAAGCACTTCAAAGTGCGATCGGGGGCTGAAATTGTGGAGGAGATGCGATCGATGCCACTGGCCGACCGATTGATGGTGCAACGGGTGTTTTTGGCCGATGGTGACGCTCTGGTTTATCCGCAGGCCGGATTGCTCGAAATTCTGGATCAACTGGCCACCTATTTCCCCAACCTGACACGCGTCGCCTCTTATGCTTCCCCTAATAGCTTGACGACCAAGTCGGTTGCACAGTTGAAGATACTACGTGAGAAGAAGTTACGCATTCTCTACTTCGGATTGGAGTCGGGTGACGATCAGACTCTTGGTTTGATCAATAAGGGTTTCGACAGTGAAACCATGCTTTCCCTCTGCCAGAAGCCTCAAGCTGCGCAGATCAAACTTTCTGTCACAGCAATCCTCGGCCTGGCCGGACGCGAACGGAGTCAAGAACATGCGCAGGCGACCGCTGACTGGATAACCCGACTTTCGCCCGAGTATTTTTCTCTGCTGACCATGTTCCGCCGTCACAACGATGCGCATTTCAATTTGATCGAGCAGTTGAGTAATGGTGAGGTGGTGCAAGAGGCATTCAATATTGTTCGCCAGTTGGCACCGAATAAGACTATTCTGCGTTCCAATCATGTGTCGAATATTCTTAACCTTGCCGGAAGTTATCCGAAAGATCGTGAGAGGATTATTGCCCAGGTTGAGTCTTGTCTGCGGGAGGCGAAGCGAGATCGTGCTTGGTATGATCTGGTCCCTCAATATGAGGAGACTTACTTCTGATTTAAGCATGAAGGGCCGACGGTTTATCCGTCGGCCCTTCATTTTTGTCAATCAGGAACGATTGCTTAAGAGCGTTGAAAGGTGCTCTCGGCGAAAGAATACTTGAAGTTCATGTGGTCCGTGTAGGTGTCTTCGAGGATCGCAACGACATCTTCGGTGAAGACCAGCTCCTCATCGGTAGGAATGACGAACACCTTGATCGGTGAATCAGCGGTGCTGATCATTGTTTCCTTCTTACGTGTCATGGTGTTGCGGTTCTTTTCTTTGTCGAGAATGATCCCCATGTGGGAGAGGTTTTCGAGAGCTTTTTCGCGAATCAGCCAACCCATCTCACCGACTCCGGCCGTAAAGATCACAGCATCCAGTGCACCGATGCCAGCCATGTAAGAACCGATATATTTCTTGAGACGATATCCTTCAATGTCGATCGCCAGTTGACAGCGTGCATCACCTTTTTCGGCGGCTTCGATCACGTCACGACGATCAGTGTATTGACCGGTGATGCCGAGAATGCCTGATTTTTTATTGAGTACAGAGTCGATTTCTTGGGCCGAAAGATCTTCAACCTGTTGAATAAACATCGGCAGTGCTGGATCGATATCGCCACAACGGGTCCCCATGACAGCACCTTCCAGTGGGGTCATGCCCATGGAAGTGTCGACTGAAATCCCATTTTTTATCGCGCAGTGTGAGACACCGTTGCCGATGTGCATGGTGATGATGTTGCACTCATTGGGGGCTTTGCCGAGCAGGACAGATGCGCGCTTCGAAACGTAGAGGTGGCTGGTGCCGTGGAAGCCGTAGCGCCGCACACCATGTTTTTCGTACCATTCGTAAGGGACAGGGTAGGTGTAGGCCTTTTCGGGCATCGACTGATGAAAGGCCGTGTCGAAAATAGCAATATGCGGAACATCGGGTAGCACTGTCTTGGCCGCTTCGATTCCTGAAATATTAGGTGGATTGTGTAGCGGCGCGAGATGCTGTACCTCTTTAATCGTGTTAAGAACATTCTCGTCAATAGGGACAGAACAGGTGAACTTCTCACCACCATGGACCACGCGGTGACCAACGGCAGAGATCTGATCCATACTTTTGACGACACCCTCTGAGGCACTGGTGAGCGTCTTGACGATCAACTGCACCGCTACCCGGTGGTCGGGGCACTCGTACTCTTCGCGGTAGGTCTCGCGGCCGGGAACTTCGTGAATGATATAGGAATCTCCGATGGTGACCCGTTCGACCATCCCTTTAGCGATGACTTCTTTGCGGGTCCAGTCGAAGAGCTGATACTTTACTGATGAACTGCCACAGTTGAGGGCAAGAATATCCATTTTTTCTTCTCCTTGTGTTCCGTATGAATAAAGAGGACGCAGTTTCTGAAAATAGAATCGCGTTTTAGTTTTACTGAATCTGTCAGTCTTTTTTTAGCGAGACTGGAACAACCCTTTGAATGTCGCACAGTTGCGCGCTGAATCGATAGACAGGCTAGCCTAGAATGAGGCGTAGATGCAAGGAGTTTTGCCGATGGAAAAAATTCCGTTTGACTACTTTACAGAGAAAATAACTTGCAGTAGAGTGTACGCCCAAACTGAAGAGGCTGGTGATAGATCGCCAGTGTCAAACAAACCCGTAAATAAGGAGTAGACCAATGGCCCATGTAATTAGTGACGAGTGCATCAACTGCGGTGCCTGTGATCCAACCTGTCCTGTCGATGCAATTTCCGAGCAGGGTGACGTTCGCGTTATCGATGCAGCCACCTGTACCGATTGTGCTGCTTGTGTTGATTCCTGTCCAGTAGACGCTATCTCTGCCGCTTGATATTGTCGGAGTAGAGTCTGTCGTATTAACAAAAAGGGCGGTCTGCTTATAAGCGGACCGCCCTTTTTGTTCTATATTCTGTATAAGTTTATTGGGACGCGGGTTTGCTATCCGCCACTTCAACAACAAACTCTGACAGGGTTTTCGGCAGTTTACGGAAGACTATCGTGAATGGGATAGATTGATTCGGTGTGACGTTGAGGTTAGCCAGGGATTCGCCAAACTGGTTGCCCATAATCTCTTCCATCTTACTGTAGGGAAGTTTGCGCAGGTCGCTTTCGCTGATCGGATTTCCACAGAAGATAGTCTTTTGCAGAAGTTGATTGCCATCTTTGTCAAAAATGACGCCCTTAACCTGGATGGCGGCTTGAGCTTCGTTGAGGTTGTTGACGGCGACCCCATGGATGACGAACAGTTCACCCTCTTTGCGGTTGGTTATAAAGCTGCCCTGTAGATTTTTGAGGTTGATGTCACCCTTGAGTTCGGTTCCAGCGGGCTGGCCTGTCAGGGTTGAGATCAGTTGTTCAATCCCTGCGGGTCCGCTTTTCCACATCACGAATCCACCTGCGGCCAAAATAACCAGAGTCAGAATCAGTAGGAAGAGAAGGACTACCGCGACCGGACTACGGCTGGAGGATTTGCTGGGCTGCTGAGGCGCTGCCATGTCAGGGTCATCAAGGAAGAAGGCATCTTCACTGGGTGGCATTGAGATGTCGTTGAGGGTCGGATCTTCTTCAAAACTGTCAGCTAGCGGATCTGGTGCTTCAGTGGTTGGTTGCTGTGTTGGAGTGAAGCTGAATTGTTCCTGTTCAAGGTCTGTTTTTTGTTCTGTTGAAGCAGGAACAGGGCTCCCGAATGAGAAGGGTTCGTCTCCCTCGGTATCATCGGCTTCGTCACCTAAGCTTACATTGCCGTAATCACCACCAAAGGTGAAGTCATCGTCATCACCGACTGTCGCATCGTCATCAAATGCAGAAGGGTCGAGTTCATCATTTGCGCCACTGCCAATATCGGATGAGTCGATATCGTCAAAGCCGAAATCATCGTCAGTCGATGAGGTCTTTTCTGACAAGACCGGCTCGTCTACCTGTGTCGGCTCATCAGCCAGAGCTGTCTCATCAGGTTCAGTTTCCTGAGGCTCTTCAGGCGGAATGCATTCTTCGATAAGGGTTTCGGGCTCGGGAGCAGGGGGCGTCACCGCAAAGATATGCTTGCAGCGGGCGCAACGGATCCTTGCCCCTTGCGCAGGAATCTTGCCTTCATCAACCCTGAAGCGGGTAGAACATTCCGGGCAGGATATGACCATGGGTAGCTCTCCTGTTGTGTTCAATCGAAAAATCGCATCACTATTTAAATATTTGGCGGCGATTAGAACTAAAATTAAAAACCTTCGACAGTATAAATGTCAGGGAGGTTTCGATAATGTTCATCATAATCAAGGCCGTAACCGATGATGAAACCATCATCCATGGTCATGCCAATGTAGTCAGCCTCTATTTCAACTTCGCGACGAGCGCGCTTGTCAATCAGGGTGCAGATTTTCAGCGAACGCGGTTCCTGCAACAACAGTTTGTTATATAGACATTCGAGAGTGTAGCCGCTATCGACGATATCCTCAACGATAATGACATCACGACCCCTGATCGGCATTTCAAGCTCTTTGCGAAACTCTATAATTCCCGAAGATTGGGTGTCGGATCCGTAACTGGCCAGACGGACAAAGTCGACCATTGCCGGACTTTCGATTTCACGAATCAAATCTGCAATAAAGAGAAAGGAGCCTTTTAAAACTCCCACCAGTAAAATGTCGCTTTGTCGGTAATCGCGAGTTATTTCCTGCCCGAGACGTTTGACTTCCTGGGCAATGCGCTCGCGTGAATAGAGGATCTTCATTTTTTCGTTGGGGATCGGCACAGTGAGCTCCTTGTTGCATGATTAATCGCATTTTATATCAGGAAGCCGAACGTGCTGTCAACGAAATCAACGGGACTGGGGCTAGTTCTGTTTGTGGAGATTGTGTTATAATTCCGAAACTTTGTGAGCTGTTTTCTGCCCTGCTGGTACGAAAGGATCGCCTCGTGCAAAAGTCTCTTTTTCTGTTACTGTTTCTGCTAGTTCTTCCCGTGTACGTTTTTTCTGCTCCCGCAGTCACGACAGAAGTTCTTGTGTATGATTTCGGTGATGTGATACAGGGTGACAAAATCAGTTATACTTTCCGCTTTAAAAATAATGGCGATGAATTACTCGAGATCTCATCGGTCAGCAGCTCCTGTGGTTGTACTGCTGCGTTGCTTTCGTCCAAAAGGATAGCGCCCGGAGACATGGGAGAAGTCAAGGCAACATTTGATTCGAGTCGCTTCCGTGGAGATGTCACCAAGACAATAACAATGCATACAAATTCTCCTGACCATTCCCAGGTGCAGTTCAGGTTGAAGGGGAAGGTTAAGGAGTTACTCAGCATCTCGACTAACCGGATTTCCTGGAATTGGGCGGCCAGCGGCCTGACCGCGCAATCGACGGTTGTCATTAGGAATCAAAGTCAGCAGAAGATTGTTCTGCAGGAGGCCAAATCTACTAGTCCTCAAGTGACAGCAATCCTTGATCGGTTAGAACTTGCCCCTGGGGAGAAAGCGACATTGAGCGTGAGCGGATCCCTTGCCGCAGGGGAAGAACGTCTTAATGGTTACCTTCTTGTCTCAACCGATTTCAAGCCGATGCCTCAATTGCGTATTTCGGTCTCAGGCCGACTTGTTAAGTAGCGTCCTGTCGTTAACATTTTCGTTATGTATGTGTGGGATTGAAAACCCTGTCACAAAAAAACAACTGCTGGAGGGAGTTACATGAGCGAAAGTCCTGAAAATAATCAACAACGGCGTACTTTTCTGGGGATTCTCCTCGGAGGGGTAGGTGTTATTCTGGCAGGGGCCTTTAGCTGGCCCATCTTCCGCTTTTTATCGCCGCTTGAAAGTGATGGCGAAGGATCTCAGGTCAGGGTCAGTAAAGAGCAGGTTAAGGTTGGAGGTGCATATTTCTTTGACTTTCAAGGGCGTCCAGCAGTCCTTTTACAGCCAAGTGCCGGCAACTTCATTGCGATGAGTGCTGTCTGTACGCATCTCGGTTGTATCGTCAAGTGGGTTGCTGACAAGGGCGAGTTCTTGTGTCCCTGCCATGGTGGCCGCTTCTCCACCGAGGGGACAGTCCTGGGTGGTCCTCCACCGAAGGCGCTTGAGATCTATACTGTGAATGTTGAAGATACCGACCTGATGGTCGGGTAGGGAGGGTACGATGAATCTGCCAAAATTGGCTGTCGACTGGCTCGACAATCGACTGGGAATCAAGGATCTGATCTACCAGAATATGGGCGGCTATAAACTGCCACGTAATGTCAATATCTGGTACACCATGGGATCTGTGGTATTGGCACTGCTCGGGTTGCAGTTTTTGACCGGAATTTTATTGCTGGTCTATTATGTGCCCGATACGGAAAAGGCCTTTTCCAGCGTATTGACCATCATGAATGATGTCCCTTACGGCTGGCTGTTCCGTTATTTGCATGTTGTAGGTTCAAATCTGATTATCATCTTCATGCTTCTGCATATGATGTCGGTTCTTTTTATGGGGAGTTATAAGCGCCCGCGTGAGTTGACCTGGGTTTCGGGCTTTACTCTGCTCAACTTAGGCATGGTTTTCTGTTTGACCGGTTATCTACTTCCTTGGAGCCAACTCTCCTTCTGGGCAACAACCGTTGCAACAGACGCTGCTGGCGCTGTACCGTTTATCGGCGAACATATCGTCGCCTTCCTGCGTGGCGGACCATCAGTCGGATCTGCAACGCTGGGACGTTTCTTCGCTCTGCATGTCATGGTTCTGCCGCTGGGATTGATGGGTCTGGTTGGCTTTCATCTTTTCTGCGTGCGACGAGCCGGGATCTCTCAGGCACCTTTTGGCGAAAGTTACAAGCCTCGCACTTTTGGTAAGGACTTTGAGCACGAACATCACCCTGATGGTGTTCCCTTTCATCCAAATTACACGATTAAAGACCTGTCGGTGATCTTTTTTGCTCTGGCCGCATTGGTGGCAATCAGCTTTTATGCCCCCTGGATATTTATTCCGCCGGAGGCGCTCGTGCCAGCAGATCCTTTTAATACTCCAGATCATATAAAGCCTGAATGGTATTTTTTGTGGGCATATCAGACCTTGAAAATCTTCCCGAGCAAACTTCTTGGG
>JAJRRT010000107.1 GCA_024279255.1 Deltaproteobacteria bacterium | reverse complement strand
GCATCTCCGGGACAAATATTTTGAAGGTCGCGGCGACCGCGACTGAGGCCAACCCCCCCGATAACCCGGTCCATCATGCCACGCAGTTTCCAGAGCCAATTGGCATAATACCAACCGACCTCGCCGCCGATCGAGGCAACTGCTGGCCAGATTTCAGCAGGCTCTGAATCGATAATTATCCGTCGTGAATCGGTGAAAATCTTTCCTCCTGCCCAGGCCGGGTCGCCACGGCCGCTCCATTCTGCAGGATGTACCGGGCCAGAATCGGTCCAGGAACTTTCAACAAAGTGCTCTTTCATCCGCTCAAGGGCAAGATGAATCGCTTTGCGACAATCGAACAGATCTTGTGGTAACAGTTCGGCAATCCGGTTGTCGTGGCAGACGACCGGATTCTTCAAGCCTTCAGTCAAGGGGCGAGCCAGGGCGGCCGGGATTGGTGTCAGCAGATGAATCCAATAAGAACTTAAGCGCGGGGTGAGAAATGGAAGTGGGATGATCCGCCGTTTGCGTAACCCTGCTTCTTCGGCGTAAATCTCCATCAACTGGTGATAACTGAGGATTTCTGGCTGGCCAATATCAAATGTTTGGCCGAGAGTTTCAGGACATTCCAGACAGCCGATCAGGTAGTGCAGGACATTTCTTACGCCGATTGGCTGGCAGGGTGTATCGACCCAACGTGGGGTTAGAATGATTGGCAGGCGGTCGACCAGGTAGCGCAAAATTTCGAATGCAGCACTCCCCGAACCGATAATCATTGCCGCCCTTAAAGTGGTAACAGGGACCGGACCCAATTCCAGCAAGCGGCCGACTTCGCTACGTGACTGCAAGTGGTGACTCAATCCGCTCCCTTCTTCACCTAAACCACCCAAATAGATGATCTGTTTCAGCATGGCCGCGGCTGCGGCCTTAGTCATATTCATGGCTGCGACCCGGTCGGTATGTGAGAAATCATCGACCGAAGGGTTCATGGAATGAACCAGGTAAAACGCGGCCCGACAGCCGATAAGCCCTTGCAACAAGCTGGGATAGTCGAGCATGTCGCCCCGCACAATTTCCAGTTGTGGATGGTTTCCCCAGCGTCGGTTGCGTAATTTTTCCGGGCTACGCGCCAGTGCACGGACCCGGTAACCGGCCTCCAATAGCCGTGGCACCAGCCGACCGCCGATATAACCTCCGGCGCCGGCGACAAAGATCGGTTGTGTATTGTGAGTCTCTGACATTGTTATACAGGCCTCTCTTTTCTGGGGCTATAGGGTTTTTTAAGTATAGCACTGCCGGTGAAGAGCGGCGATTCAAGTCGACACAGAATGGAAGTGAACTACAATTTAATATTCTTTTGGGCTGGGAGGGCGAGGATTAAAAAAGAGACACAGCTGCCGAAATGGGCTGTGTCTCTTTTTTTAGTCGATTGGTGTGGAGTTAACCGATAATCAGATTGGGTAACTCATCGGTATCATCTGATTTGACGGGAAAATTGGTTTCGAGAAGTTTGCCACAATTTTCAATCGCGTTACAGAGCGCAGTACAGGCGTCACCGCTATGAATTCCAGAGGTAATCGTGTTTACAATTCCATCCCAGGTGTCAGTCGGGACGACATCGTTAATGCCGCGATCGGCAAGCACATAAACTCGGCGCTCAAAGAGCGAGAGTAGAATAAGGATGCCGGTTTCGTCGCGGGTGTGATGAAGGCCATTCTCTAAAAAAGCGACGATTGCCTGCTCTTTAACCTCAGCGCTGATTTCGTCCGGGTGTATCAGGCGCCGTTTGAGTACAGGCAGACTACGGATCAGCAGTTTGAATGGAAAATAGCAGAGGGCAAAAAGCCAGAGAAAGTGCCAGAGCGATTCACCCAGGAAGGCCCAACTGAGAGAGGTTGCTGCGGCTAGCGAAAAAAGGCCAGCGCCGAGGATTTCTGCGCGCGGATAGTCGTAGGACTCATCGATCACCATCGGCACGATTTCGCCACTGGTTCGACTTTCGGCTTGCTTCACAGCAGCCTCGATACGTAATTTTTCTTCTGCAGTAAATAAGTTTTTTGCTGTCATGGGCTGACGCCTTTGGCTTGCACTACGTAAAAAACGATACTCTTACTGAACTCACTAAAGAGGCAAACGACAGTTTGATTACCAGCCGCCGGAGGAGCCGCCGCCGCCGAAACCACCACCGCCGCCGCTAAACCCACCGCCACCGCCACCGCCGAATCCGCCACCCATGCCGCCAATCCAGAGACCACTGCGACGGTGACGTCCACGACGACCCCCGCCAAATAGCATCATTCCAGGTCCGAGAAAGAGCAGGAGGGCCAGTGAGCCCCAGGAGCTGCGTTTCTTCTTTTTGGCGGTGCGCCCGGTCCCCTGATATTCGCCACGGACCGCTTCAGCCATAGATGAAATCCCGGCAATAATCCCGGCATCATAATCACCAGCTTTAAAGTATGGAGTAATCTCCTGATCTATGATCCGCCCGGCGAGCAGGTCGGTGAGTTTTCCTTCGAGACCGTAACCGACCTCGATACGAATTTTACGTTCCTGTTTTGCGATCAACAGGAGGGCACCGTTATCTTTTCCCTTTTGGCCGATCTTCCAACTTTCGGCAACCCTCAGGCTATATTCTTCGAGTGATTCTCCTTCGAGTGAACCGATAGTCAAAATAACCAGCTGAGTTGAGTCGCTGGCCTCAAATCCTTGCAGGAAATTCTCGATCTTCAGTTCAATCTCTGGCGAAATAACGCCTGCAAGGTCATTAACGTAGCCTGTAAGTTTAGGGATCTCAAGAGCCGCAACATTCAGTGGCAGCAGCAGGACAACCAGACTCAGCAGGATGAATCGACAGATATTCATGGGTTAAAACTTTACCTTGGGAGCGGTTTCGGCCCCAGCATCAGCTTTAAAAGACTCTTTGCGTTCCAGGTTCAGCAGGAATTTGTTCGTCAGGTTGTTGGGGAAGGTGCGAATTGAACTGTTGAAGGTCTGTACCGCCTTGTTGAAACGCTGACGGGCGACATTGATCCGATTTTCGGTCCCTTCGAGCTGGTGTTGCAGATCGAGGAAGTTTTGATTCGCCTTCAGGTCGGGATAACGTTCGGCAACGACCAGCAGTCGCGAAAGCGCACCAGAGAGCGCCCCTTGAGCTTTCTGATAATTTTGCATCGCCGCTGGGTTAGCGAGATCACCGGTAGTAATCTGGGTTTTGCCGACGCTGGCGCGGGCTTCTGTGACGGCCTGCAGGGTCTCCTTCTCGTGTGCAGCGTAACCCTTGACTGTTGAAACCAAATTGGGGATCAAATCGGAACGGCGCTGGTAGGTTGCTTCAACGTCAGCCCAGGCTGCAAATACCCCTTCTTCGTTCTTTTGGATCTGGTTATAGCCACAGCCACTGAGGGTAGGCAGGGTGACAAGGGCAGCGATTAAAAACAGACAAAGGCGTTTTAACATGACGGAGTAACCTCTTTTTCTTTAATAAGAAATAAGTTTATTGCGCAACTAATGAGAGCAGATCCCAAGATAGGCTCTCAGCTGAGGATTGTAAAGGCTCATCACCCTATTCCGCAAGCTTGAGGATCAGTAAAGGGCCATCCGGCACAATTGCCCAGCGTGCATCCTGTCCGAACTTTTCAAGTAATTGATTGATTGCCAGATTGATGTCAGCTGCAGGTTTGAAGTGAAATCGCCTCAGGGTTTCGGCGTCGATCCCTTTGGTGTGCACCCAGATTTCATTCTTCAGCATGACCTGGTAGGTCTCTTGGGCACACCACTGATCGGGGAGGAAGAACTCTTTCTTCATAAGTTTCCCAATGAAGTCCTGTGGGGTGGTGGCATGCTCAAATACGGCCCGGTACTCATCACTGCCGAAACCTTCGAGGCACTCACTGGCGATCAGGATCACGCCGCCTTCGCGGATTGCGCCGGCGACGCCTGAAATTCCCTTGGCTGTTTGATACAGGTTGCAGTCGAGCGGTGCTCCGGCATTGGTAGTGACCACGAAGTCGAGTGGCTCAGCCAAGGAGTGGACACAATGCCGGGTTAGAAAATCAACGCCAGCGAGATGGGCTTTGACTGGATGCCCAGCGAACACACCAGTCAATTGTTTATTGGTGTCAAGGGTGACATTGACAATAAAGTCAGCACCAGCCTGGGCCATGATCGCCAACCCGGCTTCATGGAACGGGTTCCCCTCAAGCACACCGTAGCGCGTTTGTGGATGGGCAACCATCTCGGGACCGTGCATGAATTCCAGGGTCTTGACCGAAGAGATTCCTGGCAGTATCGACTTACGCCCACCGGAGAAACCGGCCCACATATGGGGTTCAATAAAGCCGGTCAGAATCTTCAGGTCGGCGGCCAGATAATGCTTGTTGACCAGGGCCGGTACGCCATCGCCAATCTGTCCAACCTGGATCATATCGTCCTGATTCTTGGAGAAGTGGTTGATGATCCGATAAGAAGCAGCGACCTCTTTACCGACCAGTCGTTCCAGTTCCGCCCCCTCGTTGGGGCGGTGGATACCGGTGGCGATCAGGATTGTGATTTTGTCAGCGGGGATGCCTGCAGTTTCTAGCTGTTGAATGATCAGTGGCAGCAACAGAGTATTGGGAACTGGCCGGGTGATGTCGCTGATGACAATCACTGCATCAGATTTACCCCGCGCTAAATCACTGAGTGGTGTGCTTGCAATCGGTTGTGTCAGAGCTTGTTCGACAGCCTGCGACGGCTGCGCAATGACCTCAGCTTCCTGCGGTGAGAGCACGCCGACAAAGTTAGACGTTTGAGGAAACTCTAGATCCAGACCCTCTTCACCATACTTGAGACGGATGTTCATAATGATCCTCCTCTTTTGGCTTAAGACTGCTAATTCTCGATCAAACTGAAATCGATCCGTCTCCGCCAGGGTTCAACTTTCTCGACCTTGACCCTGACCCGCATGCCGACCTTGAATTCTGTACGTCGGCGTTCGCCTATCAGCGAGTGGGTGGCAGGGTCGAAATGGTAGTAATCGTTCTGCAGACTACGGACATGGACCAGGCCATCGACAAAGACATCGTCCAGTTCGGCAAAAAAGCCAAACTCAGTCACCGACGAAATGGTGCCATTAAACTCTTCACCCAGGCGTTTTCCCATCACCTGACAGCAACGCAGGGCCACCAACTCACGTTCGGCCTCCATTGCCCGGCGTTCTTTGGTCGAGCAATCGAGGCCAAGCTTAACCAGTTCGTTCTCAGTGATTGCAGTCGACTTTGGATCGCCGGAGATGGCCCGTTTGAGGATACGATGAATGATAAGGTCGGGGTAGCGGCGGATTGGTGAAGTGAAGTGGCAATAGTAGTCAGCCGCCAGACCGAAATGGCCGCTGTTCTTCGGCGTATAGCAGGCCTGCTTCAGGCTACGTAGGAGTTGTTGATTGACCAGACGTGCTTCCGGTTTGTCGGCGATATCGAGCAACAGCTTCTGGAGCACCGGTTGTAACTTTCCACGTAAAACCAGACCCACCCCACACTCGGCTGCAAGTTGTTGTAACTCTTGAAGCTTTAGCAGGTCGGGTTCTTCGTGAATACGGTAGAGGAGTGGCCAGTTCTTTTTGGTTAGATAGCTGGCTACTGCTTCGTTGGCCGCCAGCATGAACTCTTCGATCAGACGATGCGCTTGATTTCGCTCAATCTTGACCAGATCGAAGGGGGTGCCGCATTCATCGAGCAGAACTTCTACCTCGGGGATTTCCATCTCCAGGCTGCCGCGCTGCTGCCGCATCTGGCCAAGACTTTTGGCGAGTTCGGCCATTTCTCGCAGTTGTGCAGTCAAGCTGTCATCCCGTTGCGATTGTACAGAATTATCCAGGCAGGCAGCGACCTGAGTGTAGGTCAAACGGGCCTGACTGCGCATCACTGCTGGATAGAACTTCGATTCCAAACGTTCACCGCTTGGATCAAAACGCATCTCGGCAGCCATCACCAATCGATCTTCATCTGGATTGAGTGAGCAGATCCCGTTGCTCAGCGCTTCGGGGAGCATCGGCAGGCAATAACCGGGGAAATAAACGCTGGTTCCGCGCTCGAGTGCATCTTCATCCAAGGCAGACTGCTGTTCGACATAGTAAGAGACATCGGCGATGCAGACCCAGAGGGTAAAGGTTCCGTCAGCATTTTTCTGCAATGCGACTGCATCGTCAAAATCTCTGGCGGTTTCGCCATCGATGGTCACCAGCGGTAGTTTGCGCAGATCGACTCGGCGGGCAATTTCACTCTCATCAATAGTCTCGGTGACAGCTTCGGCCTGGCGCAGAGCCGCTGGAGAAAAATTGTTCGGCAGGTTATGGCTGCGGATCACAGTTTCTATATCAACCTGCGGGTCATCTGCCGCGCCAAGTATCGCAACTATTCGACCGCTAGCGTGAAATTCTCCGTGAGCATAGTGTTCGATCTCTACTTCGACCACATCTCCCGGTTTCGCGTCGGCATGTGGCCCGACCTGAATCGGTCCACCCAGTTTCTTCTCCACTGGCCAGACTTGTCGGCCTTTTCCGCGTGGACGATAAAGACCGATTAGGCGGCTGTGCGCCCGTTCCAGAATATTAAGCACCTTCGCGTAGGGCCGTCTGTCGCGCGCTGAAATGCAGAGACTGACCCGGGCCCGATCACCATCCATTGCCGTGTTGACATGTCGTGCCGGGATGAACAGATCTTCCTGTTGGGCATCATCCAGACGCAAAAAACCGTAACCTTTCTCGGCAAGCGAAAATATCCCTTCGGCCGTACGCTTCTGCTGTGGGAGCAGGCGGTATTTCCCCTTGCGCCTCTGGATCAAGCTCTTATGCGCCAGCTGGTCAAGGACCTTGGTCAACAGTTTACGCTCACCACCACGCAGGTTGAGGCGTTCAGCAATATCTCGGCGGTCCAACGGATGTTTCTGCCCGCGACCGAGCAGATCTAGAATTTTTTGTTCGAGTGGTTGCATAGTCATTTTCTTTAGACAGGGTCAGAAAAAATACAGATTGGAGTGGCAGATCCTAGTTATCATACTATAAATGGAATCATTAGTATTCTGCTGAAAAGAGCAAGCTCAAGACAAAAATAGTGTCCATTCGTGGTAAAAAAATAACATATTGTTCTGCTTCGGCTGATTGTTTTAATAACTTTCACAGCGCTGGTTATTAAATTGAGTGACTCGAACTGATAAATATTTCTGATTAGAGTATCCTGTAGCGAACCCAATCAGGAGTTATATTAATGTCCAGTGAAAACCCTACGAACGAACCCAGACCTCGCGTTCTGATCATCGGCGGTGGCTTCGCCGGGATTGAATGTGCCAGCAGATTGGCAACGACACCTGTCGATATTACTCTTGCCGATCAACACAATTACCATCTCTTCCAACCCCTGCTCTACCAAGTTGCTACTGCGGTTCTCTCACCAGCCGATATTGCTGCGCCGATCCGGCGGCTGCTGCGTAATCAACAGAACGTGAGGGTGGTGCTGGCAGAGTTACTCGGAGTTGATCTTCAGAAGGGTCGGGCCAACCTTCAGCAGGTTGAAGTTCCTTATGACTATCTGGTGCTGGCGACCGGTGTGACCCATTCCTATTTCGGACATGATGAATGGGCGGCCAGTGCGCCGGGCCTGAAGACTGTTGAGGATGCCCTGGAAATTCGTCGTCGCGTGTTGCTCGCCTACGAAGCTGCCGAGTGGGAAGCCGATGCCGAAGCGCGTCGCGCCAAATTGACATTTGTCGTCATCGGTGGCGGGCCGACCGGTGTCGAACTGGCCGGTGCCCTTAAAGAGATCGCCTCGCAGACCATACCCAGAGATTTTCGTCATATCGATACCACTACAGCTCAAGTCATTCTGATCGAAGCAGGACCTCGACTCCTGGCCGCCATGCCTGAAAAACTTGGGCTTCGCGCTCTACAAGATCTTGAGCAGATGGGGGTGCAGGTCCGGCTCAACAGTATGGTCACGGAGATCACAGAGGGCCTTGTGAGTATCGGGAGTGAAAAGCTTCTCGCCGAAAATATTGTTTGGGCTGCCGGGGTGCGTGGTTCTGAGGTCGCAGCCACTCTGGATTGTGAACTTGATCGTCAAGGGAGGGTCCTGGTTGAGTCAGACCTGTCGCTCCCTGGCCATCCAGAGGTTTTTGTTGTGGGTGACCTCGCTAACTTGACCGATTCACACACCGGACATCCCGTTCCTGGGGTTGCTCCGGCCGCGATCCAGATGGGACGTCATGTGGCAAATCTGATCCGTGCTGACCTTACCAATTTTGCTGGTAGCGAACATACCCCGCGCAAAGTTTTTCATTATCATGACAAGGGGAGTATGTCGACCATCGGGCGTAACCGAGCCGTGGCTTCTCTCGGCGGCCGCCAGTTCGGCGGATTTTTTGCCTGGTTGATCTGGGGGGTGGTACATATCATCCCTTTGATCGGTTTTCGCAATAAATTGGCGGTCATATTTTCCTGGCTCTGGAGCTATTTTTCGTTGAGCAAGAACGCACGGTTGATTACCGGACGTCCCAAAATGAAAGTAAAGCAGGTCCGCGGAACCGATGAGAATAATCAGGCTTAGGAGATATAGGCTCCTGCCTTATCCCTCTTGGAGGCTGTTGATGAGATGGTCTCCTAAGTGAATAACCTTCAAGTGAGTAGAAAAGGAGAATGCGATGCGCTGCCATGAAGTCGATTACACCATAATTGGTGACGATATGCAGATGGTCCAGGTTGAGTTGGATCCGAGTGAAACGGTGATCGCCGAGGCCGGGGCGATGAACTACATGGAAGAGGACATCCAGTTTGAAGCGCGGATGGGTGACGGTTCGCAGGCTGATCAGGGGTTGATGGGCAAACTGTTCAGCGTCGGTAAGCGTGTGCTGACTGGTGAGTCAATCTTTATGACCCATTTTACCAATCAAGGTCGCGTCAAGCGACATGTTGCCTTTGCCGCCCCTTACCCCGGTAAGATCATTCCGATGGATCTAGGCAAGCTCGGTGGTGAAGTCCTCTGTCAGAAAGATTCTTTCCTCTGCGCCGCTCATGGCACCAGTCTCGGGATTGCCTTTCAGCGTCGTCTCGGTGCCGGTTTTTTCGGCGGCGAAGGGTTCATTCTGCAGCGCCTGCAAGGTGACGGCATGGTCTTCGTTCACGCCGGTGGCACCATTATCGAACGACAGTTGCAAGGTGAAACCCTGCGCGTCGACACCGGCTGTCTGGTCGCGTTTGAGCCGAGCATTGATTACAACATTGAGCGGGCCGGTAATTTGAAGAGCATGTTCTTCGGTGGAGAAGGGATGTTCCTCGCCACCCTGAGTGGTCATGGCAAGGTCTGGTTGCAGAGCTTGCCGTTCAGCCGTTTGGCCGATCGGATCATTGCTCATGCCCCAAGAGCAGGTGGTTCAGATAAGGGAGAAGGTTCTGTGCTCGGCGGGATTGGCCGCATGCTGGATGGGCGTTAACGGCTTTTTACTAAAAGTAGTCCCAGTACTTCCAATATCATGTCCATTGTAAAGGGCTTATGAATTCAAGCGCGAGCGTAGAGGTGCCGGTTCCAAATGGCTCAAGGGCGGGGTAAATAGCGTTCTTAATCAATACCATCATTTGTAAAAACCTGACGGTTTTGCCAGAATGTGTTGCTAGAACTCTGAAATGTCAAAAGTTTTAGTTAGTTGTGTTACCAGTTGTTGTTCAACGCTGGTGATAAAGGATTCAGAACTCAGCTGAGAGGGGGTAAGAGTATTTCGAAGAGTTGTGCAGGCTGCAGGGTCGAATTGCTGGGGGTTATTGCACAGACTGTAGAGCTGGTTGACCCTGGCAGTCACCTCAGGCAGATCGAGATCGACCAGCAGGCAAGCGTGTGCAAGGACCGCCGCATGCTCACGGTTGCCACCTGCCCAGCGCTGGGCCGTTCCAACCAGTTTTTTACCGCCGATCTGCAGATTGAAGCGACCATCACAAAATGAACCCGGCACCTCGCCGGTTTCGGCCTCTATTCCGTAGCTGGCCAGTAGTTGGCCCAGCAGGTCGCAGAGTAACAAATAACCATCTTCCAGCGTCCAACCTTTAATCCTGGGATGAATCACTGACAGGTTAAGTATTCCCGGCCCCTGTGGCACACAGGATCCACCCGAACTCCGCACGACAACCGGCCAACCCTCTGCGGTGAGGACCGCACTCGCCTGCGTAAAATTCTCCATCCGCGCTTCACGCCGCGTCACCACCAGACAGCGGGGCTCTGTTTTTATACAGAGGCAGGGACCGCTCTCGCCACGCCCGACCTGTCTTAATAAGTTTTCGTCAAAGCAGATGCTCGTCTTCGGGGCGCTTATCAACTCAGGACGGAGCAGTTGCCAGGGCTGGTTGAGCTTCAGGGCGGGGAAGCGGTTGGTGATTGGTGGCAAGGTCATTTCAGAAGTTTACTTGAAAAAGTCCTCGAACTCCATGCTGACTTTAAGGCACATAGACATAAAACCATTTGGCATTGGGCAATACACCAACAAAATATGTTGAATCAGACATTTCGGTCAGAC
The DNA here is from genome assembly GCA_024279255.1 of Deltaproteobacteria bacterium. Lineage (GTDB taxonomy): Bacteria > Desulfobacterota > Desulfuromonadia > Desulfuromonadales > Geopsychrobacteraceae > Geopsychrobacter. Next base: position 232,771 of record JAJRRT010000107.1, on the reverse strand, counting down.
GCTGGTATGATTTTACTGCAAATTCCCCCGGATCAATTGGCATGTAGATATCATTGATTGCCTCTCTATGCTCTGACGGTAATACCGCTAATTGGGTTGAATAAGCCAGTTATCCATGTGGGTCGGAGCTTAGCGACTTGAATTTCAAATTGTGCGGTATCCTGTACGCGCTACCTCATGGGCGATAGCTCCTCTGGCGTGTCTTCTGTCCCAAGTTTCGCTGTACATCAGTGGATGTTTTATCCTTTTAAGGTCGCAGCATAGGATAGCGTTTGAAGGTGGTCATTGCGGATGTTGTAACTGCCATAGGAATCATATCAGCGGTTGCTGATCTTCTCTTTAACAATGTCAAAGTGGATTTTGCACTGAGGGCTCAAATTGTAACGGGATAGAAAAATAATCATGTCTTGCTGCCAGGCAGATTTCTACAATATTCTCTTTATCATCTGAAGAGACTTCAACGTTGGACAGACCGGGACATTTGAGTTCCTGAGAGAAACCGAGGGATGGAAGAAGCAGGACCCAAAGGATAAGCAGAGCGGTAAGCGTAAGACGCATACTGTTCCTCCTTTGTTGAGGTTCTCAGTTCATCATACAGGGGTTGGGTGCTCGTTGGGAATAGCGTCGTGTTTGTTTTTTGTGGTTCTCAACCTTTTAACCAGTGGTCGAATTCCCGATCCGTCTGTTTTGCATCGCCGAAATTCAGTTCCAACAGCCGACGCAGTTGAATCATGCTGTTGCCATCTTCTTTCGTGAAGCGGAAGCCGTAATCGTCTCCTTTTTGGTGCACCAGTTCCCCACGGAATTCCATGGTCTGGTCGGTTGAGGGAAGGAAGATACTCAGGGCACAGCGGTCGCCGGGCTCCAGAGGTAATCCACCCGAAGCGTGGAAAAGAGCCCCCTGTAAGGCCAAATCAGACAGGTCGCAAGTATGACCGTGGCCTGCATGGGTTATCAGAGCGACTGTTTCAAATGGAATACGGTGAAATTGGCGCTGCTCGGACATGGTCAACTCCTTGGCTTGAAATATCGATTCTTCAGTCACGTAGCCATCGGCGGGTCCTGTGAGTATAGCATGTTGAAAGTGGCTCACTGCTATAGCGGGAGGGGGAATTTTTGATAAAAAGAGGAGATAGTTCTGTTGTGATTTTATTCCATTGCAATTTCATGGTAACCGCCAATTGTGCTAGAATCCTGTTCAATAAATAATCAGTACGCAGCAGAATAGCCGCTTGGCCATCAACTTCAGGAGGGAAAAATGAAGGTCAGTATCGAGTATTGTGGACAGTGAAACTATCGTGATCGAGCCGCCGGTCTGGCGGCCAAATTTGTAGAAAGCTTTTCAGCAGAGACCAGCTTGATCGAATCGGGTGGTGGTGTTTATGAAGTTGTGGTCGACGGTCGATTGATCTATTCAAAAAAAGCAACCGGAGAATTTCCTGATGAAGAGTTGTTGCTGGAGGGTTTGGCAAAGCCTTGAGCTGAATTTTTCTGGTTTAACATTGACAGCAGTTCTGATTGAACTAAAGGCCAAGCTTGCAATTGTGCAAGCTTGGCCTTTAGTTCTTTATTCTCTGAAGAGGAGGCTTTTTAAGCCCCGCCCTTTGTCATCGCAAGCACGCCCTTGAGCCAGGAAATTTCATCCGGGCCGAATTGCTTATCATGCTCGGTCCCAACGTTCATGGCCCAGTAAATTTCGGGAGATGAGATCTCTACGAGTGCAAATCCCGGCATCTGTGCACAGGGAACATGCTTCTCGGCCCAATCGTTCAGACGCTTCTGCTCATCAAAAAAGACAAGAAAGTCGTTCCCGTCATTTTCGATAATCAGAGGTAACTCGACCACCTTCTCCCCTTTTTTTTCCACAGCGCTCATTTTCTTGATCGGGACGAAGAAGATTGTATTTAGAAACAGGCTGTAGAAGGTCATTTTGACGTTGGGGTCTTCAGGATTGGTTTTTAAGGCTGCGTGCGCTTTATCGAGTTCAGTCATGGAGAATTGCCTATACATTTTGAGTTTTAAGTTCGGATTAAGTTAAAGGTCGCTACCTTAACAGATTGGGCGATGCTTTGTCATGAGTCGCCGCTCTGTTCTCTACTTCACCAGGCAGTCGAAGTGGACAGTATACAGATCCCTAATCTCTTCATCGCTTAATGACTCAATCCAGATATTCTTTTCCCGGTGCGATAACTTTCGGATTTCAAAGAGTTGACAGCATTCAGGATTTCCACCGGAAGGACATTCTACTGTTAGCGCATTTATCATGATTCTGGCAAAATCATCGCTTTTATTGCCCAGCCATGTTTTCAGGCCAAGACCAAGACTGTCCATCTTTTTTCCTTTATTGACTGCAACTGAAACGAGGACATCTGACACTGATTATTCGCGGGGTTTCCCTGTATAAGAGTCAACAACACTATTAGATTTTCAATATCTGGTTGTCAAGACTTCCGTAGATAAATGATTAGCGTTTTGTTGTATGTATGCCACCGGTCTGGTTCTCGTTTGCTGTGAGTTAAGTTCTGTGAACGCGGGTGGCGAGTGTCCTGTGTCGATACGGGTTGATCCGTTCAGGTGTTCTGGACAGCTGAGCCATAAAACACGGGGAACTCATTTACTGAGTGACCGTGCTTTATGACGCAAGTCCATCGGCTGTATGTTTACTGAATTTATTCCAGTTCGTTCGGAGGTATATCCATGGCTGCCGCCACGCCCTCTCCGTAGGCTGCATCTGCGTTCAGGCAGTTGCTGGCATGGCGGATCTTGATTTCATGGGGTGCGTCTCCCATGGCTCTTGCGGTGTTGTCGAAAAGTCGTTGCTGCTCATCGGCGGACATCAAGCGGAACAGGTCGCCCGCCTGCGTGTAATAATCCTCATCGTCCTTGCGATGGTCCCAGTGAGCAACCTCGCCATCAAGTTGCAATGGCGGTTCAGAGAAGTCGGGTTGTTCCTGCCAGTGACCATAACTGTTAGGTTCGTAGCCAGGAGTTCCTCCGTGGTTGCCGTCGACCCGCATGGCGCCGTCACGGTGAAAACTGTGGAAGGGGCAGCGCGGTTTGTTGACAGGGATCTGTTGATGGTTGACCCCGAGGCGATACCGTTGGGCATCACCGTAAGAGAAAAGGCGACCCTGTAACATTTTATCGGGGGAGAAACCGATCCCTGGAACGATATTGGTTGGATTGAAAGCTGCCTGCTCGACATCGGCAAAATAGTTTTCCGGGTTGCGGTTGAGTTCTAGAGTTCCGACGTCGATCATCGGGTAATCTTTGTGTGGCCAGACCTTGGTGAGATCGAAGGGGTTGAAGGGGAAATCGATGGCATCCTTCTCAGGAATGACCTGGATCTGCATTTTCCAGCGTGGGAAGTCCCCCGCTTCGATGCTGTCGTAGAGATCGCGCTGATGGCTCTCGCGATCCTTGCCGACCAGCTCTTCCGCTTCGGCATCGGTCAGGTACTTGATCCCCTGTTCTGTCTTGAAATGGAACTTGACCCAGTAGCGTTCGTTCTTGGCGTTGAGCAGACTGAAGGTGTGACTGCCGTAGCCGTTCATATGGCGGTAGGAGAGGGGAATGCCTCGATCACTCATGGTGATGGTGACCTGATGCAAGGCTTCGGGGAGCAGGGTCCAGAAATCCCAGTTGTTTTTCGCGCTGCGCATGTTGGTGCGTGGATCACGTTTGACAGCATGGTTCAGATCGGGGAATTTCAGCGGATCTTTCAGAAAGAAGACCGGGGTGTTGTTGCCGACCAGATCCCAGTTGCCTTCTTCGGTGTAGAATTTCATCGCAAAACCACGGATATCCCGCTCGGCATCGGCCGCGCCACGCTCACCGGCAACGGTGGAAAAGCGCACAAAGAGTTCGGTCTGCTTGCCGACCTTAGAGAATATTTTAGCTTTAGTGTACTTGGTGATGTCATGTGTGACGGTAAAAGTTCCAAAGGCGCCGGAGCCTTTGGCATGCATGCGTCGCTCGGGGATCACTTCCCGGTCGAAGCTGGCGAGCTTTTCGAGAAGCCAGACGTCCTGCATCAGAAGTGGGCCACGTGGTCCTGCTGTCATGACATTCTGGTTGTCGACGACTGGTGCTCCTGAGTTGGTCGTTAATTTTTTCTTCATCATGTGCTCCTTTTCTGTTGGCGTTTGTTGATCTCCTCAACTTCGCTCAGTCTGTTTAAGTCATAGGCAACTCAATGCGACTACGAGACTTTCTGGTTATAGGTGTTTTTACTAACTAGTAATAATTCTTATAGTATTGGCAAAAAAAAGCCCTCACTCCTGGTTTCCGGTCAACAGGCATTTATTGCAGACCCCATAAGCGACAACGCTTTTCCGCTCTACCTGACCCCAGGCTTTAACGCTGCTCGGTAAACTAGCGTCATTGATGAACTCCCATTGAAAATCGATGATCTCCTTGCACTTGCGACAGATTAGGTGATGATGTAACGGTTGGGCGACTTCAAAGTGGGCCTGACTTTCGACGGTTTCGACCTTGTTGATCAGGCCATGATTGGCAAAGGTGCTCAAGGTCCGGTAAACAGTATCGAGGGAGAGGGTCGGCATCTTTGCCGCCAGACGTTGATAAAGCATTTCTGCTGATGGGTGGTCGGTGGCTCGGGCCAATACACTGAAAATTTCGAGCCGTTGCGGAGTCAGGCGTAATCCCGCTTTTCGGCAGGCCTCCTGAAATGCACTCTGCTGATCTTTCAATGAATGGGGCATGAGATTCCCTGTTGGCAGATAAGAATAATTACTATTTAAAAAGTAAGCCATTTCCTCACTGCCGTCAAGTCCTTGCAAAATAATCTGGGGCTGACAGTTTAGCTATCATTGCTTTTAACATGTCTCGCCCTGGGAACCGAAATTGGTCTATTCTTCAGCAATGCCTTCTTAAAGAGATCCTGATGACCGATATACTATTGATCCAGCCACCAGCACTCAAGCCCGCTGAACCGCCGCTCGCTCTGGCGGTGTTGCTCGCCCACCTGAGAGGAGAGGGTTTGAAGGTTGAGGCACTCGATGCCAACCTTGATGCTTACCTCAATCTGCTTGATGGTGAGAGATTGGCTTCCCAGGTCGGGCCTGAGATCGATACCAACCTGCAGCGTGCCCTGAAACATCGCGCCGCTTCGCTTAAATTGCTGCGCTCGCCGCTAGCGGGCCAGAACTTTGCGCGTTACAACACGGCTGTACGCTATCTCAATCGTTTGTTGGCAGTATGGAACAGTGTGGACGGTGAAGAGCGTTTGACCCTGGGTGATTATCAGAACACAGGTTTTTCCCCCTTTGCCCCGTCGGACCTCACCCGCGTCGCTGAAGGGGAAGTCCGTACGCTGTTCGCTGATTATTTTAGCAACGAGCTGTTGTCACAGATAGCTGCAATGCGCCCGCGCATTATTGCCATTTCGATCAATTACCTCCATCAGGCGATCCCTGCTTTTGAACTGGCCGGTCTGTTGAGGCGGGCACTCCCCGATATCCTTCTTGTCGCTGGCGGTGGTCTGGTGACCTCCTGGCAAGAACCTTTGAAAAAACTTGACCTGCGTTTATTCCCTTTTGATCGGCTGGTATTTGGTCCCGGAGAATCAGCCCTGACCACTCTGGCTAAAGGCGAGGCTGCGGACACTTACTGTCTGGCCGATGCCACTCAGATCGCTTTTACTTCCGATTTCAGCTTTGCCAGGTTATCCGATTACTTCTCACCACAGCCAGTTTTGCCATTGAGTACTTCGCGCGGTTGCTATTGGAAACGCTGCCTTTTTTGCCCTGAAGCGGCATCGCCAGTTCATCCTTATACGGCCCTCCGGCCAGCCGAACTGCCTGACCTGATGCGTCAGATAGCTGATGATTATGCGATCAGTCATATCCAACTCACCGACAATGCGGTTCCGGTCAACATGTTAAAAGTGCTGGCTGAGCGTGGCGATGAACTCGCAGATTTGACCTGGTTCGGTTTTGTTCGTTTCGAGGCGATTCTGGAGGATGTCGATTTTGTTGCTAAGTTGGCAAAGAGCGGCTGTCGCATGTTGCAGTTAGGGCTGGAGAGTGGTTCACAGAGGGTGCTCGACCGGCTTGGCAAGGGGGTGCGTCTCGCTTCAGTCATAAAGATTCTTGAGAATCTTGCTGCTGCAGGTATCGCCAGCTTTGTCTACATCATGCTGGGGACCCCTGGTGAAACCGAAGACGATGCCGAGCAGACCCTGGAATTTCTCGAAACCCATGCAAAAAAGATCGGATTTCTCAATCTTTCAATCATGAACCTGCCCCGTGCTTCAGGTTTGCTCGATAACCCTGGACAGTACGGGATCACAGCGGCAGAGCCGATTGCGGCTGAAAATCCCCTCAGCCTTTACCGTAAATTCAACACGGATGGCGTCTGGGACCGAGGTGCCGCGCGCCGCTTTCTTGACCGGCGCCTGCTCGGGTCTGTGGCCATCCGCACCATCGTCAACCGGACGCCGCCATTTTTTACTTCCAATCATGCGATCTTTTTTGTCGAGACCGAGACGTTGTAGTGGTACAAATAGGGACAGATCTGATCTGTTCCTATCTGGAGCGCAGAGAGTTTTGTGTTGATTGTTGAGACTTATAATATTCAATCCGGGGAGGGTTGCATTGGTCGCAGAGCAGCTTGGTAAAAGGCCCAAATATTTAAGGCTTAGAATTTTTCAACTATGTATTCTGACCACAATGTTGATTTTTGTCATTTGGTCACTATTGGACATGCGGCAGGCGGACGAAGAAAAATTTCGTTACGAAGCTCTGAGCCGTTGCCGGGTGCTGGAGGTTGCGATTGCAGATATTCTGCATGGGAATTCGGAACCACAGAGCACTCTGATCCAGCAGCGAATTGACAAGTTGGTCCGCAAGGACCCACGTATTGTCAGACTCAGTGTCATCGCAATGACAGGGAGCGGCGAATACACCCATATTGCCAGCAGCCTACCGAGTAGAATTGGAAAACCCGCGCACGAGGAAGACCTTGAAGTCCTCTCGTCGGCTGAGATTGTTTATCTGGATGAAGAGTATATGGAAGTGGGTGCGCTCGATATTACTTATCCGGTGCATGACTTTGACGGCAAGATAGTCGCTCTGCTCGGTTATACCGTCAGTCGAGAAGCAAATATTCGCAAGGCAACGGTACGCAGCAGCTTGGGGCTCCTGGCTTTTTTTCTGTTACTGTTTTACATCTGGCAGGCCCGGATTCTGTCTCGACAGTACAATGACATCCAGCAGAACCTCCTTCAACAATTAAAGTCCGAAGAATCTCTACGTGAAATGGGAGAATCACTTCATCAAGCTAAAAAAATGGAAGCAATCGGTTTGCTCGCTGGGGGAGTTGCACATGATTTGAACAACATGTTAACGGGGATTGTCGGATACCCCGACCTGATGCTGCAGGAAAAAAATCTTACGCAGAAGCAGCGGAACAACCTCGTTGTTATTCGTGAAACTGCTGTCAGAATTGCTGATGTTGTCAGCGATATGCAGATTTTGTCTCGCAGCAGCGCCGCACGTCAGGAAGAGGTAGATCTCACTCAAGTTATTGAAGAGTATTTGTCATCCCCCGAATTTGAGGCTAAACATAAAGACTCTTCGATTCAACTTGACACCGATCTGGAACCCGCACTGCCTGCAGTTAGCGGGAAAAAACATCATCTACGCAAAGTTATCATGAACCTGGTGCTCAATGCTCTGGAAGCCTCTGAGGCTCAAGGCCTGATTTATATTCACACCTCGCGACAGATCTTGGACGAACCTTATAGTGGCTATGAAATGATTCCACCTGGGGACTATGTTCGGCTGCGAGTTGGTGATAATGGTAGCGGAATCGATTCTGAATTTTTAAGTCGAATTTTTGAGCCCTTCTTCTCTAAAAAAACCTTAGGGACCAGTGGAACAGGTCTTGGGCTGGCTATCTGTTGGTCAATCGTCCACGGACATGGCGGTTATTTTGATCTGCTCAGTAATCATTCTGGATCTGTTTTTGACGTTTATCTGCCAGCAAGTACGCAGAAAACCGACTCATTTTCGGGTAAGCTTGCAACTCTTTCGCGGGTTCAGGGGGCAGGAGAGTCGATCATGGTCATCGATGATGAGGCTGCTCCACGTCAAGTTGCTGGCAGTATGCTGCGTTCTCTGGGGTACCGAGTTTTCGAGGCCGAAAGTGGCGAGACGGCGGTGGCCATGCTTGGTCAGCGTAAGGTCGACCTGCTGTTGCTCGATATGATCATGGATCCGGGAATCGGTGGATTGGAGACTTATCGGCAGATATTGACTTATCATCCTGGGCAAAAAGCCTTGATAGTGAGTGGGCAGGCCAAGACGGATGATGTTGAAGAGGCTCAGCGACTCGGAGTCGGAAAATTCTTGAGAAAACCGCTCGGGTTACAAGAGCTGGCGACGGAGGTGTTCGTCGAGTTACGACGGAATGCTGATCCCGAGCAAAATCGCTGCTAATGGTGCTTCTACGACGCTACTGCTGGTTGCTGGTACCCTTGGCGGGTGCGGCAATCCTCTGTCTGGCGTTGGGGATCCGTCAGACTTTCGGCCTGTTCCTGCCGGTGATAACTGTCGATCTGGGAATTTCTCGTGAAGTTTTTGCCCTGGCGATCGCCTATCAGAACCTGCTCTGGGGGTTTACTCAGCCGCTTATTGGTATGGTCTCTGACCGTTTTGGCGCGGGTCGAGTGATTGCTCTGGGGTGTTTATTCTATATCAGCGGATTATTGTTGATGAGCCAGGCCGAAGGCGTGCTAGCTCTTAACCTTGGTGCCGGGTTGTTGGTTGGCTTGGGGATGAGCGCAAGCGGCTTTGCTGTCGTGCTCGGAGCGGTTAGCCGTCTGGTGACCGACAAACAACGCAACGTCGCTTTGGCGCTGGCCAGTGCTGGCGGTTCTTTTGGTCAGTTCATCATGATTCCGATCAGCCAGGGTTTTCTCAGCAGCTACGGTTGGCAGACGACCTTGATTCTGTTCGGCATTCTCGCCCTGCTGATGGCGCCCTTGGCAATAATGGTCCGTAATCGCAATACGACGTCAGCCGTATTGCCGAACAAATCTGTGGCTGGGTCACCAATTGCCGCGCTACGTGAGGCACTTTCTCACCGTGGCTATAAAATGCTGACGGTGGGTTTTTTTGTCTGTGGCTTCCATGTTGTATTCATTGCAGTGCATCTGCCAGCATACCTGAATGACCTTGGTTTTTCTCCCAAGCTGGGCGCAACCGCTCTAACTCTGATCGGATTGACCAACATTATCGGGACCTACACCTGGGGGCATATGGGGGGACTCTTCCGTAGGAAACGCGCACTCTCCTTACTTTACGCTCTACGTAGTCTGATCCTGCTCGGTTTTATCTTGTTACCCAAAAGTGAGGTGACGGTTATCGCCTTCGCAATCTGCATGGGTGCAACCTGGCTCGGTACCGTGCCTTTAACCAGCGGGCTGGTGGCGCAGCTGTTTGGTGCGCGTTATCTCAGTACCCTCTTCGGCGTGGTTTTCCTCGGTCATCAACTCGGAGCATTTCTGGGTGCCTGGCTGGGGGGATGGGTCTTCGATCACACCGGGTCTTACGATTCTGTGTGGGTTTTGGCTTGTGGCTTGAGCATTTTTGCAACGTTGATTCATCTGAAAATAGATGATCAATCCGAGCCGGTTACGAAGCCAGTGGTAGAGTCTGCCAAAAGAGTATGAAAGAGGGACACCTCACAAGAGGTGTCCCTAAAAAATTCATTATGTCAGATCACAAGATCGGTGGGTTGCCTTCTCTGACACGGGCATTGATCTGTTTGCGGAAATCGGTGGTGTTGGCAAGACCGTGAACATTGATCGCGTGCTTGATCACGACTTCCATCAGCTCGCTTTTGGAGTCAGCAGCGAGGATTGCCTTGCAATGCATGTCTCCTGACAGTTCTCGACAATCAACGTATTTTTGTCCCATGAGCCATCTCCTTCCCCGGCATCTGCCGTTTTAAAACCGACGATATTCAGGACAACAGAGGCAGACTTGCGTCAGTCGTTACCTGCTGAAGTTATTCTACTACGGTGCAGGTTTTTTTGTATGGAACTGGCTGTTATAGCGTTGTTTCTCTGCCCTTTTGTGTCGGACGCTGAGACCGTTTAATCGTGATGGTTGTCCCTGTCAATTGTCTTGGCCAGTCCTGGAAAACGCTCCGTTGCATATTTTGAATGGCATGAAAAACAAGCTTCATTCAGTTTGAAAAAATAGAAATTTACGACATCTGCATTTTTCTGTTCTGCCGCATGTGCCAGCATTCCCGCAGACTTATGAAATGATTGATCTTTCTCAATAAAATCCGATGGCAAGACCCGATGTAACTCCTCTTTTTGTGCCTTGCTCAGTTTCTGCTTCATAATAAAGCTGGCCTTGATCTTCTTACCGATTTTCTCAACCACTTCCCAGTTTCCGGCTGCAATGGCTGGTATCAGTTCCATCATACCTTTTTGGATAGCGGTCATCTCCTGATTAAGAAGATTTTTCAAGTCAGGAGATACTTGAATATCATGCCCTGGACTTGCTTTTTCGTGATGGTTTTGCTCGGTAGCAAAAGAAAAAGTTGTGGCTGAAAGCATGATCACGGTAAGAGCTAGAACGATTTTTCTCTGAATAAACATAGTTATTTTTCCTCCAGTTCGGTAATTCGCTGTTGTAATTCTTTCTCTTTCTGACGCTGGGCAGTCATGTCGCGCATGAGCGACGCGATCCCGGTGACTTGACCATGCTCGTTTTTGAGCATCACAATGCTGAAATCGACCGATAGTCGCTGGCCATCACGATGGCTCGCCGGGACTGAAAGCAGGTCGGTGCCGTAGCGTGACTCGCCACTGGTCATGACCTTGAAATAGCCATCCCAGTGACGGCCACGCAGCTTCTCGGGGATGATAATGTCGAGGGATTGACCGATCGCCTCGCGGGCGTTGAAACCGAAGATGCGCTCGGCGCCCTGGTTCCAGTGCTGGATCAGGCCCTTGTTGTCGACGTAGAGGATGGCATCCGGGGCATTTTCGATGATTTGTTGACTGAGCTTTTCGGGGAACAGGGGAAACTCCTTTTGGCGGTAGCATTTAGACCAAATCTGAATTGGCCACCACCAGATTAGGCGCTTTTAGGCGAGATACCAAGAAGATCAAAGACATTCTTAACGGAGAGGCGGCGAGTTGCAGACGTGGAGAAAAAAGCAAAATTTTAATAATTGGTTTAAAAAACCATAAAGTATTTTGCCCTTCTCTCTGTCTCTCCCTCTCAGCGCCTCTCCGTTGAAATAAATATTTGAAGGTTTTCTTGGTGCTCTTGGTGATAAGACCGAACCTAGGGGTTCTGAATATAAGCGCCTTTACGCGTATAGAACCACCAGTTGATCACCAGGCAGATAAAGTAAAAAACCGCGAAACCATAGAGGGCGACTTCGGGGGTGGTGGCTTTGATCTGCTCGCCGAAGACTTTGGGAATGATAAAAGCGCCGTAGGCGGCAATTGCTGAAGTCCAGCCCAATACGGGGCCGGCCTGCTCGGCGTTGAAGATCATTGCGATCGAACGGAAGGTTGATCCGTTACCCACACCGGTTGCTGCGAACAGCACGATGAACAGGATCAGGAAGGGCACGAAGACTGTCTCCGGGGTGGCAGAGGCATAGGCGGCTTTCATAAAGTACGCGCAACCCAATGCCGAGGCGATCATCACAATCGAAACCCATTGGGTGACAATGGCACCGCCCACTTTATCCGCAATTTTGCCGCCGATCGGACGGATCAGCGCACCGATGAAGGGTCCCATCCAGGCAAACATCAGGGCACTTGGGCCGTTAGGATTGATCGTATTGTGGGTCATGACACCATCAACCATGATATGTGAGAAACCGAAGATAACCTTGATCGACAAAGCAAAGGCTGCCGAGTAGCCAATGAAGGAACCGAAGGTCATGGTGTAGATGATCGTCATTGCCCAGGTGTGCTTGTTTTCGAAAATTTTGTACTGACGGTCGAGATTTTCACGCAGACCACCGCTGGTCAAATACTTCATCCCAAAGACCGTGGCGAGGACAACCAACGGCAGCACAATCCATTTACTAAGCAGTCCCAGACCAACCGGGGCTGGCAACATCAGGTAGAGTCCAGCCACCGCAGTAACAAACGCGATGAGTAACAAGCCGATGATCATGCCGAACGACTTACCGGCAGAACCGAGGTTGGGAGTGACCGTCTTGGTTTTGATATTGTTCATGCCAAAGAAGCCGGCAAAGGCCAACGGGATGAGGAAGATCAACCAGATATAACCGGCATTGTGGATGTAGGTTTCGGTCCCGGCCGGGATTTTACCGATCAGGGTACCGCTGGTGTTGATCAGTTTTTGCGGAGTGCCGCCGAACAGGCCGAAGGTCATCGCCAGCGGGATCAGAATCTGCATGGTGGTGACGCCGAAGTTGCCCAGCCCGGCATTTAGTCCCAGCGAAGTTCCTTGAACTTTTTTGGGGAAGAAAAAGCTGATATTCGACATCGAGGAGGCAAAGTTGCCGCCGCCTAAACCGGAGAGAAGAGCGAGGAGATAGTAGATCTCAATCGGAGTGTTGACGTTCTGCAGGGCGAAGCCAGTGCCGACCGCCGGGATCATCAGCAGTGCCGTAGTCAGAAAAATGGTGTTACGCCCACCCGCGATACGGATCAGGAATGAACTCGGTATGCGTAGGGTGGCGCCGGTCAGACCGGCAATCGCCGATAGCGTGAAGAGTTGCGACTGGCTGAAGGGGTAGCCGAGGTTGATCATTTGTACCGTAATGATTCCCCAGTAGAGCCAGACCGCGAAGCCGCAGAGCAGGCTGGGAATCGAGATCCACAGGTTACGGGTGGCGATCTTCTTGCCTTCGGACTCCCAGAATGTCTCGTCCTCGACATCCCATTTGTCTAGATTAATTGACATGTTGTCTTACTCCTTGAGGGCATCTTCAATAACGTTGAATTTATCTTGCTCGATTTTTTGCATATCTTGCGGATGTTTTTCTTTCATCAGTTTTGATACCGTTAGGTGCATCCAGAGCAGACAGACAAGCGACAGGCCGCACATGAAGATCCAGCAGCTTGTCCAGAGCCCGGTCCATTCGAGCAGGTAGCCGAAGATGATTGGGCAGACGAACCCGCCGAGTCCTCCCAATACGCCAACCATGCCTCCGACCACGCCGACCTCATCGGGAAAATAATCCGGAATCAGCTTGTAGACCGCCGCTTTCCCAATCCCCCAAACGCTACCGAGAATGATGATCAGAATGGCAAAGATCCAGACGTTGGCTTGAAAGAATATGCGTGTGACCCCTTTGGCCAATAACTCTTTCTTTTTGACCGTCTGTCCGACCTCAACCACCGGTTCTTGCCACGCCTGTTTGGTCGGCAGAATCAGCATCTGATCATCGTAGTTCACGTCAGGGTCTGGTTTGAGTTTAAGGGCATAATCTGTATCGTCGACACTGATCGATTCGCCGCTGACGGCGGTGACGACGCCCGATCTTTTGGCCATCACGCCGCGGCCTGGCGAATAAACATCCATCTTTGGAATAATGACCAGAAAGCTGATAATGACCGAGGCGCCTAGCACCCAGTACATGATGGAGCGCCCACCGAACTTGTCTGAGAGCCAACCTCCTAGCGCGCGGATGATTCCGGACGGCAGGCTGAACATTGAGGCAAAGATCCCGGCGGTGACTAGCGGCAGGTAGTAGACATTGACAAAGTAGGGAACCAACCACTGCGAGAAGGCGACGAAACAGCCGAAGACCAGGAAGTAGTAGAGTCCGAAGCGCCAGACCCGTACGTTTTTGAGTGGTTTCAACATCTGGGTGAACGATTTGGTCGAGGAGGCTGGTTTCCTGTTCTCGGCGAAGATGAGGAAGATCACGCCCATAGCTGCCAGTATAATCGCGTAATAGACCGGCAGTTGCCGCCAGCCTTCAATATTGGCGCCGTTGTCGGTCAGGCGATTGAGCAGAGTTGGTGCGAACAGGGTGGTCAAGGCGGCACCGGCATTACCGGCGCCGAAGATCCCTAAGGCCGTCCCCTGTCGTTCGCGCGGGTACCAGACCGACGAAAAAGCGATGCCGATTGAAAAGCTGACCCCGGCCAGACCAAAACCGAAGCTGCACAGGGCAAAGGTCATGAAACTATCGGCGTAGGAGAGCAGATACATTGGAACAGCGCAGATAAACAACAGGCTACCGTAAACTGGTTTGCCGCCGAACTTGTCGGTCAACATCCCGGCTGGCAGGCGGAAGAGTGAGCCGGTCAGCACCGGGATCCCCATCAGCCAACCGATCTCAATTGGGCCCCAGTCAAAGACCTGATTGTCGGCTAGAAAGGTCACCAGTACGCCGTTGAACATCCAGGCGGCAAAGCAGACCGTAAAGGCAAGAGTGTTGAGAAAGAGCACCTTGTGGGATGTGGCAGTTGCTTTTTGTTCCATCATAAAAGTAACCCTTTTTGTCCGGATTCAAGATAGGGAACGCCTCTTTTCCCCAATCAAATAATCAATATTTAGTTGCTGCGTCGTTGACGGTACCAGACCACAACTTGGTAGGGACGTCCCAGATAACTGATAGGTATGCTGACGACGTGAACCAACCGTGAGAAGGGGAAAATCGCAACCAGGAAAAATGCGTTGACCGCATGCAGCTGAACGATTCCCGGCAGGTTAGCTAGATAATCGATCTGGGGGTTGAGTTTGACCAGCGACCAGAGCCAGGGTGAAACAGTATGTACATACCAGACTCCACCCCAGCGCAAGCTGATGGCAATATAGACTCCGGTTACAACCTGCAGCAGCAGCGCAGCGAGCAGCAGCCAGTCGATGCGACTGGTCACGGCATTGACCCGTGGGTTGATGACGCGGCGGAAGATCAGAATCACCAGGGCGAGCATGGTGGTGATGCCGAGGGCAATGCCAGTGATTTCCAGAAAGACCAGACGCGTAGGCGAGCCAAGTAGGGTTCCCCAACCGGTCGGGATCAGAAAGGCCAGAAAGTGGGCGATCAGAATCAGCAGGATCGCATAGTGCCAGGGGAGCGAACCCCAGAAGAGCGCCTTGCTCTCCAGAAATTGCGAAGACTGCGACGAATAGGAGTAACGGTCGATGGCATACCGGTAGATACCAACACCGATCGCCAGTGCTAGCGCGACATAGGGGAAGACGCCGAACAGGATCATATCAGCCATGGGACAACTCCTTCTGCCGCTGTGTCTCAGGCAGCTCAGTTCCAACTCTGTTTGTCAGATAGATTTGTAAGGCATTCAGCAGTTGCCGGTAAGGGTGATCCTGTGCTTCGATCCCTGCGATAATTTTCTCTAGCGCAGGGAGCAGAGCATCGACAATAATCTCGGTGTTTCCCTGTGGATCATCGATGCTGCCGATGAAGCGCAGCATCACACTCAGGTGGTCGGGAAGTTCAGTGCCGCAGGAAAAATCCTGTTTAGCGTAGAGCTCTTGCAGCTTCATCAGGAACATGGTGCGTGCCTGACTTTCACCGCAAAGCTGGAAGCCGACATAGGGGTCGCTGAGGGCCTGAAGATCAAAGGTGGCGGTGAACATCTCTTCTATCTGCGCCAGGCTCTGTAGCTCTAGAAAATCGATAAAACCTGCAAAGGGCGCAGCAGCTTCCGGGTCAGACTCATGCAACTGTCGGTTAAAGTCAGCAGCCATGGACTTGATCCGGTCGTCTGGATAGCTGAGGAGTTCGCTGAAGTCGAGACAGAGTTTCAGGTTCAATGATTCCATGATTACCACCGTCTCTTTGGTGCCTTGCGGCTGCCGAAACCCATCTCTTGCTTGTAATCTTCGGGGTCCATCCCCGCTTCGATCGCCTGTTCACGCAGCATCGGTGGAATAACGATCCGTTCTTTGATGCGGGTCAGACTAGTCATGCGGAAAATGGCGTCCAGTGCATCGCGATCGAGGCCGGATAGCTCACGGGCATTTAGCAGTTCAGCTTCGGATAGATCTCCAACGCTCTCCGCGCGCCGCTGGATACGAACTGCGATCAATCTGCGATAAACTGCCTCGACCTCTTCTTCATTCCCGCCAGAGAACATCCCTGCCAGGTATTTCAGCGGTAATCTGGCCTGCTCAAGACTGGTGAAGAAATCATTGGAAATTTTCTGGGTTCCCTGATTTTCGCTCGACAGCACCGGTAATAGTGGCGGTACGTAGAAGAGCATCGGCAGGGTGCGGAACTCGGGGTGTAGCGGCAGGGCAATTCCCCACTCTTTGACGAACTTGTAAACCGGAGAAGCCTGGGCTGCTTCGATTATCTGATCGGCAAGTCCGCCTTCGCGTGCCGCTTTTATCACCTCAGGATCGAAGGGGTCGAGAATCATCTCACGTTGAGCGGCGGCCAGTTCGCCATCTGCCTTCATCGCGGTGGCTTCTATTCTGTCGGCATCGTAGAGCAGTACGCCGAGATAGCGGATGCGACCAACGCAGGAATGGAAACAGCCGGGTGCTTCACCCGCTTCCTGACGCGGGTAGCAGAGGATACATTTTTCAGATTTTCCGGTGGCCCAGCCGTAATAGGTCTTTTTGTAGGGGCAGGCCGAGACGCACATTCTCCAGCCGCGGCATTTGTCCTGATTGATTAGCACAATGCCGTCTTCGCCGCGTTTGTAGATGGCGCCCGAAGGGCAGCTGGCGACGCAGGCGGCGTTGGTGCAGTGGTTACAGATGCGTGGCAGGTGGAACATTACCATCTTTTCGATGGCGAAAAGCTGCTGCTGCTGTTCCTCGCTCAGTTCAATCACGCCGGGATCGTTGGCGGCGTAGACCGTTGAGCCGGAGAGATCGTCATCCCAGTTGGGGCCGGCTTCGATCTTCATCGGTTTGCCGCTGACCATCGAGACCGGGCGCGCTGTTGGTTGATCGGTGCCAGCCGGAGCGTTGGTCAGGTCGGCGTACTTGAAGGTGAACGGCTCATAGTAGTCGTCCATGGTCGGCAGATCGGGGTTATGAAAAATCTTGCCGATGGTTGAGGCTTTACCGCCCTGCTTCAGCCGGAGCTGCGAGCCGACCCTCTCCCAACCGCCACGATATTTCTCCTGGTCTTCCCATTTCGTCGGGTAGCCGGTGCCCGGTTTGGTTTCAACGTTGTTCCACCACATATATTCATTGCCGCGACGATCAGTCCACAGGTTCTTGCAGGCGATGCTGCAGGTGTGGCAACCGATGCACTTGTCGAGGTGAAATACCGATGAGACCTGTGCGCGAATATCCATGAAATCTCTCCCTGGTCTAATACCAAGTCAGTTAACTCTTCTGTTATCAACCTTTGCTGCGGCAATCAGATGCTTACCACTCTGGTTCACCCTCCAACTTGCGCACCATGATGTAGGTATCGCGGTTGGCGCCGGTCGGTCCCCAGTAGTTCCAGGCGTAAGTGAACTGACCGTAGCCACCGAGCATCAGGTTCGGTTTGAGGCGAATCCGGTTCAGGCTGTTATGTCCGCCAGCGCGTTTGTTGCCGCGCGAAGGCGATTTGGGTATACCGATAGTCCGTTCCATGGCGTGATAGAGGAACGAAATGCCGCGCGGCAGTCGCGAACTGACGATGGCGCGGGTCACCACCGCGCCGTGGTCGTTGTAGACCTCGACCCAGTCGTTGTCGAAGACGCCGATTTGTTCCGCATCCTGATCGTTGATCCAGAAGGGGTGACAGCCGCGTGACAGTGTCAGCATACGATGGTTGTCGGTGTAGGTACTGTGGATGCCCCATTTGCCGTGTGGGGTCAGATAGTTGAGCATGATGCTCTTCTTGTCACTGGTGTCGGTCGCCAGAAAGTCCTGCAGGGTGCCGTGGTCCGGCTTCGGCTTGTAGGTCGGCAGATGCTCGCCGGCCGCGATATAGCCCTGATGATCGAGATAAAAGTGCTGGCGGCCGGTCAGGGTGCGCCAGGGAACGAGTTTCTCGACGTTGAGACAGTAGGCGGAATAGGCACGGCCATCGGTATTTAGTCCGCTCCAGATCGGGCTGTTGAGCAGGCGGCGCGGTTGTGCGGCCAAATCGGCGAAGCTGGTGCGCACACCACGAGTCGGTTCTGCCAAATCGGTCAGCGGCAGGCCGACCTTTTTCTCTTCGGCTGCAAAGGCGCGGAAGGCCATCTCACCGTTGGTTTCAGGAGCGAGCTTGAGGATAATCTCTGCGGCATCCTTGGCCTCGACCAGGGTCGGGTAGGACTTGCCGTTCCATTTGACGATTTTATCACCGGTCGCCATCTCATCATAGTAATCCTCGATCGGCCAGGAGAGCCCGTGAGCGCCGATACCATTTCTGGCGCCGGGACCGAAGGAGATGAAACGGTTGTACAGGTTCTTGTAGTCGCGCTCGACCACTACCATGCCGGGCATGGTCTTGCCGGGGATCGGCTCGCATTCCCCCTTGCTCCAGTCCTTCATCTCGAACTGGGCCATCTCGGCTGGGGTGTCGTGCTGTAACGGCACCGAGACGAGCTCGCGTACCGGTTCGGGCAGATGGGTTTCGGCCAACTGACTGACCTTTTTGGCCAGCCCTTTGAAGATATCCCAGTCACTCTTCGATTCCCAGCAGGGCGGAACAGCTTCCTGTAGCGGGTGGATAAAGGAGTGCATATCGGTGGAATTGAGGTCGTCCTTCTCGTACCAGGTTGCGGTCGGCAAGACGATGTCGGAGTAGAGCGCCGAGGTGTCCATGCGGAAGTTGATATCGACGACCAGGTCGAGTTTCCCTTCCGGTGCCTTTTTATGCCACTTGACCTCCTTGACAAACTCCTCCGCGGTCTCGGGAGCGATGCTGCCAGAGTGGGTGCCCAGATAATGTTTCATGAAATATTCATGGCCCTTGGCACTCGACATCAGGGCGTTGCCACGCCAGATGATCCACAAACGCGGCCAGTTCTCCGGCGCGTCGGGATCCTCAACGGCGAACTTCATTTTCTTTTCGACGAGCTGTTTAACGGTCCAGTCAACAATTTCCTTATCGCTACTGGCACCGGCGGCTTCGGCCTGCTTGACCGCTTCGATCGGGCTGCGATCGAACTGGGGGTAGAAGGGGAGCCAACCATTGCGCACCGCACGGACCTGATGGTCCATGGTGTGGCCGGAGGTGATGGCGCTATCTTCGGCAACCGGGTTGATCCGCGATTCGTCCGAGGTGCGCTCGTAGCGCCACTGGTCGGTGTGTACGTAATGGTATGATGGTGCGTTCTGGAAGCGCGGCGGTTTGGACCAGTCGAGTGCGCCCATGATGGTTGCCCAAGGCGCGGCTGGCGCGAGCTTCTCCTGACCAACATAATGGTTGAGTCCGCCGCCGTTCTTGCCGATGCAGCCACAGAGCATCAATGCAGAAATCCCGGCGCGGTAGATCAGGTTGGCGTGGTACCAGTGATTGACGCCGGCACCGATGATGATCGAACATTTGCCCTCGGTCTTCTCTGCAGTCGATGCCCATTCCCGTGCAAACTGGATGACGTTGGCGCGGTCGATGCCGGTGAATTTTTCCTGCCAGGCCGGGGTGTAGACGCCGTCTTCGGCATCGTAATCCTGCGGGTAGCTACCTGCGAGACCGCGGTTGACCCCGAACTGAGCCATCAGCAGGTCGAATACGGTGGTCACTGCGACGCGGCCGTGTGCTGTCTCCAGATAGCGTGCCGGCACACCGCGTTCTACAGAGGTGCTGCCGGAGAAATCATCGAACGTGACCTGCAGAACCTCGTCATTACTGTCGAGCAGCGTGAGCTGCGGCTCAAGGTCGGAGCCATCCTGGCCGTCCTTCATCTGCAGGTTCCACTCGCCCTTTTTCTCCTGCCAGCGGAAACCGAGGGTGCCGAGCGGCATGCGCGGCTGCTGGCTGGCTTCATCCCAGATCAAGTACTTGAAACCGCCGTTCTCTTCTTTACTGTAGCGTTCCAGTTCACCGGCCCTGGCCATGCGGCCAGCACTGAATACTCCGTCTTTTTCTTCCAGTTCAATCAGGAAGGGGGTGTCGGTGTAACGCTTGAGATAATCCATAAAGTAAGGCGTTTTCGCCTTATGATGGAACTCACTGAGGATGACATGGTTAACCGCCATCCAGAAGGCACCGTCCTGACCGGCATGGGCTGGAATCCACCAATCGGCGTGTTTGGAGGTGATGTTGAAGTCGGGTGCAAAGACCGTGACCTTGGAGCCATTGTGCCGCGCTTCAGTCAGAAAATGCGCATCCGGGGTGCGGGTCATATCCGGGTTGGAACCGACCACCGCGATATATTTACTGTTGTACCAGTCGGCACTTTCGGCGACATCGGTTTGCTCGCCCCAGATCTCGGGTGAGGCGTTCGGCAGATCACAGTACCAATCGTAGAAACTCAGGTTAGCACCACCCATCAGCTGCATGAAGCGCGAGCCACCTGCGAAGCTGAGCATCGACATGGCGGGGATTGGCGAGAAACCGACCAGACGGTCAGCGCCGAATTTTTTGATGGTATAGATCGAGGAGGCGGCGATCATCTCTTCGGATTCGTCCCAGCTGACACGCCGGAAGCCACCCTTGCCGCGCGCCTGCTGATAGCTCTTGCGCTTGGCCTCATCCTCCATAATCGAGGCCCAGGCCTTGACCGGATCGCCATGCTCGGCCTTGGCTTCGCGCCACAGATCGGCGAGCACGCCGCGCATGTAGGGGTACTTGATCCGCAAGGGGCTGTAGAGGTACCAGGAGAAGGAGATCCCGCGCTGACAACCGCGTGGTTCGTAGGGGGGGAGACTCGCTTCGAGTTCAGGATAGTCGGTCGCCTGCAGTTCCCAGCCGACGATACCGTCCTTGACATGCACGTTCCAGGAACAGCTGCCGGTGCAGTTGACCCCGTGGGTGCTGCGCACTACCTTGTCGCACTGGTTGCGGTTGCGGTAAAATTCTTCCCAGGCACGCGATTTCGGGTCGACAATATCCTTGATCCAACTCATGCTTTGATACCTCGCTGCTTCCTGACTTGATCAACTAACGGCTGACGAACCCCCTTGAGGCGACGCAGGCCCATGAGTGCCACAATGGCAAATACGATGACGATCCCGAGCAGAATCGGCCCGGCCAGCGATGATGCTGGTGGGGCCTGTTGTTCTGCTACTTGGGCGAAATAAGCGGTCAGGTTGAGGCGTTCGGCCTCTGTCAGAGGCCGTGTGGCGTAGATGGCTTCCATGCTTGGAAAGGCCAGGGATTCGAGTACCGCCATCACCCCTTCGGCTTCGTAGTCGGCATAGAGACCGGAGAGGTCAGGACCGTAGTTTGCTGCACCCGCCGTGCTGAGCCCGGACAGGGCATGACAAGCGATACAGGGCGAACCGCCATTGGTCATGGCAAGTGACCCTGTATAGAGTTGCTCGCCGCGAGTGGCATCACCTGTCGCTGCCATGGCAACAGAGCTCACCAGGGCAAGGGCCAGAAATATCAGCGTTATAATGAGTCGGGATGGGTCCACTCTCCAGCCTCTTGAATTCATGCGCTACTCCTTGGAGGACATCGGGTACAGGGTGTGCAGCAAAAACATAAACACAGCAGGTCACCGTGTTTTTTTATTAGATTTGGGGTTAAACTAAGCAGAACAGATTTTTTTGGACAGTCAAGCTTCAGGCGTAATTCTCAACTCATTTGCTTTAAAAGTATACTAGAACGGTTTTTTATTGAGATCTTTGACTCAAGTCAAAAAAATAACGAGTCAAGGACTTATGGTACTGCCAGGCGTTTTTTCAGGAGTACTTTATGATGCGTTTGACCATTGTTCTGGTGCTGTTACTTTGCTGTGCAGGACAGGTGATGGCCACCGAAGAATTTGCCGAGCAGAGCGGGCATGACTGTGGCTATTGTCACCTTGATCCTTCGGGAGGGGGAGAGCTGAGCGTTCAGGGTCAGGCATTCGTTGCTACTCAGGCTGAAGCGGGAACGCCTGTTGTCCCGTCTGGCTTCGCTCGTTTGCTGAGATTGTTAATCGGGTATCTGCACCTGTTCACTGCCGTTTTCTGGTTCGGCACTATCTTCTACGTTCACCTGGTCCTTAAGCCCGCCTACGCCTCTAAGGGATTACCACGTGGCGAGGTGCGGGTCGGTCTGGTTTCGATGGCGGTGATGGCGACCACTGGTCTCTACCTGACCTGGTTGCGGCTCGGTTCATGGCAAAGTCTTTTAGATACCCGCTTCGGAATGCTGTTGCTGGTCAAGCTCGGATTGTTCGCCATCATGGTGAGTATGGCCATGCTTGCGGTCTTTGTAGTCGGACCACGTTTGAGACGCCGGGTTGCATCAAACTCAAAGATAGAGCTTGGAGATATGACGTCCGAACAGTTAGCACTCTGCGATGGTCTTGAGGATCGGCCTGCCTGCTTTGCCTTTAAAGGCAAGATCTACGACGCGAGCCAGAGTTCGATGTGGAAGAAGGGACAGCATATGCAGCGCCATTCAGCGGGTGGCGATCTGACAGCTGCTCTTGGCCAGGCCCCTCACGGCGAAGATCGCGTCATGCGTCTTCCCGAAGTCGGCTCTCTTCTGGCTTCAATCAGCGAAGCCGGGGAACGGCCAAAGAAGCAGTTTTTCTTCCTTGCTTATCTCAATCTGGTTCTGGCCTTTGCCATTCTGTTTGTTGTGGCCCTCTGGCGCTGGGCTTGATCGCGAATTCTTGTTTGTACGGGGGGCCTCCTGGTGCCCCACAGCTTTACCCCCCCCTGCCGTATGACCTGATAAACCTGTTATAAATAAAAGAGAACAATTTTTGTCAGCTACCTGCACGTTTTAGCTTTTATAAAGGAGTCACAGGTTATGTCAAAACCGAAACCTCCAGCCCTGAATAGTTTGAACGAGATCGAAAACCGCGAGTGGCGTGAATCCCTCGACTATGTGTTGCAGACTGCTGGGGCGGAGAGGGTTCAGCAAATTTTACGTCTCTTACAGGTGCGTGCCCAGGAGCAGGGGGTGAGCATCCCATTCACTGCCAACACTCCGTACATCAATACTATCCCACGTAATCAGCAGCCGGTCTTTCCCGGCGACCGCGAGATAGAGCGGCGGATCAAATCGATTATTCGCTGGAACGCGATGGCAATGGTGGTGCGAGCTAATCAGGAATCAGCGGGGATCGGCGGACATATCTCGACCTTTGCTTCGGCAGCCACCTTGTGGGAGATGGGTTTTAACCACTTCTGGCGGGGGAGAACGGAAGAATTCCTCGGGGATATGGTTTATTTTCAGGGCCACGCTTCACCAGGGGTCTATGCGCGCGCCTTTCTCGAAGGGCGCTTGAGTGAGGATGATCTCAATGGCTTTCGTCGCGAATTGCGACCAGAAAAAGGTGGTCTCTCCTCCTACCCGCACCCTTTCCTGATGAAGAACTTCTGGGAGTTTCCAACGGTCTCCATGGGCTTGACCTCCTTAAGTGCTATTTATCAGGCGCGTTTCAACCATTATCTGGTTGATCGCGGTCTGCGTAAGCGTAGCGGCCGCAAGGTCTGGGCGATGCTCGGCGATGGTGAGATGGATGAGCCGGAATCTTTGGGCGCGATTACCCTCGCTTCGCGTGAGAAACTCGATAACCTGATTTTTGTCATCAACTGTAACCTGCAACGCCTCGACGGGCCGGTCCGTGGCAACGGCAAGATCATGCAGGAGCTCGAGGCGGCTTTCCGTGGTGCCGGCTGGAATGTCATCAAGGTCATTTGGGGGGATGATTGGGACCGCCTGCTCGAAATTGATACCAGTGGGAAATTGGTACAGCGCATGGACGAGGTGCTCGACGGTGAGATGCAGCGCTTTACACTCAGTAATGGTGCCTATGTGCGCGAGCATTTCTTCGGCAAATATCCGGAGCTGATCGAACTGATCAAGGGCTATAGCGATGAGCAACTCGGACGACTGACGCGTGGAGGCCATGATCCCGACAAGGTGTTTGCCGCCTATAAATCAGCCGTTGAGCATAAAGGTTCGCCGACCGTTATTCTCGCGCATACCATCAAGGGTTATGGCCTGGGTGAGGCCGGAGAAGGAAAGAACATCACTCACGCTCAGAAAAAGCTCAACGAAGATGAGCTTAAGGCTTTCCGCACCCGTTTCAATATTCCGATCAGTGATAAAGATATTTCCGCGACTCCATTTTATCGTCCAGCTGAGGATAGCCCGGAGATGCTTTATCTCAAGGAGCGTCGTGCTGAGTTGGGAGGATATCTACCGAATCGGCAGGATGGTAGTTTCCCGATGGCCTGCCACACCGAAGAGATCATCCGCGAGTATTTTGCGGGGTCAGGTGATCGACCGCTGGCAACGACCACGGCTTATGTGCATCTGCTGACCAAATTGTTGAATGATCCCGAATTCGGCAAACTGATTGTGCCGATCGTCCCCGATGAGGCACGTACCTTTGGGATGGAATCACTCTTCCGTCAAGCTGGAATCTATAGCCATGCCGGTCAGCTTTACGACCCGGTCGACAAGGGGAGTTTGCTCTTTTACAACGAGAAGACCGAAGGCGCGATCCTTGAGGAAGGTCTGAGTGAAGCTGGCTCAATGGCCAGCTTCCTCGCTGCGGGGACAGCCTATTCGAACAACGGCGTACAAACGATCCCCTTTTATACCTTCTATTCGATGTTCGGTTTTCAGCGGGTCGGGGATCAGATCTGGCAGGCGTGTGACAGTCGTGCGCGCGGATTTCTGGTCGGGGCGACAGCCGGGCGGACGACCCTGGCAGGTGAGGGGCTGCAACATCAGGACGGGCATAGCCATGTGCTGGCTCTGACTCCGACGCGGGTTAAAGCTTACGACCCCGCCTTCGCTTACGAGTTGGCGATCATCATTCACGAAGGCCTGACGCGGATGTACTGCCATCAGGAAGATTTGATTTACTACCTGACGGTTATGAATGAGACCTATCTGATGCCAGCGATGCCGAAGGGTGCCCATATTCGCAATGGTATTCTTAAAGGGATGTATCGTTTCCGCAAGTCGACCCTCAAGGGAGCCAAAGGAAAAGCTCATCTGCTTGGAAGTGGCGCGATTCTGAACGAGGCGCTTAAGGCGCAGCAGATGCTTGAAGATGATTATGCTGTCGCCGCCGATGTCTGGAGCGTTACCAGCTATAAGGAACTCTACACTGATGCCGTAGACTGTGAACGCTGGAATATGTTGCATCCGGGCCAGAAAGCGAAGGTTCCATATATTAAGAGTCTGCTCGAAAAAGAGCAGGGGAGCTTCGTCGCGGCCAGCGATTATATGAAAGTGTTACCCGCCAGCGTTGCTCAGTGGTTCCCGGGGCCTTTGCACTGTTTGGGAACGGATGGTTTCGGTCGCAGCGATGATCGAGAGCATCTGCGGGATTTCTTCGAGATCGATGCACGCTATATCGTGCTCGCTGCTCTGCACCAGCAGGTTGAGGCTGGCAGCCTGCCGAAGACGGTGCTGGGCAAAGCTCTGAAGACACTGGAGATTGATACCGAGAAGTTAAATCCGCATGTGGACTAAGAGGCGCGAGATGAGAAATAGGAATTGCGAAAAGACTCTTTTTTACAGCCTCTTAAGTTCAAAAAGGCATAAAGGGACGTTATGAAACAGGAAATCAGGATACCTGAGGTCGCCGAAGGGGTGACTGCCGGGACGGTGGTGGCACTGGTGGTTGCCGTTGGTGACAGAGTCGAAACCGATCAGACTCTGCTGGAGTTGGAAACCGACAAGGCAGTGGTGGCGATACCGACTCCGATCGCTGGAACCATCAGTGAGATCCTGGTGGCCGAAGGGGATAAGGTCGAGATCGGCGCACTGATCGTAAGTCTTGAAGACTCGGTCGGAACTGAAAGTAGTATCGATTCAGGGGGTGAAGATGGCAGGGGCAAAAAGGTACAAGCGAAAGCTGAAGATCAAACCGCGGACGAAGCGACTGTTAGCACAGAGGATTTGGCTGCGACACCGGCTCCAGCGCCGGAGCCACTGGAAGTGGTGCAAGACGCGGTTGCAGAGCCCCTTGATCTGACCAGCGTACGAAGAGATGATCGGGTCGCGCCAGCGGCCCCTTCGGTGCGACGACTGGCCCGAGAGCTCGGGGTCGACATCTATCAGGTTCAGGGGACAGGCCCTGCCGGTCGTATCAGTGCTGAGGATGTGCGCAGCTTTGTGCATGACACCATGCAGCGAGTGACCGGCGGTGGTATCCAGACATCAGAGTTTCCCGGTTTGCACGCTCAGCGGCCTTTACCAGACTTCGGACGTTTTGGTGAGGTCAGTCGCGAACCTCTTTCGCGGGTGCGTGAACTGACGGCGGATGCCATGGGCTATGCCTGGTCGACCATTCCGATGGTCACTCAGTATGACAAGGCAAAAATCGGCAAGATTGAGGAGTTTCGTAAGACGTTCAATCTCAAGGCTGCGACGGAAACAAAACTGACTATGACCGCCTTTATGGTCAAGGTCTGTGCTGCGGCACTGAGTGCTTTTCCACACTTCAACAGCGCGCTTGATCTAGCCAGTCGTGAACTGGTGTTGCAGCATTATATCAATATCGGGGTCGCCGTTGATACTCCAAATGGGTTGCTGGTACCGGTCATTCAGGGGCCTGATCATAAAGGGGTAGAAAGGATCGCTGTCGAACTCAACGACCTTGCGGCACGTACCCGTGAGCGGCGAATTAACCCCGCAGAAATGGAAGGCGGTACCTTTACCATCAGTAATCTTGGCGGTATCGGTGGGAGCGCTTTTACTCCAATCGTCTATGCCCCACAAGTGGCGATACTCGGAGTCTCTGAAGCAGAGGTACAACCGGTCTGGAACGGAGCAGAGTTCGAACCGCAGTTGATGATGCCGCTCTGCCTGACCTATGACCACCGGGTGATCGACGGCGCCGCAGGTGCAAGGTTTTTACGTTGGATCTGCCAGGCGCTCGAGAATCCATTGCATCTGGTGATGTGAATTCTGAGGTGAGAGGTTTGAAGTGAGGCAAAACTTCCCCGAGTGACGCCGCCTGGGGCGCAACCCCGCATCCTTGATTCATTTGATTCGTAGCTGGAAGGTTGTATATGTCCGAAATCCCAACAAAAACCCAATTGGTTGTCATCGGTGCCGGACCCGGCGGTTACAGCGCCGCTTTTCGTGCGGCCGAGCTTGGGCTTGAGGTCACTCTGATCGATCCTGAAGCCCGTCCCGGCGGGGTCTGCCTTTATCGCGGTTGCATCCCCTCGAAAGCGCTCCTGCACGTCGCCAAGCTGGTCACTGAAGCCGAAGAGTCGGCAGCCATCGGTGTGACCTTTGCTAAACCGAAGCTTGATATCGACAGAATCCGGGATTGGAAAAATACCATCATAGAGTCCTTGACGACTGGCCTGGGCGGCAAGATCGACAAGTTGAAGCTGACTTATCTGCGCGGCATCGCGTGCTTCAAAGATAACCGGACGTTGGTGGTCAAGACTGTTGACGGAAAAGAAGGGGAGTTAGTTTTCGAGCAGGCGATTCTGGCGACCGGTTCGCGGCCGATCATGTTGCCGGGGATTGCAGCGGACAGCGCTCGAATTATCGACTCGACCGGTGCCCTTGATCTGGCTGATGTCCCGAAAACTCTGCTGGTCGTTGGTGGTGGTTACATCGGCTTGGAGCTCGGTTCGGCCTATGCCGCGCTGGGGACGAAGGTCTCAGTCGTTGAGATGACATCTGGGCTTTTGCCGGGCTGCGACCGTGATCTGGTTTCGGTGCTCAGGCGGCGACTCGACAAGAAGTTCACAGAAATTCTGCTTAACACCAAAGTCACACAACTCAAAGAACAGAAGAATGGCGTTGCGGTCAGCTTTGAAAATCTCAAAGAGGAGAGTCGTGCCAAGCGGTACGATAAAGTACTGATCTCCATTGGCCGCCGACCCAATAGCGACAAACTCGGGCTTGAAAATACGAGCATCAAGGTTTCAGATAAAGGATTTGTTGAGGTCGACGGCCAGCAACGAACCGCGGTCGCACACATCTTTGCCATCGGTGACCTGGCTGGTGAGCCGATGCTCGCTCACAAGGCCTACGGTGAGGCCCATGTCGCCGCCGCTGTCGCGGCTGGACAGAAGGCGGTGTTCGATCCGCGTGCAATTCCGGCTGTAGTCTTTACCGATCCGGAGATCGCCTGGTGCGGTCTGACCGAAACTGTCGCCCGTGAGCAGAAGATCAAGGTCAAAACAGCAAAAATGCCCTGGCGTGGCAACGGTCGCACCCTGACACTGGGGCGTGATGATGGCATGACCAAGATTATTGTTGACCCGGAGACGGACCGTCTTCTCGGCATTGCACTGGTTGGTCCCGGTGCTGGTGAATTAATCGCCGAAGCTGTGCTGGCGCTTGAGATGGCCGCCACCAGCGAAGATCTGCGCAATACAATCCATCCTCACCCGACCCTTTCAGAGACGCTCTTCGAAGCCGCACAGATTCTGCTTAAAGGCTGAACTCGGAGTTCTTTAGTTTTTTATGCAGGATTGACATTTGAGAGAACCGGTCTATTCTTTTAGGCAGGTTTTTTCATTAGAATGTGGGTCGAGGAGGAGACGAATGAGGGGAATTCTGTTTATTCTGGTGTTTCTGTTGCTGGGAAATTCACTGCTTTTTGCCGCAGGGGGTATCAAGAAAAAGAGACTGCGCGCCTACGATTACGGCCAGGTTGTCATCAATAATTTCTCGACCAGTTCGGGGCTCTCTCCTGTAACCTTTGACCACTGGACCCACCGCAGCAAGTACACCTGTCGTCTCTGCCACGTTGATATCGCTTTTGAGATGAAGTCCAACGCTACCGAAATAAGCGCTGCGGATAATATGCAGGGCTTTTATTGTGGTAGTTGTCACAACGGTAAATCCCGTTACCAGGATCGAGCAATCTTTGCGGCCTGTGATCCCGCTAAAAAACAGACGGAAGCTGTACGCTGTCAACGTTGTCACCTGCCTGCAAAAGATCCGCAACGAAAATCGGATTTTTATGCCTTTACAAAAAATCTGCCTTCTGAGCGTTTTGGTAATAAGGTCAACTGGGAACAGGCTGAAACCGATGGTCTGATCAAGCCGATCGATTACCTTGAGGGGATTTCTGTGAAAAGTTCACCGATGCCGATCCAGAAGGATTTTGCTTTAGATGCAAAGGTAGAGGGGATGCCGGATATCATTTTTTCACATCGTAAACATACCGATTGGAACGGTTGTGAAACCTGTCATCCCGACATTTTTGTCGGGGTTAAGAAGGGTTCAACCAGGTACACGATGATCGAAATCTTTGACAACAAGTATTGCGGGGTCTGCCACGGCTCTGTTGCTTTTCCGCTCCAGGGGTGCCAGCGATGCCATACCGAAAAGGTACAGTAGCTCTTTTTCTGTTGTTAGTGATCTGCACCCTGGGTTGGCAACAGCAGGCCGGTGCAGTCGCATATAATCTGCCGGAATTACCGAGCCCTGATCTCTATGGGAACCTTTTGATCGACCGTAGTGCGAGCAAACATGGTGTTAAACCGGTCTCTTTTTCACATTGGACCCACCGTACCCGTTACACCTGCCGGGTTTGTCATACCGAACTTGAATTCGATATGGCTGTTGGTGTGACCGAGATTGGCTGTGACGATATAAAGGATGGGCGTTATTGTGGTGCTTGTCACAATGGCAAGCTGGCGTTCGGGCCACAGGAAAATTGTGCCGTTTGCCATAACGGTGATATCAGTTTTCGGAGTGATGATTTCCGCTCATTTATTCAGGATCTGCCCCCCGACGAATTTGGCAATCAGGTCGACTGGTCTGATATGATGCGGCGCGGCCAAGTGCAACCGAAACGGTTTATCAACGAAGAACCACCAGATGCTAGCTTCGATAGAGAGTTGAAGCTCGAGGCGGCTTGGGGTCGTATCCCGCCGGCAATCTTTTCGCATAAGGAACACAACCAGTGGGTTGACTGTGATACTTGCCATCCCGACCTGTTTAATATCAAACAGAAAACCACCGAACATTTTTCAATGGATCGTATTTTAAAGGGGGAGTTTTGCGGCTTTTGCCATATGAAGGTTGCGTTTCCTATGGATGCCTGTGAGCGTTGCCATCCGGGAATGAGACGATGAAGAATGGTTGGTTGATTGTCATTTTGATCTTTGGCGGAATGCTGTTGGGGCTGACAACGGTTAGTGCCCTCGAAGGAGAGATGGCGGATGAGTTCGCCTATCTGAGCGGGCAGACACGACAGGCGATGGAACTTTCACCGGTTGAACTTGGGGCGCTGGTTGAACGTTGTGATCTTCTCCTCGAGCAGACTACA
Organism: Deltaproteobacteria bacterium; assembly: GCA_024279255.1. GTDB lineage: Bacteria > Desulfobacterota > Desulfuromonadia > Desulfuromonadales > Geopsychrobacteraceae > Geopsychrobacter. Next base: position 202,497 of record JAJRRT010000107.1, on the reverse strand, counting down.
AACTTGACAGCGAGCGAGAAGAAGATCACGCGTAAAAGAATTGAACGTTTGCGGGGGTTATTCCTCTATGTTTTCAGATCAAACTCTGTTGATAATGAGGAGTCCCCCTGAGAAAGAACTCTCCTGCTTGGAAGGTTTTCAAAAGGTTGACAAGATATGCACACCTAAAGCACTCTTGCTCATCTGTCTTTTAAATCCGCTAGACACTGGTGAGCTCGTCCATGGAATCCTTAAAATTTGAATATCGTTTCCTTCACAAGAACGGAATTGAAGAGAATTATGTTCTTACTCTGGATTCCGAGACTCTGTTGTTGCAGGGGAACCTGCCAGACAAGCTGCCGGACTGGACCTGCCTCGACCACGAAAAGTGTTCCAACTGCCTTTTGGATATAGCTGAGCACCCCTATTGCCCCGCTGCTGCTAATCTGGTCAGGTTGGTGGATAATTGCAGCAAGCTGCTATCCTGTGAGAAAATTGATATTGAGGTGATCACTCCGGAGCGAAAAACCTCCTATTACACCAGTGCCCAACGGGGTATCAGTTCCATTATGGGACTGATACTGGCGACCAGTGGCTGTCCTCGCACCAGTTTTTTTCGTCCGATGGCCCGCTTCCATCTGCCTCTCTCAAATACCGAGGAAACCACCTATCGTGCCGTTTCGATGTACCTGGTGAGCCAGTATTTTGTCAACAAGCAGGGTCGTGATGCGGATCTGGAATTGAAAGGACTGGTAGATATCTACAATCAGGTGAATATTGTCAATCGTTTCATGGCCCGCCGTCTGAGACATTCCAGTGAAGAAGACTCCACAATCAACGCCTTGGTTCTGCTGGATACCTTTGCCCGCTCAATTCCTTTTGCCATCGAGGATTCCCTTGATAGGATCCGTTATATGTTTCAGAATATTGAGCCTCTGAACAATTTTTGAGTCTGAATCAATCGTTTTTTGAATTACTCGATACTATCCGCCCATCCATCCGCCCATTCATCCGCCGATAAAAGCTCTGTTCTCCCCTGCCGTTGATCCCATGTAATGATTAGGATGAAATTCCAAAGCCACGCACCTTCACTCTGGGAAATATAGATAATGCAGCGGGTGAGTCAGAGAACTTGAGAGTGGTCGTTGAATTCGTGTTTGGGGAGTTTTGTTGTTCGCGTCCAATAGGTATAAACCTTATATTTTTGCTGCCGGCTTTTTTACGATCGCAAGCCAGTTGCCACCAGCAATCAGCAACATGCCACCGACTGCAGAGAGTGTCCAGCGGTAATCTTCCCAGATGGCTGAAAGTAGCAGGGCCACCAGTGGGAAGAGTAGGGTGGCGTAAGCAGCGCGGCCTGCACCGATTCGGCCGATCAGGCTGAGATAACAACCGAACGCGATGATCGAACCGAATATTGCCAGGTAGATCAGCGAGATTAGATAGGCCGGGCTGGTATCAATTTGTAAAGGAGCACCACTCAACAAAGCGATCAGTAACATACAGAGTGCGCCGTAGCTCATGCCATAGGCATTGGTCTGGATGATCGGTAGTCCTTCACGTTGATTACGAGCGGAGAGGATATTGCCGATCGAGGCAAGATAAGTGGCAACGAAGCAGAGCAGCAGCCCAGTGACGACTGTGCCGCTGAAATTGACTGCGACAAGTTCTGGCCAGAAAAGCAGGGCCAGGCCGAATAGCCCGAATCCCCCTCCCAACAGGACCCGCCACTCCAGTGGTGTACCGAGGAAAATCCGTCCATTTATTATGTTCATTATCACGATGGTTGAAAAGACCACCGCCGCCAGACCACTGGTGATGCGCAGCTCGGCGAGATAGAAGAGCAGGTAATTCAGGGCAAAGAGGCAGATCCCCTGCAGGGCGATGAATAGTTGATCACGGGCGCTAAAACGCAGTGGTAGTCGTCTGAGCAGACAGAAACCGATCAGCAGTAGTGCCGCTAGCCCGAAGCGCCAGGTGACCGAGACCACTGGCTCGATATTGCCAAGCTGAAACTTGATCGCCAGCCAGGTTGAGCCCCAGATCAGAACGGTTGCACTGTAGAAGAAGAAATTAGCCACGACAGAATATATCTCAGGGTTGAAGGTCTCGCTATCCTGCCGCCCGGGTGAAGAATAAGCAAGCTATCCACAGTAAAACTTAATCAGCTTCTGCGGGATTGTCTTTCAGTACCTGCTTCATGACCTTGCCATCGACACTGCGCAGATGCAGGTCGTGTTGAGGGAAGGGGATCTCCACCTCGGCTTTTCGGAACTGCTGGTCGATGCCTCTCAGCAGTTCACTTTTGACCCTTGGCCTTGCGTCCACATTCGGAATCCAGATCCGCAGTTCAAAATCGAGCGAACTGTCCCCGAAAGCGATAAATATCGGCGAGGGTGGCGGCTCGTCAAGAACGTCCGGGGGGGTCTCGCCCGCCTCGGCCAGAATCGACATAACCTTTTCAATGTCGCTTCCGTAGGCAACGCCGACAGGAACTACGAGGCGCACTCGACGGTTTGACAGGGTCCAGTTAGTGACCTTCTGCGAAATAATCTGTGCGTTTGGCACGATCAATTCCGCTTGATCAAGGGTCTCGACCACGGTAGAGCGAAGACCGATTTTGACTACAGTGCCATATTCCCCATCGATCAGGATTGCATCACCAATCTTGACCGGCCGTTCGAAAAGTAGAATTAGCCCGGATAAAAAATTGTTGACGATATCCTGTAGGCCGAATCCGATACCGACACCCAGAGCGCCCAATACGACAACAAAATTCTGTAGACTCATTCCCAGACTGCTGAGAACGAACAGAAATCCGATCAAGACCATTGCGTAGTGAATCAGCTTTTTGATCGCGTCGCGCACACCGCGATCTACGGACTTACGATAAAAGACTTGGGTTTCACTCATCGCCTGCAGTAGCCAGGAGATCTGCATCGCCAGGTAGAATGAAATCAGTGCCAGCAACACCATGCGCAAGGTGATGCTTTGCGCCCCAAGCTGGACGGCGAACTTTTCGAAAAAATTCCAGGCATCTCCCATTGTCGCAAAAATTCTCCAGACGGGCAGCAGGTAGAAAAGGCTGTATACCACCACGATCACGCGCAGGATCTTTTCGAGACGGAGAGAAAATTCATTGGCAAATTTTTTGAAAAAGTTTTTTTGCGCCCATTTTTCGTTGCTGAGGAAGAAAATAATTCCCCCGTTGCCGAGACGCATCGCCATGTGAGCAAAGAGCATGACCATTCCAGTTTCGAAGGTGGATTGCAGCAGCCAGAAAGAAAAATTCATGTAGCCGCTAATTTGACCGACCAGTGAGACCAAGAGCACAATGGTCGCAATTCGCAAAACCAGACGATAAAAGCGTCCAGCTTTTATGCCGCGAGTTTGAAGGGATACATTGCCCTGCCAGATCAGAACCGGGATCATGGACAGCGCAAGCAGCGCGATATAAAGACGATAGTATGGCTGTGGCAGGGCAATCAGTCGGAAGGCAGTGGTCGTCAACAGCAGCAGTGCAGCGAGCATCAGGATACGTGCCTGGCGGCGATTTTCCATCAGTGAAACAGCGAGTATGGTTACCGCGATCACTCCACAAGTCATCAGAGAAAAGCGGAAGAGTTCCGGAGGGGCCGCAAAGAGAGGAGTAAAACCGACAACTACGGCAAAACATGCGGTTGCCCAGGGGTGTGCCAGAACGAATTGCCAGTCCTCGTTTGTCTGAAAATGACCTCGGTAGTGGAGAATCACCGCCGCGCAAAGGAACAGCGTCAGGACCATCACGCTCAGAAGCCAGTCAAAGTTTTTCAGGTAATTCAGGTCGATGGTCAGGGTGGCAATAAGTCCGGCCTGGGCCTGTTGCCATAATTGCAACGTGAGTTGCGCATAAAATTCTGATGTGAAAAAAGAGAAGCTGTTTTTTCGAAAAGTCTCTTTGCGGATCTGGATGAGGGCGCTCTCGAACCTTTCGATTTCTCCGACTATGACCTGTTGGTCGCTTCCGATCTTTTCCTGCAGGCCAAGTATGGAAGTGGCCGCTTTTTTAAGAGTAGCTTGTAGTCTAGAGAGGTCTTTTTTTATCTGCCGGACTGTTTTGTCGGGGACGGTGACCCCTTTTTTCTTGAGGCTCTTAGCCCAGTTTTGCCAGAAAGTGTCTTCTTCCTGAAGTCGATTCTGGATTCCTTCAAGTCCTTGTTGGCGGGCGGTTAAGTCCTTCTGGAGATCTTCAAACCCCTTGCGCATCTGTCGAAATTGGATGTTGACTTGAGAAAGTCGATCGACATACCAGCCTGTCGGATCACCTAGTGTAGCGACTTGCTGCTGTAGCTCCTTTAGCTGACCCACGAGTTTTTGATGCTTGTCCTGTACGATTTTGAACTCTGTCATCTGGGAGAGTTGCCGCGTTGAATTTTCAATAAAGTCAACAAGTTGCAACTGTCTCGGTCCCAGGTCACTGAGACTCGGAATGGACGGCGTACTAACCTCTTTTTCGACAGGAACTACCGGCGTCGCATTGATCGCCAGCACCGGAGTCGCTGAGATTAATATCAGAAATATGAGCAGCAGCTGCCGGATCAGAACCATTTTTTTCTCCTGAAAGACCAGAGCATACCGATGGCACTGGCGCACATTACCACCTAGGACAGGGAAAACCAGGCCCATTTCAGTTCATTTATCGCCTTAAAGTTATCCCTTTGATCCCCGGCGATGCAGGTCAGCGTGTCAAAGAGTGAGACCACTGATGGTCAGGACCTATAGAGTTGATCTGACATTATATTCTAAAGAGAACTTTTCTGCAGAATTTGGACGTATTTTCAATGTTTTACAAGGTCTTAAACGAAAAGCCCCGACAGATTGCCGGGGCTTTATTGGGTGGTGAGAGTCGGGACTTTTGATCAGGCCGCCGCCTGACGTTCATACTCCTCAACCATCTTCAAATAGCGGGCTTCCAGATCAGGTTTCTTTGCTTCGGCTTTCGTGTAGGCATCGAGCATCCGCTCGCGCACCTCGGCTGGCAGTACCCGTTCGGCCAGGGGGTAGAGGATGGAATCTTCCTTATCGATATGTCCGCGCAACAGCGCGGCATAACCGCGAGCATGTGCGCCGATCTCTGGAATCTGACCTGTTACACCATCCAACGCCTTTTGTGCCGCTTCTTCCATGGCTTTGACGTGGGCTCGGCCCTCATCATGTTCCATCAGCATCGCTTCTATCGGTGAACTTTTAGCCGGCATACCATTGTTGACCAGCTCGATAAAGAGTACATCCTCTTCCTTGGCGTGGTGGAAACTATCGGCATAGTTACGAATGAAATCGACAGCATCGAGGTAGAACTGCCAGTTGCGAAACTGCCCCGCTTCGAGAAGTTCGGTATTCTTCTCGACCAGGGAGATCATACGCAGGATAAGCTGATGTTCGTCCATCAGCATTTGAGTGACGTTCTCAGCCATTTTACGATTTCCTTTCGCCGTTGATCCCGATCACTGCAATCTCCAAAGGGATATCCTTGCCCGACTGTTTCAGGGCCTGCTCAGCCATCATCGCCATACCGCGGCAGCAGGGGACTTCCATGATGGTGACGGTCAGCGACTTGATTTCATTATCACGCAACATCGAGGTCAGTTTTTCGACATAGGAACTGGTGTCGTCCAGTTTGGGGCAGGCGTTGACCAGCACTTTTCCCTTGATAAAATCCCGATGATATTCAGCGTAGGCAAAGGGTGCGCAGTCGGCGGCGATCAGCAGATGGGCATCTTGCAGCCAAGGGGCAGATGGTGGAACCAGATGGAGTTGGGTTGGCCATTGACGCAGTTCAGATTGCAGGCGGCCGGTAGTTTCTTCGACTTCTGTTTGTGGGGCTTCTACGGTACGGACCTGGCTGCCTGGGCAGCCGCAAGCGAGTTTACTCATGGCGTTACTCCTTTTATTAATTATTCAGATACTCGAGAATTTCTTGTTCGATTTTCGTTTCGATTTCATCACCCAGCGCGTGGATACTGACTACGTCCTTGACCAGACAGATACCGACCCCGCAAGTAACGCAGCCGATTTCGTATTGGTCGAGAATCTCGCCGATTCTCGGGTGGGTTTCGATGACTTGGTTGATGGCCTGTTCGCCGATCTCTGCAGGCAGATTCATATTTTGTTTCTCCTTTGCTTGCCGTTGATGGTGTCAGACTAATGGCTTTCAACGCCGAAAAACATGATCCAGGTCAAAGCCTGACAATAAACATCAGATTTATTTTATGGGGAACTGTTTAGCGCTCGCAAGGGGGTTGTTTTTTGTTGTTGATAGTGATATATCGTATTATTCATATAGTTAGTAACTAATGGTTCTTTTGCTGCAAAAGAGTAATTTGCGAGTATATTTATTGAGTCCCCGCTTTTTCGTACTGAGAAAGATTTGAAAGCATGAAACGACTATTACTAATATTTCTGCTGTTAGCTGTTTTCCCCGTAGGATGGAGCCAGTCTGCCGAGATGCCGGTTCCCGAAGAATGGACGGCGCGCAAGGCTGTCGAGTTTGTGCTGGGGAACAATCCGGATAGTCTGGTGGCCAGCCAACGGATGCTCGAAGCAGAGGCCTTGCTGAGCAAATCATCAGCAAGTTTTTACCCGCAGCTTGGTTTGAGTGGCAGCTATAGCCAGACCAATAATCCAATCCACTCTTTTGGGAATATCCTCAATCAGGGTCAGTTCACTCCCGGGATCGATTTCAACGACCCGGGGCGCACCGATAATTTAAATCTAAGTATCGGAGCACAATATCGCTTCTACAATGGTGGTCAGGATACAGCCCGTAGAGATGCTGCCGGAGCCGGGGTTGATCTTTCCAGCGCAGAACGGGAATCGGTTCAACTACAATTAGGCTTTGAAGCTTTCCGCAGCTTTCAACGGATTGTTGAGGCAGAAACTGTCGATCAAGCTCAGCAGGTAGCGCTGGATGCGATCCGCTCTGCGCTGGACGTGGCGCATGCGCGCTACGCTGCGGGGGATCTGCTCAAGATCGATCTTTTGAATCTCGAAGTTCAGGAATCGCGAATCCTCGAAAGTCAAATTCAGGCTTCACATAACCTCGAACTTTCAAAGCAGATCTTTTTGACACTGCTCGGTTTATCCGCTGGTGATGTCAAGCTTGTAACCATCTCACAGTCGAGTCCTGTCCCGCCGGAGATCCGCAGTCCTGCGCAACGCCCAGAATTACGGCGGATGCGAGCAGCATTACGGGTCGCTGAAGCAAAGTTGAGTGGTGCGCGGGGGAGCAGACGACCAACGGTTGACGGGTTTGCTTCTTATCAGTTTGATCATGGGACGATCTTGGATGGCAATGGAGATTCCTGGACCGCTGGTCTCAACCTGAACTTTAAGCTTTTTGATGGTCATAGTTCCGCAGCAGATATTTCTCAGGCCGAGGCTCGACTCGGAACTTTACGGGCTGAGCTGAGGAAACTGGAGCTGGCGCTTAACCTTGAGCTCAAACAGGCTGAGTTGGCGTTGAGTCAGGCTCAACAACGGAAACTGGTCACTAAGAAGATGGTTGAGCAGGCACTTGAGAGCGAACAGTTGAGTCGTGCCCGGTTTAAGGAAGGGGTGATTCTGGCCTCCGATCTGATTGATATTGAATCGCGGCTTACCGATGCTCGCGTGCGGTATGCCGTTGCGACCTCTGCCGTGCAAATAGCGATTGCTGATTTACGGCGCGCGGTCGGGCTACCACAATTTTCTTCAAATTTGACCTCTTCAGTGGAGACGCAATGATACTGCCGAAACAAAAAATATTTATTCTCTGGTCTCTTCTTCTTTTGCTCGGAGTTGCTGGTTGCAGTGAGCCCGCTGGAAAGACTGTTATTTCAAGTCTGCCGCAAGTACGGGTGCAGGTTGAAACTCTATCGCTGAGTGAAGTGCCTTTTCAGGTTGAAGTTGCCGGAACGCTTCAGGCGACCGAGCAGGCCCTGATTTCGGCCCGTGTGAGCGGTCAGGTGGTCGAGATGCCGGTGGCTGTCGGTTCAAGGGTTAAAAAGGGCGATCTGCTGGTGCGGGTTCGTGCCGCTGAAATCAGCGCCAGGGTCCGCCAGGCCGAAACTCAGCTCTCGCAAGCCAGGCGCAATCTTGAGCGTGAAACCAAGCTGCAGCAGGTCAACGCCTCAACCAGGGAGAAGGTCAAAACCCTGACAGAGCTGGTGCAGATCAGCGAGGCAGCCTACCGCGAAGCAAAAGCGATGCACGACTATACTCGGATCCGGGCGCCCTTCGCTGCCACGATTACCCATAAACTGGTCGAAGTCGGAGATCTGGCCTCTCCCGGCAGCGCGCTGCTCAAATTGGAGAACTCCGCGGCCCTCGAGGTTCTGGTACAGATTCCAGAGGCTTTGGCGCAGGGGCTACGCCTCGATAGTCTTCTTCTGGTAAACGTGCCCGCGGTTGGTTTGTCTACCGAAGCACAGATCAGCGAAATTTCACCGACCGTCGATCCGGTTTCACGCAGCACCCAGGTCAAGCTGACGCTGTCTGATAACCCGCTCCTGCGCAGTGGTCAGTTTGCTCGGGTATCGTTGGCCGATAAAGGGGCACAGACCTTGTTGATCCCAAAGGCGGCTTTGCATCAGAATGGGCAGATGGAACAGGTTTTTGTTGCCGACCAGGGGGTGGCGCGCATGCGCCTGGTACGCAGTGGCTCAAGCTATGCTGATCGGGTTGAGATTCTCTCCGGATTACGGGCGGGAGATCAGATCGTTATCGCGACCGAGGGTCTGCTACTCGACGGTCAGCCGCTTGAAGTTGTCGAGGCAGGTCTGACCCAATGAAAAAGTCGATCATGGATAATCCTGGATTTGCCGGACGGCTGGCCGCCGCATTCGTCAATTCGCGGTTGACACCGCTGGCGATTATCGTCTCGCTGCTGCTTGGATTCATGGCAATCACCATGCTGCCACGCGAAGAAGAGCCGCAGATCAAGGTGCCGATGATCGATGTTATGGTCAGTATGGCCGGTGCTACGCCCGCCGAAGTCGAACAGCGGCTTTCGATTCCGATGGAAAAGTTGCTCTACGAACTGCCGGGGGTTGAATATGTCTATTCGACCTCGATGGCGGGACAGAGCCTGCTGGTGGTCCGTTTTTATGTCGGCGAGGATCTTGAAACCTCGATTGTCCGACTTAACCAGAAACTTGCGACCAATTTTGACCGGATACCGCTCGGTGTTTCACCGCCACTAATCAAGCCTCATACCATTGACGATGTGCCGATTCTGGCCCTGACCTTTCACAGCGACAAATATGATCATTATATCCTGCGGCGGCTGGCAGCTCAGGTTGATGATGAAATCAAGAATATTTTCAATGTCGCCGAAACGACCCTGATCGGTGGCACCAAACGCCAGGTGCGGATCGAATTCGACCCGCTGCTGCTGGCAGCACGGAACCTGACTCCCAACCAGTTGATCCCGGTGCTTAAGCAGGCCAACAGCCAGAGTTATACCGGCAAGCTCGAATCCCTCAATCAGCAAATTCTGCTACAGACTGGCAGTTTCCTCAGTAGTGCCGAGGAGATCGGTCGAATCGTGGTTGGTGTTTATGGTGGCCACCCGGTCTATCTTGCCGATGTCGCCCGGATTCTCGACGGTCCGCAGGAAGCGGATAATTATGTCTTCTTCGGTGAGCCGGGTCAGCAGGAAGAGGCTGCGGTCACCCTGTCGGTGGCCAAGCGGCCCGGTGCCAATGCGATTAATGTTGTTGACGAAGTATTGGCCAAGATAGATAGACTCAAAGGATCTCTCATCCCGGCAGATATCGAGGTCAGCGTCACCCGAAATTACGGTGAAACTGCAGCCGATAAGTCGAATGAGCTGCTATTTCACATGGGGATTGCGGTCTTTGGTGTTGCGCTGCTGATTCTCCTTTTCCTCGGCTGGCGAGAATCTCTGGTCGTCATGCTGGCCATCCCCTCAACCCTGGCCCTGACCCTGTTGGTCTTCTATCTCTACGGTTATACCCTGAATCGGATCACCCTGTTTGCGCTGATTTTTTCGATCGGAATTCTGGTCGATGACGCGATTGTGGTGGTTGAAAATATCGTGCGCCACATGCGCTTGCCCGGTGCGCACAATAAGTCGTCGATAACGATCGCTGTTGAAGCAGTGGCCGAGGTTGGAAATCCGACGATCCTCGCAACCCTGGCAGTTATTGCCGCAATTCTGCCGATGGCCTTTGTCGGTGGATTGATGGGCCCCTATATGCGGCCGATTCCAATCGGGTCGTCGGTGGCGATGATTTTTTCGATGATAATCGCTTTTACGGTGACCCCCTGGGCTGCAGTTAAGCTGCTGCGCAGAGAGCAAGCTGCGGACGGCGAAGAAGGCGATTCCGCCAGGGATCATGACCATGCGCCGGATGACTTTTTCACCCGGCTCTACCACCGGGTCATGGATCCGTTGTTGGCCAGCGGTTTCTGGCGCGCGGTTTTTTTCAGCGGCATAATTATCCTGCTGCTGGCCAGTTGCTCAATGGTCTATTTCGGCCTGGTCAAAGTCAAGATGTTGCCCTTCGACAATAAGAGTGAGTTTCAGGTGATTCTCAATATGCCCGAGGGCTCAACTCTGGAACAGACCAGTCTGGTGGCGCGTGAGATGGCCGAGGTGGTGAGCAAGGATACCGCGACCACCGATTATCAGATTTATGCCGGTGTGGCTTCGCCCTATAATTTTAACGGTTTGGTCCGACACTATTTTATGCGTCAGGGTCCGACGATGGCCGATATCCAGGTCAATTTGAAACCCAAGGATCAACGCAGTTTGCAGAGCCATGCGATTGCCGTACGGATGAGGCCTGAAATCGCCCGGATCGCCGAAAAATATGGCGCGACGGTTGCGGTCGCCGAGGTCCCACCCGGCCCGCCGGTTCTGCAGACTATAGTCGCGGAAATATATGGAGCCAGTGATGCGCAGCGGGTCAAATTGGCGCAGCAGGTCAAGGAGATCTTCGACGCTACCGAAGGGGTGGTCGATATCGACTGGTACCGCGAGGCTGACCGCAAGCGTCTGGTGCTGAAGGTTGACAAGGAAAAAGCGGCACTCAACGGCATCAGTGAAGGCGAGATCGCTCGTACCTTGCAGATGGCGACCCAGGGGTTGTCGATTGATCTGTTTCACCAGCCGACCGACAAAGAAGAGATCGATATTGTCCTGCAACTGCCCGCACGATTGCGGGCACGGGTCGATGGTTTGCTGAATATTTCGTTGCGCTCAAGCACCGATCCACAGGCCTCTCTGGTTCCACTACGCGAATTGGTGAAGGTTACGGAACAATCGGTTGAACAGTCGATTTATCGCAAAAACCTCAAACCGGTGATCTATGTTACAGCGGATGTGGCGGGGAGCGTCGAAAGCCCGGTCTATGCGATCCTTGATATCAACCGCAGGTTGGCAGAACTCAAGGGGACTGATTTCGGTGGTCAAGAGGCTGAGATCGAAGTTTTCAATCTCAACCAACCGTTTCATACTGAGGAGCCATCCATCAAATGGGACGGCGAGTGGCATATTACCCTTGAGGTCTTTCGCGATCTCGGGCTGGCCTTTGCGGTGGTGATGATCCTGATCTACGTACTGATGGTCGGCTGGTTCAAGGACTACTTTACCCCGCTGGTGGTGATGGCAGCGATCCCCTTTACCCTGATCGGTGTGCTTCCTGCGCACTGGGCGCTGGGAGCTTTTTTTACCGCGACCTCAATGATCGGGTTTATGGCCGGTGCCGGGATTGTCATTCGTAACTCGATCATTTTGATCGATTTCATCGAACTGCGGATGAGCCACGGATTACCCTTGCGCGAAGCGGTTGTCGAAGCTGGCGCGGTACGTTTTCGGCCGATGCTGTTGACCGCGATGGCGGTGGTGGTTGGTGCATCGGTTATCCTTGCCGACCCGATCTTTCAGGGGCTGGCAATTGCCCTGATGTTTGGTGAGATTGCATCGCTCCTTTTCAGCCGGATGGCGGTGCCGGTCCTCTACTATATGCTCAAGAAGAAGGGTGCGGAAAAAGCGGCAGCCTGAGAAACAACAGTCTCAAATTGAATGAAAAGCCCACCCCTCGGATCTTCCGGGAGGCGGGCTCTTTTTGTCAGAGGTTATCGATGACGGTCTGCATTTTTCCCTGAATAATTTCGGCAATCTCACCCAATGCAGGGTTCTCAACCGCCTGCATCGAAGCGATCGGGTTGATAGCCCCCACTTCAACATCACCGTTGTCAAATTCCTGCACAATGACATTACAGGGCAGCATGCTGCCGATCCAGGGTTCTGCCAGTAGCGCCTTATGGGCAAAAGTCGGGTTGCAGGCGCCGAGAATCCGATAGTTGCGGAAATCGACGTCAATTTTCTTTTTGAGCGTCGTTTTGATATCGATTTCAGTTAAAATTCCGAACCCCTCTTTTTTCAATTCTTCGCTGACCCGTTCAATTGCCAGTTCGAATGAAATATTCATTTTCTTTTTAAAGACATATTCCACGCTGATCACCTTTCTCTAAACAGCAGGATTGACCGAAACTATTTTGATCATTCTAACAGATAAGACAGACTTGACTCTGTACTATGGTACGGTTGGTAGACTTCAGGTATAGGAGGTGTCCATGGCGGAACAGACCATCGGCAAGGTAGCCGCGGTAGTCGGAATTGGAATTGAAACCATCCGTTTTTACGAGCGTCAGGGGCTGATAGAGCAGCCGCTCAGGCCAATCGACGGGTTCCGAAGTTATCCGGAGGAAACGCTGCGTCGGTTGCATTTTATCGTTCGGGCTAAAAAGATCGGTTTCTCGCTGCGCGAAATTCGCGAGCTCTTGGGGTTTTATTTTGGAGAGCAGGTCAGCTGTGAAGATGTACGTCACAGGGCACAGCGGAAGATCAACGACCTGAACGAACGGATTTCCGCATTGCAGAAGATGACCGATGCGCTTGGGCTGCTGGTGACCGAATGTGAGAGGGGTGCGGAGACCTGCCCGATACTGGCCAATCTGGCCGAGGAGATTTGAGGGATGAAAAAATACCTCTGCTACTGTTTTGAACACACCGAAGAGGATATCCGTAACGATCTTGTGCGACATGCCGGGCATTCTGTCATTCTCGAACAGATCGTTGTGGCGAAAAAAGAAGGCACTTGTCAGTGTACTGATAAACATCCGGAAGGCAGATGATGTGTCAATGACGTCCGCCGTGTTGTGGACGTAGCGAAAAAGGAGTTGAGTTATGGGGGCAGGGATACAGACTGAATCGACCTTGACCTGTCCAGATTGTGGTCAGGCCGAAACACTGATCATGCCGACCGATGCCTGTCAGTTTTTCCATCAGTGCAGCGGCTGCGGCCAGCTGCTCAAGCCGCAGGCGGGTGACTGCTGTGTGTTCTGTTCTTATGGCGATATCCCCTGTCCTCCCATTCAGCTGGAGGCACAATGATGGTTGCACGCGCCCGATTCCGCAAACGTTTTATCGCTGCCCTGGTCGGTACCGGCCTGGGTGCCCTTTGCTGTTTCACGCCGCTGCTGGTGATCGGGTTGGGGTTGGCGGGTCTGAGCTTTGTGACCCCTTACCTTGATTTTCTGCTCCTGCCGGTGCTGGCAGTACTCATTCTGGTGACAATCAGGGCCTACCTGCAATGGCGCGCCGCTGAGCGTTGATAAAAGCAAGAAAGGAGAGTTCCGATGAAAAGAATCCTGCTTTTGCTGGTCGTAATGCTGATTCTCGGCAGCCCTGTTTTTGCCGGTGTCGGTGACGGGAAAATCTTTCTCATTCATGCCAAGACTTCGCTGAGTCTGGATGATGCCCAGATCTGTGCGGTGCCGAATGTGGCCTGGGCCGCTCTGGCCGAAGGTTATCAGGTGAGGATTCTGTTTGATGCCAGCGGGGTCACTGCGCTCAAAAAGGGTGGTCTGTTCGGTGGTGCCAAAACACCCCTCGACAAGGCGGCATTGCCGGAACGAGAACGTAAGTCGTTGGTGACCCAGTTGGGGATACCCTTGGGTGAAGTGCCGAATGATTACGGCGAGTACATACGGTTTCTTGGGCAAAAGGGGGTCGAGCTCTACGCCAATCGGACGATGATGCTGCTCTACAAGATCGGTGAGGACCAGATCGAGCAGGCGGTAACACCCATCGGTTTGAAGAAAATGGTGGAGGTCCTCGAGAAGTCGGATGTCTATGTGGCTTATTGAACAAGACAAGCATTAGAACCGGAACAGCAGAGGAAAAACCTGTTGCCGTTCCGGTCTATTCCTCCAGCTCTTTTTTCATTCGGTGGTATTCCTCTTCGCCCACCTCTCCTCGAGCATAGTGATTTATGAGGATATCGAGCGGCGTCTGTTCGGAGCTACCGGGTGGAGCCGCATGCCCTTTGGCTGAGATCAATCAAACCAGATAAATGGCTCCGAATATTGCCGCGGCCCAGAATATGAGCATAAAGATCCAGCCGTACCCGCCCATCATCCCGTTTCTGTACATGTTTCATTCTTTCTTTGAGCTTTGATGATATCAAGCTGGCCCATCATGAGGACAGTCTCTTGACTCGGTACTATGGTACCGCCTTTATTATGTATATAAGCAAAGAGATAACGCCATGAATGGGTTGACCATTGGCCAGCTGGCCCGAAAGTACGGGGTGCAGGTAGAAACAATCAAATTCTATCAACGTCGTGGACTGATTGAACAGCCGCCCCACCCCGAATCAGGCTTCCGGAAATACTCGGCTGAAACGGTACGAAAGGTCCGCTTTATCCGTCGCGCCAAGGAGCTCGGATTCTCCCTGCAGGAGATTGGTGAGCTGCTCGATCTACGGGTAGCTCCAGGGACGAGTTGTCGCGAGATCAAGGCGCGAGCAGAGGCCAGACTAGCTGATATCCGCCAGAAACAGAAGGATCTGGAGAGGATGGAAGAGGCCCTGCGACAACTGACCGAGACGTGTCAGAGCCGGGGGCCACTGAGTGAATGTACGATTCTGGGGGTCTTGGATGATATGGAGGAAGATGGTCGAGACTCATCGGACCCTGAGGATGCCGCCGAATATTGGCCCTCGAAACAGGCAAATCTTAAACCGAGAGATAAAGGAGAAAGGTACAATGGGATGGCGAACACTTAAAACTCTCTTGGTGGCATTGTTTGTTATGTTGCCGCTGACAGGGGTAGCCGAAGTCACCCAAGCTGTGATCTCCGTAGACGGAATGTCCTGCCCCTTCTGCGCCTTTGGGGTTGAGAAAAAACTCAAAACAGTCAATGGCACAGACGAAGTCGTGGTGGATATGAAAAACGGCACCGCCACTCTGGTTGCCGAAGATGGTAAGTCGATTGATATCGCTCAGATCGGCAAGGCTGTCAGGGCCGCCGGATTTACGCCTGGACTGCTGAGGATATCAGTCGTCGGAACAGTGAAGGAAGACCATGAAAATCTGTTGCTCGACGTGCGCAACTCGACTCTGACTCTCCAATTGATCAAGCTGTCTTCACAGCTTAAGCCGTATTTGCTGGATCTGGTGATCTCTGGAACCGTGGCGAGTTTTTCCGGAACCCTCTCTGAGGTCCAGTCAAATCTGCCGCTGCTGACGCTAGAAACGGTCAAGGAGATCATGCCATGAAACGCACTCGCCAAGCGAAATGGTTCGGCTTCATCCAACAAGGCTTGCAGCCAGTGGTTCCGCTTTTGCTACTGACGTTTCTAGCCCTCCCAGCTTTTGCTGCCCCCATCACCTTCAATACCGCCCTGCCGGTTGCCCAGGGAGAAGGGATCTTTCGCGCTCAATTCAAATATTTAACTGCGTCGGATGACGGCCCCGAAGATCGCGATCTGACGGTAGCGATGGTGCCGCTGGTCGGTGTCTATGGGCTGACCGAAAAATGGGCACTGTTCGGCATTCTCCCTTACCTGAACAAGGAACTGGAGGTCAATACCGCTGTGGGCAGGCGCAGACGAGAGGTTTCAGGGTTTGGTGATACCACCTTTCTGGCTCGTTACACGGTTTTTCAGCAGGACCGACCGGGGCAGACCTTCCGCATCGCCCCCTTTGCTGGCCTTGAAACTCCGACCGGGGAGGATGGAGAGAAGGATTCTCTGGGTCGTCTGCCCCAGACGTTACAACTCGGCTCTGGCTCTTGGGATCCTCTGCTTGGGGTCGTATCCACCTGGCAGACTTTGGAGCGACAGATTGATGTGGCGATATCCTATAAGTTTAATACGGCAGCAAATAACTTCGAGTTTGGTGATCTGGTCCGTTTTGATCTCTCATATCAACATCGAATATGGCCGCGCGAACTGGGATCAGGAGTTCCGGCCTTTCTTTATGGCGTGCTGGAGAGCAACCTGATCTGGCAGGGTCATAATGCTGTCGATGGTCATGATGATCCCGATTCGGGTGGTGCAACCCTCTACCTGGCACCGGGAATTCAATGGGTGACGAAACGGACAGTCCTTGAATCGGCGGTGCAGATTCCGCTTATTCAGAACCTTAACGGGAATGCGCTGGAAAACGACTTTATCTTGACCTTGAGTTTCCGGCGCAACTTTTAGGGGATAATGACCTGTGTGGAGAAAGCGTTCCGTTCCGATAATCATCGCCAGCGTGCTGCTCACAGCCGTGGCTGTTCCGACAATCCGCCAGTGGTTTCCCAACCCGCAGGAAGCTCCCTATCGCGCTGTACTCGCCTGGGGGGAATCGGGCAGCGGACCCGGTGAATTCCAGAATCCGATCGGCATTGCCATCGCCGACAATCAGGTTTTCATCAGTGACGCCGGGAATCATCGCATCCAGGTTTTTGACCTGAACGGTCAGTTTCGACTCTCTTTCGGACAGGTAGGAGACGGGCCCGGCGAACTGGGGCGGCCAATGCACATGGCAGTAAAAAATGGCAAGCTGTATGTCGTCGATTATCAGAATGACCGGATTCAGATTTTTTCTCTTACCGGAGAGTCTCTGGGATCAATTGGTCGTTCAGGGTCCGGCCCCGGCCAGTTCAATGCGCCATCTGGGGTCGCAGTGGATGCAGCGGACAGGATCTACGTGACAGATTTTTACAATCACCGGGTACAGTTTCTGGATGCTGATGGTGGCTTTATCCGGCAGTACGGTACGACCGGAGAAAAGGGAATCTGGGCCGGGGAATTCAACTATCCCACCGATGTTGTCCTGGACCCCGCCGGTAACCTGATTATTGCAGATGCCTACAATGACCGGATTCAGGTTTTTGATTCTACCGGAGAATTTCTGCGTAAATGGGGCGGGCCCTTTGCCCTGAATATTTCAGGTCGCGGCCCAGGCTGGCTCAGGGTGGCCAGCGGGGTGGCGACTGACATGCGGGGGAATGTCTTTGTTGCCGATTTCTATAACAACCGGGTGCAGAAATTTACTGTAGACGGCGTTTTCCTACTGAGCTTTGGTGATACAGGCAGTGACCTCACGCGGCTCAAACTGCCGACAGATGTCGCTGTGGGCGCGGACGGAAGTCTGTATGTTGTCGATTTTGGGCACAATCGGATTCAGAAATATCGCCAGACTGAATAGTGGTCTTGCCGAGATCGTTGGTATCGTAATCAGTCCTTGCGCAGTTCCTGCTTCATCCGCTCAAATTCTTCATCATCGATCTCGCCAGCCGCATAACGATTCTTGAGGATTTCGAGTGCCGTCGATTCTTTGGCTGAGGGATTGTCACGGGCGGTAAAGGCTCTGAAGGCCCAGACCACCAGCAGGATCAGCCCGATCCAGAAGGCCAGATTGATCAGCATGCCAAAAGGGCCATGAAAATAGCTGCCGGGTCCGTACATCCAGCTGTCGTGCCAGTCTCTCATCATCGTTGGAACTCCTTTGGTTTTTTTGCCCGTTTCTCTTTAAATGTTGGCCTGCGCTTGACAAGACCAGGCCCATTAAGTGTATATTGTGTGAAACATATGAACACTCATTCAAGTAAGGGTATCTCATGGTTCAGGACAGCTGTCAAGTCACGGTTATCAATGAGCAGCGGATTGCGCAGGCCCAGGCACAGATGCCGGATGAAATGATCCTGGTTGAGGTCGCGGAAACCTTCAAGCTGCTTGGTGATCCGACCCGGGTGAAGATTCTTCAAGCATTGGCGGTGACTGAACTTTGTGTCTGTGACCTGGCTGCCCTGCTGGAAATGACCTCCTCGGCGATTTCACATCAGCTGCGGTTGCTGCGTGCGCGCGGCATTGTGCGCTATCGCAAAGAGGGCAAGATCGTTTATTACAGTCTGGACGACAATCATGTTCAAACCTTGGTTGAAGTTAGCTTGCGACATGTTGAAGAGTGCTGAGTTGATTGAAGGAGAAGTTGAATAATGCTGGAGATATTGAGCGGAATACTGATGGAATGCTGGGCTATTCTGCTCGAATCAGCCCCCTATGTCCTGTTCGGATTTTTTGCCGCCGGTTTGCTCAAGGCGTTGGTTCCCGAAGAAGTGGTGGCTAAACATCTGGGTAACAGCAGCAGTGGGTCGGTCTTTAAAGCGTCACTCTTCGGCATCCCCTTGCCACTCTGTTCCTGTGGCGTGATCCCGGCGGCGATCGGTCTGCGCAAGCAGGGCGCGAGTAAAGGTGCTTCGGCCTCTTTTATGGTTTCGGTGCCCGAAACTGGAGTTGATTCTGTTGCCATTACCTGGGCTTTGCTCGATCCGATCATGACTCTGGTGCGACCGCTCTCGGCGTTTATAACTGCGGTGGTAACGGGCTTGCTGATTAATCTGTTACCGGAGGAGTCCGGGGAATCAACGCCCACAGATAAAAGCAATTGCGGATGCAGCAACTCAAGCTGTGCTGAAGAGCAACATCCGGAAGTCAGGCTACCGTTATTGCAGCGGCTCCGAGCTGGGATCCGCTACGCTTTTGGTGATCTGCTGGGGGATATCGGCAAGTGGCTGTTGATCGGTATCTTCATCGCCGGAGTGATATCCTATCTGGTGCCGGACGATTTTATTCTCCAGTATCTGAGTAGTGAGTTCACTTCATTATTGATCATGCTGGCGGTTGGCATTCCGCTCTATATCTGTGCCAGTGCTTCCACTCCGATTGCTGCTGCCCTGATTCTTAAAGGACTTTCCCCCGGTGCCGCACTGGTTTTTCTACTCGCCGGGCCAGCGACTAACGCGGCTACCCTGACGGTTGTCTATCGCTATTTTGGCCGGGCGGCAACCAGTATCTATCTGGCTTCGATCGCGATCTGCTCGTTATTGTTCGGTTACCTGCTGAACCGACTCTATGCTTTGACCGGTATCGATATCACCAGCTGGGTTGAGCAGGCCGGGGATGCAACCTCCTCGCCTTTCGCACTGATTTCTGCGGTGACTTTGCTAATCCTGATCGGTAAGAATTTTCTGCCTGCAAGAAGTGGCTCTTCTTCCGATTGTGGTTGCGGCGATTCCTGTTCCTCCTAGAGGTCTGTTGGCCTGTTCCTCCCCATCGACTCAAATGCTATGGATGTGCAATTTTTGAAACAAAACCTCACTTCGCACAGAGTCGCAAAGATGCAGATAACCGAAATCGTCATAAATGCGGAAGTTGCTACCCCCGAATAGGGAAATTACCCATAGTCGCGAAAGGAGTCACACGTTAGGCTGTAATCAAGACTGATGGAGAATTCTTGAATTCCGTGATATCGGCAAAGAAGATCGGAGTCGGTTATGGCAACGTCAATCTTGAATAAAAACTACAAAACTGGCAACCTTGTTGGCATCAGGCGCACCCTGCTGGTCCAGCTTGTTCCATTTGTGCTGATGCTGGTTGTTGGGAGTTGGTTGACGTTGATGGCAGGGCAGGTGATTGATCAGCAGCGGAGAGAAGTCGTCAAATCTCCAGTTTTTGAGGAGATACTGGTCAACAGGTTTTAAGATCGACTGAATCGAAAGAGTGTATTGTACGCCGTGGCTGCCCTTTGCAAAAAGGGTGGCTTTTTGTTTGGGTTTTAACGCTGTTGCAGATATGATTCTGTGAGAAACTGTCGATTTCATTTTTATCTGTTCCAGGAAAAGCCGGAGCTTCATAATGTCAACCTTCCCTCAGGATTGGGTCAGCTTTGACCGTCAGCACTTGTGGCACCCCTATAGTTCCATGATCGATCCCTTGCCAGTGTTCCCGGTGGTGAGTGCTAGTGGAGTACGACTCAAACTGGAAGATGGCCGGGAGTTGATCGATGGCATGGCCAGTTGGTGGTCGGCGATCCACGGCTACAATCATCCGCAATTGAATGCGGCCCTGCATCAGCAGATCGAAAAAATGTCGCACGTGATGTTCGGTGGGTTGACCCACCCGGCGGCGGCTGAACTCGGTCGCAGGTTGGTTGAGTTGACTCCGGATTCACTGCAGCATGTCTTTTACAGCGATTCGGGTTCGGTGGCGGTCGAGGTCGCGATGAAGATGGCGATCCAGTTCTGGTACAGTAGCGGTCGCCCGGAGAAACAGCGGCTGTTGACCTTGCGTAATGGATATCATGGTGACACATTCGGCGCCATGTCGGTTTGTGATCCCGATACCGGTATGCACCAGATCTGGTCCGGCCTGCTGCAACCGCAACTGTTCGCCGACGCCCCGCAGTGCCGTTTTGGCGATGACTGGAATCCGCAAGATATTACTCGTCTGAGACTGCTGGTCGAAGAACAGCATCAAGTATTGGCTGCGGTCATCCTGGAACCGATCGTACAGGGAGCTGGCGGGATGCGTTTTTACCACCCTCAGTATCTGCGCGAAGTGCGTGCTTTGTGCGATCAGTATGATCTGTTGTTGATTGCTGACGAGATCGCCACCGGCTTCGGCCGTAGCGGCAAGCTCTTTGCCTGCGAACACGCCGGAATAGCACCTGACATTCTGTGCCTCGGCAAGGCCCTGACCGGTGGCACCATGACTCTGGCGGCAACCTTGGCAACATCTTCTGTTGCGCAAGGGCTCTCTCAGGGTGAACCGGGAGTTTTCATGCATGGTCCGACCTTCATGGGCAACCCGCTGGCCTGTGCGGTGGCGACTGCGAGTATCGATCTTCTGCTTGAATCGGACTGGCAGGGCAGGGTTGGACAAATTGCATCTGGTCTCGAAGCGGGTCTTGCTCCCTGTCGTGATCTGCCACAGGTTGCAGATGTTCGCGTGCTTGGTGCCATCGGCGTGGTTGAGTTGAAAGAGCCAGTCGACATGGCACAGATCCAACCGAAATTTGTTGAGCAGGGTGTCTGGGTACGTCCTTTTGGTAAGCTGGTATATGTGATGCCGCCCTACGTGATGAATGAGCAGGACCTGGTCAGACTCACTGGAGCAATCTGTCGCGTGGTTGAACAGCACTGTGCTTAAACGCATGTGTCTTTAAGTAAGCAATGTCTGAGTGGGGAGGAATGATGACGGAGCAACCGAAAGAGCCGCAGCCGCCGGTCGAAAAATCACAGCCTGGTGTTCGTACTCCTCTGATTGAACGCCTGCATCGCGCATTCGGTCCGCTGGTCGGAGGTGCGATGCTCGACCTGGTCGATTTGTCGAGTTTTGGCCCCTTCGGGATTGGCGGCTTTTTTGTCGGTGGGTTGACCGGCTGGTGGATTTGTTCGATTTATAATATTGCAACTTCAACCCGGTTAATCTTGGCGTTGCTGGCAGGAATTTACTGTTTATTCCCTTTGACAGAATTTATCCCGGTGGCCACCCTGCTGTCGGCATTCATCCGTTTTCGCGGTGCTGGTGACTCAAAGACAACGGAGTAACTCTAAACTGAAGACACTGGGGAATAACCTCATCAAGCTCAAGGATTCTCGGTGGTTGCATAATTTTAATCCTTTGGCGCTATCTTTTCTACAGCTCAGCCGCTAGTATAGACAAATCAATCCGGCTATCACCTCTTCCGCTCCACGTGCGACTTCTTTTGTGGCCTCGGGATAGAGGGTGTGGTCGGGTTTCTTTTTCGGACATGTCAAATTTGCTTCGAAGACCAGCGAGTCGCTTGGTATTTCTTGGTGTGTTTGGCTATTTTTTTCACAAAGGGAGTTCCTTAGATGAGTAGTGCCCCGCTGTCGGCCGGTGATTATATTGCGGCCAAATGTAGTAAATGTGGTCAGGAGACCAATCACACCATAGTTGCCATGGTTGAAGATGTTCCGGTTAAGGTTCAGTGCAATACCTGTAACGGTGCGCATAAATATCGCAAGCCGGCTGCTGCGAAAAAACCAGCGGCAGCTAAAAAACCTGGGACTCGACGAACAAAAGCAGATCCGCAAGCCGTTGAACGACAACAATGGCAAGAGTTGGAATCTTCATTTAATGCAAGTGCTGCAGTTGCTTATTCGATGGATACAACCTACAAATTAAATGCTCTGATTAATCATCCGACTTTTGGTCTTGGTCAGGTTCAGGAGCTTGCCGGTACGCGTAAAGTGTTGGTTCTGTTTGCCGATGGGACCAAGGTCCTGCGCTGCGGTTGAGCCAAATAACTTCAATATGTTTTCAGAGCCGGGCACTTGGTTGTGCCCGGCTTTTTTTGTGCGAAAGATGGGAATCACGTTGGGTTACAACAGGGGGATGGCCCTCCCTTCTAAAGATCTAAGTCCACGATTCATCTATACATATGATATTCTTCGCAAAGAAGAGGTTTGAATCTGCTCGGCTACACTGCTCTAACATACATGTTCAGGAGTGATTTTAATGGGGATTGCCGCCGACATTGTAATCATTGTTCTTGCTGCCCTTGGGGGAGGGTTGCTGGCGCACGCCCTGCGGCAACCGTTAATTCTTGGTTATATCCTTGCCGGAGTTTTGATCGGTCCTTTTACCGGCGGTGTCACGGTTTCTGATGTTCACGATATTGAAAAGTTGGCCGAAATCGGGGTTGCCCTGCTATTGTTTGCACTTGGGCTGGAATTTTCTCTCAAGGAGTTACGACCAGTCAGATTTGTGGCTCTACTCGGGGCACCATTGCAGATCCTGTTGACGATTGGATTTGGCTATTTGATCGGACTGTCTCTTGGGTGGTCTCCGGTCTCATCTCTGTGGCTCGGTGGTTTGATCTCGCTGTCGAGTACCATGGTGATCTTGAAGACCTTGATGAACCAGGGGATGATGGGGACCCTGTCGAGTAAAGTGATGGTCGGGATTCTGATTGTGCAGGACCTGGCTGTTGTGCCGCTGATGATTTTATTACCACAGATTTCAGACCCCAAGGCCGGCCTACCAGTGCTGGGGGTGGCGCTACTAAAAGGGGCTCTATTTCTTGCGGTTATGTTGTTTGTCGGGGCGCGGATCCTACCCTGGGTCCTGACCCGGATCGCGCGTTGGAATTCGAGAGAACTTTTTGTTCTTTCAATTACTGCCATCGGTTTGGGAGTTGGCTACGCCACCTATCAGATCGGTCTCTCCTTCGCCCTGGGTGCTTTTGTCGCCGGGATGGTGTTGAGCGAATCCGATTACGGACATCAGGCTCTCAGTGACATAATCCCGTTGCGCGATCTGTTCAGTCTGCTCTTTTTTACTTCGGTCGGAATGCTGCTCGATCCTGCCTTTCTGTTGGACAACTGGGTCGGCGTTTTGCAATTGGTATTGATGATATCCCTTGGCAAAGGGTTGATTCTGGCGATTAGTACCAGAGGCTTCGGTTATGGGAATGTGGTCCCGCTAGCCGTGGGATTGGGGATGTTTCAGATCGGAGAGTTCTCCTTTGTTCTGGGGCAGGTCGGATTTTCCGGTGGTTTTTTGAGTGGCGAGGAACATTCCTTTATCCTCTCCGCAACTATTCTCAGCATGCTGATGACGCCTCTGATCTCTGGCTTAACGGTGCCGCTCTATCGATTGAAATCCCGCTATTCTCGAACAGATGCCATCGCGACGGTTAATCTGCCACCTGAAGGATTACATGGGCATATCGTTATTGCCGGTGGGGGTCGGGTCGGTCAGCATATTGCGCACCTTCTCACCCAGGTCGAAGTCCCTTTTATCATCATTGAGATGAATCATAATCGTCTTGAAGAATGCACAAAACTCGGATTTCCGGCTATTTATGGTGATTCCAGCCAGGAAATAGTCCTTGAAGCAGCGAATCTTGGCGTGGCTCAGCAAGTGCTGATTACCTTGCCGAATATTATCGCTACCGAGGCAATTGTGCGCCAGGTTCATAACCGCTACCCCGCATTGAATATGGTGGTGCGGGCCGAAGGAGCTGAGCAGATGCGGGCGCTGTATGATGATGGTGTCTACATGGTCATACTTCCTGAACTGGAGGCCGGACTTGAAATCGCTCGTCAGGCCTTGTTGCATCTCAAGCTCCCGATCCCGGTCATTCAGCGCTATACTGATGCCTTGCGTCGTGATCACTATCATCCGGATCGTGAGATGGGTAAAGACCATCTAGAAATCAGTTTGTTAAAAAATGCGCGTGATCATCTCGAGTTGAATTGGGAGCGGTTGGGTCAAGACAGTCTGATGGTGGGACAGAGTATTCGAGCTTTGGATATACGCCGCACCACAGGGGTTTCGATTGTTGGTGTTTTACGTGAGGGGAGTTTTAGCCCAAATCCGCCAGCCGATTTTGTTTTTCTAGCCGGTGACCTGATCGCAGTTCTAGGAAACAGCAGCCAATGTGTAGAGATTAGCGCCTTGGCTTAATCTGAACTTTAGCAGGAGTTTAAAAAAAAGCGTGAGCAGCCTAAAAGGTGCTCACGCTTTTCAGCATATCAGGTTCTACGTCTAGCCGGTTTCTTGAAGCCACCAGACGGTTTGCCAAAGGTTCTTCTTTTGGGAGGATGGTTACGGCTGGAATCGACCTTGATCTGCAACTGCTGGCCACGAACCCAGGCCTTGCCCAACTTATTCAACACATCCTGAGACAGCGTTTTCGGCAGATCGACCAGGCTGAAATCGTGCATAATTGTGATCTTGCCGATCATTGATGAGGGCATGTTGCCTTCATTGCTGATTGCTCCGACCAGATTCCCCGGCTCAACACCGTGGCTACGTCCAACTTCAAGGCGGTATTGCTGACGTTCCGTATCATTGCCTCTCTGGTTGTGCCTGGAGTCAGAAGGAGAGCGGCCTTGGGTCTGGTGGTATGGAATTTCCTCGCGCTCTTCGGGTTGCAGAGGTCGATCTTTCTGCAACAGGAAGGCCAGCGTGGCGGCGATCCGGCGGAAACTGACATCGGAATCATTCTGATAGCCATCGACCAGATCTTCAAAGAACTCCAGGTCTTGCGATTCCATCGCTTCGGTAACCAGATTTTTGAACGTGCTCACCCGGCGGTCGGTAACCTGCTGACGGCTCGGCAGCCCCATCGGTTTGATCGTCTGGCGTGTGGCACGTTCGATAGCGGCAATCATCCGTCGTTCACGCGGCGCAGCAAACAGAATGGCTTTGCCGGAACGGCCAGCGCGACCGGTGCGGCCGATGCGGTGGATATAGGCTTCAATATCGTTAGGGATGTCGTAATTGACGACGTGGCTGATGCGCTGAACATCAAGCCCACGCGCCGCGACATCGGTAGCGACCACGATATCGAGTTTACCGTCGCGAAAGCGTTCGACGGTCTTCTCACGTGCTTGCTGAGTCATGTCGCCATTGAGTGCAGCACAGGAGAAACCGCGTGATTCAAGTTTTTCAGCCAGTTCAACGGTCGCAACTTTGGTGCGGACGAAGACGATCATCGCTTCTGTCTCTTCGACTTCGAGTATCCGGGTCAGGGCATCTAGTTTATGCATCCCCTTAACCTGCCAGACAAATTGATCGATGGTCTCGGCAGTGCGCGTTTTGGTCTTGATCCGAATTTCAACAGGGTTTTTCAGGTTGCGGCGTGCGACCCCGATCACTTCGTTGGGCATGGTGGCTGAAAAGAGTGCGGTCTGGCGTTCATCCGGGGCGTAGGAGAGGATATCTTCAACGTCGGCAATGAAGCCCATCTTTAGCATCTCGTCAGCTTCGTCGATCACGATTGTGCGGATATTGTCCAGCTTCAGAGTGCCACGGCGCAGATGATCCTGGATTCGGCCAGGGGTCCCGACGACAGCATGTACGCCACGATTCAACTGGCGTAATTGCTGAACCATGCTTTGTCCACCGTAGATCGGCAGGACATGGAAATCTTTGAGGTGGCGGGCATAGGTCTGGATTGCTTCGGAGACCTGCAGGGCCAATTCGCGGGTCGGAGCTAGCACCAGGATTTGGGGTGCGCGTTTTTTTAAGTTGAGCTGACTGAGCAAAGGCAGGGCAAATGCTGCAGTTTTCCCGGTTCCCGTTTGGGCCTGGCCGAGGACATCGCGCCCTTCAAGCAATGGCGGAATACCCTGGGCCTGAATTGCAGAGGGGCTCTCATAGCCGAGCTCTTTAATGACTTTGAAAACGTTTGGAGCAAGGCCGAGATCAGCGAAGCCGAGCGGTTGAGATTCTGTCATGGTCTGTCTTTCTTGGAGGGCTGAAATACACCAGAAGTGAATCGTAGAGGGTGTTCTCGCAATTGAGGAGTGCAAAACTAAGGACCGTCCTGAATCGTCTCACCACTCCGAAGGACGAAAGTATTACCGCGTCTTGAACTCTAGATCAAGATATTTCTTCGATATTTTAGAGAATTAGCAAGTTGGGGGGCTTTGGATCGTTTGGATTCGGGCAACAAAGGCCTCATGTTCAGGTCGGGCACTCGGGCATTTGGTCCGGTACACCATGGAATTTAATCTGACCGGTCCACGTAACCGCTACCAATGGCCGAAAAGGGGAGGTCGAGTTGCAGTTCAGGAACCTGTTTACCGAGCCATGCGGTGAAGGTGTTGCTGTTGGGACCGGGGAAGATGCTGTATTCCTTAGCCCAAGGATATTCTCTGGCCGCACGGTCCACCGCAGTAATGAGCTGATCGACACCCTCTCCACGGTACTCATTGAGAAGCCGCGGTTTCTTGCCGTACCAGTATCGATCGGGCAAATCCTGCGCAATTCTGACAACTGATCCAGTCCTTTGTAGTCGCCAGCCTATCACCTCGTAGACCCGGTAATGATCAGCACCACTCGGTTTGGAAGCCAGCCAGGTATGGACCGCAAACCAGCCCCGCCAGCTCCAGGCCGGAGCAGCGTAGACTTGTAAAACAGCTTCTTTGGTCGTGAGAGGATTTGGAGCCAGACCGGCTGATTCGCGACTCGCGTTATGCCAGTCTTTGTGAGAAGAACAGTTGGCAAGAGTGATGGTCAGAACGATCAATGGCAATAGAATCTTCAGGGCTGTTTTAACGACAGGAGTCATCGGGATTCACCTCCGCGACCTCCATTCTAACCCCGTCGCTTCTGCGGGTAAATGGGTGCAAACGACAAGGCGTAACTTCTGCTAGACTGTAGTTTCTAAAATTACTGCGGAGTGAGACCTTTCTCGATTTTTCATAAATCGGATCGAGACGGGTGACCCTGACTTAGCTCCACCATTTGACACTCAATTAGATAAGAGGAGAGAACGAATGACAGAAGAACGGAGTGGCGTTATTACTTTTAAGGGAAATCCGATGACGGTCTGTGGGCCAGAGCTCAAAATCGGTGATTCTGCCCCAGCTTTTAATGTTGTTGATAACGGTTTACAGCCGGTCATAAAAGAGACCGCTGCCGGCAAGGTGCAACTGATCACGGTCGTTCCCTCGATTGACACCCCGGTCTGCGACACCATGGCCCGGCGTTTTAACGAAGAGGCAGCACAACTGCCTGAAGCCGTTGAAATTTATACGGTTAGTCTGGACCTGCCTTTCGCCCAGAAACGCTGGTGTGGTGCCGCCGGGATTGAGCGGGTCAAGATGCTGTCCGATTATCAGGATCGCTCCTTTGGCCTGAATTATGGTGTGTTGATCAAAGAACTGAAACTGCTGGCACGTGCGGTTTTCGTTATTGATAGCACCGGAAATATCGCCTATCAGGAGATTGTCAAAGAGGTCACCGACGAGCCGGATTACGCCGCGGCTCTTGACGCGGTGCGCAAGCTTGTCTGACAACTATGTCTGGTCAGTTTGAACGCAACAGGCCTCCGAGATACCTTGGAGGCCTGTTGCATTTTGTCTGAATCTGAATTGATCAGGAGTCGTTCTATTAAGGTCTGATCAGCTTTTTGGCCAATGCTCCCAGGCGCTCAATCCCATCCTCCATGGTTTGATCCCAGATGCCAGTACAACTTAATCGGATGAAATTGTCATATTTCTCCTGAGTTGAGAATATCGCTCCCGGTGCCAAACCAATCCCTAGTTCACGAGCCTTGAAGAAGAAATCGACCGCATCGATTCTGGTCGGGAGTTCAGCCCAGACCGAAGCTCCGCCGTCGGGAAAGCTGGCGCGGGTGTCGCCTGGAAAGTGACGATGCAGACTGAGCAGTAGAGATTCCATCTGGTTATGGATAGCGCCACGCAGTCGCCGCAGATGTCGCTCAAAATAACCATCACGTAAAAAAGCTGCAATCGCCATCTGAGTCGGAGCGGCCGTGCAGATATTGGTCGTCGTCTTTAGCTCAAGGGCTTTGTTGTAATGACGGCCGGGGATCATCCAGCCGACTCGATAGCCCGGGGCGATTGTTTTGGAGAATGAAGAGCAGTAGATGACATCATCATCAGAATCAAAAGATTTACAACTGCCCGGGTGTTGTTCACCGAAGTAGAGTTCGCCATAAACATCATCTTCGACGAGTGGAACCTTGTGTGCTGCCAGGAGTTCAACGATCTCTCTCTTCTTGTCGGCGGCAGTTAAACTGCCGTCTGGATTGTTGAAGTTTGGCACCAGAATAGCGGCACTGATCGTAAAGCGTTCAATGGCGCGCTTGACATCCTGGGGGTCGATACCGCTGGTCGAAGAGGGGATTTCGATAGCGCGCAGGCCGCAGTTTTCCAGGAGTTGCAGCAAGCAGAAGTAGCTGGGCGATTGGATCAGGACGTTATCTCCCGGTTTAGTCAGGGCTCGCAAAGCGATTGAGAGCCCCTCCATGGCGCCGCTTGTGATCAAAATTTCGTCGGGTGTGACGTTAATCCCCGCTTCGAGCGAACGTAGTGCTATTTGACGGCGCAGTTCGGGATCACCAGCCACTGGGGCGTAATCGAGCGCTTGAACCGGGTTGTTGCGCAGGCTGTTGTTCAACAGTCGAGCCAGGGTTTTGGCTGGCAATAGCTCTTCGGCCGGGCAGGCGACCCCGAAGGGGAGCAGGTCCTTGTTCCCTAGGGCTTCAAGGACTTTCTGGATCAAGTGATTGCGAGTGCCGACTGTCGGGACCATTGTCGGCCGTGGTCGGCTTGCAGGTGCTGGCATCTGCAGTGCCCTGGTAGCAAGAAAAAATCCGGAGCGCTCGCGTGATGTGAGGACGCCTTTCTTCTCAAGTTCGAGATAGGCCAGGCTGATTGTAGAAATACTGACTCCAAGTTGGCCGCTCAATTTCCGTAGAGATGGTAACTTGTCGCCGGGGCGGATTGCTTCAGTGTCGATCAGAGCCATGATCTGTTTTTCAACCCGGCGGTAGCGAAAGTCTTGTGATTCCATATTCTCTCCTGATTTTTTCTGTTACGGTTCATTTTTAACAAGACTGTATCTGTTTTGTAAACAGATATTGCTGTTTGATGTCGTCAGCCTGTTGGACTTGCCTGGCCGAAGCGAAAATTTGAGCGTTTGAGACCAGGTTTTGGCTCGTTTGCAGGTTCATAGCCATAGCTATGGGGCAAAAAGGAGCGGGAATCTGGGCCAAATGATCAATTTTGCAGCCGGTTCATGGAAAGCCCAACTGGCTGCTAAATCACACTTCAGGAGGTGCAAGATGAAGACAATTGGACTGCTGGGCGGTATGAGCTGGGAATCGACGACTCTTTACTATGAATTTCTCAACCGGGGGGTGCGGGAGCGTCTCGGAGGGCTGCACTCGGCAAAGATACTGTTGCATAGTGTCGATTTTGCTGAGATCGAGCATTGCCAGGTTAGCGGACAGTGGCAGAAGGCTGGAGATCTGTTGGGCGCTGCGGCTTCGGGGCTGCAGAATTCCGGTGCCGACATGGTGCTGATCTGCACCAACCTGATGCATAAGGTCGCAGCGCAGATCGAAAGTCACATCAGTGTTCCACTGTTACATATTGCTGATGCTGCCGGGCGGGAGATTGCTCGCCAGAGTTTGAAAAAAGTCGGCCTGCTCGGCGCGATATACACGATGGAGGAAGATTTCTATCGTCAGCGCTTGCTGGAAAAATATGGGGTAGAGGTTGTTATCCCTGCACGCAAGGAGCGCGAACTTGTGCAGCGGGTGATTTTTAAAGAGCTGTGTCGCGGTGAATTTCGCGATGAGTCCAAGGCGGCTTATCTGTCTATCATCGAAGGGCTTGCGGAGCAGGGTGCAGAGGGGGTGATCCTTGGTTGTACCGAGATTCCGCTGTTGGTCAAGCCGGAAGACACGACTCTGCCGTTGTTCAATACCGCCAAGTTGCATGCTGAGTATGCACTGGAAGAGAGCTTTATCGTGAGGAGTTCTGCAGCCTGAACAACGATCACTGTTACATTAAGATTTAAAAAAGAAAAACCTCGGGCAGAACCCAATATCAGGTTCAGCCCGAGGTTTTTTTGTTGTTGGGCCGATGTCGAATCAGATCTCTTTCGGCATGCAGACGTTGGCAGCGTCGTGAACCTTGACTCCGCAGTTAGTACAGGAGAAACGGGGATTTTCAAACATTTTGTCGATCTCAGGGTTGCGCTCTTTGCTTGTCAGCTGGCAGGCATGGAGATCGCAGTGTTCTTCCGGGTTACTGCAACTGGCTTCAGTCATATTATCTCTCCTTAAGATCTAGGTTGTTATGGTTGTTTCAGTTCATTATACATAGAAAAATGTTGTAGCGGGAGATCAAGGCGTCTGGAGTGGTTCAAAAAACAGATAAAGTGATGGCATCTTCAAGAGCGATATCATCGCGATATGGACCTTGTAGAGGCTATCTATCTCTCGATTGTCTTTGGTACACTCGTACTCTCCCGTCGGGGAGGCGCAGAAGATTTTTACAGTGAAAGAATCGATCAATTGACCAGCGACCCAGAAAAAAAAATACTGATCGAGTTGGCATCTCTCGATGTTGGCAAGAGCTACCCGGATGAATTGCTGGCCAGATATTGCAGTTGGAAAATTGGCGGTCCGGCTGATCTGCTGGTTGAAGCTGAGACGGCCGAACAAGTTTCGAATCTGATTACCTTTGTTCGAGCCAGGCAGGTTCCGCTGATCGTGATCGGTCAGGGGACCAATTTGTTGTTCGATGATGCCGGAGTGCGCGGGGTTGTTCTTAAGCTGGGGTCGACTTTCTCCCGGATAGAGATCGTTGGAAACATCATTACCGCCGAAGCCGGGGTCTGGGTACCGCAGCTTGCCAGGCTGGCGATGCGTGCCGGGCTCGCCGGACTTGAGCACTGTATCGGGATTCCCGGAACGCTTGGCGGTCTGGTTCTAATGAACGGTGGCAGTCAGCGCAAAGGAATTGGCGAGAATATACGACGGGTGTGGGTTGTCGATAGCCATGGCTGTCCACAGATCTTAACCTCGACCGACTGTGGATTTTCTTATCGTAGCAGTGTGCTTCAGGAGCGTGGCGATGTCGTGGTGAAGGTTGAACTGGAATGCCCCTCTGGGTCTATTGATAAGATTCGTCACGCAATGGTTTGCGATCTGCGTGAACGTCGCAGCAAATTTCCTCGCAAAGTCCCCAATTGTGGCTCAGTGTTTTTGAGTACCAGTGAGATGTACAAAACTGTTGGTCCTCCCGGTAAAATTATCGAGGCGGCTGGCTTGAAAGGGCTCCGTATTGGTGCCGCCGAAGTCTCTCAGCAGCACGCTAACTTTATCCTCAATAGAGGTGGTGCCAGCTCAGCAGATGTGCTCGCGTTGATTGCTCAGATCCGTAAGACCGTAGCTCGAAGTATCGGTTTTGGCCTCTGCTGTGAGGTGCTTTATGTTCGCCCTCAAGGGGTGGTGATACCTGCTGACAAGGTTTAATCGGATAGATAGGCGATCCGTAATAATGTGCAGCTAACTTGATCAATAAAAAAGTGAAATAAATCAATTCGGCTGAAAGCAGACATAAGCCTGTTATATTTATAAGGACGCAATAATTGGGGAGGGGGCAATACTGATGCAGCCACCTCAATTGCTGCGTTTATCTGTTTGTAAGGACCATGCATGGATATTTTTCAATGGGATGAAAATTTTGAGACCGGGGTCGATGAAATTGATCAACAGCATCGGAAGCTCGTTAGAATAACAAATGATTTCGGAGAAATTCTCTCTCGGGATGAAGTTGGCGTTGAAGCTATCGAAAAAGTTTTTGCTGAGCTGGTGTCCTATACTCAGTATCATTTTGAAGAAGAAGAGAAGTTGGCGCGGTTGGCAGGCATCGATATGCGTCATGTTGAGAATCATGAAAATGAGCATCAGAATTTTCTGCAAGAGGTCTCTCTGCTCCACCATCAAATGACAATAGCAAAAATTGACGTCAGCAAAGACCTGTTTGAGTTTTTGGCGAACTGGCTTGTCTGCCATATCCTTGGTTCTGACAAGAGTTTGGCGCGTCAGCTTGAAGCTATTGCTGCAGGGAATTCTGCTGATGAGGCCTATCACTTGGAAGAGCGGACTGTCGATAAGGCGACCGGACTGTTGCTTAAATCGCTGGACAAGCTTTTTCAGCAGGTCGCCAATCGCAATCAGCAATTACGCGAATTAAATCAAACTCTTGAAATCAAAATAGAAGAGCGAACTCGTTCGTTGTCGGAAGCGAATCAGAAGCTAGGCGAACTGGCCTCGACAGATGTCTTAACCGGGCTGTCGAACCGTCGACACGCGCTACAACTTCTGGAGAAATTATGGGCAGAATCGACCAAGAAGGGTTGTTCTCTCGCTTGTATGATGATCGATGCCGACGGCTTCAAGGCTATAAATGACAATTATGGCCATGATGCTGGCGATATTGTGTTGCGTGAATTGGCTAAGCATCTGACTTACGCTGTCCGCACAGATGATATTGTCTGTCGCCTCGGTGGAGATGAATTCCTGATTATTTGTCCACAAACAGATGAACAGGGTGTCAGCCGTATCGCAAAGCTTACTCACGCTAGGATCTCTACATTGACTGTCCCGGTGACTGGTGGGGTCTGGCAGGGGAGTATCAGTGTTGGGTTTGCCGCAAAAACGGAAGCTATGCAGATTCCCGAAGATTTAATCAAGGCCGCAGATCGTGGTGTTTATGCAGCTAAGAATGCCGGTAAAAATTGTGTGAAGATTGTGCACTGACCTGAGTCTATCAGGAAAGCTCTATGGAGGAGGTATGGCAGTTATTGCCTGGAAAGCTATTTATGAGACCAGCATTGTTACTCTGGATAACGAGCATCGCGAGTTAATTGTCGAGATCAATCGTCTCTATGAGGCGATCCGCGATAAGCGTGAGGCCGAGGTCTTGGAAGGCATTTTAACCATGCTGGAGAAATATACCGTTGATCATTTCGAGCATGAAGAACAATTGATGTCGCAGTACGGTTATCCCGACCTCGAAGAGCATA
Source organism: Deltaproteobacteria bacterium (assembly GCA_024279255.1). GTDB lineage: Bacteria > Desulfobacterota > Desulfuromonadia > Desulfuromonadales > Geopsychrobacteraceae > Geopsychrobacter. The sequence continues at coordinate 169,024 of JAJRRT010000107.1, read as the reverse complement.
AGAAAGTGCACCGGGATTTAATTCAAACAGTTGAAGAGCTTAAGGAAAAGGCCAGCTCAGGAACTGAAGATTTGGCGCAGCAGCTTCTAAAGTTCCTGCGTTACTGGTTGTTGGAACATATTGTAGAAGTAGATAAAAAATATGGGGAACATCTGGTGGCTCGGGGAGGGCGCTTTATTGAATAGTTTCAGCTGACTTGTAAAATTTCATATTCGCGCAGTTTTCCTGCTGTTGTGAGTTCACACTCGTCCCCCGCTCTTTTCCCCAGCAGGTTCTCTCCTAATGGGGAATCAGGGGTAATCACCATGATTTCTGAACCTTCATGCTTCAGTTTCAATCCTCCAGAGGCGGGGCCAAGGAAAAACTGGCGCTGCAGATTTTCTCCCTCTTCAAGCAGAACCAGAGCCCCCAACCTGATCGAACCGTCGTATGTGAATTTTTGCGGTTCAAGGCCGCGAAAACTTTCAATAGCCTTTAAAATATCCTGTGCGCGATTGGCTTGCCCTTGGGCAATGTAGGAAGCCTCAACACTGAGGGTTTCATATTTGCTGTCAGGGATGTTCTCTGCGTGAGTTGCTGCCGCATGGGCTGCCGTGGCGGCTTGTAGTAACAACTGATGATCGTTTTTCAGCTGTTCGATAATTAGATTGAGTAGTTTTTGCTTGTTGATCTTTTCCATCTGTAGTCGCTCTCTCTTTACACTTTTCCAACGGGTGCTAAATAAACAGTGAATTCATCTTCGCCATCCACGTCAAGAAGTTGGTCCATCAATGGTTGGTGATAGGCCGCTATAGCACAGGTGCCAGCGTCGATCGCTTCACAGGCGAGATAGAGGTTCTGGCACAGATGCCCGGCATCCATCAGGATTACGCGGTGGGCGGCAAGATCATAGCGCCATTCCATCCGATAAGGAAGCGCCGTCCAGACGAAGCAGACAGGTGCTGTGGCGATAAAGTTCTGGTGAAGAGTTGCCTGGGCCAGTCGCTCAGCAAGATGCTCGGGGGAAGACTCAAGAACCAGAGCGTGATCCAGGGGCAGGTAGCGGTAGATGCCTGGAGAAAGACCTCCAATGTTGGATACCAGTAAATAGGTTTCAAATGCGTGGCGACAACCAGCCGAGGGAACGCTACGTAAAGCGACACCGGGTTGTAACTCGCTACGAACCCCTTGCGTCATCCAGAGTAGAAAGCCCAACTCACTTTGACTTAAGGGGGTTGATTTAAAGCGGCGATGGCTCTGGCGGTTCATGATCGCCTCAACCAGATCGGTGCCGCTGAAGCTTGTAAATGAGGCTCGGTCCGGCAGGGCAATCTTTTGTTGTTCAGGGGTGATTGGCTTTTGCACAGGGGGCGGTGAAATCCCCTGATTTTGGTCAGTCTGTCGAAAATTGATCTGTAGACGCAGATCGTCTCTGAGGAAGTTTCGATGGGTTTTCATGGAACTTTTTTCCACGGGAACTCCTGTTGCGCGGGCGAGTCTGAATGAAGCCTTGGTCAAAGTATAAACTGTCTGGGTATTTTTCGGGAGAGCATTGCGCTTAAAATCTTGATCTTCACCAACAAATGACGTTCCTGTTTGAGGTTGCTGGGGACTGATGACCAAGAGGGTAAAATGTTATACTGAACCTGTAGCCGGGCGGCCTTGAATTTCTCCCCGATGCCGTCAGTACTTTCTGGCTGCAGAAAGGAGTCAGCGATGAGGACTGATGAAATTGTTCGTGGTATCACGAAGGGTCAGGAAGAGGGACAGGTATTCATCAAATGGTGGCGGATCGAGAATGATTTTACCGATTATGAACTGTTCGACAGTTTTATCGAAAACGCGCGTTCCAGTCATGAAATTGGCGGATATGAGCTGCTTGATCTCGAACAGATGTGGGATGTGCTCAAACGCTGGAAACCGACGGGACTGAAGCGCGTCAGAACAGGCAAAGGCGAGGAGATCGAGTGGCAAAAGAAGGCTGCCGGCAGAACTCAACAGCTCAAAGTCTGCCCCTTTACTGCAGAGGCAGTCATGTATATTTTTGATTACGAAACTCGGGGGGACGTGGTTGGCTGAGCCCCTGTATTTCGTTTCTGATCGAGTCGGGGGGAGCGTATCCCGCCAGTTGACAGCTACCCTGTTTTAGATACGCAAAAAGGAAGCGAAAATGACCAAAGCCAATATCGATGCCGGTATGCCGATTGCCATTACTCTTGAGCCAGGAACTTATTTCCGCTGCACCTGCGGCGGCTCGAAGAATCTCCCCTTTTGCGATGGTAACCATCGCGGCGGGGAGCTGCCGATCCGATTCGAGATCGAGGAGCAGCGCAAGGTTTACCTCTGTAGTTGCGGTAAAACCGCCGATGAACCTTTTTGTGACAAAACCTGTGGAGTTGATCTGCCTGCGTAAAATTTAGTCCTTTGTTGGTTTCGTTTTTTCAAGAAACGGCGTAATCAGTTCAATCGGCAGCGGGAAGAGGATTGTCGAATTCTTTTCCGAGGCGATTTCCGTCAGGGTTTGTAAAAACCGTAACTGCAAGGCACCGGGTTCGGCAGTGATCTGCTTGGCCGCTTTGGCCAGATTGGTCGAGGCCTGAAATTCTCCTTCTGCATGGATGATTTTGGAACGTCGTTCCCGTTCGGCTTCGGCCTGACGGGCCATGGCGCGTTGCATTTCGAGCGGCAGGTCGACGTGTTTGATCTCGACGTTTGAGATCTTGACCCCCCAGGGGTCGGTCTGGCGATCGAGCAGTTCCTGCAGGTTTTTGTTGATCTTGTCGCGTTGCGAAAGAAGCTCGTCGAGTTCGACCTGCCCAAGCACACTCCGTAGTGAGGTCTGGGCCAACTGACTGGTCGCGTAGAGAAACTCTTCGACCTCAATCAGCGCCTTGTCGGGGTGGACGACGCGAAAATAAAGCACCGCATTGACCTTGATTGAAACGTTGTCGCGGGTGATGACATCCTGCGGGGGTACATCCATCGCGATGGTACGCATGCTGACCTTGACCAGTCGGTCAACCAACGGAATGATGAACTTGAGCCCCGGTCCCTTGACGCATGAGAACCGCCCGAGCCGAAAGACTACGCCGCGTTCATATTCGTACAGAACCCGGACCGCAGAGGCGAGAATAATCACCAGAAAGCCGAAAGCAACCGGCCAGAGCAAACTTAATCCCAGTCCGAACATGTTATGCCTCCTTCCTTGTGCTCTGCTGCTGGTCCTCGTTTGTTGCCCGCACTTCGAGCACCAGACCGTCCAGTAGTTTGACGACTTCGATTTCGCTCCCTTGGTTAATTTCATCAGTAGCCCGCGCCTGCCACAGCTCACCGTGGACAAATGCCTGTCCCTTGTCATGAATATTGCTCGATGCCGTGCCGCGCTCGCCGATCATTCCTTCCTGCCCGAAAATTACCGGGCGACTCTGGGTGCGCACTACCATCCAACTGGCAAAGAGGATGAATCCGGCGCTGACACCCACGGTTGCGGCGATCACAGCTTTCGAAATCTGCAGATAGGGCTGACTGCTGTCGACCAGCATCAATGAACCGAAGGCCATAGCGATAATCCCGCCGACTGTGAGCATGCCAAAGGATGTGACCTTGACCTCTAGGATGAACATCACTATCGCCATCAGTATGAGCAGCAGGCCGACGTAATTGATCGGCAGGGTCGAAAAGGCGAAGAAGGCGAGTAGTATCGCGATGACACCGACCACACCAGGCAGAATCACACCCGGCTGGGAGATTTCGAAGAAAATGCCGAGCAAGCCGAGCATCATCAGCATGTACGCGAAGGTCGGATTGCTCAGTGCGCTGAGGATCTGCAGGCGCCAGTTCATCTCGATCTGAATGAGTGTTACATCTTTGGTGAGCAGAGTTTTCTTTTGCCCAAGCCGGAGGTAGCTGCGACCATCCAGTTTTTTTAACAGCTCGGTCCTGTTTTCGGCGATGAGATCGATGACCTGCTGCTCCAGAGCTTCCTGGGCCGAGGAGGAGATACTTTCGCGCACAATTTTTTCAGCCCAGTCGAGATTACGGCCGCGCTGCAGTGCCAGACTACGCGCGTAGGCTGCGGCATCATTGACCAGTTTTTCCGCCATGGTTTTGTCGGGTTGCGCCCCTGCGCCGATAGAAACCGGATGAGCGGCACCTATATTGGTCCCGGGTGCCATGGCCGCAAAGTCGGCCGCCAGAGTGATCAGCGCTCCGGCAGAAGCAGCTCGTGCGCCCGCCGGAGCAACGTAGACGATCACCGGAATCGTTGAGGCGAGTTCGGCCTGGATGATCTCGCGCATCGCGGTGTCGAGCCCGCCGGGGGTGTTGAGTTCAATCAACATCGCGACGTCCTGCCGCCGGTTAGCTTCGTTCAGCTGTGTGCGGATAAATTTTGCGGTTATGGGATTGATCGCGGAATCGATGGACAGCCGGGTGATGGTAGGCGAAGATGTTGTTTGTTCCTCTGCGACCACGCCGCAGGGCAGGAGAGTCAAAATACTGAGTATCAGCAGCAGGTTTCGCATCATTCTTTTAACCTTTTGGCAATAGAATGAAGAACGGTCCCTCCGCACAAGCTGGTATATAAGACTAAAATATCAGTGAATAGTTACATTTTACCTTGAATCTGGTTTTAATGTCGAAATCTGCTGAAAAGAGTTTTGCTCTACTGATAAACAAGCAGCTTTAGCTTGCGCCGTGCTCTCGTCCGGTCTTCTCCAGATAATACTCATAGTCCCCGTCGTAACTCATCATCTTGCCATGGTCGATCTCGAAGACTCGACCAACCAGCGAGCGCAGAAAGTGCCGGTCGTGGCTGACGAGGATGACGGTGCCGGCAAAGTTCTGCAGCGCTTCGAGAAGAACCTCGCGCGACTGGATATCGAGGTGGTTTGTCGGTTCGTCGAGGATCAGCAGGTTGATCGGGCGTGCCAGCAGGGTCGCAATGACCAGACGGCTCTTTTCGCCTCCGGAGAGTTTGTCGATCCGTTTATCAACATCATCGCCCCGAAACAAAAAGGCGGCAGCCAGGTTACGAATCACCCCAATTGAAGCCTGGGGCAGAGTATATTGCAGGGTTTCGAACACAGTTTTTTGCGGGTCGAGGAGTTCCATTGAATGCTGACTGAAATACCCGAGGTCGACATTGGCACCGAGGATTGCGCTGCCTTCTGACGGTTCGATCTGACCGGAAAGGGCCTTCAGAAAGGTTGATTTACCGGCGCCATTGACCCCGGCGACAGCAATTTTATCGCCGCGTTGGATCAATCCTGAGATACCGCTGAAGACTGACTTCTCTCCCCCTTCAGGGAGCGGCCAACTCTTAGCCAGATTATGAAGTGCAATTACATCATCACCACTGCGTGGTGGTGTGGTGAATTCGAACCGGACCTTCTTTTGTTCTGCGGGGATTACGATCCGTTCGATCTTTTCAAGTTTCTTAACGCGTGATTGCACCTGTGCCGCATGTGAAGCACGGGCGGCGAAGCGTGCGATGAATTCCTCTTCTTTTGAGAGCATCTCCTGCTGGCGGCGGTGGCTGGCGATCAGCTGCTCACGGCGGATTTCGCGTTCACGCAGGTAGAAGTCGTAGTTGCCGCCGTAGGTCGTGACGGTTTGACTGTCGACCTCGATGATTCGGGTGACCAGGCGGTTCATGAAGTCGCGATCGTGACTGGTCATTAAGAGCGCGCCCTTGTAATCATTGGCCAACCAGTTCTCCAGCCAGACAATCGATTCGATATCGAGGTGGTTGGTCGGCTCGTCGAGTAGCAGCACGTCGGGGTTGATGGTCAGAATCTGCGCCAGAGCGATGCGCATCTTCCACCCCCCGCTAAAACTTTCAACCGGCCGGTCATAGGCGTCCGGGCCGATGCCGAGTCCAGTTAAGACAGCCTTGGCGCGGGGCTCAAGATCGTAGCCGTTGCGATGTTCAAATTCCTGTTGGGCGTCACCGTAACGTTCGAGCAGAGCCGTCATCTCGTCATCTCCGAGCGGCTCGCACATCTCAGCTTCCATCGCCGTGATCTGTTCTTCCAACCTCATGACTTCGCTTGATGCCGCCATAACTTCGGCCAGCGCTGAGTGGCCCGACATCTCGCCGACATCCTGCGAGAAATAACCGATCACGACCTTCTTGCCGCAGCTGATATCTCCAGCATCCAGATCTTCTTCACCGGTGATCAGACGGAAGATCGTCGATTTACCCGCACCGTTGGGACCGACCAGCCCGCTACGGCTACCGGGCAGGATTTGGAGACTGGCATTGCTGAACAGGATATGTGAGCCGTGCTGTTTTTTTATGTTGGTCAAATGGATCATGTCTGGATCTCTCTGGGAATCGACAAAAGTCGGCAGGTTCCTGAAAAAGTCCCGCTCTGTTAGCATGGGGGGAGCTCCTGCGGCAAGGTCTTTCTGGAAAAGCTGGACCTTCGCTGGAATGGCAGGTACTTTGTCCGAGATCGAAATTGTATTAACCATGGGATTTCTATGAGTGTCACTCTTGTCGTTATTGCTATATTCTGGGGCCTGCTGGCGGGGTACCTCTTGCTGAGGTGTGTTGACAGTCTCCTCGGCCTAACTTTCTGTTTGCATGGGGTGTTCGAACGGCGTTGGAAAAAGCTTGCTGATAAAGCTGCTACCGGTCTAATCCGCCCGCAGTTGATTGTCAAACTCGCCTTGCGGTTGGTCTGCTATGCCGTGATCAGTGGCTTTTTGCTTGAAGCTGGAGATGGTTTTCTTCGGCGTGAATACCATTTTTACTATGATGAAATACCAGGAATGCTCTTTGCCATTGCCGGGTTGAGTGCCATTGTCAGTCGGTTACTCACCTCCTGGCAGCGGATGAAGTTGGTCTGGCGCATGACCCACGAGTTCGACTTTGCTGAACGTCGCGAGCGGACCCGCATGTTGAAGAGTTGAGATCCTCTTCAACTATTGGCCGTAGACCCTATGGCAGGTCAGAGTGCTATGCCTTAAGCATGACCTGATTCCAGTTTGGTTCCTTTCCTAGCGAAGAGATTTGATGTCTGAATCGGCGTTCTATATCAATGCCTGGCGTTTCCTTGTTTGCCTTTTGTTGGTGACGTTTAGCGCTTGTAGCACCCCGGGTCCCTCATCTCTTCCGTTACCTCATCCCGCCCAAGCCGTGACGCAGGTCACTCCCGATCCTATTGCCAGTTTGATAGACGAAGCTCCGACAAGCCAGGCGGTACCGTTTGGAGCTCAGTCCGCACTTGAAAAAATGGGTTTCAGTATTCAGGTGGGTGCTTTTGCGCGAGTCGAGAATGCAGCCCGGCTTGAACGTTCATTTGACGAAAAGGGGCTCGACGCCTATTACTTTCGAGATACTGCGGGATTGTTTAAGGTCCGCTTCGGAAATCATACGAGCTATGTCTCTGCACGCGCTCAGGCTGAAAGCCTGCAGCGGCAAGGGACCATCGGGAATTTTTTTGTCGTCATCCCCGAAAGCTATACTGCGGCCGAAATTAAACAGAGTGGGCAGGGAGATCTGCGTCAGGAAGTGGTAGATGCTGCCCGAAACTTTATTGGTGTGCCTTATCTCTGGGGGGGCGAAACGCGTAAAGGCTTCGACTGTAGTGGCTTGACGATGGTCTGCTATCGGATCAATGGGCTCAATCTGCCGCGCAACTCTCGCGCTCAATACGCCAAGGGAAATCGAGTCGGAAAATCTCAATTAAAAAAAGGAGATCTTGTTTTCTTTGCTACCCATGGTGGGAAGCGGGTGACCCACGTTGGAATTTATGCTGGTGGTGGGCAATTTATCCATGCGCCACGCACAGGTAAAACCGTAAGGTTCGCCAATCTCTCCTCTAAGTATTGGTCACAAGCTTATGTGGGTGGCCGTAGTTACCTGTGAGTCAATTTTTTACGGCGCTATAATTAGTTTGCTCGAGAGGCGGCAAAGTTATTTAAATAATCTATTGACCGAGTTGACAGCCAAACATATCATATAGAGTATGATATATATTGATTTAAGGTGGACATGCTGATGGATCTTCACTTTTTAGGTGACCGAAAACTCTTCGAACAACTCCCTCAGGCGGCCTTGCTGCTCGACCTGCAGGGGCAGGTGTTGGCAGCAAATACGCAGGCTTGCCGCTTGCTGGCGACTGATGAGAAGGGTTTGCTTGGCCGCCATGCCGATGAGGCGACTGGATTCTCGGTGCTGGCAGAGAGTTGCCCGCTCGCAGAGGTGATTCAGCACGGAAGAGGTTTGCACCATCTCGAAGTTGAAGGCCGGAGCGAAGGTCTGCCGTTGGTGGTTGAATTAACTCCCCTGTTTGATGATGACGGCCAATGCGCAGCGCTGCTTGAATCATTTCGCGAGGCGCCGGTGATCCATGAAATGTCGGCCCGTTTGCAGCGTAAGCAGGCGAGCCTGCAGGTTGAGATGGACCGTTCGCGCGCGCTGGTCGATTCCATCGCTGACGGCATCTATACCGTCGATACCTCGATGCGGATCACGGCTTTTTCCCGCAGCTTGGAGCGGATGACCGGCTACGCTGAAGAAGAAGTGCTGGGGGCCTGTTGCCGAGATGTTTTACAGACGAGTGTCTGTGACACCGATTGTCCTTTGCGCTGGACCCTGAAGAACGAAAAGCCGATTCAGAACTGTCGAGCCACTTTGGCCAGCCGTACCGGCAAGAGTGTTCCTGCTTTTATTTCATCAGACCTATTGCGCGATACAGAAGGGCATATCAGTGGTTGTATCGGGATTGTACGTGATCGCTCAGAGGTCGAAAATCTCAAAAAACGCCTGGGCGACAGCCTCTCCTTTAGTGACTTTGTTGGCAAGAGCAAGTTGATGGTTGAATTGTTCGAACGGGCTGATAATGTCGCTTCGACTGATGCCACAGTGTTGATTCAAGGTGAGAGCGGTACGGGGAAAGAGATTATGGCGCGCGCCATCCATTATCGATCTGAACGTCGTACGAATCCTTTTATCAGGGTTAATTGTGCCGCATTGACCGATAGCCTGCTTGAAAGTGAGCTCTTTGGTCATGACCGAGGGGCTTTCACCGGTGCGATAAGAGACAAGCCGGGACGCTTTGAGCTGGCTGAGGGCGGCACTCTTTTTCTTGATGAGATTGGGGATACCTCGGTTGCCTTGCAGGCCAAGTTATTGCGCGCCCTGCAGGAGCGCGAGTTTGAACGGGTTGGCGGAGTCAAGACAATTAAGGCTGATGTCCGTGTGATTGCCGCCTCAAATAAAGATCTGCGGCAAGAGGTCGCTTCGGGCCGTTTTCGCGAGGATCTCTATTACCGTCTTTGCGTTGTCCCTTTGCACCTTCCACCGTTGCGTGAACGCAAGGAAGATATCCCTCTGTTGATTGAGGCTTTTATTGAAAAATTCAATGCGCGCGAGGAGCGGATCGGAGAAGTCTCAACCCGGGCGATGGCGTTGATGATGGGCTACGATTGGCCGGGGAATGTACGCGAGCTTGAAAATGCGATCGAGCATGCTTATGTCACCAGCACGACCGGGCGCGTTGAGAGGTGCTTTCTCCCGACAGTGCTGCATGGTCGAATGCTGGGGGCTGACAGCCTGGTCGACGGGACTGATGAGGATGCCAGCGAATTACTTCAGGTGCTGGAGCGTTGTCGTTGGCAGAAGAGTACTGCAGCGCAGGAGTTAGGAATCAGTCGCACCACGCTGTGGCGGCGGATGAAAGACTTGGGGCTGATCGAGTCAAAAAACGGATTATGACTTCTTGGGCTATAAGGAATAGACCCATAAAAGGAGATTTTAAATATGCTTGAGAATCATCAGCGTCAGGATCTTTACCGTTTTTTTGCTCGAATATTCAGCTACCCTGACCAATCATTAATTGAGGATTTGACAGAAGAGGTTGCTACCGCAGTAGGCCTGTTGTCGTTTGAGCCGCCAGCGGCAGCGCTAGCACCTCAACTCAGTGATCTTCAGGTCGGGTATACCGCACTTTTTATCAGCAAGCATGGTGGCGTGCCAGCGCCCCCTTATGGCTCTGTTTATCTTGAAGAAGTTGGACAGTTGATGGGGCAGACCTCTCTTTGTGTGCTGCAGGCATACGAAGGAGAGGGGTTGATTCATGAAGAGGGAGGCGAGCCCCCTGATCTTATTTCTACCGAGTTGGAATTTCTCTATTATCTTGTCGGCAAGGAGATGGCCGCATTGTCTGACGACGATCTGGAGACCGGTCATGCCTATCGTCAGAAACAGATCGACTTTTGTCACACGCTATTGCAGCCCTGGGTCAAACAATTTTGCCAGCGTATACTTCAGGTAGAGGATGCCAATCCCCTTTATCAGTGGTCTGCTGAGATGCTGTTGGCGTTCTGCCTGCAAGAAGAAGAGTTGTACGGAGTTAGTTAACCGCTCTCTAGGTTGATTTGATCAAAAAAGGCGTCAGAGTATTCTGGCGCCTTTTTGCGTTCATTTTTAACTATTTCCTTCCCGGATGAACTTCTTTCTCGGCTTAACGCCAGCATTGAAACGGAACGTTGCCTGAACCATTTTGTTTCAATGGCCATAGTTTTTGTCTAATACCCGTAGATGCAAGGAATGGTGTTCTTTAGTAATCGAAACATTAGAAACGAATCGTTTCAAAAAAGTATTGATAATAGTTTTTTTTTGGGGGGGTAATCAGCAAAAGTCTTGTAGATTAGCTATTTATTCAGGTTGGCATATATCTTGATAGCACTATATTTAAAGATCCCGATATAGGATAGTTTGTATTTATTTTTTGCGCAGGCCAGCTACTTGTTGCTAAAAATAGTCTACAATGATATTAACTTTCGTAAATGTGGATTCGCTCATTTACGACCTTATCTTTTACTAAAGTTTAAGAAGGAGTAGGAAATGAAATTGATGAAGGTTCTGATCGTATTGATGCTTGTGGTATTTGCTTCAACTGCAGTGTTGGCCTCAGAAGGTGGTAACTCACGTAAGGGGAAATACCTCTATAAGAAAAATTGTAAGACCTGTCATGTTGCTGGTGCTGAAGGCGGCGAGCTAACTCCGCTGTCTAAAACCCAAATGCAGTGGGATCGCTTCTTTGAAAAAAACAAGCATAAGAAAAATCCTGATGCTTGGAGCAAGTTTTCCGACAAGGATCTCCAGGATGTTAATCAGTTTCTGTATGACCATGCCGTTGACTCTGATCAGCCTGAAACCTGTGGCTGAGAAGAGATTTTAACTTTTTTTTGTGGAGGTATTAAAGATGAACAAGTTTTTAACCCTATTGATGGCCCTGCTGCTGCTGGCCCCTGCCACGGTCATGGCAGCTACCATCGACGACTTGCAGGAGCAGCTTGATGAACTCAGTGAACGACTTGATAAGGCTGAGCGGCATGTTGCGACCGACAAAATCAGCTGGTACGGTGATCTGCGGGTTAAGGCCGATTCCACGTCGCGTAAAGATGTTCGCTTTTGGATGAATACAAATCCTGGGGGAATCCCTAATTTTGTTCAGGCTAAATATGATGTTGATAATGACATCAGCTACACGACTCGTCTTCGTCTAGGTATGAAGGCTAAGGTCGCAGATAATGTTTCATTTGCCGGCCGTCTCAATATGTACAAAACCTGGGGTGATTCAACTGGTGTCCACTTCATGGACAGTCTCTCATATACAATGGACGGTACCAATAGCGGTGACCCTACCGGTGACTTCTTGCGTGTAGAGCGTGCCTACTTTAATTGGAAGCATATTGCCGATAGCAATTTCTACCTTTCCATTGGCCGCCGTCCCTCGACTTATGGCCCGCCACTGCACATTCGTGAAAATGAAAAACGGGGTGGGACCCCTTCTGGACACCTAGTTAACTTCAACTTTGACGGTGCGACCATCGGTTACAACCTGGGTGAAGTGACTGGTGTCGAAGGGCAAGTCGTGCGCTTCTGTTATGGCCAAGGATATGAGTCAGATGTCAATAATGGCAGTCTGATGACACTGGCAACTAAATCCACCGTTGAAGATACCCATCTGGGTGGATTTAATATTGATATCATGGATGATGGTGAGACCTTTATTCAGGCTACAGCTTTTATGGCTCTGGACGTAACTGATGGATTTACAGGCCTTGCGGTGCTGCCTTTTTCTGTTGCGGACTTCAGCCCGGCGACAAATACCTTTGTTTCGCGGATGATGGCTGAGAACAATATAGGTGATATCATACTCGCTGGTCTGGGTTTTTCCCGCGAAGAAGAGAATGGTATCAAATGGTTCGGTTCTTTCGGCTATACTCAGACCAAACCGAGTGGCCAGGCAGGTATGTTCGGAGGACTACTTTCAGATCCTACCTTTGATATGACAGGCGCAATCGTTCCTGATGTTGCAGACAAAACAGAGCGTGATGGTTACTCGGTCTACGTCGGGGTGCAGGTCCCTGCTCCTATGGGTAAGTTTGGTGTTGAGTATAACTATGGTTCACAGTACTGGACACCCTTTAATCAAGCAGGTGATGATGTCCTGGGGAGCAAGCTTGCGACCCGTGGCCATGTCGGTGAAGCCTATTACATTATTGATGTCAATCCGAAGATGTTCATCCGCCTGGCAGGGCTCTACTATGATTATGAGTACAGTGGTAGCGGTTCAGTCGTAGGTACTCCTCAGAAGATTGAAGAGGTCATGCCGATGACGACCCATGCTTTCTTCCCAGTGGTTGACTCAGCATATGATGTTAATGCGTCTCTGACGATCAAGTTTTAAAAGTTTCATTCGGGAGGGAGGAGTTAGCTCCTCTCTCCCTGTTTTTTACTTTAAGGTATCCAAGTATCTATATTGTTGGGTTGATAGTTGAGCCGGTAGGTCTTGTTTAAGATTAAACCGGCAAGTCGAAGAGGAGTCTGACGTGGCAGGACTGATCAATAAAAAACTGAGTCGTCGGCGTTTTCTGGGTACTTCAGGTTGTGCTCTGGCTGTAGCAACAGTCGGGTCACAGGCAACGGTACTCAAAGCGCTGGCGTCCTCCGGTGAAGTCACAACGTCGACAGTAGGAAAGACTAAAGATGTCTTTACTGCTTGCGGCATGTGTGTCAACAAGTGTGGGGTTATCGCCCGGGTCCGTGACGGTCGTATCCACAAGTTGGATCCGAACCCTGAGTATATCAAAAGTCGCGGTATGCTCTGTGCGCGTGGTAATGCTGGAGTCAAGGTTGTTTATGATCCTGATCGGCTCAAGTTTCCCCTGATCCGTGCTGGAAAACGGGGTGAGGGGAAATGGCGCCGTGCAAGTTGGGATGAAGCTCTTGATCTCGTCGCAAAAAATATGAATGAGATTGCTGAAAAGTATACGCGCGCCGGGGTTATGTTTGCATCGACCGAGGGGACTTTTCAGGAACATTTTTTCCTGCAGATGGCTGAGTGTTTTGGGTCTCCGAACACTGTGCGTCACCCGACACTTTGCTTATCGTCGAATATTCAGGGCTTTAGTGCAACCTATGGGACCTTTCCGACTCCAGATGTCCTCAATGCTGATTACATTATTATGGCTGGCGCCAACCGCAGTGAAGCGTTGATCACGCCTGATTCGATTGATCAACTCAAGGGTGACGGTGGGCGGCGCAAACTTGTTTACCTTGACCCGCGCTTCACTAAAACTGCGGCCAAGGCAGATGAGTGGTTCCCGATCAAGCCGGGCACAGATATGGCGTTTGTTCTGGCCATGATTAACGTAATCGTCAGCGAGGGACGTTACGCCAAGACGTTCATCGAAGAGATGACTGTTGGTTTCGAGCAGTTGGTGCCGCATATCAAGCCCTATACGCCTGAATGGGCCGCCAAGGAATGTGAAATTTCGGCCCAGGACATCCGACGCATCGCACGTGAGTTTGCCAAAGCCGCGCCCAAGGCAGTTTTCTATCCCGGACGTCGTTCTTCGTTTGCTACCGATGATGTTCAGTTGCGCCGTGCTATGGCGATCCTCAACGTCGTGGTTGGCAACTGGGACACTGAAGGTGGGTTGGTACCAAACAGTCGGATTAAATTGCAGAAGCACGATTATCTGGCACCTTGGTATGATGACGTTCCCGAACGTCTTGATAAGGGTAGCGCTGCTTTCCTCTCCGAAAAAGATGGATCCTGGACGGCATTACGTGATCGGATTCTAGAGGGAAAACCTTATCCTGTTAAAGGGATGATGATCTACAAGCAGAATGTGGTGATGTCGGTTCCTAATCGGACCAAGACTCTGAAGATGATGGATCAGATGGATTTCATCTGTACTATTGATATTGCCATGAGCGATACCGCCTGGTATTCCGATGTGGTGTTACCTGAGGCGACTTATCTTGAACGGCAGGATCCGCTTGAATCGATCGGCGGCTTAGTGCCGGTTGTTGCCTTCCGCCAGCCGTGTATCTCTCCGATGTTCGAGAGTAAACCGAATCTCTGGATTATGCAGAACCTGGCCAAACGACTTGGTTCCGAGATTGCTGAGACCTTCGATTTTACGATTGATGAGCATATCCATCATCAGGTCAGCAAAAACCCTAAAATTCTACAAGATCTGAAAACTAAGGGTGTTCACTACATGAAGGTCGAGCCGTCTTATGGCTTGACTAAGGGCAAACGTCTGAGGACAAAAACGGGCAAGATAGAAATATATTCTGCTAATTACGTCAAGAAGGGCCTCGATCCGCTGCCGGTCTATAACCGTCATGAAGAGGTCCCGGCAAATAAGTTTCGATTATTGGTCGGGCGTAGTGCCTACTTCACTCATGGAACCACGGCAAATAATGCCTATCTACACGACCTGATGCCAGAAAATACACTTTGGTTGAATACTCAGTCGGCATCTAAAATGGGTCTGCGTGACGGGCAATTGGTCAAGGTGAAGAGTAATGTCGGTGAAGGAACCCTTAAACTTGAGGTTACTGATAAAATCCGTCCAGATTGTGTCTATATGGCACACGGTTTTGGAGTCATCTCCAAGGGCCAGTCGCTGATCTATGGTCGTGGTGCCTGCGATGCCGCGTTGATAGAAGACAAACTTGAGCCGATCTCGGGCAATGTTGCCATGCATCAGACCTTCGTCGAAATAAGCCCGGCATAAAAGGGTTCGCTGTTAAGGAGTGGAAAAAATGAAGAAACAACGCTTCGCCATCGTCCTCGACACCCGGCGGTGCATCGACTGCAAGGCTTGTACGGTGGCTTGCAAGGTAGAAAACGATGTCCCGGTGGGTGGAGAGACTTATCGGAACTGGGTGACTGAAGAGCCTGTCCGTGGCACTTATCCAAATTTGGGTCAGAGCTTTACGCCCAGTCAGTGTAACCAGTGTGAAAATCCGCCGTGCAATAGTGTTTGCCCGACAAGTGCTACCGGAATTACTTCGGGGGGTATTGTTACTGTTAACCCAGATAAATGCATTGGTTGTAAGTATTGCATGTTGGCCTGCCCCTACGATGCGCGTTTCTACGATAGTGAAAAAGGTATTATTGACAAATGTACCTTCTGTATCCAGCGCACCCTGGTTGGAGGAATACCAGCTTGTGTTGAAACCTGCCCGACCAAGGTCAGAACCTTTGGTGATCTGAATGACCCCAATAGTGAGGTTTCGATCCTGTTGGCCAAGAACAAGCATCGGGTTCTTAAGCCGGAATTGGGCACCAAGCCGTTTTTGTTCTATTTGATTTAGGAGAGACTATGTCAACCCTTACTAAAAAACCTGGTTATTTTCTTTGGTTTGCTATTCTGGGAGCCTGTTTGCTTGCTGCTTTTGGAGCGGCTGGCTATACATTTTGGGTAGGCCATGAGCAGGCCTTTAATGTCAACCGTGGTGTCCCCTGGGGGATACTGATTTCGACCTATGTTTTCCTGGCGATTTCTTGCTCCGGGCTTTGTATGATTTCGAGCCTTGGGCATGTCTTTGGTTTCAAAGAATTCGAAACGATCAGCCGCCGGGCCATTCTGTTGGCGATATTGTGTCTTATTGGAGCCTTTGGTGCCATCGGGATGGAGCTGGAACATCCGTTCAGGATGTACTATACGATCCTGTCACCTAATTTGAGTTCTGGTATCTGGTGGATGGGGACTGTTTACGGTCTCTATCTCGCTGTTCTGGTTCTCGAATTCTATGCTCTGATGACCGATAACCATAAGCTTTCAAAGATCACTGGCAGGATCGGTCTTCTGCTTGCTATTGCGGCACCCTCTATCCTCGGTGCAGTGTTCGGACTGATCCTCGCCCGTCCGTTCTGGCATGGCTCTTTCTTGCCGGTCTATACCATTATTACCGCCCTGGTTTCCGGGACCGCACTGATTCTACTGGTGATGTATTTTCAACATGCTGTGCGGGGCATTGAAATGGACGAAAAAGATTGCCGTGTAATCAGACTTTTGGGACGCATTCTCAGGCTGGTGCTCTTTGTGCTCATTTTCTCCGTATTCTGGAATATCATTGTCGGACTTTATGGTCAGCAGCCCGGAATTTACGAGCCGGTTATGGCTTTGATTAACGGGTCCCTGTCAGCGAATTTCTGGGTGGGTGAAATCCTCATCGGGCTGGTGATTCCGTTGGCTTTGCTGATCCGTAAAGATCGAACGCCTTTCAGCACGATGATGGCCAGTATGCTGGCACTGATCGGTATGTTTTTCATGCGGTACGATATGACGATCGGTGGTCAGCTCTACCCGTTGCGTTATCAAACTGAAGGATTGGCGAACGGCCTTTTTACCTATTCGCCATCAGTGAGTGAGGTTGTTCTTGTTGTTGGATGTATCGCCTTCAGCGCACTGGTTTTTACCTTGGTGGAAAAGTTTTTGTCGCTTGACCTTAAGAGCGAACACCATCCATAGAAATCTAGGGTAACTTCCGAACAGGATACATAACCCCGCTAAGGCTGAACCTTCGGGGGCCTGTTTACTACCGTCACCTCCTTGGCCGGCCTTCGGGCCGGTCTTTTTTAGAGGAGATCGTTTCTGAAGAGGTGATTGCTTGCTCGGCATAGATGACTTATGCTTGTGACAAAGGAGAACGTAACTATGGAGCTACTTTGGTTTCTCGGTATTATGGCGGGTTGGATAGTGTTAAATCGCTGGATTCTGCCACGGATGGGGGTTCAGACTTGAATGTCTAATTCCTGCAGTCCTCCCGTGCGGAAGACCGATGAAGAGATTGTCGAAAATATAGAAAAATAAAAAGCGGGCCTGTCTAAGACAGGCCCGCTTTTTATTTTATGTTAGCAGTGTTCAGAATGCTTAGCGTAAGCCGGTTCCGCACCTTGGACATGTCAAGAGAATATTGGCCGAAATTTTGTCGCCGCAAGTTGGGCAGTTAAACCAGTGCCTGCAAGAGCGGCACTGCTGTTCTGAAAGGCCCTGTTTTTTCTTGCACTTGGGACAACAACGGTACATTTTACGTTGGCTCAGATAATCTTCAAAGAATAGCCCACAACGCGGACAGTCTTTTGCCCCAGGCTTGGTTATGTCGGTTTCGCAGCCAGGGAGTGGACACTTAAAGACAGTTTTGCAATGTGAGCACCAGTATTTGCCTTTAAGTTCTGCTTTACAGCTTGGACATGTTTTTCCTGCCATCACTCACTCCTTTTGATAACTTGACTCCATGTTGAACTGCAGGGGTCACTTAATCATAGTCGACTCTTGTCGGAAATTCAAAAGGTTCACAGGACAATCGGCAGAATGGTGTGAACAATAACGAAAAAACCGACCAGAGTGGTCGGTTTTAAGTTTCATTGATTTGGGACTTATTTATTTTTGGATATCGGTATTGAGGCTTGCCGTCATCTGCGGTGGGGTACGTTTCATGACGAACATGTAGCTTTCTTTAAGTTTTTTGGTGAAGAGAGTCCCTAACCAGAGCGGGCTCCAGACAACACCAGCAGTCAGCCAGCGTTTGAGCGCAGGGGAGTCGGTCTTGTCTGCTTTGATGGTCATTTCGACAGGCTCAAAACCTTGATGCTGAAGAGATATGCTGTGTTGCTTACCAGATGAAAGTTTGTGATTGTAGTTGACCGGAGTGACACCGAGTTCTTTACCGTCCATTATAACCATTGCCCCGGAAGGTTCGGACTGGATCAGGGCACGACTCGGAGCACAGGCGCTGGTGAAGGCCAGGAGCAAAATCATGCAGGTCAATTTCATCAACATAAAGATCCTTTTCGCCTGAGGGCAGTGGAAGGTTCGTATCTTCTACGTTGCAAAGCTCGTTCCTAGAAATATGATTTTTGTATTAGAAGTTATCTTGACCTGCTAATCGACTAACCCCCCATAATTAGACACTTTAGAGTGTGAGGATGTGTTTAATATGGAGAGAACAACAATTTCATTAAGATTGGACTGCGCCAATTATTGTCTCTTGGCGTGAAAAAACTGCACTATCAGGGTAGATGATGTGGTTGAAACACTTCGCTTTTGCCAGCTATTCATATAGAGAATGACTGGTCAGGAGGAAGGAAGATATTCGGCCAGGTACTGACCGGTGTAAGATTCTTTACAGAGCACAATTTGTTCCGGAGGTCCTGTGGCGACAATGAAACCTCCACCACTTCCACCCTCCGGGCCGAGGTCAATGATATGATCGGCAGTTTTAATGACATCCAGATTGTGTTCAATGACGACAACAGTATTCCCGGCCTCAACCAGACGGTTGAGAACTTCCAGCAGTTTGTGGATATCCGCAAAGTGCAACCCTGTTGTAGGTTCATCGAGAATGTAAATGGTGCGTCCGGTCGCCCGTTTTCCAAGCTCACGAGCCAGCTTAACCCGCTGTGCCTCACCTCCCGATAGGGTGGTTGCGCTTTGCCCCAGCTTGATATAGCCGAGACCGACATCGCGCAAGGTTTCTAGTTTGTTACTGATCCGCGGTAAATTCTCCATGAAACGGCTGGCCTGATTCACTGTCATGTCGAGCAAATCAGCAATACTTTTCCCCTTGTATTTCACCTCGAGGGTTTCTCGATTGTAACGTGCCCCCCTGCAGATCTCGCATTCGACATAGACATCAGGCAGAAAGTGCATTTCGATGCGGATGATGCCATCACCGCGACAGGCTTCACAGCGCCCACCCTTGACATTGAATGAGAAACGGCCAGGTTTATAACCACGGATTTTTGCATCAGGGAGTTGAGCATAGAGTTCACGAATATCGGTAAAGACGCCGGTATAAGTCGCAGGGTTGGAGCGTGGGGTGCGACCAATAGGCGATTGATCGATATCGATCACCTTATCAAGCTGGTCAAGGCCAAGGATCTCCTTGATCGGGCCAGATTTCTCTCGATTACGGTTCAGTTTCTGGGCGAGGGCTTTGTAAAGTGTTTCGATGATCAGCGACGATTTTCCAGACCCGGAAACACCAGTGACGCAGGTCAGCACCCCGAGAGGAATATCAACATCAACCTGCTGAAGGTTATTGGCGCTAGCACCTTTTAAGGCAATTTTACGTTCGCTGCTACGTCTTTCTGCGGGGATTTCGATCTTAAGAGAACCAGCCAGGTACTGACCTGTCAGAGATTCTTTACAGGCTACGACTTCTTGTGGATGCCCGGCGAAAACAACCTCACCACCATGCACTCCGGCGGCCGGTCCCATGTCGATCAGGTAGTCTGCCGCCAGCATTGTCTCCTCATCATGTTCAACGACCAGTACGGTATTGCCGAGGTCACGCAGCCTTTTCAGAGTTTCCAGCAGACGTTGATTGTCACGTTGATGGAGTCCGATTGAAGGTTCATCAAGAATATAGAGGACCCCCATCAGGGACGATCCGATTTGGGTCGCGAGCCGGATTCGTTGTCCCTCACCTCCGGAGAGGGTTCCTGACGCCCGGTCAAGGGAGAGGTAATTGAGGCCGACGTGACTCAAGAAGCCGAGACGATCACGGACCTCTTTAAGGATTCGTCGTGCAATTGTCGCTTGTTTGGGTGGGAGTTCAAGATCCTTAAAGAAGGCAGTCGCATCCGCTATCGACATTGCACAGACTTGCTGGATATTCTTTGTCGCCACCTGAACGTGCAGAGCTTCGGGGCGCAGGCGAGCGCCTTCGCAAGTCGGACAAGGGATGATACTCATGAATTTCTCAAGGTTTTCGCGCACCGCATCAGAATCGGTTTCACGGTAGCGCCTTTCCAGGTTCGGCAGGACCCCTTCAAAGGCTTTTTCGTAGTGATGACGATGTTCTCCCTGGTCGAAGAAGAAACGAACTTTTTCACGGCCTGAGCCATTCAGAAGGATGTTGCGGGCTTTTTCATCGAGCTTCGCAAAAGGTGTGTTCATGGTGAATTTAAAGTGCTCGGCGAGCGCTTCGAGCATCGCCTGATAGTAATAACCGGTGCGACTGTCCCAAGGGATAATAGCCCCTTCACGTAATGTCAGAGTCGTGTCCGGGATCACCTGTTCAACGTCGAAATAATTTCGAGTTCCCAGGCCGCTGCAGTCCGCGCAGGCACCATGGGGGTTATTGAAAGAAAACATGCGCGGGGTGACTTCCGGGTAGGAGAGCCCGCAGTCGATACAGGCATGTTTGGCCGAGTAGAGCTGACTTTTCCCTTCCGGTTCTTCGATACGCACCTGACCATCTGAGAGCTTAAGCGATGTTTCTATCGAATCGGCGAGTCGTCCCTCGATCCCCGGCTTGATCACCAGACGGTCGATGATAACTTCAATACTGTGCACGCGTTTTTTGTCGAGAAGAATCTCCTCGCCAAGTTCGTGCATGACCCCGTCAATCCGGATCCGGACAAAACCATCCGCCTGCAGTTGGGCGAGTTCTTTGCGATACTCCCCTTTGCGTTCTCGAATCAACGGCGCAATCACCATAATCTTGGTTTTTTCGGGGGCAAGCATGACCCGGTCGACCATCTGCTCTACAGTTTGTGAGCTGATAAGCTGGCCGCAACGGTGACAATGAATCTCGCCAGCTCGCGCGAAGAGTAAACGCAGGTAATCATAGATTTCGGTGACGGTTCCAACGGTTGAGCGTGGGTTGCGGGAGGTTGTTTTCTGTTCAATAGAGATGGCTGGAGACAGCCCGTCGATCTGATCGACATCCGGCTTTTCCATCTGCTCAAGAAATTGGCGCGCATAGGCTGACAGACTTTCGACATAGCGCCGTTGCCCTTCAGCATAGATGGTGTCAAAGGCGAGGGTACTCTTCCCGGAACCAGAGACGCCAGTAATGATCACCAGTTTGTCACGGGGAATATCGATATCGATGTTTTTTAGATTATGTTCGCGTGCGCCGCGGATGCGGATTTCTTCAATCATCGCAGGAGGTGACTTTCTGGCTAGAGGACATGTGATCAGCCATCTGAATGGCAGCTTGCAAACTGGCGATACTGGCACGACCGGTACCGACCAGGTCATACGCGGTACCGTGATCAACGCTGGTTCGAACGATCGGTAGGCCGAGCGTAACGTTGACCGCATCATCGAAATGTAAAAGTTTCAGGGGGATAAGGCCTTGATCATGATACATGCAGACCACAGCATCGTAATCACCACGCGCTGCGAAGTAGAATAGAGTATCTGCACTGTGCGGGCCGCTGGCCGCTATCCCCGAACGCTGTGCCTGTTCGATCGCCGGGTGAATGCAATGCTCTTCCTCCCCACCGAAGAGACCTTGTTCGCCGGCATGAGGATTCAGTGACAACACGGCAATACGCGGATTTTGCAACCCGAATTGTTGGCGCAGACTCTGGTCGGTGATACGGATAGTTTCAAGAATTTTGTGCGTTGTCAGCAGTTCTGGAACATTGGAAAGGGCGGTGTGAATTGTCACCAGGGTCACTCGCAGGCGATCACCCGCAAGCATCATCACGACACGCTCAGAACCACAACGTTCACCGAGAAGTTCCGTATGCCCGGGGAAGTTGCACCCCGCTGCATTGATTGCTGCTTTGTTGATCGGACCGGTCACCATCGCTGCCGCACGTCCCGCCAGACATTCAGCAATGGCCCATTCGATATAAGCGACCATAGCATTGCCGCAGGCAGTGTCCGGTGAGCCTGGAGTGAATGAATCAGGGTCGAGTTCCGAGAGCGGCTGCAGGAACAGGGAGTTGTCCCCAATCGAGACTCGCTTGCGACCATTTTTGCTGTCTGATAGACGAATCTCAAGCCCTAACTGCTCGGCTGTCTTTAACAAAACTCCCTGGTCACCGGCCACCACCAGAGGTTTTTCCGGCAAAGGTCCAGCGCCTAGAGTTCGAAGGATTAGCTCAGGGCCGATTCCGGTCGGGTCGCCCATAGTGATCACAAGTGGTAGCATCTGTTTAATATCCCCGTTCCTTGTCAATCGGCCAGTATATCCGATATCTGGGGTAGGTGACAATAAGCGGAATTGACAATAGAAAAGGCCGGGTTGCCCCGGCCTTTTCTATTGTCAATTTGTTTAAGGATTTGAAAAAAAACTAAATACGGATGTCGACGATGGCATCTTTTCGCAACTCTTTTTTCCATTCCGAAAAGCGTTTCTCGCTGTTCTGTGTGGCAAGGATATTTTCAATCGCGAGGCTGGTTTCCTCGTCCAACTCGGCGTTGGCCGGGGTACGTTCCAGAACCTGAAAAATATGGATACTACCGAGGGCTTCGGACGGCTCATTGACCTGCCCGACAGTCAGACCTTCAATCATCAGCCGCAACTCCGGATTCATCTCTTTTTCAACCATTGTGCCCATGTCTCCCCCTTCGGCATCTCCACCAAGAGAAGCAAGAACTTCGGTGAAGGCTTTTCCTTCAAGGAGCTGTTGGCGGGCAATTTGAGCTTGTTGAGTAAGCCGCTCCTTGGTTTTCATATCGGCGTCATCCGGCAAGGGGTAGCTGATTCGTCCAAGACGTAAGGTGGGCTCAGTCATATAATCTGCTTCGTGAGCATTGAAGTATGCTCGAATCTCCGCTTTGGTGACTTCAACTTTACTTCGAACTTCCCGAGCGATCAGTTTGTAACGCAAAATTTCTTTGCGAAGATCCTTGCGGTAGACAGCATAGGACGTTCCCTGGGCTTGCAGCGCAGTTTTAAGCTGTTCGCTTGTCAGCTTGTTTTGTCGCTGGACATCTTCAATTGCAGATTCCAGATCCTGATCTGAGACCGATAGACCAAGTTCCTGAATCCGTTGTTCAACCAGCAGATCTTCGATCATGCCATTCAATACTTTGGTGCGCAGGGCACTATGGTCTTCCTGACTCAGCTGGTGTCGGTTCGTTTCCAGTGCCATCGCTGTTGCCATTTTTTTATCGAGTTGATAGCTGGTGACAGCATCGTTATTAACCATCGCAACCGTTTTGATCAGCGTTGCGGCATTGACAGTGGTCGTGCAGAGGAAAAGTAGGGCAAATAGAAATATTTTTTTCATCGCGCAGTATATCCTTTATCGGCTTGTCGGTTCATGAAACCGCTATTCTGCCTTGTTGAAGTGGAGTTTGTCCAGTTGTTCCCAGTCGATCTGTACTTCAGTCCTCTCACGCAGTTCTTGTAGCCATTGTCGGTAGAGTTGCGCCTCTTCAGCCGACTGCAGTTGTTGCCGAATTGTTGATTCAACTTCAGCCAGCGGCAGAACTCCTGCTTTGATCCGTTTGTCGACCAAGAAAAGGTGGATACCGTAGGGGCTTTTAACCGGTTGGCTGACGCGTCCCGGTGTAAGGTTGAAGAGGGTTTTGTCGAATTCAGGGGGGAATTGGCCCAGGGAAAACAGACCGAGATCTCCACCATTTTCATGATCTGGAGAGGTTGAAAACTGACGCGCAAGCTTTGAAAAAGACTCTCCCGCTAATAAGCGGTTGCGGAGTTTGATAGCTTCTTCTTCGGTTGCCAGCAGCATCTGCCTTGCCTGTAATTGCTCAGGGCGCCGATATTCATCGAGGTGCTGCAGATAGTACTCTTCAACCTGCAGCCTTTCGATGAGGCTCTTGCCACTGGTGACGCTGGCGGCGACCTTTGAGCTCAGCAGTCTGAAGCGAAGTTGTTGCATCCAGCGTTCAGCTGTCTGCCCCGAATTGTGCAGAATTTCCAAATATTCGGCGGCGGTGTAATTGCCGCGCAGATCGCCCATCGCCTGTTGCATCTCCTGATCATTAATGACAATTCCGCGATTCTGTGCTTCAGCGAGTAGTAACTCTTGATCGATGAGCTGGGAGAGAGATTGCCGCAAAAGAAGTTTTTGTTGTTCGGATGGGAGCTGGACCAGCTCGGTTTGCAGTGGTTTAATTTCCTGACGAAAATCGCTGAGGGTGATCGAGCGGTCACCGATTTTGATCAGCGGGGAGCTCTCTTTTTGACAACCGCTCAGGCTGAGGCATAGCAGTAGAAGAAAACAGTTGAATTTAAGTAAAGGAATCGCTGTCATGACGCTCTCCCATCGGATTGAAACTTTTGAAGTTCCCGTCGGGTTTCACGTAATAATTCTTCTCCCTGCCACCGTTCACAACGGATTGCCAAGCGGAAATCGGCAGATAGGCTATAACGTTGTGGTTCCGTTTTGAGGAGATTACCGATCAACTCAGGTGAGACAGTTGTGCTTGAATGAAAGCGCAGGCTCAAGCGGCGACCGTCATATTCAAGTAGCTCGACCCGCAACTGTTTGAGAATGATACGCAGGCGCATGACGCCGAGCAGCAGCTCTCCAGGGGCAGGTAGATTGCCGTAGCGATCCTGCAGTTCGTCGGCGATATCGAAAATCTGACGATCATCTTCAGCCCCCGCAAGGCGTTGATAAAATTGCAGACGCTGGTTCGGATCGGACAGGTATTTTTCGGGGAAAAAAGCCGAAAGTCCGAGTCGGATCTCCGGGTCGATCCTCTCTTCCCGTTCATGTCCGCGCAGTTTCTCGATCGTCTCTTCGAGCAATTCGGTATAAAGCTCAAAGCCGATCGCCGCAATCGGTCCCGATTGCTTGGCACCGAGCAGGTCACCAGCTCCACGAAGCTCTAGATCATGGCTGGCAATGCGGAACCCGGACCCGAGCTCGGTCAACTCCTGTAATACCTTGAGTCGCTCACGGGCTTCACGGGTGAGTGAGGCTTCGCCCGGAATCAAAAGGTAGGCGTATGCGCGGCGATCGGAGCGACCCACTCGTCCTCGTAACTGATAGAGCTGGGAAAGTCCGAAGCAGTCGGCGCGGTTAATGATGATGGTGTTAGCAATGGGGATATCGAGGCCATTTTCGATAATTGTCGAGGCCAGAAGCAGGTTGCTGCGGCCTTCGATGAAATCGAGCATTACCTGCTCCAGCTTTTTTTCTGGCATCTGGCCGTGTCCAACCCCAATTTTTGCTTCAGGGACAAGCTGCTGCAGGTGTTCGGCCATTGCTTGAATCGTTTGGACTCGGTTGTGGACAAAATAGACCTGACCACCACGGCGTAGTTCGCGAAGGATTGCCTCACGGATCAGTTCGTCATCGAAGCGGGTGACGTAGGTGCGAATTGCGAGGCGATCAACGGGCGGTGTTTCAATAACCGACAGGTCGCGCATGCCAGCCATGCTCATATGCAGGGTGCGCGGTATTGGAGTTGCCGTTAAGGTCAGGGTGTCGACTTCAGCACGCAAGCTTTTCAGTTTCTCTTTGTGGCTGACCCCGAAACGTTGCTCTTCATCAATGACGAGCAAGCCAAGATCTTTGAAGCGGATGTCGCGCTGCAACAAACGATGGGTGCCGATGACGATATCGACCCGCCCGCTCGCCATTCCTTCGAGAACTTTACGGGTTTCTGCCGGGGTCCGAAAGCGTGAGATCATCTCGACTGTTACCGGAAAATCATGGAGCCGACCGCAAAAACTTTTCCAGTGTTGCTGGGCAAGCACTGTAGTTGGAACCAATACCGCGACTTGCTTGCCATCAAGCACGGCTTTTGCTGCTGCTCGCAGGGCGACCTCGGTTTTACCATAGCCGACATCGCCACAGACCAGCCTGTCCATCGGTTTCGGCGAGCACATGTCGTTTAGAGCGTCACTAATTGCTGCTGCTTGATCGCCGGTCTCCTCATAGGGGAAGGTCGCTTCAAATTCACGGAAAAGGCGATCAGGTGGACTGAAGGCGAAGCCTTCACAAAGCTCACGGCGGGCATAGATTTCGAGTAACTGGCGGGCCAATTCTTCAATCGCGGCGCGTGCCTTGATGCGAGCTTTTTCCCAACCTTGTCCACCCATTTTGTCAAGTCGCGGCTGGGCACCTTCGCCACCAATAAACTTTTGAACCTTTTCGATCCGTTCGATCGGCAAATAGAGTTTGTCGGCCCCGGCATACTCGAGATGGAGGTAATCCCCCTCTGTTCCGCCGGTTGCCAGATGGATCAGGCCCAGGTAGCGACCGACACCGTGATCTGTGTGGACGATAAAGTCGTTGTCACGCAGGTCGGCCAGGCTGGAGAAGAGTTTGATGGCTGACTTGTGGGTCTTTTTCCGATAGTGGCTACGCTGTCCGAAGATCTCTTCTTCGGTGATGATGACAAGGTGGTCATGAGGCATGCGGAAGCCGGAAGAGAGATTTCCGACTTGAAGTTGTGGCGTTCCGGTGGGTAATCTTTCGAGTGAGGATTGTTCACGCACTGGAAGTTCCCAACCGTTTTCACGCAGCAGTTCCTGAAGACGTTGCGCCTGGCCCGGTTGGCGACAGACCAGAAGAACTCGCCAATCTTCTTCGCTCCAGGTTTCAAGGCGTTCGAGGAGTGGAGTCAGTCCGTCCTGTCCGGGGGCAAGACTGGCGCGCAGGTCAGCGTTGCCACTGCTGTCGAAATGGTAGCTCAGGCGTTCATCATTGAGTTGAAAAACCTGCAGGCGACTCAGATCGATGCGGCGGTAGCAGGCAAAGGCCGTTTCGAGCTCAGCAGCATTTAGAAAAAGATCCTGGCGCCGGGCATGGGGTAATTGATTATCATTTTGTCGTTTCTCTCCTGCACGGATCTCACTGTTGAATAGATCGATCTCCTGCTCGATTGCTGGCGGATCATTAAGGACCAGGTCTGCCTCAGGGAGATAGTCAAAGATTGTTTCAAGTTCGGGATAGTTAAAGGGGAGTAGAAAAGCACGGCCCGGGGCGAGAATCCCTTCCCTCAACTCCTCACTAATCCCCTCGCGCAGATTACGGGGGAGTTCCATTTCATCGCAGCGTTCCTTCAGCTTTTGCAATAGGCATTCGAGATGCTTACCGCTGAGACAGAGTTCACGCGATGGAATCAGGCGTAATTGTTTAAGTTCGCCGGTCTGGGAACGCTGGTTTGCGGGGTCGAACTGGCGCATTCTTTCGATGAAATCACCGTAAAAATCAAGCCGAACCGGCTGCTGCGCGTCGGCCGGGAAGATGTCGATGATGTCGCCGCGGACGGCAAATGAGCCACGATCCTCGACCAGAGTAACGGCCTGATAGCCAAGATTGTGCAACTGCTGCAGCAATTCCTCGCGGGGGTATTCTTCTTCCTGTTCGAGAATCAGCGAAAGTCCTGCCAAGATCGGGCGTGGGATAACCCGTTGCATCAGAGCGCGCAGTGGGACGACAACCGCGTCGAGTTCTCCTTTGAGAAGCCGAACCAGAGCATCAAGCCGATTGGCTTCGATTTCAGGGTGAGGGGTCAGAGGATCGTAGGGACCGAGTTCCCAATGGGGAAAGAGACCGATTCGTTGTGGACGTGGAGCAAAAAAGCGCAGGTCAGTAACGAGACGTTGTGCCTCTTTCTGGCTGGAACAGACAACGAAGAGCGGCCGTGAGTTGGAACCGAGGCTACGCGCGAGCAAGGCCGCATCGCTTGAACCGGTCAACCCCAGAATTTCAAGTTGTCGATTTTTGTCAGCAAAACCATCGAGAAGGCTTTGCGAGGTTGCATAGTGTATGTGCTGAGAGAGGTCCTGATCCATAGCTGTCTATCTGGCGCGGCGGAATGCGTCGGCAGTTTTTTAGTCGCGCGGAACGGCGAGCATGCGATCAAGGGTGAGCCTGGCTTTTTCTGCGGTCAGTGGATCGACCGTGACTCTTGGACTCATGGTCTCAAGACACTCAAGCAGATCCTCAAGCGAGGTTAACTTCATGTTCGGGCAGATCAGGCCATCGCTTGGCAGAATGAATGTTTTGTCAGGGTTTTCGGTGCGCAAGCGGTAGAGAATCCCCATTTCGGTGCCGACGATGAAGGTCTTGGCACTGCTCTGCGCTGCGTATTCATACATGCCGCTGGTAGAGCAGATGTGGTCGGCCAGTTTAAGGATCTCGGGCGGACATTCGGGATGAGCCATAAAAATTGCGTCAGGATGGGCGTCACGCATAAGCTCGACCTGGGCAACGCTCAAGCGTTCGTGGGTCGGGCAGAAGCCCTCCCAGATGTGACAGGTCTTGTCGACCTGACTGGCGATGTAGTGGCCGAGGTTACGATCAGGGACGAGCAGAACCTCGTCGGTGTCGAGAGAACGGACCACGTTGACCGCATTTGAGCTGGTACAACAGATATCGCTCTCTGCCTTGACCGCTGCACTTGAGTTAACGTAGGTGACAACCGTGGCATTCGGATACTGCTGCTTCATTTCGCGCAGGCCTTCGGCAGTGACCATATCGGCCATCGGGCAGCCGGCGTCATGACGGGGCAGCAAGACGGTTTTTTCCGGGGCAAGCAACGCAGCGCTTTCAGCCATGAAGTGCACACCACAGAAGATGATGACCTCTTTGTCGGTGCGAGCCGCTTCGATCGACAGAGCTAGGGAGTCGCCGGTGATATGGGCAATCTCCTGAATCTCATCACGTTGGTAATTATGTGCCATCAGCAGGGCGTTATTTTCCTCGGCCAACTGAAGAATTCGAGCCTTGATCTGATCCTGATTCATTTGAGCAATTTTCCTATCGTTTTTAGTGTAGGGTACAAGGACTAAATGCTAGATCAAACCCCCTGATAAGTCAATCCTTTCACCCCCTGCATCTGCTTGACAGGGGGCAGGGCAACCCGCTATTCTCGCGCAGATTCAGACGTACGTTTTGTAGAGTCTGGACATCGTTTTTACACTTAAGATTGAAAGGATTCCCATGTTTGGAATCGGTATGACCGAACTGCTGTTGATCGGTGCCTTGGCACTGATGGTCCTCGGTCCGAAAAAACTTCCCGATCTGGCCCGTTCGCTTGGTAAAGGTTTTGCCGAGTTCAAGCGTGCTACAGACGAATTCAAGCATACTTTGCAGGAAGAGACGCGGGTTGCCGAGACCAAAGATCGGTTGATGAAGGAAGGGAAACTGACTCCACCAGGGGCTGAGAGTTCCTTTAATCCCTATGTCGATGGTGAGATCGATCCCGACACGGATGCGAGTAGCGCGAATAAAGCCTCAGTCGTTATGGCAGAGACTGCCGATGAAGAGAAAATTGTTGATTCAGGCAAGTCTGCTGACGTTGACCTGAATCAGGATCCGCAGGAGAAGGCAGATGTTTAGCGAAATGCCGCTGACTTCGCATCTTGAAGAGTTGCGCAAGCGTTTAATGATCGCATCGATCTCTTGGCTGGTGGCATTTCTTGGCTGTTATACGGTGGCAGAAAAGCTGTTCAAATTGCTCTCAGCGCCGGTGCATCAAGCGCTCCCCGAAGGGAGTTCGTTGGTTTTTATTCAAGCGACTGAGCCTTTTTTTACTTACCTGAAGGTTGCTGCGGTGGCCGGAGTTCTGGTCGCATTGCCGGTTATTATGTGGCAGCTCTGGGGCTTTATTGCTCCCGCCCTCTACAAAAAGGAAAAGGTTCTGGCTGTCCCCTTTGTGCTGGCCAGCTGTCTCTGCTTCGGGGTCGGCACCTATTTCGGTTTTACTTTTGTCTTTCCGACAATTTTTACATTTTTGATTAAATTTGGTACTGGCGGCGGGGAGATTAACGCCATGCTGTCGATGGGCTCCTATCTGACCCTGTCGACCCGATTGCTATTTGCCTTTGGTCTGGTCTTTGAGCTACCGATCATTATTTTTTTCCTCGCCCGCATGGGGGTGGTCGACTACAAATGGCTGGCCGGTAAACGTAAAATTGCCTTGCTTCTGGCCTTTGTGCTCGGTGCTGTCCTTACGCCACCCGATGTTTTTTCTCAGGCTTCGATTGCGGTCCCCTTTATCGTTCTATATGAAGTCGGTATTATCGTTGCGCGGCTCTTCGGCAAGAAAAAGGTTGAAGAAGAACCGGAGCTTGACGACGAAAGCGACTGAGTCCTTTTCTCTGCTTCTCAATGTGCCATCTTGTCCAAATCTTTGGGCAGGATGGCACATTGTGTCTTTGTGACAATTTCCAGCCATATCTAACTCACTGTAGTCTCTCGTTAATTTTGCGCCGGTACGACTTTTTGACCACGGCATCCTTATTGCTCTTCTGCGTCTGTCGCAGGAGGAAATATGGGGATGTTTGATGATTTGAAACGGGCAGAGTTGCTACAGGTCATTGACGAAGAAGTTCTTCGCCTTGCACTGACACTTATGCATGAGTGCCGATTTTCTGTCGGCGAAACGATTATCCACCAAGGTGATAATGCTGAGTCGGTTTTCCTTCTTTTTGAGGGCCGAGTCGAAGTTATTCAAACTTGTGTCGAGGGTGACCTGCACAAGATTGCCAAATTTGAAGATGGGGCCCTTTTTGGTGAACGCGCACTCTTGACCGGTGAGCATCGCACCGCTGCGGTGGTTGCCAGAACCGCAGTGCGGGTCGCAGAGATCAGTCGCAATAATTTCAGCCGATTGCTCCGTTTGCATCCACAAATTTACGACAACCTTTGTCGCATTCTTGCCCACCAGCTCGGAAACTGGAATCTGCGTCATCAACGTGAAGAACGTGAAAATCGTGAACTGCTTAACAACTTGATCGGTTGGCAGATCCTCCCCGAATTCGATAGTTTCCCGGGGATTTCGAGCTGGGCCAAAGAGCTCAACCAGCGGCTGAAGCAGCTTTCAGGCAGCCAGCATAATGTGTTGATTCTCGGTGAACGTGGAACCTGGAAGGAGTTGGCGGCACGCCTGATTCATTTTCACTGCGGCGATCATGGACGTCCGATTCTCTACCTCGATTGCGCTGATCCGCCGCCGGTGCTGCGTCAGCAGGATGGTCAACGTAGCCATACTCAGGATGACTTGCTGATGGCCATTGCTCAAGAGTCAGCACTTTTCGGCCACAAGCCTGATAGTACGGTCTACACCAGTGGCACCAAACGGGGATTTCTGGAATTGGCGGCCGGAGGGGAGTTGATTCTCGAGAATATAGAGTTTCTGGCAGGCGGGGTTCAACGGCGACTGGCGGAATATCTGCACCATTTTCACTTTTCCCGTTGTGGAGAGAGCGAACAGCGACATAGCCGTGTAAGGATTATAGCGACCAGTGATGAAGATATTTATCAGTTGGCGCAAACAGGGGACTTTAACCGCGAGTTATTTGTCGGGCTAAAGCAGGAGATGGTTGAGTTGCTGCCGTTGCGGCAGCGGACCAAGGATATCCCGGTTATTGCCAAGCACCTGATGTTACATCTGAACCAGAAACATCATAAAAAGTTGCGTGGCTTTAGTCAGGAAGCGATCAACCTGCTGGTCGCCTACGATTGGCCATTAAACGGTCAGGAGCTGCAGCAGGTTATTGATCGCGCTGTCGCAGTTGCAGCAGGACCGCGGCTGCTGGTTGAGAATATCTTTTTAAATATCTCAACCAGCACAAGTGAGGGGCGCTGCAATCTGCTCAAACTCCCGCTGTTTAGACGTCTTTTTAAAGTTCATTCATTCCCTGCACTGTTGCGCTGGGTGACAATTCCGTTTTTTCTGTTGATTATCGCCGGGTGTTTTGCCAGAGCTGAATTGGCAACGTCAGCCAACACTCTGGTCTGGGCTCTCTGGTGGCCAGCATTGTTAGCCTCTGTTTTGCTCGGAGCCCGAAGTTGGTGTAGCTACTGCCCACTCTCAGGCATTGCGCAACTTCTAGAAAAGTTGCCGATCAAAAAATGGGAGGAGCCGCGTTGGGTGCGTCAGCAAGGATCATGGCTGGGGCTGGGGGCATTATTGGCCATCCTGCTGATAGAGCGTTTTTTCGATCTTTTTCATCGTCCTTTCGCGACCGGTCTGCTGCTGGCTGTGCTTCTCGTGCTGACTCTGTTGTTCAGTTTGGGTTTCGGGGTGCGCAGTTGGTGTCGGCATCTCTGCCCTCTGGGGCGAATGGTCGGTTTATGCGCGCGGACCTCATTACTGGAATTACGCAGTAACAACAAGATTTGCCACAGCCAGTGTCGAGTTGATGATTGTATTCGGGTCAAGGAATGTCCGATGGGCCTTCATCCGACCGCTGCGGGTTCTACCGATGATTGTATCCTCTGTGGATCATGTTTCCGCCATTGTCCACATGATGCGATCTGTTTGAATCTGCGCTATCCCTGGCTTGCGGTGAGTGAACGGCCCGATGCGAACTGGGGGATGGCTCTTTTTTCCCCAGCGGTTCTGGCGGTGCTCCTTTGGCAATCTCAGCCTGTAACCCTGCTTTGGGGAATGTGGCTGGTGCCGATCTATCTGCTTGGATTAATTCTGTTAATCCCCGGGCGGCAGGAGAGTTGGACCTCTCATTTGAAGTCGGTTGGAATCGCCTTGTTGCCGCTGGCCGTGGCAGCACTCTTTACGCTCTTCTTCCGGCAGAGCCTTGATCATGGGGCAAAACTGTTGCAGCCGTTCTTCGATCTGTTCGGCCCACAGGGTGGGTCCGCTCCAGTTGATCTGCGTATTCTAGGAGCCGTTCCAGTGATGGTTTCGCTAGGTGCAGCCTATGTATCCTGGCGTATTTTCGGGCTTCAGGGTGGTCGACTGTCAAGTCTGTCGCAGAAGGCTGCCGCGGTAAGCATCATGATCCTTTTTTTATTGGCGCCCTTGCTTGGTCATTGAGCTATCACCGTCGTTCAGCTTCATGCTACCCTTGATCCCATGAATCTTGAAGATTATGGCTGGAATGACAAGTTTGTAAAAAAGTTTCTCCCTTTTGCTCAGCGGGGGTTAGTTCCCGCACGGGTTATTCGCGGTGAGAAAAATTTCTTTCGGGTGATTTGCAAAGAAGGTGAACTAACAGTCCGTTTTGCCGGAAAAATGCGCCATCGGGCTGACGGGCGTCATGATTTGCCTGTGGTCGGCGATTGGGTGGCAGTTGAGCCTCAGTTTGAGCAGGAGCGGGGGGTGATCCACGCTATTCTCGAGCGCTTTTCCTCTTTCGCACGGAACCTTCCGGGCCGCCGCAAAGGGAAGGGGCGCGAACGGATCGAGCAACAGGTTATCGCTGCAAATGTCGAGCGGGTATTTATTGTCTGTGGGCTCGATCAGGATTTTAACCTGCGTCGAATTGAACGCTACCTGACCTTGGTGACAGCCGGTGGCGCCGAGGCAGTGGTGGTCTTGAACAAGGCTGACCTCAGCAGCGAATCGGAGGTCCAGCTGCAACAGGTCATCGATATTGCAGGGAGTTCTCCCGTAGAGCGGATAAGTGCCAAAAATAGAGATCAGGTCGATCAGCTTAAGGTCTATTCCCGTGCTGGGGAGACTTTGGCTTTTCTCGGCTCCTCCGGGGTCGGAAAATCGACAATTATCAATGCCCTGCTCAATGAAGAACGTCAAAAAGTTGCTCCCGTCAGTACCGCCGTTGGCAAGGGTCGGCATACCACGACTCATCGTGAACTTTTTCTTTTGAGTGGCGGAGGGGTTCTGATGGATAACCCGGGGATGCGTGAACTGCACCTTTGGGGGGAGGAGGAGGACCTCGCCGAGTCCTTTGCCGATATCGAAGAGCTTGCTTTGCAGTGTCGTTTTTCTGATTGTGGCCATCGTAGTGAACCCGGCTGTGCGGTTCGAGTGGGCATCGACTCCGGGACGTTTGATGAACACCGCCTTGGGAACTATTTGCGTCTTAAGGAAGAACTCTCTCATCTCCAACGCCGCCGCTAACCTAGTTCTGATTCTTTTCAGGTAAAATTTACGGCAGGCTTGACAATTTGCATTGCTGGCTTAGGTTTATTAAGATGTGCGGTGAGGGGAGCCAACGACTCAGTCGGGATAGCCTATGAAACCGATACACTTTGCATTGCTGCTGGTTGTTTTGATGGCCTTGGCCACGGGCTGGATCTTTTTTGACAAGATAGAGGATTTTCTCCTCTCAACAGAAAAGATAAGTATTCAGAAGCCCGTTGAAGGTAAGAAGATTGAGCCGGGCCATGCTCGTCGTTCTGAGCGGATTGCTATGCCACCGCGGCATCCGGTTGTTCGCGATACCGCACCGATCACCACTGAGCCGCAACTCGTTGAGTTGCCATTTCCTACGACCCTTGCTCAGTCAGATGCCTATTTGAGGGAGCGTCTGCAACAGGTAATTACTGACCTTGACCTGCTGGTCTTGGTCAACCTGAACTATTTTATTCAAAAGATGGTTCTCTTCATCGACCATCTTCCCGAGAAGAGTATCCCCCGTCTGCATCTGCCAATTACCCCGCCTAAGCCAGGCTTTGTTACGATCGGTAGTGGAGAACAGCTGATCATCAGTAAACGCAATTTTGTTCGTTACACTCCTTATGTCAGACTTGTTGAAGCTGTTCCGGATGTCACGTTATTGCAACTCTATCGCGGGCTCTACCCTCTTTTTCAACAGGCTTACCGCGAGATTGGCGACCCTAATGGCCACTTCAATGACCGGCTAATTCAAGTGATAGATGAGCTACTGGAGACGCCGGAATCGCATGCGCCAATCAGAGTCATTCACCACGTCAGTCGATTTAAATATGCAGACACATCATTAGAGTCGCGCTCTGCTGGGCAAAAGATTTTGCTCAGAATGGGTGTCGAAAATGCCAAGCGGATCAAAGAAAAACTGCAACGATTGCGCAAGGGTCTTGTCCGTAAGGATTTTTAACCCTTGAGAGTAGACGCCTGAAAGTCGCATCCCTCGGTGCCGACCCATTTAATTCAAGTTCGACAGTTCTTTGTTTGAGCTCCCTTCTTTACGTCGTTTTTACCGTCCAAAGCTTGCATTCTTGTCCTGCTAGAGTAATCTTTGTTAGATTCTAACTTATTAAAAAAGCCAAACTTAAGGTTTTCCGTTTGAGGGAGTGATGGTGCGACTGCTTTACCTGTTTCTTTTGATCATGGTTTTGCTACTGCTTGCGGCGCCGTTGTGGGCTGAAACACCGGTGTATCGAGTTGGCATTCACGCAACACCTCCGTTGGCATTTACCGATGAAGCTGGGACTCCTGACGGGCTCTTTCCTGAACTGTTGAATCTAGCCAGTCAAAATTATGAATTACAGTATGTCTCCTGCCAATGGGCTGAATGTCTCAAGCAGCTCGAACAGGGACAGATCGATCTGCTTGCACCGATTGCCTATACCCCTGAGCGCGGCAAGATCTATGATTTTCTTGAAACCACAGTTCTCTCTAACTGGGGACAGGTTTATGTGCCGCAGCAGGCTGATGTTTCTTCAATTCTCGATCTCGACGGCAAAAGGGTCGCGGTGATTGGCCGGGACGTTTTTTTGGAAGGAACGGGTGGCCTGCGTCAGCTGGCGGCAAGCTTCGATCTGAAGATCAATTACATATTCGTTGAAGATTATGATGATGCTCTACGGGCCGTTGCAGATAATCGTGCGGATGCTGCACTGATCAATCGAATATTTGGTGCCTGGCATCCTAATGAGTTTGCATTGGAAGCCAGTTCGATCCTGATTAATCCTGTTGATCTCAGAGTGGCCTTCGCCAGAGGACATGCTATCCCGTTGCGTTCAAGGCTTGATAGCATTTTCGGAGAATGGAAGCAAAAAGAAGGTTCAATGTACCATCGTATCATTGGCAAATGGCTCTCTTCTGAGGGGAAAGTGCAGATTCTGCCGACCTGGTTTGTCCCGCTTCTATGCTCGCTTGTGACGCTGTTATTGACAATGTGGATCGTCATTCTGCTGACTCGGCGTCGGATCAGAGTGCAGACATGGAAGATTCAAGAGAAGAACAGGCAGCTCAAGAAAGAGTTGCGAGAGCGTCGCAGAGTCGAAGGGGAGTTAGAAGAGCGCCATCAGCAGTATCGGGTGCTGTTCGAAGAGAACCATTCGATAATGATGTTGATCGACTCATCGACTCAGAAGATTGTTGATGCGAATTCAGCGGCTTGCCGTTTTTACGGATATTCACGTGAGGATTTGGCGGGAATGCCGATCAACAGCATTAACACCGCAAATCAACAGGAAATCAATACAAACCTCTCCCTTGTTGATGACGGAGAGGAGCATAAGTTTGAATTTGTACATCGCCTGGCAGATGGCAGACACTGTGATGTTGAGGTTTTTTGTGGACCGTTGGTGGTTGGAGGACGAAAGCTCCTTTGTTCTGTGATTCATGACATCTCGGAACGACGTCAATTTCAATCTGAGTTGACAGAAAAAAATGAATTTTTACAAACGATTATTGATGGAGTCGCCGATCCGATCCTGGTGATTTCAACCGATTATCAACTTTTGATGATGAATCAGATTGCAGCCAATTCTCTACCAAAATCAGAGCAGGAGCGTGACAATTTCTGTTGTTATGAGCTGCTCCCACAGTTGAGCAGACCCTGCCTCACAGAAGATCAGCCTTGCCCCCTTGATGAAGTTAAAGAGAGCGGGAAAACGGTGACCATGATTCACAGCTATCAACAGGGGGATGAGACACGCATCTTCGAATTGACGGCATCGCCTCTGTGGAACGCAGATGGCAGCTTGCGTGGAATCATTGAGGCTTCACGGGATATCACAGATCGCTACAAGGTCGAACAGTTGGTCAGTGAAAATGAAAAGCGCCTGCAGCATATGGCACATCATGACCCTCTGACCGGTTTGCCGAATCGTCTGTTGTTTGAGGACCGGTTACGGCATGCGTTGGCTCAAGCCCAGCGTAACAGGTGCAAGATGGCGCTGATGTTCATTGATCTCGATCGTTTCAAAAATATTAATGATACCCTCGGGCATGAAACGGGGGATCAGTTGCTGGTTGAAGTCGGCCATCGTTTGGCTGCGGTGGTGCGTGAATCTGATACCGTTGCCCGGCTTGGAGGAGATGAATTTCTGGTGCTTCTTGAGCAGGTCGACAGTTTTCAGACCGTGACGACTATGGCACAGAGGATTCGTAAAGAGCTGGGACGTATTGCCGAAATCGGCATACATCAGCTGGTTGCAACCGGCAGTATCGGTATCAGTATGTTTCCAGATGACGCCGGATCCGCTGAAGAGTTGATCAAGTGCGCTGACGTTGCCATGTATCACGCCAAGAGTGAAGGGAAGGACAACTATCAGTTTTATACTCGCCAGATGAATGCTCGGGCGCACGAAATGTTGCTCCTGGAACGTGATCTTCGCCAGGCCTTGGAAGAGGGACAATTGTGCCTCTACTACCAGCCGCAGGTCGAACTGGAAACCGGTGAACTGATTGGGGTTGAAGCTCTGTTGCGCTGGAATCACCCAACCCAGGGCCTGGTTCCGCCGGGAGACTTCATCCCATTGGCCGAAGAGACCGGGTTGATTGTGCCGATCGGGGTATGGGTTCTGCGCGAAGCCTGTCGACAACAGGTGCAATGGCTCAAAGAAGGATTTCCGAGGTTGCGTATGGCGGTTAATATCTCTGGCCGTCAGCTCAAACAACGCGATTTTATCGAAGTACTTGATCTCATCCTGGCTGAGACCGGAATAAATCCGGAGGATCTGGAACTGGAGATTACCGAAAGTATTATCATGCGCGATGTGCAATCGACGATTATGGAACTGACTGACTTGAGAATGCGTGGCGTCCGACTGTCGATCGATGATTTTGGAACAGGCTATTCGTCGTTAAGTTACTTGAATCGTTTCCCGGTTGACCAGTTGAAGATCGATCGATCCTTTATTTTTAGATTGGTTGCTGATAAAGAGCCGGTGATGATCGTCGATGCCGTTATCGCACTTGGACGCAGTATGAACCTGGAGGTCATTGCTGAGGGGATCGAGTCACCGCAGCAGATGGAAATTCTCGCCAGCCGTGGCTGTCAACTTGGACAGGGTTTTCTTTTTAGCCGGCCGATTCCTGAACCTGAATTACGCAAAAAATTCTTTATCAAATCACATTGCGAGGTTACAGCTGACCCTTTTCATTTTCATTTCCCTGAGCTTGATGCCTGAATTCAAAAGGCCCTGCTTCGTATCAAATCAGCTTCAGACTGCTCGTTGAGAGCTTAAACTGCTTTTTTCTGCGCGATTAGCACACCACTTCGGCTTTGAGGCGGAAGCGGAAGTCTCAGTGGCGGCTCCAGTCCAGCCGCCGTCATCATTTCATTCAGTTCCGTTTCGGTGTAAGCCGCACCACTCTTTGTCCCCAATAACATGTTTAACGCAAAAAGAGCAGGATAGACAGGGCCCGAGCCATGATCATCAAGGATGAATTCATGGATAATCAGCAAGCCTTCCGGGTTGAGCGCGGCGGCTGCCTTGGCAACCAGCGCTTGACAGTTGTTAAGACTCTCTCCGTGCAGAATATGTGACAACCAGACAAGATCATAGGTCTCTTGAAGTCTGGTTTGATTGAAATCTCCGTCAGTAAAGTTGATTCTGTCAGACATGTTTGCACTATTGATGGCGATTTCTGCCAGCTTGCGACTGCTGGGAAGATCAAGGATGGTGGAGTGAAGCTCCGGGTTATGGCGACAGAAATGGATCGACCAGGTTCCAGGACCACCACCCAGATCGAGCATTTTATGACGGTTGCCGATATTGATCTGCGGAACCAGTTGTGGTGCGATCATATTGGCGAGATTCTGCATGCCGAGTTGAAAGCTGTTTTGCCATTCATCTTCTGAAAAACTTGACTGCTGACGCTGAGGGTTCCCGCTTTTGATCGTCTGATCCAGTTGAGCCCAGGCATTGACCAGATGATGTTGATGGCTGATGATATTTCCCATATAGCCCGGCGAATTTGCCACAAGAAGCTGCTTTGCAGACGAAGAACAGCGATATTTCCCCTCTTTTTGTTCAAGTAAACCGAGTGCCGCTAGGGCGCGTAATAACATCCCCAGCGCACGCGGGTCGGCACCGATACGCTCGGCCAGGGCAACAGAATCGTCTGATTTAGTATCAAGGATGTTAAAAACGTCAAGATTGACTCCAGCCATGATCGTGCACCCCTGCCAGTAACTGCCGGTCGCTTCAAGCAATTCAGGAGCTGTCCAGTCCTTTGTCATCCTGTGCCTCCCTGTTGGTCCAATTTATTGCGAACACTCTCGATCTTGTCAGCCATGGTCTGTTTGCGGTCAGTGCGGGTGCCAAGTTTGATGCTGGTGGTGATTCGTGGCGCACCCATCTCGTGAACCTTCTCATGGCAACGACGGATCGCGGCAAAGACCTGGTCATACTCTCCTTCGATGTTTGTTCCGTAGGCGTGCATGGCAATTTTAAGCCCGGCTTTTTCAAGGACTTGTTGACAGGCAGCAACATACTTAGAAACTGAAACTCCGACTCCCAATGGAACCACACATAGATCGACGATAACCTGCATCTTCAAACCCTTTCTGAAAAATAGCTTTCTGCCCGGAGACTCAGGCATTTTTCAAAGTATATCCTTATTGGCTGTGACATGCGTTATGGGTTTTACCTGCGGTTTGCCACTGTGGTATACCTGTTCTTTAATGTTGCTGACATTCGCAAAACTTCAATTTAAGAGGAGGGAAAGATGGAACCGCAGGATCTTGTCTTACGCTGGCATGAAGAAACGAAATACCCGTTGACCCCCAAGCAGATCTCAATCCGGTTGCCGATCGATGTTGCCGCCAAGGTCGCAGCCCTGTGCGAGATCTACCCGGTTCGGACCAAGACCGAAATTATCGCTGACTTGGTTGCTGCTTCTGTTGATCAGCTGGTACGGGCGCTACCCAGT
The DNA here is from genome assembly GCA_024279255.1 of Deltaproteobacteria bacterium. Taxonomy (GTDB): domain Bacteria; phylum Desulfobacterota; class Desulfuromonadia; order Desulfuromonadales; family Geopsychrobacteraceae; genus Geopsychrobacter. Next base: position 129,241 of record JAJRRT010000107.1, on the reverse strand, counting down.
GAAAAAGGTGATTTTCTCGAGTCTGAATCGGTCACCGGGCAGATCAAAGTTTATCAGGATGTCGGTCCTAAGGGGCGTTTTCTTGAAGGGACTGCTCGTCATCTAAGGCAGCTCGAAAGTGAGGTCGGCCATGATGAACCGATCCCGGTGCCGCTGCCGCACGTGCGGATGCGCGAATAGTTTCGGAATGGGAAATGGTCCTTTTTCACAATCTCTGCGTCAATCTGCGGGCCTGCTTTTTGCGGCGTAGAGATCTACGCCTCCGCGCAGGCCCTTGATTTCCTTGATCTTGAGAAAATTACTCATTTCCCATCTGGATGATTCAATCCTTAGATAAAGAAGCTCGCCGCCTCGGCGTTCCCCGGCAATCAATCATCAAATTGTGGCTGGCAGAGAGACTGGACAGAATGGCGAGCTAACAGCTCCTTTAAACCATCCCGTAGGTATGTAGCAGCGCAAACCTGAAAATCTGCCACCATTACAACCTCAAAAAAACTGACAAAAATTTACAGTCAACCAGCCAGCAGGGCATGGATCTTTAAATCCCCGATATGTGATCTTCGCCTCCCGTCTTTACATGCTTGTGCTTTTACTCTTTGTAGGGAGAGGAGGCATTTTTTTCAAAATGCAGAACTTACTACTTTTGCGAATGGGACCAGACCTATCCATAAAATACTAATTACCGCCCTGTCATACAAAACGATACAGATTCTGCTGAAGAGCCGGATCATTTTCTTTTCTATTTGCCTTAAGCAACGAAAAACAAATACTGTAGCAAATGGTCAAATTCAGGATAATTTCTGCATTTTTTCTACTGTTTCTTACCCAAGGACAGCTCTGGGCGAATACCATCGCTTCGGTTGCGACAGAACATGTTATCGATAATTATTCGATAAAGACACCACCACGACAGATTTTTTTCGATTTAACACAGATCAAACAAGCCGGTCAGTACGCCGTGCTCAGGTCTCCAACCTCTTATGTCGATGGTTCAGACACCTTCGATTCTATTGAGGATCTGGTTTATGTTCTCTGCCTGGAGCAGGAAACAGGTGGAACCTGGACCATCGTTTACGACTTAAGCCGCTCCGATGTCCCCAGCTCAGAAGAGTTGGCGGAGATCAAAAGCAGCTTCCCTGAAGATTTTCCCAAGAAGTTGTTATCGAACTTTTGGCAGAAGCTGCTTAAATGACCGGTCTGGTCGGTCAGGCTATCAATCTGTGTTTAACTACGGCGATAGAGAAGACGGGTCATCGCTGATTACCCTCTTGGGTTAAGCAGCCGTGCTCAAGAAAACCACATATAGATAAAGCCAACGGTTGGATAACTGGCGGACAGTAGGAAGATAAGCGTCGGAGAGAGACCGAAACGGTCAGCAAAAATAAATGGCAAAAATCCGGGCAAAACAAGCACACCGGCCCAGTCCCGGTCAATGTGCAGGTAAGTATCGTTTAGAAAACCTGCACCGAACCAATAGAGCCAGGGCACTAAAGAGTAAACAAATGAGCCGATAAATCTGAGAAACCAGAAACCTACACCCGTATTTTTGATTTTTGGCGCGTTTTTCAGCAATCTGAGATTGCGAATAAATGCAACGCCATTCCAGAAACCACCGACCAACAGCACTGCGGCGATCAGCGTCATTACAATCCCGATTAATGCCACCAGCGGTGTCTGAAACAGCGCCCCCCAGAGGGGCAGCAGGTTGTTGTCCCAGAAAATCAGCAGACAAACCGCAATGGCCAGCAGGCTCGTGGCAAGTTGCACCGTCAGTAGTCCGGTTGATGGTATGCTAAAGTTTTGCTGACACTGCGAACAGAAAAAAACCTGATAGGCATTTTCATGCAATCGGGAGAAAAGGCCAAGTAACCGGCCCGTCTCACCGACTTGAGACATCTCCGCACTGCAAGCAGGACACTGTCGTTTCGTATTGGGATGTCCTGAAAAGAGACTCACTAGAAGCCGTTCCGCCCAATCTCTCTACCTTGGTAATTCGTGGAGCTGCTGGCGGTAGAAATCATCGGACTTAAAAAGAAGAGACAGGGAAAACTGCGCATCAAAAACTAGAGAAGTTTAATCATGGGGAGACAATTAATTGCAAAGGTAAATTTTTTTCGCCATTTTCCCCATTGTTACCTTCACCCGACACGAACTCTTATCGGCTGCTTGCTCGCATTTATGCTGGGGCGCTACAGCAGGAACGAATTTTGGCATATCATACAAAACGGCCAACCCATTCAATAAACAGGGTTGGCCGTTTTGTTACTATATGTTGGCAAGGCTATTCAACCGGCACGTCGATCTCAAAGTTGTTAAGCTTACGCAATGTTTGAAATACAACCCGCAAATTCTTCTCACCGACAGGCCAACTGGTCTTGTCGAAGAATACAAACCCGCTAACAGACTGTCCCGGATGGAGGATACCTTCCCGGAGGGATTTTTTAAAGAAAGTTGTATTGACGGCATCTTTCATCATTTTCTTGAGATTTTCGTAAACCGGTGGCGGGGCACCAAGAGCAGGTCCAACAGAAGCCTTACCCCTGAATTTTTTCTTAATCCTGTCCGCATCAGTTTGAGGAACCTGAAGATCACCAGAGACGATGAGCGATTCATGAGCGCGAACCAGAACCTTCTGCGGAGCATTGTTGGTAACGGTTACCAGCAATGAAATATAGCCGTTCGACTCCAAATTAGAGGCGAACATCTCTTTCTGCATCGACTTTTCAACCCTGGTCGCGGCAATGCTGATTCCGTATTTGGTAACACTGTTCTCCATCATACTGGCGTCACGAAAAGGAAGTTCCCTGTCTTTAGCGAGAGCCTGTTTGGTCCTGTCTGGACTCGTCGCGCAAGCGCTTAAAGAGAGAACCAAGATTACGAGAATAAATAGCTTATTTTTCATGGACATCTCTCCCTATCGCTTCATATTAAGGCCAGCTGTTGAAATTAGCTCGCGCATGTCATTGAACAGTCCTTTAAGGCCCGGTGTAACGAGAGGATTCAACTCTCCCTTTTTGAGGCTTCCATCTGTCAGGATTCGAGATTCCCGCTCAACGACGTCAGCCCAGACAACCGTTCCGCTCTGGACATGAATGAGTTGTGAAAAAGTTTTGACGTTAAAAATAAGGTTGTAGGTGAAAACCGAAATAACATTCCCTTCTTTTTCTCGTAACAGGTTGAAGTCGATCAAGTCGCCAACCAGAATCATGTCGACGTTATGTTCTGATGCAATCAACTTAAGCGCTTTTGCATCGAGAACCTTTGGAGCAGGTTCGTTTATGAAGACTGTTTCAGCAAACAGTCCACTATTTTTAAATTCCTGAAACATCATTCGAGAGAATCCCTCAGGAATCGATTCTTTAAAAAAATCATCTTCTTCGTCGTAAAAATCGTATGGCCGAGTGTCCCGTGCAACCATGATCCCGACTTTTAGAGGGTATTTTTGCTGTAGCCTTTGACCGAACGCTGGCTGATACATCATGCTCGGCCCGTTGCCTATACCAAAGGCTTTAGGGTTTGCGGGAAGGCAGCCCGAAAGAACAAGCGTACCGAGTGCGATTAACAACAGAACAATTGTAGATTTCACTAATTTCTCCTTTTGAGGTGATTGAATACTATTTTGAAAATAATTAATGCATCAAGATAAGGTCCTCTTTGGTGTGCGGGCCGGGAAACCCGTAGCCATGTTCGGTACGCGAAGTGTGTAGTTTGAAAAGATCGCGATGGTTTTTGCCATTAATTCTCTGTTGGCAGTATTCTTTATCTGCCACCGGCCTGGCATAGGTGTAACCCATGTAGAACTGCGTCACACCTTCTCTTCCTGACGGTTTGTAATAGCCAACCTTATCAAGGGGGCGCAGGTCAGATGAAATTACATAACAAGAGGCGTTGGTATAGTTATCCCCTCTCTGTCCCGCAGGATGAAGATACGCAATTATTGCCCAAAGCCTTTCCTGTTTTTCTTCTGCTTGATACGCCGGTGGTTCCTCAAACGGCGATGGCGAAAAGCCTTCGTTCGGCTGATGGCGGGAAACGGATTGGGATGGCTCGACAAACTGCTGCTGTTGACTTACTCGAACTTGTGCCTGCTGTTCCTGGAAACGTTGCGCGTAGGGATCGGTCACAGGATAACCATTCGTCGAAGACTGTGTGTACGGTGAATTGTTATTGTTGCGGGTCATTGCAGCAATGTTTTCCCGGTTCTGATTGATGATCTGCTGGTTTTGAAGGTCCTGAACACGTTCCTGCGCTCGGGTATTATTGAGTTGTATTTGCGCCGTCACGAGAGACTGCTGCATCGACTGAGCTGCCGCAGAAATTGCTGCTGATCTTCGTATATGAGCTTGATTGATTTCCGATACTTTCGAGTAGATGTTTGAGCGCTGGGACTGGAGGATTCTATTTTTGCTCTCTGCCTGTTGCTGTTTAAGACGATAGACTTCGTTCTGGTCAACATCGGCGAATAACTCTTTGGAGATGTCACCAAAAGGATTGTCTTCACCGCTTGGGGCATCACCGCCAAAGGGGTTGGTTTCGGTATCTGGTGTGGGTTTTAAATCGACGGGGTCAGCAGCATTATTCTCGACTATTCTGGGCTTTGTTACCTCAGGGGCTGGGGCTGGAGCAGGTACAGCCTCTAAAAGAATACTTTGAAGTTTTTTGGCCCGGGCAAGGACATCATGGGCGTTTGTTTTGCTTTTCCATTGTTTGATGGTAGCAGCAACAGCCCCATTGAGAGTATTCAGGCCTTCTATGTCGTCAGACCGAAGAGCCTTGGCTTTGGCATAGAGACCTTTCAGATATTTGGCCCGATACGAGATCAACTTTCTTTCCATGGAGTCCTTATTGTCGAAGCTATTTTCTTCGGTCGTGCTCCTCGTTGACCACTCCGCAAAAGAACCGAGACTCTTGCCGGTATCAATAAACCCTATAAGACTTTCTTTGGCCAAAGTGCCTGCTGCGCCGAAAAATTCAATAGTCGCGTGCTTACCTAAGAGCAGCGCCTGAGTTGTTGTGTCGTTCGGTGAGTTTGAGAGTGCCAGTTCGTTCTGGTAATTAGTCAGACCCGTAAATACGCTGGCCTTGGTTAAATCATTAATTCCGGCCACGGGGGACGCGTAGTACAATGCTTTAGAGAAGGTTTTCAGATCACTGTCTCCGTCCTTTTCTTCTCCTACGGCCCTTTGCGCCCCCTTGACTGCAGAAACACCCAGCTCAATAACGTTATAACTGCCACTAACGGCTTTGAACGTCTTCGAGGACCGGATAGCGTTAAGCTGGCTTTTTGATTTAGAAAACAGGCTTTCCTTCCCCGAGCCGACAAAAGAACTTGCATCAATGGCATCAGCATTGACATCCACCAGATATCGCTCCCGAACTTCACTGGAGGATAAAAGCCGACCATTCCTGGTGTCGACAAACTCACCATTGGTTTTACGTACAATCTTTCCCTCGTCAGAAATAACGCTGCCGACAAGTTCGGGGTTAATGGTCACGAGTTCGCCATAAATTCCTCTATTTTCGATGGCAAGTGACTTATTCTTTAATAGTAATTTTTCAGCCCGAGCAATCCGCTCTGGAGCGACGTTGTTGCGTTTTAATATCTCGACATTTTTTGTGAGTTTTTTCAGTTCTTCCGTGTTGGCATTTTTAACCTTTTTATAGCTTTTTCTCGCAACTTTTGTACTCCTTTGGAGAAATTCTTTGACCTTCGCGTCTTTTTGAGCGGGGCTATCCCCAAAGAGATCCAACGACTCTTCGATAATTTTGCCCTTTTGCAGCTTTGTGAGTTGTTCGCCGAGAGTTTTGTCAACACCGACACCCGCTATTCCTGCCCCCTTAACGGTACTCTTTGCAAAAGTCTTGAAATCGACATCTTTCGGGTCTTGATACGACACGGAGCCTATCCGAGTGTCCCCTACACTGTGGGTTAACTTTACGAGGTTTGAATTGAAGGCATTGAGCTTATTGTATTTCCTGGCTCCAGCCGCGTATCTCTTACCATCGGTGGAAGGAAAGCTATCGCTCCCCTGTTGCGCTCCAAAGGCTATCTCTGCGTCATTACTACTGCTCCCGGTACGTTTTCCTTTGGAGCCTTCAGAGGTGTCCTTCCAGGCAGTGAGATCATTCAGATGGTCAACGTTCCGGTCACTATAAGAAGTCCATCCTGTCTGCTGATTACTGTTCGTTAGCGCAGCTATTTTCTTCTTGAACTTTTTGGGGTCAGAGATTGTCATGTCGGCATCACTTTTAAGATGCTCAGGCAGATCACCGACAACCTTGTAAGAGCCATCACCACCTGTTGTGTTGAAATTGTTTTTGATCATCTGACGACGGCGAGCATCTTTCGCATTCATATCAGAATCAATCCGAGTCCATTCTTTATCCAGCTCAGCTTTCAGTTTTTTATATTCGGGGCTTCGTTTATTGGTGGTTCCATCCGCCCGACGAGGCAACATTGCTTCATACTTTTTAAAGGCTTCTACCTGCAAGCGGGCTTTTTCAGCGCGAAGGGCACCAACCCCGGAGTTCGAATTTGCGATAACGGCACCGATCTCCGCATCGTAATTAGCTTTTGCCTGACGCCCGACTTCGGCCATTTTTTTGTTATAGACTTCAGTGGCACGAATAACGGCAGGATCGTCGCGTCTTAATTTCCCTCTTCCGTCGAAAGTCGCAGGAGGGAGATTTGCAATAGTTTTATTCCAGGTATTCCTGGCCTTTTTCCGACCAGCTTGAACTTCATTGTAATGTTTTTGTTCAAATTGAGCCCGCTGCGTAAACGACAGTTCGTCCGCGGCAACAGCAGCGTTGGCCATAGCAAGCAAGATCAGAAAAGGAATGAGATAACGCATTAGATGGCCTCCTCAAAGACAGCAATGAAGGCCTCGATAAAAGGTTGATCGTACTGCTTGTCGAGCTGCCTAAGCACCTCAAGTCCGTTTTTCACATTGTTATCCAGCAGGTATGCCAGAGAAAGTATTTCTACAAGTTCATGGGTTAATAGTTTTTTATCTCGATCGAATGCATCGAGAATGAGTTGCGTGGAGACAGAGAAGCGACCTTCATTGAACATCAGATCCGCAAGAAGAAGACGGGCGGCGTTATTGGACTTATCGAACTTGATCGCCTTAAGGAAAGCCCCCTCTGCCATGACTTGAAACTCTGTGTGAGGTATCAAGGTGTAAAACTCGCCCAGTAAAGACCAGTACAGGCTGTTTTTAGTGTCGAGCTCGACAGCGGATTCGGCATATGCCAGAGGAAGCTCAAAAGAATCCATATTGTTAGTTTTCTGAAGATAGATAAAAAGCTCTCTAGCGTGATTGAAGCGCACTTTCGCTAACTTCTTTGCACAACTGGAAGAGAAATTTTGAGCACATTTATCAACAAGAATTTTTTCATCAGGAAAATAATCATCAACCGCAAAACATGGGCTGATAAAGACGGTGATACTTAGAAACAGACAGAACAACCCGAACTTCAGCATAACTAGCCCTCTTGCGTTATAGACGCTTAATCCAACACAATGTATGTGCAAATCATAATGGTGTCAACGGACACTATGTTGAAAAAATGAAAATGATCTCTAGGGGGAACGGATTGAGTGACATGGGTACTTACAGGGGAAATGGTGGCACCCAAATCATAACCTGTTTTGTCGTCTATCTGTCAAAGGGCAGGATTAAAAAAGGAGCGGAAGAGTCGACTGACTCTTCCGCCTGTGGGTTGTATCGCTTACTTGACCGAGCCGGTGAATACCCAGTCATCCATGATGACAGCAGTGTGACAGTTGATGCAGCCGCCCACTTTGCCCTCTTTCAGAATTTTGCCACTCGCGGCATATTTGGCCCAGAACCAATCACCAGCATCGGCATTGTAGCCCTTGACCCGGTACATGACGGTGACCGCACCCAGTTTTTTGTCAGGAGAGTAATTCTCTTTGACGATAAAGGAGTTATTCGGGTAGCTGCCCGATTTGTTGTTGAGTGCTTTGAGTGCACCATCTGAAACATAGGTGGTCAGCAGCGCACCATGGGGGTGGGCCCCCTTGTAGAACTTCCCTTTGCCAGGGAAGAGTGCCCATTGCTGATAGGGATTGGCCTTAGTGATGTAATCATAGACCGCTTTGCCATCTGCTGCCGGTGGTGACATGCCGCCAGCCAGAGCGGAACCTATCCCAGCTGTCAGGACAAGGCACATTAGACTCACAACAACAATGATCCGATTTCGTAGCATTTTTATCTCCTCTAGAGCGGGGTGATGAAGCTATTTAAGAGCGAACGGGGTGTGACTTATATATGGATGTGGATTTTTGATTAGATTGTAGAAGAATTGTACTGCTCTATTTCGGATTTACAACTTTGGCGACATGAAATTCACACACCAAGCCAAATGCCTTCCTGGATAAATCAGGAAGGCATTTGGCTTGGTGTGTGAATTTCCTCTATGATGAGTCTACGGGCTATTTGTCGAGTTTAATCGCCAGATAACGCGTTGATTCACCTTGACGAACTAACAGCAACAGAGAATTGCGCTTGTTTTCTTCAATCGCCTTGCGTACATCAGCTGGAGTTTTAACTTCTGCGCGATTGACTTCCTGAATCAGGTCTCCGCGTTTGATTCCAGCTCGTTCGGCTGCTGACCCCGGTTCTACTTCAGTAACCAATACGCCGGTTTGACCCTGATATTCGAATTTTTCAGACAGGTCCTTAGTGAGCTCTTGCAGGCTCAACCCAAGTTTCGACAGTTTGCTGCTTTCTGTCGGTTGACCTTTGTCGTCGGTTTCTTGTTTGCCTATTTTGGCAACCAGGGTTCGCTCCTTGCCGTTACGCTGAATCAGCAGTTTGACTTTGGTTCCAGGTGGGGTGAAGGAGACCTTATTGCGGAATTCAGCAACCTTGCCGACTTTCTTACCGTCCATTTCGAGAACCAGGTCCCCTTGTTTGAGACCGGCTTTGGCTGCCGCTGAATCTTCCATGACCTGAGTCACCAGAATTCCTTCGATGTTGTCGAGGTCAAAGGATTCAGCGAGGTCAGGAGTTAAATCCTGAATATAAACGCCAAGCCGGCCACGGGTAACGCTGCCAGTCTCTACGAGTTGCTCACGAATTCGTTGCGCCATATTGATCGGAATAGCGAAGCCGATCCCCATGTAGCCGCCACTACGGCTGAAGATTGCGGTGTTCATACCCACCACGTGACCGTCGAGGTCGATCAGTGGTCCACCAGAGTTCCCGGGATTAATCGCGGCGTCGGTCTGAATGAAGTTTTCATATTCGTTCAACCCCATCCCGCTGCGTCCTTTTGCGCTGACGATTCCAGCGGTCAGGGTGTGTGAGAGACCGAAAGGGTTGCCGAAAGCCAGGACCCAATCGCCAACTTCCAGCTTGTCGGAATCACTGAGGCGCAGGAAAGGGAGATCAGTCTCATCAATCTTGATGATTGCAACATCGCTGGGTGGATCCGTGCCAACGATCTCAGCTTTATATTCGCGGCCATCGAGCAGAGTGACAGTGACCTGGTCTGCTCCACTGACAACATGGTTATTGGTCATGATATAACCGTCAGGCGAGAGGATGAATCCGCTTCCCTGACCCATCGAGCGTTGTTTTGGCGGTTGTTTTTGTTGTCCCGGGTGTTGAGGAGGCTGACCAAAGAAGCGGCGGAAGAATTCGTCACCGAAGGGGGAGTTGAGAGGATTCTGTCCAGCCAAAGGGTCCGCCATTTTTTCAACTTTGATAAAAACCACCGCCGGTGAGACCTTCTTGGCAACTTCACGAAACGCCAAGCCGGTTTGACGCAGGCTTTCAAGGCCGGCCTTTTGGGCGAGTACAGGAACGGGCAGTAACAGACTGGTTGCGGTGATTGCGAGCAGTAAAAACATGAATAATCTGATTTGTAATGTTTTCATTTGGTGGTTACTCCTTGTGGCTATTTTTGTAGTTGTAGACCGCACGGACAAGATCGATCATCTCATCGATGTCGAAGGGCTTGTCTATGGGGTGGGTTGCGCCGAAGCGGATTGCGGCCTGGTGGGTTTTTGCATCGCCAAAGGCCGTCATGCAGATGACGGGTGGGCGTTCCGGGCGATCAAAAAGAGCTTCAAGAACTTCAAGGCCGCTTAACGCTGGCATGCGCAGATCAGTGATCACAATATCGACCGCAGTCGATGCGTCATCAATGCCGCTTTCGAGGATCTCGAGGAGTCGTTTGCCATTGTTGCAGCAGGCGACTGAAAAACCTGCACGATTCATAGCAAAGGAGAGGAGTTCGCGCAGAGCCTGATCATCTTCGGCGATCAGGACGCAGGGCGGTCGTTGGTTGTCGGTTGTCAGATGAGTCACGCTAAAACTCCTTGCAAGTAGATACGGTTGCTGGTTTGTAGGACCAGTATCTATCGCAGGAAGTATGCCGAAGCTAATCTGTTTAGAATCAGGGAGTTACGGAATGTCGCTTCGGGGCATTATGCCCCACCGGGGCATAATGCCCCGAAATCAGAGGGTGAGTTTACGATACAGGGTCTTACGGTCGATGCCCAGAATTTTGGCGGCCAGGCTACGGTTGCCATCAACCTGCTTTAGGACTTGTGAGATGTAGGATTTTTCCAATTCCGCCAGTGACATCTCAGCGTTACTGGCCGGGGAAATCTGCGGGGGTTTCTGGTGCTGCAGGCTCTCAGGCAGGTCTTCAATCGTTATCAGGTTATGGCGACAGAGTGCCAGTGCCCGCTCAATGACGTTGCGTAGTTCACGCACATTTCCCGGCCATGGCCAAGTCAGCAGGCGTTCTGCTGCAGGAGCGGCCAGACCTTCGACCTTTTTATTGAAGCGCGGGGCCAGTTCGGCGATAAAGCGGTTGGCCAGGAGTAGAATATCATTGCCGCGTTGCGACAATAGCGGCAAATGTAGTTCGATGACGTTGAGGCGGTAGAAGAGGTCGTCACGGAAATCCCCGGCTGAAACAGCCTCTTGCAGGTTACGGTGACTGGCGGCCAGGATCCTGACGTCGCAGTCGATCTCCAGACTGCTGCCCAAAGGTCTCACTCGTCGTTCCTCAAGAACGCGGAGTAGTTTCGGTTGCAGGGCAAGTGGCAGTTCAGCAACTTCATCGAGGAAAAGAGTTCCTCCATGGGCCTCAACAAAGAGTCCCCGGCGCTTTGTGTGCGCATCGGTGAAGGTTCCCTTCTCGTGGCCGAAGAGTTCACTCTCTAAAAGGGATTCTGGCAGTGCAGCGCAGTTGATCGCAATAAAGCGGCCCTTACGATTGCTCATACGGTGTAGTGCGCGTGCGACCAATTCTTTGCCGGTCCCACTTTCGCCACTGATCAGTACTGAGGTGTCGACAGGGGCAAGACGACTGATCTGTTCGCGTAATTTTATGATAGAAGGGCTGTTGCCGATTAGTTCTTGCTGGTTATCTGACTTTTTGATCTGTTCCTCAAGGAGGCGCACTTGGCGAGTGAGGCGGCGGTGCTGCAATGCACGTTCCAGGGCTATTGAGAGCAGGTCGAGGTCGACAGGTTTGGTTATGAAGTCATAGGCCCCGGCCCGTAAAGCGGTGATGGCAGTCTCCAGGCTCCCGAACGCAGTCATCACTAACACCGGCAGGTCAGGCCGCGTTTGTTTGAGCCGAGCGCAAAAGTCGGTACCACTCTCCCCCGGCATGTTGATGTCGGTCAGCACCAGATCATAATCGATTGTCCGCATATGATGATCGGCGGCGACAGTGCTGGTGACACCGTCAATCTTATATCCGCGGCGGGTCAGGGTCTCATCAAGCAGCTCGAGAAAGGCCTGATCGTCTTCAATGATCAGGACTCTGGCGCGATCATCAGGCATCATCTTCTCCTGAATCCAATGGAAAGCTCAGGCGAAAGCAACTCCCTTTCCCGGGGCTGCTGTCGATCTCGATCTTGCCGCCATGTTCGCTGACAATGCCTTGAGCGATGGAAAGTCCGAGGCCTGTTCCCTGGCCGACCTCCTTGGTGGTGAAGAAGGGATCAAAAATATGTGGAAGGTCGTCTGCAGCGATACCTTTGCCATCATCAGTAATGCTGATTCGGAGTTGATTTTCATCCTCGGGATCAAGGTCAAGGTCAAGCCGTAGCTTCCCGCCACGACCCATCGCCTGAATTCCGTTCATCGCCAAATTGAGGAGGACCTGTTGTAGCTGGCTGAGATCGGCTTTAACTTGATATGATTCCGTCGGCAGATTCAGTTCGATCTCGATCCGTTGCTTATTCGTGATCGGATACAGCATCTCGACGACGTTGGAAAGAAGGTCGGAAACCACCACCGACTGCTTACTGATATCACCACGCCGTGCGTAATCAAGAAGCTGGCGCATGATGTGAATCATCCGCTCGGCTTGCTCACCAATGATTCTTGCAGAATGTGTCGCTTCCTGCTGGCTGAGCTCTTCGCTGGCAATCAACTTGGCTCGCCCGGATATGACATTGAGCGGGGTCCCGAGTTCGTGGGCCATGCCAGCGGACAATTGGCCCAAAGTGGCGAGGCGTTCGGTGTGGCGTAGCTTTTCCAGAGTCTTAATCTTTTCGCGGGTTGCTTCGTCGTCGGCCTCTTTGGCCGCTGCCAACTGGCCGCGCATCTGTTCGATGGAGACAGCTAGCTTGCCGAGTTCGTCACGGCCGCTAATATCCAACGATGCTGAAAAATCTCCGGTGCCGATCCTTTCGGCCTGTTCACGCAGGCGGCGGACCGGGCGGTTGATCCAGATACTGCCAAGTAATGTCATCAGTAACAGGGCTGAGACAACAGCTGCAGCGACGACCATTGCCGAGCGGCGTAAACTCTCCTTTACATAGCCGTGCAGTTCATCCATCGATTCGCGTACTTCAATCCCGCCGAGACGCCCTTTAATATTTTTTGTTGGTATATAGGTCAGCAGAAAGTCGTGTCCGTCATCCGATGAAACAAGAAGTGAGAGGCCCTTACCGTTCGACAGGTCAGAAAGTTCCGATTGGGGAACCAGAGGTCGGAAGGGGGTGCCAATTTCAGCATCGATCCAGACCCAGCGTGCTTGCAAGTTGGGGCTAAGCAGGTTGCGACGCCGAAGAAAGCTGATCGCAATATCTTCACCACGGGTCTCCCAAAGGTCTGTTACAACAAAGAGTAATGATTGACCGAGGTTTCGTGCTTCGCGGCTGAGATTTTTTTTTAGCTGCTCCCGCTCGCGCTGGATCGACAGATAACTGTAGAGCGAGAAGATCAGGATAATCCCGAGGGTCACAGCGGCGGTGATGCGGATAGTTAAGCGCATGAAAAATTCCGTTACGGCTTGAATATAATATCTGCAGTTATCCTGCAGTTGTAGGTTTTTTTGTCAACCTCTATATGTAATTGTGTTGATTGCTATAACTACTATCACAGCGCTATGATGTGTTTCACGCGAATTGGAGGTTCTATGAATAAGCCCGTTCTACATGTTTTTCGAAATACCCCTTTTGGCCGCGAAACTTTATTGCAGTCAGCCTATCTGTGCCGACGTTTGAAATTGTCGCTGTCAATTTACCTGCCGGAATTCAAGCGCTTTCTTTTCTATTTTGATCCTGATGTTGTGCAGGTTGATCTTGATACCAGTTATCTGAGTGACCCGACCTCTGCACAGGGACATGTGCGTGAAATCCTCGCAATTCACCAGATTGAGTACAGGCTGGTGGAACCTAAGGGCAAAAGTGCCAGTGACCTGCCCGACCTTCCCATCCATTTTTCAGTGATGACCTGTCCACGCTCGATGAGTGACGATACCCGAAAAATTGCACTGGGTCATATTGGTTCGAAAGTCAGGCGGATTGTTCAGGCTGCGCCTTTTCCGATCTATATCCCGGCACCGGTATTCAAACCCTGGACTCGTCTGTCAGTCCTTTACGGTGGTTCAGACAGCGCTGCGGGAGCACTACGTCTGGCACTTAAGATCCAGCAGTTGAGTAATGCACCGCTTCAAATTTTCAGTCAGGGGGATAGGGAGGAGTTAGTGTCTCGGTTACTGAAGCAGGGTTTTGCCCAACAACAAATTGAGGGGTTCGACTGGCATTTTTGGAACGAGGGGGATATTACGCAGCAGCTCTATAGCTTGCCGCACGATGGCTTGGTGATGCTTGGTGCATATGGCAAGGGAACGCTCCGTGAGGCTCTTTTCGGTAGCACCATGGAGAAGGTCCAGAGTGCTCTGCCGAATAGTTTGATGGTGGTCGGACCGAAGTGTCGCTGGGTGACAGGGGCTTGATCTCTATCAGGTCTCTGACGCGGCCGGGGTTTCTGGCGGCGCTTCAAAACTGACACGGCCCAATTTTCCACCCCGCAGGTCTTGGAGCAGCAGATCGGAAGCGCGGCGAATATCGATTTCGCCACCGGCGATCAGGCAGCCACGTTTACTGCCTATCTTTGCGAGAAGGTCGGCTGTTTCTCCGCTCACCTCTTCAAGCTTGTAGCGCTCTTTCAGCCGCTGCGGGTAGGTTTCAACCAACCAACTCAGGGCGAAGAGAGCAACCTCTCCTTGATCATAGGCGTTCTCACTGATTGCGCCACTGGTCGCCAGCCGCCGTGCTGCCTGTTGATCTTCCAGGTGCGGCCAGAGCAATCCCGGTGTATCAGAGAGCAATATGCCGTTGCGGAGGTCGATCTGCTGGTGACAGGTGGTGATCGCTGGTTTGTCACCAACCCGCGCCATCTTCTTGCCCGCCAGAGTGTTGATCATGGTCGATTTGCCGACATTTGGGATGCCAACGATCATCACCCGTAATGGCCGTCCCGGCTTGCAGCGTTTAGGGACCATGCGGCGGCAAAGCTTCTGCAAGCTGGCACCCGCGGAGTGGTTCTTAGCCGACAGCGGTAGGGCTTTGACCCCCTCTTCCAACTCAAAATAACTCTTCCAGGCCTTGGTCGTGGCGGGGTCAGCCAGATCTTCCTTGTTCAGAACACGAATGAACGGTCGGCGACTGCGTAACTCCTGAAGTACAGGGTTTGCGCTGCTCAGAGGCAGACGTGCGTCAAGTATTTCGACGACCAAGTCGATGTTTTTGACCAGATCTTCGATCAACTCGCGGGCCTTCTTCATGTGGCCCGGATACCATCCGATTTGCATTATGTCTTTCTCCAGTGCGTAAAAAACGCACCCTAACACGAAAGCAGCCTGTAGACTATTTTTCGAGCGGCAGGCCTTTTCTTCGGTAGGCATGCATGTGGCCGTCCAGCAGTTCGCAGTTTTTGAATCCGAACAGGCCGAGGATCTTTTTGGCCAGAACCGCACGCGGTCCATGTTCACAAGTGATCACCAGCAGGGATTGCCGGTCCTTAGGCAAACTGCCGCGTTTGAAAAGCAGGCTCGGCACAGGCAGGTGCAGTGCTCCCGGGATATGACCGCTACGGAATTCGAATCCGCTACGCACATCAATAACGACCGGTGGGTTTGCCGATTTCAGCTGTTTTTTTAGGATATCGAGTTTCATCTCTTCACTTTATCTAAGTAAATACTTGCCAACCCAGTTTTTGGAAAACTGGAAGGCGGTGCGCCCGCATCGCTTGGTTTTCTCTTGTGACCATTTGATCGCCGCCATCTCCAGATCCTTGGTCATCGGGATCTCCTGGCTCAGCTGCTGGGAAAATCGCTCGATACAGAGTTTGACCGCTTCGAGGTAGCGATCCTGAGAAAAGACGTGAAAGGGAACCCAGAGGCCGAAGCGGTCAGAGAGGGAGCTCTTCTCTTCCTGAATCTCACTCTGCTGTAATTCACCTTTAACGTACTTGCCGCCGAGATGATCCCCTTCGTATTCTGGGAGAAGATAGCGACGATTACTGGTGACGTAGATCAACACGTTTTCTGGTGCCGAATAGACCGAACCGTCGAGCGCACTCTTGAGCATCTTGTAGGAGAGTTCACCCATTTCAAAGGTCAGATCGTCGCAGAGCATGATAAAGCGGTAAGGCTGATCTTCAACGGCGGTAAAAATTTCCGAGATATAGATCAAATCCTCTTTTTCGACCTGAATAACACGCAAGCCGTCGTTGCCATACTCGTTGAGCAGCGCCTTGACGATCGACGATTTACCGGTGCCGCGCGAACCCCAAAGCAGAGCGTTGTTGGCTGGCAGACCTTTGAGAAACTGTCGCGTGTTGTCGATCATGATTTTTTTCTGATCCTCAACACCGAGGAGTTGATCAAGGCGAGTGTCGTCGGTCACCTTGACCGGTTCAAGATAGCCGGAGAAAGAATGACGGCGCCAGTTGGCAGCGTGACAGGTTGACCAGTCGACCGGTTTGGTCATCTTGGGGAGCAGCATTTCGACTGAACCGAGCACGCGCTCGAGCTGGGCGACAACTTCAGGCTTGAGATTCATCATGGTTCTTTACTCTCTTTTTATGATTGGACGACAAGGAGCTGACAAAAGGGTCGTCCTGTATACGTCAGTAGCGGGGTGAGTGTCAATAAAACCGCATTCATGCCGATTCATTCAATAACGTATCGGTTGTAACCCTTTGCGCGGTTCATTCGTCAAAGATATATGAGATTGCAGAAGATGACGATAACTGTCGCACGGCTTGTTCCCATAACCGCCCGCAAGCGAGGTGCCTGCAGTGACTAGCGTTGACAGTTTGCTGGCCGCTGGGTACTCTCGCTCCATGCAGTCAGCAACGGAAAAAATCTTGCTTGATCAGGCGCGCCGCGGGCATGACACAGCTTTTGCGCAACTGATCGATGGGCACAGTGAGAAGCTTATCTCTCTGGCCTGGCGGCTGGTCGGCCAGCGTGAAGAGGCTGAAGAGATTACCCAGGAAGCTTTTTTACGCCTGTATAAATCCCTTGCAACCTTTCGCGGTGACAGCAGTGTCGGAACCTGGCTTTATCGTACGGTCACCCGCCTGGCGATTGACCATCTGCGTCGTGAAACATTGAAGCGAAAGATCTTCTTTTTTCGCAGTGATGATTCGCAACAATTCGATCCACTTGATGCTGTCGCTGATCCGGCGGCCTCTCCGCAAGAGCGTTTGCTGGCCCAGGAGACCGCATCCCAGATGCAGCAGGTTCTGAACAGTCTTCCCGCACGCCAGAAGACGGTTTTTGTGCTGCGCCATTTCGAAGGGCTGTCTCTCAGAGAGATCGCCAGCACTCTCGAGGTTGAAGAGGGCACGGTTAAAGCCCACTTGCACCGAGCCGTCAGCCGATTCCGAAAAGAATTTCGCCACTCCAGAGAGGAGTCGCCATGACCCATAAAGATATCTGCAATAACGAGCAGTTAACTCTCTATCACTACAAGGAAATGACCGCATCCGAGTGTTATGTCCTTGAGCAGCATCTGAGTGAATGTGCGACCTGCAGCGCCTCGCTTGATGAATTACGTGCAAGCCTTTCTGCCGTGCCGCATCCCCGAGTGATACTCAGTGCTGCACAGAAGCTGGAATTCTCTGCGCGAGTAACCGAACGCACCCGACAGGGTGTGGGGTCCCGTCTGCTTGGGTTGAAAACGGTCCTGGCCGTCGGAACCGTATTGGCGCTGATGCTGCTGATGCTGCGCCCGATTGATCACCCGGTCAAAACAGTCCCCGCCGCAGTTGCACTGGCTGAACTTGAGGTTCTTGAAGAGTTTGAAATGCTCAAGGAGTTTGACCTGTTACAGGATCTCGATCTGCTACAGGACCTGGGATGAAATATACAAAGCGGGTTCTGATTTTTGTTCTATTGACGCTCTTGGGAGCTACTGCTGTTTTTGCTGCCGAAGAGCAGGTAACGGATTCGGTAGCGGCATTGAGCAAAGAGGATCGTGAACTGGTGGAGATGCTGGATCTTATCGAACTGCTGGAGCTGTTGACTGCATTTGAGGACGTCACGGCACTGGAGGAGAATCAATGAAAAGTCGAATTCTGGTTTTGCTGATAATCGGTCTGCTGGTTATGCCCCTGATCAGTCAGGCGACCGAGCCTGTTCCCGTGACTACCGCACTGCAGCGCTGGCAACAACTTCCCCTGGAGCAACGCGAGAAATTACGTGAACGCTACAAGCAGTTCAAGGGATTGTCGGTTGATGAGCAAACGCAGCTGCGGCAACGGCTGGCTACCTTTCGCCAGCTGCCTGCAGAAGATCGGCAGCAGCTCAAGCAGCGCTTTAAACGCTGGCAACAGTTTTCACCGGAACAAAAACAGAAGTTACGTGAACTGAACAGGCAACTGCGTGACCTGTCTCCTGAACAACGCGACGAGCTGCGCAAACAGGCACGCACACTGCGGAACCTGCCTGCTGAAGAGCGTATGGAGCGTCGGCGAGAGTTGCGTGAGCGTTTCTTCAATCGGGGTATGCGAACTGGTGGCGGAGGACGACATCACTAACAGCTTCTGATTGTTACTACGATTTTCACAAAAAAAGCCGGGATTTCCCGGCTTTTTTTGTAAACTTCCTTGCTGTGGGCGCGTCTAAGGAACATAAGGCAATGACGCCAACACAATCCGATAGGAGGAACCACCATGAATCGCCAGTCAATTTTTACCCTTGCCGCACTGATCGCCTTCTCACTTAGCCTTCCGGTTATCAGTCAGGCTAAAATGAACCGAGGAGAGACGCGTAGTTTCAGTAGTGATCGTCATATGGATCAACAGACCTACCGTCAGGATCGCGTCGCTGATCGCCAGCAGATGCGCAATGAGAGTCGGCAGGTGATGGCTGATGCCGATAGCCTGCAGGAAAGACAGCAGGTCCGTAGCGAAACACGCACACAGACGCGTGAATACCAGGCTGAGGGCGTTGCAGATAATCAGGATTTTATCCGTGAACGCCGCCAGGACCATTTGCAGTTGCAACAGGATATTGTCGATTAAGCATCGCCGGTGCTACTTGAACAGACAAAAAAAGCCTCCCCAAGCGGGAGGCTTTTTTTGTCTGCACAGAAAGAGGAATCATCAAAAATCAAAAAAAGCGAAGAGACCGATACCCCAATCTGGACTGGCCTCACTTAGGCCACGGCTAATTGAAAAACTGTAGCTGCGATTATTCTCACCGAGAATGGCAAGGCGGGCATTGATTTCGAGCGGGTTGTCTGTGCCTTCGAAGGGTGCAGTGCCACCGGAGAGAGAAAGCCCGGGGCGCAGGTTGTTGGTGGTGCGATAGCTCAGTGCTGCCTGCCATTCCCAGTAGGGCGAAGGATCATAGATCTGTGACGTCCCCGGCAGCAGGTAGAGGGTTTCGGCATAGGTTGACCAGAGGCCGAACTTTTTATACACCCCCAGTCCGCCACCCCAGTCGAACTCTCCAGTACCCAGGCCTTTTTCCTCATCGGCGGTTGGGAGCTTGGCGTGCAATAGCACCAGCAGTTTTGGAGTTTGCTTGCCATCTCCGAGTAAGGTCAGATCAACGTCCAGACTCATGTCACCCAGTCCCTCCTCGGATGTTGTTGTCTGTGTTGTGCTGGACTCGCTCATGCGACCGTTTCCGTGCCGGACCGGGCTGGTTCCTGCGCCCAGCAACACGGTGTCACCGGTACTGCTTTGATGGACATAGGGAATTTCCAGCGACATCCCCCAGAAATCATTCGGGGCCCAATCGATCACCAGCGGGATGCGCCAGCTGTCAATGGTCTGGTCCGTGCCATAACCACCTGTTTCAAACTCAAATCCCGTACCGATAGATAGCCCGAGAAGTTTTGACTTTTCCTGCACCTGATAATCGCTGGCATCAGCAGGAAGAGGGATGCACAAAAAAAACATAAATATCGCAGTGTAGAACAGACGGGGCATAAACATGGAGACCTCCTGATGGTGGAATGTAAGAGACAACGACTCCCCGGTTAGACGAGTACGGTTCGTAATGGTTTACCAGAAAAATACGTTGTTGTTGCTTTTTAATATTTTCGGGGAAAGAAGAATATTTGACATCCGGATTCACTGGCATTATCAAGGGATATTGATTTTTCACGGAGGGATCCCATGGTGCAACGTAATTTCCCACAATTGCTGGCGGCCATTTTTGTCCTGTTTTTCATTATTCTGGGGGTCAGTCCGGTCTCGCGTGAGGTGTGGATCGCCGAGGTGATCCCGGTGGTGCTGGTCTTCGTGATCCTGGTGTTGACCTTCAACAAGTTCCGCTTCAGTAACCTGGCATACGGTCTGCTCGCATTCTGGATGTTCTGGCATACCATCGGTGGACACTACACCTTTGCCAATGTTCCATTCGGCTTTGTTACCGAGCTGTTCGGTTTCGAGCGCAATCATTTTGATCGCATCGGTCATTTCTCTATCGGTTTTTACGCCTATCCACTGATTGAGCTTCTGACGCGCAAACGTTGGGGCGGTCCTGTAGTGGCCAGTTTCCTCGGGGTGTTCTTCGTCATGAGTATCGCTGCCGGCTATGAGATTATCGAGTGGTGGTATGCCGTGGCTGAAGGGGGAGAGGCCGGTATGGAATTTCTGGGCTCTCAAGGGGATATCTGGGATGCCCAGAAAGATATGTTGGCTGATACTCTGGGAGCATTAAGTGTGACTCCGTTGTTCTGGTTGGTACGACCTGACCGTAAAGATCAAGAGCAGAGTGAGCAATAGTCAGAGGGCAATCGATAGAACATTTGTTAGTAACTTGAGGGATAGACAAAAAATACTTGTAATCCTGACCAGTATTGTTATAAAACAAACATAATAACAGGACATATGTTGTTATGTTTGTTTTATAGATAACAGTCGTGTTGCAAAGGAGTGGTCTATGAATCAACAATCTTGGCCCGAACAGCCATATCCCTCAGCGCATATCTGGTCACCATCAACCATCCAGGAGCAGATCAGGGGCATTGAGGATCTGATGACAAGTTCCTGTTGGTTGTTACTCAGCCCACGCCAGAAACAGAACTGGCATCAGCAGCTCAATGGGTTACGTTGTCGTTTGGTATTCAAATATGCCTATTCAGGTTCGTCAGCCTGAATAGGACTTCCTAAAATTTCAAGCCTGGCTCAGTCACAGGTGCCAGGCTTGAAAACTCTTCGGTTTTATTTAGAATCAGGGCAACTGATAACCAGCTCCAGCGAATTGAATGTTCGCAGCATCATCGCTCCGTGGTGGGGCAACGGCATGGATTCCGCCACATTTCGGGCAGCTGCCGACAAAGGTCATCAGGGTGAAAGCTGCGTCACAGCCCTGACAGTTGGTTGTGAGACCGCCACCTGGGATCGGCTGATTCCGTTTTGCGCCTCCGTGAGCCTGAGCGACAAAATCAACCAGTTCACGCCCTTCGGAGAAGGGCCCGCCACTTCCGGCATGATGTCCGCCGCCGCATGCACAATTACTCATGGGTTATACTCCTTGTAGATGAATAGATTCGTCAGGAACTGCGTGAGTGTATATGAACCATTCATTCTACGCTTAGGGCACTTTGCGCCGCTATGACTTAGGTCAAAAAAGTAGCAGGAGGGTTGGCTCATGGTACGTAATGAACGGATAAAAGCGGAGATTGCTCGCGAAGCGGCGCGCCTGTTGTTCGAAGAAGAGGTTCGTAGCTATCGCGACGCCCGGCGGCAGGCGGTTCGACGTTTTGGCCCATCGGCCTCAAGTACGCGTGGTGCTCACCTTCCCGAATATGCTGAGATTCATATCGAACTTCAACAGCTGTTGCGTTTTTATGGAGGTGAGGCCTTAGCTCGCCGCGTCATGGAATGGCGGGTTCTGGCTTTGAAGTATCTTGAGATATTCGAACCCTTTCAGCCGTTGCTGGTCGGCTCGGTGCAACGGGGTGAAGTGCGTGAAATCAGCGATATTAACCTGCAACTGTTTTGTGACAAACCGGAAGAGGTCGGATATTTTCTCGAAGTACAGGGAATTGCTTTTGAAGAGGAGGGGGATGCCGAAAGTGCCCGCTTTTCTCTCGAAGAGGATGGGATCGAGATTGCATGTTCAGTCTATACACTCGTTCAACGGCGACAACGACCCCACTGTGGTTTGACGGATAAGCCGTTGGAACGGGTTGATGCAAGGCGGCTTCAGGAGTTGATTGCAGAGAAGAATTGAACAGGCTTTTGCGAGGGGTGCATTCTTAAGTAGGTTCGTTGGCTGCTTCTGGCAAGCGAATCAAATAGAGAGTCACGGCAGCGGCGATTCCCACTAGCAACCCTTTGACCCAGAGGACATTCAGCAGAAACACCGACAGTCCGATACTCGCCCAGATCAGGATGATGGCGAGGACCTTGTTCTTGCGTGGAAGCCCCTCTCCTTGCAGGTAAGGCCGCACGATCGGGCCGAGATGATTGTGCTCGAGCAGCCAGGTGTAGAAGTGTTCCGAACTGCGGGCGAAGCAGCCGACGGCTAACAGCAGAAAGGGGACGGTCGGTAGGACCGGCAGAAAGATGCCGATTACCGCGAGAGTAACCGCGACAAGTCCTACCCCAAGCAGCAGCCAGCGCAGCAGGGGGTTCAGGGGCTTGCGTGCTTCAGTCATTTACTGACCCTGTTTATTTGACCCTGCCCGGCGGTCAGATCGGCAAACATTTTTTCGAAAGTTTTAAGGTGCTCTGCGGGTAGACGCAAGTTGCAGCAGACCTGCGCGGCATAGTCGGTTGCAAGGGTCTCAGCTTCATACTCCGAAAGGCGGCGTTCAAGAGGTGTGACAAGGGCGTAGTCGAAAGTAACCGCCAGCTCGCACCAGTCGATCCGTTCAGTGCGCGGCAACTGATCGAGGACTGTCTGCACCGCGGCAGTGTAAGCCTTGACCATTCCCCCTTTACCGAGTTTGATCCCGCCAAAGTAGCGCGTCACCACGACCGCAGTATCCCCCAGCCCGCTGTGCTGCAGGCAGGTCAGCATTGGGCGTCCGGCGACACCGTGGGGCTCACCGTCATCACTCAGGCCGATCCGGTCGCTGCTACCGGGTGGGCCGATCAGATAAGCCCAGCAGTTGTGATTGGCGTCGGGGAACTCAGCTTTGAGTTCAGCCACAAAAGCCTGGGCCTCTTCTGCGGAACAGACCTCTTGCACTGTGGTAATAAAACGGCTGCGCTCGATTTCGATTTCAGCGCGAAATGCTTGTGCTGGAATCGGGTAGCGAGGTGTTGTCGATGTCATTGGTCTCTCCAGGTTGAACTCCAGAATTGCAGGACTGCCTTCAGAAAACAACCGGTTTGGACAATTTCCTTTGGATCTGCTAGCTTCCCTGCGGGTCATCGCACTAAGTAGGGCCAGAGACTTACAGAGGAAGATCGAGCGATGCACGAATTAAAATACCTGGCGGGTTATCCAGATCAGGTCATCGACCAGATCGAGCGACTGATTGCTGAGAAGAAATTAGGCGTGGTTCTTCGCGGTCGATATCCCTCCGCTCATGAGATCAAGACCGACAAGGCGCTCTACAACTTCAGTATCCAACTGAAAAATCAGTTCCTGCGTAAAGCCCCATCTCTCTCCAAGGTCGTCTACGACAACAAGATCAACTTAACCCACCAGGCTCTTGGGCTGCACAGCTATATCTCACGCGTGCAGGGGGGCAAGCTGAAGGCGAAAAATGAGATCCGCATCGGGGCTGTTTTCAAGACGGCGCCTCTCGCTTTTTTGCGGATGATCGTAGTGCACGAATTGGCGCACCTCAAAGAGAAGGATCATAACAAGGCTTTTTACAACCTCTGCACCCATATGGAGCCGGACTATCCCCAACTTGAGCTCGACGTACGGCTCTATCTGACTCATCTTGACCTGTTCGGGCCGCTCTACTAAAAAGCCTCGATTTCCCGCATGGTTGACAGCCATAGGCTAATCCGCTTATCTTCCGCATTTATTTCAATCAATCCGCCACCATCGGAACGGATTATATAAGGATTTTGAACCATGTCTTTTGATTCTCTTGGCCTTTGTGCCGAACTATTGAGCGCGGTCAGCTCTCAAGGCTATACGACCCCGACTCCCATCCAGACCCAGGCGATCCCGGTGATCTTCGAGGGGGGCGATCTGCTGGCTGGCGCCCAGACCGGCACTGGCAAGACGGCGGCTTTTGCCCTGCCGATCGTGCAGCGCTTGAGTGAAAATATCCCTGAAGGAAAACGCCGTCGCCCGCGTGTGCTGGTGCTGGTGCCGACTCGTGAGCTGGCAGCCCAGGTCAGTGGCGAGATGCAAAATTACGGACGACGCCTGTCGTTGCGTTCGACCATGATCTATGGTGGGGTGAACATTCAGGCGCAGATCGAACGCCTGCATCGCGGCGTTGATATTGTGGTGGCAACCCCGGGACGATTACTCGATCATGCCGAGCGCGCCTCCATTAACCTCTCTAAAATTGAATTTCTGGTTCTCGATGAAGCTGACCGTATGCTCGATCTCGGATTCATCGATGATATCCTCAAGGTCGCCGAGTACCTGCCTGCGGAACGTCAGACCTTGCTCTTTTCTGCGACCTACGCGCCAAATATTAAAAAACTTGCTGATGAATTGCTTGATAATCCACGCCATATAGAAGTGGCGCGCCGTAACCTTGCCGCCGATGCCGTGACCCAGGTGATCTATCCTGCCGAGCGCAAGCTCAAACGGGAAATGCTCTCGCACCTGATTATCGATGGAAAATGGCAACAGGTCCTGGTCTTTTGCCGGACCCGTTACGGTGCAGACAAGGTGACCGCCGAACTGCTCTATGATGGGATCAAGGCAGCGGCGATCCACAGCAACAAGAGCCAATCAATCCGGACTCGAACTCTTGGGGAGTTTAAACGGGGTGAGTTACGCGTATTGGTGGCGACCGATGTTGCTGCGCGTGGTCTCGATATTGAGCAGCTGCCGCATGTGGTGAATTATGAACTGCCGCAGATTGCCGAAGATTATGTCCACCGGATCGGGCGTACCGGTCGGGCCGGAGAGGCCGGGGTTGCGATCTCATTGGTTGCTCAGGATGAACAGCCGCGTCTGGCCGCGATCGAAAAGTTGCTGACATACGCCATTCCCCGTAAGAACCTGGCAGAGTTTCCGCTGGTCGTGTTCAAGAAGGTGGTGTCAGCAAGGCCGCTTAGAACCGCCAATGAACCAGCCAAACCTAAAAAAGCCGTGGCCAGACCAGCGAAGGCGCATACGGTCGAGAAGAAGAACTCCGGCAAGCCTAAGAAGGTACAGAAATCGACCAAGACCAGAACGGTAGCACGTAGAAAAACTACGTCGACAAAGGTCAAGGTTAATACCGGACGTCCCACGCCCAAGGGTCGTCGGGGTGGGCGGTCTTAGATTTCGGTTCCATTAGAAAGTTAAGTTGATTTTGAACAGTGGCTAGCGATTCGTCAGGTCTTTTCTAGTCATGTAGAAGCTTTGAGACAGATCTCTTGGTTCTTGACGAGCTATTAATCCTAAGGCATTACAGGATTGTATTAATTGGATGATAAATAAGAACGGCCCTACCGGACTTTCAGGTGGGGCCGTTCTTTGTGTTTCTGATCGTGATTCACGGGACATATCATGAGAAGCATAGGGTTATCTATGATGCCGAAGGCGATTCTCTTCCCTATCAGAGCAAACTTAGGTACTGGGAAAAGAGCCATCTTCTGCCCCATTTGAATCTCGTAGGGTCGGCTATTGAACAATGTCAAATAATCCATCAAACATAGAAAGCCGCAGCTCAATTAATCCAGCCGCTGAGCAGGGCCGCCAGGGATACACCGCTGACCAGAAGCCAGAGAGTCGTCCCATTGGCCAAGGGTCGCAGGCCAACTTTTTTCAACACCTTTTTGCTCAGGCCTGAGCCGATAAGGAAAAGGGTGATCACCAAGCTCTGTCTGGCGACCGCCGATAGTGTGCTCCAGAGTTCACCATGGTCGGGCATTAGCGAGCGAATGGTTGCGGCAGCGAAAAAACCCACAATGAACAGGGGCAGCTTAGCCCGCTGCCCGGATTTCATCAGTAGTGCGGCTCCCATGGACAGTGGGGCAATCCACATGGCCCTCGCCAGCTTGACCGTGGTGCCTATACGCAGGGACTCGGCTCCGTAGCTAGTTGCCGCACCGACCACGCTGCTGGTATCGTGGATGGCCAGCCCCGCCCAGACGCCGAATTGATGCTGGCTGAGATTGAAAAAGTGCCCAACCAGAGGGAACAGCAACAAAGCCACGGAGTTCAGGGTGAAGACCGTGGCTAGAGCCACTGCCGTTTCATCATCCTCCGATTTTATGACTGGCGACATGGCAGCAATGGCACTGCCGCCGCAGATGGCCGTACCACAGGCGATGAGGATTGCGGTATTTCTGCCCGTTTTGAACAAACGTCCCAGTATTATTCCCACCGACAAGGTAAGGACGATCCCCACCACGGTGTAGAAGATGGAGCTTTTCCCCACCTGCCAGACCTCATCGATGCTTAATCCGAAACCGAGACCCACCACCGAGAGTTGAAGTAGTCTCTGACTCCAGGCAGAGGATTTCTCCGGCCAGGGGTTTTCCAGCAGCAAGCTGAAAAGAATGCCACTGATCAATGCCTGAGCCGTGGAGATTACAGGTACGGTACAGATCGCCACAAGTAATAGGAACAGTCCTTTTTTCGTTTGGCACCCGATCATAAAAGTCCACCTGGAGTAAATTTCATAATTGCCAAGCTAGCAAAATCTGGGTATAAATAAAAATCTATAATATTGAGCGCAATCATCAATTTTTCTGATGAAAGGTAGGGTGTGGGTACTTCTTTACGAAAGCTGGAAATATTTGTGAAGGTCGCTGAAACAGAGCATGTCACCAGGGCCAGTGAGGCGTTGATGCTTAGCCAGTCTGCGGTCAGCATGGCCTTGGGCGATCTGGAAAAACAGGCAGGAGATCCCCTTTTTCACCGACAAGGTCGACGACTGGTGCTCAACGAACGGGGTCGGTGCCTTCTCTCGGAGGCACAGGAAATATTGCGGCGTCTCAGCAGCTTTGAGAAGCTGCTTAAGGAATCGGCCACTGAGCCTATAGGAGAACTCCACATCGGAGCAAGTACGACCATCGGCAACTATCTTCTCCCTACCCTGATGGCTAAATTCTCCCATCTCTACCCTCGGGCAAAAGCGCTTCTTATGGTTGGAAACACCCAGCAGATCGAAAGTGCTGTGGAGAGCGGCGAGATAGATCTGGGCCTGATCGAGGGCCCATGCCATGCTCACGCACTGGATACCATTCCTTGGCGTGATGATGAACTGGTGGTAATAACAGGGAAGGACCATCCTTGGGCACAAAAAGCCGGAATCACCATCGAAATGCTTACCGAGGCCAATTGGGTTGTGCGTGAAAAAGGCTCAGGAACCAGAGAAGTGTTTGAGGCGGCTATTGCCGGGAAAGTCGAAGAATTTACCGTCCACCTGGAACTGGGCCATACCGAGGCGATCAAAAAGGCCGTCGAAGCTGGTTTAGGGGTGAGCTGCCTGTCACGCTTGGCCGTTCAAAGAGAATTGGATCATGGCTGGCTGGTTTCTGTGAAGTCCCCCCTGAAACTTATACGCCCCCTAACGATCCTGGTCAGGAAAAACCGCTATAAGGGCAAGCTATTAGATGCCTATCTTGAGCTGTTGCAGGCAAACAGTTTATAGCAGGTGAAGTGATGGCGGTGGGTATAAAGGGAGCTGTTGTGTCGGACCAGAATATGGACCTCAGGGCATCCGTTATGTTGTGTTATTGGAATTTGAGGGTCGCCAGAGTCCAAAATCGGTCATTCTTAAGGACCCTGCATTCCAGTCTCATCTCCATTTCAAGATAGCTTTATGACCCCCTCATCGTTGCAAACTGGTAAGAAAGAAGATGGTCGTGAGCAAGGGGGTGTGGGTTGGGTATTCGGGTCAGATTTGACCTGAAAGGCATAATTACATGTCCCGCGCTACCGCTACGCCCCGGAATGTGCGATGAAAGCAAAAACTAATTAAGCGCTACCCTATCTGTCCGATAGGATTGTGCAACCAAAACCTGCATCCGCGACAGTAGGAGCTATCCTGACACATAGGGAACTATTCGCATTCCCTTGATTCTCCCTAAAAAGTGTTCAGTCTTAGTTTGAAAAATTTATACGCATCCATCTCTACATTTTGTAACAAGTTGGAATGAACGATGGGTGTATGAAAATACGGAATTTGTCAAAGAATCAGGAGCTACCAGCTATATCCCCTTAGCGCAGCAGGGTTTCGTTCAGTTTACGCATAGCTGCAAAAATCTCATCACGACTCCCCTGATTCTCAATTGCGGTTTTAAATCCCGGGTCCCGTAAGGCAAAACTGAGTTTTGAAAGCAGGTGAAGGTGGGCACGGAGGGTCGGAGAAATCAGGCAGAACAGGGTATGAACCGGTTTTCTGTCCAGAGCGTCAAAGTCGATGGGGTTTTCCAGAAAAGCCAGGGTGACACTCGGCTTTGTGATATGCAGCAGTACGGGGTTGCGTGGATGGGGAATGGCGATACCATTGCCGATGCCGGTCGAAGCGAGTTCTTCACGCGCATTCAACACCTTGAGCAGATAGCTACGATCGACCTCTTCCGGAAGACTCAATTCATCGACAAGTCCTGACATGACCTGCACGCGATTTTTTCCTTCTAAACGATAAACAATCCGCCCGGTTTCAAGAGATTCGATCAGAGTTGGTAGAGGGATGCTCGTATCTTCGGCCTCGTGAAATGCCTCTGGAGAAACACCCATGCGCCGGGACGTAGCCCATTCGAGTAATTCGGCGCGGTTAAAGCGGTATTGCTCATTGACCCGATATACGGGGACAACCTCCTGTTTGATCCATCGATAGATCGTTTTCTCTGAAACACTCAAGAGACTTGCTGCATCTTTAACTGAAGTGTTCATCTGTCTCCCACTGTTGATTACCCCTCCGAATATGAAAAACAATAAACAGTAACAAGCGGCTTGCTTATCTGTCAACTCGGATTGACAATAGTCCCCACCAAGATATAATGTCCACAGATGTCCATTCATGGACATATATTTCACGAAAGAGAATAGATGCGCTTTGTCGTCAAAAGCTTCGCAGCCTTGCTTAAGTCCTCAGAAAAACCATGAGCCTGTTGCTATATGCCTTGCTGATTCTATTCGGCGGCAGTCTGGGTGCACTGCTGCTTGGTAAATCGAAACTGGCCTCCCGAGTTGGTGCGGTAGCAGTTTTGCTCGCCACTATGCTGAGCGGTTATCTTGCGTTACAGGTTCTCCTCAGCGGTCAGACTTTGACTTTCTCTACGCCCTGGGCGGTTCCCGGGGGAGAATTCCGACTGCTACTAGATCCGTTGGCAGCTTTTTTCATTTTGCCAATCTCCATACTTTCATTCTTCTGTACGCTCTATGCTGGCCCCTATCTGGCTCATGGAGAACGCAGCCGCTCGCTTGCTCCCCACTGGTTTTTTTATACCATCATGGTGCTGGCTATGCTCCTGGTGGTGACGGCCGCGAACAGCCTGCTATTCCTGTTCGCCTGGGAGATCATGACCCTCTCCTCTTTCTTTTTGGTTGCCTGGGATCATCATCTTAAGGAAGTCCGCAAAGCGGCATGGCTCTACCTGCTGGCGGCTCATTGCTGCATGATATTACTGCTCGCCCTGTTTGTTCTAGCCGGCAACTATTCCGGTAGCCTCAATTTTAGCGATTTCGGTCCACTGGCAGAGCTACCGCTGACAAGTGGCTCACTCCTTTACATGCTGGCCCTGTTCGGTTTCGGCGTCAAGGCGGGACTCTTCCCGATTCATATCTGGTTGCCAAACGCTCATCCGGCTGCACCTAGCCATGTTTCAGCGCTGATGTCCGGTGTCTTGATCAAGACCGGTATCTACGGAATTCTGCGGATATTAAGTTTTCTCCCTCCGGCACCAGCCTGGTGGGGCTGGTTGATGGCACTGTTGGGGGCCGCCGGTGCGCTCTATGGAATATCGATGGCCGCACAGCAACGCGATATCAAACGCTGCCTGGCCTATTCAACGGTCGAAAATATCGGCATCATGTTTCTCGGATTCGGTTTCGGATTAGTCGCAGCGGCACAGGGATATCCCACCATCGCCCTCTTTGCCTTCGCTGGCGGGATGCTGCATCTCTGGAATCACGCTCTCTTCAAAGGAGTCATGTTTCTCGGGGCAGGGGTTCTGTTACAGGCTACCGGCACACGCGATATGAACCGCATGGGCGGACTACTGAAACAGATGCCCGTTGTCGGGATTCTGCTGATCGGCGGTAGCCTGGCGTTAGGAGCCCTGCCTCCCTTAAACGGACTGATCAGTGAATGGCTGATCTACCTCGGGTTGAGTCAGGCGGGGATATCTCTGGGCGGCTTCAATGCGTTGGTCCCACTCTTGCTGATCGGCCTGCTCGGTCTGGTTGGTGCCTTGGCACTGCTCACCTTCTCCCGCCTGATTGGGATCAGCCTGCTCGGTGAACCGCGCGATCCGAGTATCGCCCAGCATCATGCGACGGCACCAGCGATGCTGATCAGTATGGCAACCTTGCTGGCGGGCTGTCTCGCGATCGGAATCTATCCACAAGGGGCACTCCGTCTGCTGACACCCGCGCTCTCCTCGGTGGCGCGCCTGTCGGTCGGAGCAGAACTTGAGAGTGCGGTCGCACCGCTTGGTCAATGGGCACTATTGTTACTGGCAGGGCTGATCCTGTGTGCCGGAATTCTGACCTTTCTCCTTCGCATAGGACACAGAGCTCAGGCCACAACCTGGTGTTGTGGTTTTCGTTTTTCAACCGTTAGGATGTCATATACCGCTGAGGGTTTTTCTGAATTATCCGCGGCCCATCTTATGCCCGGTATCATGCGCCCCCATCTGCAGCGGGAGAAGGTCGAAGGAATATTTCCGGCTGCGACCAGCTTGGCTCAAACTTCTCCAGATCCTGTTTTGATCCGCATTTTAAATCCGCTCTTTATCGCGGTTGGAGATCGATGCCAGAAATTGCGCTGGCTGCAGCAGGGGCAATTACCGATCTATCTGCTCTATATGTTTATCCTCTGTATTCTGTTGTTGGCCTGGTCAGTCTGGACCGGCAGGGGAGGCTGACATGAACTGGCTGTTGATCGGATTATTGCTGATTTCAATTTCAGGAATACCTGGGCTGTTTATTGATCGCACCAAGGGTGGCGGCGAACGTATGGCCTGCGGGCTGGTTGTTCTCGGGGCCCTGTTCTGTAGTTGGTCTCTGTTGCTCAGCATCAGCGATCCGCTTCAATCTTTCAGCAGCAACTGGTCGGTTCCGGGGGGGCAGTTCAACTTGGTGCTCGACAGTATCTCGGTCGTATTTATCGCGCCTTTGCTGCTGGTGGTTGCAACTGGCGCGATCTATGGCCTCAGTTATTGGCCCCAGCAAGAACATCCTGGCAATGGCCGCAAACTGCGCCTCTTTTTCGGCCTGATCAGCGGGGCAATGATCCTACTGCTGACGGCGCGGAACAGTATTCTTTTTCTAATCGCCTGGGAAATCATGGCCCTCTCCGGCTATTTTCTGATCACCATAGAGGATCGTAAAGCTGAAGTCCGCCAGGCCGGTTATATCTACCTGATCGCCACTCATACGGGAACCCTCGCGCTTTTAGGGATGTTCGCACTGCTGGAACGGAGCGCCGGATCAACGGCATTCCCGACGGTCGCCAGTATGCCACTGGCAGGGAGTAGCATGATTTTCCTCATCGGCCTGTTTGGTTTCGGCATGAAAGCCGGACTGATGCCGTTGCATATCTGGCTTCCCGGTGCCCACGCGGCCGCGCCCAGTCACACCTCGGCGCTCCTCTCCGGAATCATGATCAAGACCGGAATTTACGGTTTGGTCCGGCTGACCTCCTTTTTCGCAGTGATCCCGGATTGGTGGGGCTGGACGCTTTTGCTCCTCGGCGCTGTCTCTGGAATCATGGGAGTGGCGCTGGCCTTGGCACAGCATGACATCAAACGTCTGCTCGCCTACCACAGTGTTGAAAATATCGGTATCATAACCCTGGGGCTTGGGCTGGCTCTGCTCGGTCGCAGTTACGACCAACCTTCACTGGTCATTCTCGGCCTCGCCGGTTGTCTGCTACATGTCGTTAATCACGGGCTCTTCAAATCGCTGTTGTTTCTCAGCGCAGGTTCGATGATCCACGCGGTCGGCAGCCGTGAAATCGATCAATTCGGCGGTCTGCACAAACGTCAATGCTGGACCGGACTGTTCTTTCTCGGCGGCGCGGTGGCGATCTGCGGTCTGCCGCCGTTCAACGGGTTTGTCAGCGAGTGGCTGATCTATCTCGGTGCCTTCCAACCCCTTCAGCAACCGGGATCGGTTCTCTCCCTCAGCCTGCTGATCGCTCCGGTGCTAGCCCTGATCGGTGGACTGGCTCTGGCCTGTTTCGTCAAGGTTTTTGGTGTGAGTTTTCTCGGCGAACCACGTAGTAACGGCGCGGCTCTGGCCAAGGAGGCAAAGCGCACCATGCTCTGGCCAATGGCCATGCTGCTCTTGCCCTGTGCCTGGATTGGGCTGCTCCCATGGAGTTTACGCGCGCTGCTGGAGAGAGCTGCGATTGACTGGACTGGCAACCGGACATTGCCACCGTTAGCCGGTGATCTGGCCCCCTTGAGTGCGATCAGCCTAGCTGGCTGGATACTCCTCGGGCTACTCCTTCTCGGCGGCTGGTGGCTCCAGCGTCAATCCCGTCAGGCTTCACGTGATATTGGCACCTGGGGCTGCGGTTATCAGTTCCCGGCGACCAGTATGCAATACACCGCCAGCTCCCTTGCTGACAATCTGGTGAGATTGTTCCGTTTCGGACTCTGCAGCAAACGGCATGGTGGCCGGATCGAAGGTCTCTTTCCAGATGATGATGAATTTTCGAGTCACACCCCTGATCTGGTCCTCGACCTGACGCTTACCCCGGCCTTCGCCGGGATCGCCTGGCTGTTCCACAGGTTTCGCTGGCTTTTCCAGAACGGCGTCGTCGCGATCTACCTGCTCTACGTTGCCCTTACCCTGATTGTCCTTCTGACTTTGCTGACCCGCTGAAAGGTAGCCTAACAATGATCGGCCGGATAGCATTACAGCTTGCAGTACTCCTCATCTTCGCCCCGCTCCCGCTGGGGGTGATCAATAAGACCAAGGCGCTCTTTGCCGGGCGTATCGGCCCCCCAGTTCTGCAGCCCTATTACGACCTCGGCCGCCTCTGGCGTAAAGGGTTCGTCATCAGCCGCACCACCACCTGGGTCTTCCTGGCTGGCCCGGTGGTCGGACTGGTCGTGCCGCTGCTGGCTGCGCTGTTACTGCCGTTCGGTGGGCTCCCCGCGCCGATCTCCTTTACCGGGGACCTGATCCTGTTTGTCTATCTGTTCGGTCTTTCTCGATTCTTTACCGCCGCTGCGGCACTGGATACCGGTTCGAGTTTCGAAGGGATGGGTGCGGCCCGCGAGGTGACCTTCTCCTGCCTGGCTGAGCCGACGCTGTTTTTTGCCCTGCTGGTATTGGCCCGTGGTGCTAAGAGTCTGAATCTAGGTTCCCTGTTCGGGTCGCAGTTGGCAGGTCAGTGGCAGGGGGATGCCAGCGCATCACTGGGACTGATCCTGGTCTGTCTGTTTGTGGTGCTATTGGTCGAAAATTCACGCATCCCCTTTGACGACCCCAACACCCATCTGGAATTAACCATGATCCATGAGGTGATGGTCCTTGACCATAGTGGCCCGGCACTCGGCATGGTCCTCTATGGTGCCTCAATGAAACTCATGGTCATGGGTGCCTTGTTGGTGCGCATCGCACTGCCAATACAAACCGGGTCCATTTTGCTCGACTTACTGGTTTTTTTAGCGGGACTGCTGACCCTGGCCGTGTTAATCGGCGTGGTCGAATCAACTATGGCCCGATTGCAACTTCCTCGGGTTCCACAGGTCCTGGTTGGCACCACACTTATATCAATCTTCGCTTTGGTTCTGGTTTTGCGTTAGGAGGCCTTGATGGCTAACCTGCTCTTGCTTTTAGTTATTCTGCTCAATTTTTACACCCTCGGCAGCGCCAGATTGGTCGCCTGTATTCGTGCGGTTGCTTTACAGGGCGCTCTGCTGGCCCTGTTGCCGCTTGCGACACACGGACCAACAGGGCACGCTCTGCTCCTTGGAGCTGGAGCTCTGCTCTTCAAGGGGATATTCATTCCCCTGCTCCTGTTGCGTACGATCCGTGAAGTACGTATCCGACGCGACGTGGAATCCTTTATCGGCTTCGTACCGACCCTGGTTCTCGGCTTACTGGTCACCGCCGGAGCTTTCATCTTTTCTGATTTTCTGCCGCTAGCTCACGAGCACCATGAAGGACTCTTCGTCCCAACTGCGCTGGCAACCATGTTTTGTGGCTTTCTGATGCTGATTACAAGGCGCAAGGCGATAACCCAGGTCCTAGGCTACTTGATGCTTGAAAACGGTATTTTCATCTTCGCAGTGCTACTTTCCGCGGCCATCCCCTTAATGGTCGAAGCCGGGATTCTGCTCGACCTGCTGGTCGGTGTTTTTGTTATGGGGATCGTGCTCAACCAGATCAGTCGCGAATTTACCAGCCTCGAGACAGAACGTCTGACGGCATTGAAGGAATAGACCATGTTGCTTTTTCTCATTCTATTTCCACTCGCAGGGGCTGGTACCTCCCTCTTTCTCCCCTGGTATCAGGGGCGGTCCTGGCTGCTCCCGCTCTGTGGCGGATTGCATTTGTTTTTGACATGTCTCCTCCTGAATAGCCCTGCTCCGCAGCTCGGGCCCTGGATCGGCCTTGATGCACTCTCCAGACTGGTGCTGATCGTTACCAGTCTGCTCTACTTCGGTTGTGCCATCTATGCGGTCGGTTATCTCAATCTGCGCAGGGATCGTGGCAACAAAATCATCGTCCCCTGTCTGCTGATCTTTCTGGTGGCCATGACTCTGGCGATTTCGGCTCGCCACCTCGGGCTGCTGTGGATGGCGGTTGAAGCGACTACCATCTCGAGTGCGCCACTGATCTACTACAACCGTAACCGCCTGTCGATTGAGGCGACCTGGAAATATTTACTTCTTTGCTCGGTTGGTATCGGCCTGGCGATGCTCGGCATGCTGTTCATAGCTTACGCCGCGCTGGTCAGTGGCGCGATGTCGGTTAGTCTGCAGTTCGACAGCCTACTCAGTGGTGCAACAATTTTGTCACGCCCCTGGTTGCACGCCGGGTTCGTCTTTCTGCTGGTCGGTTTCGGCACCAAGATGGGTCTGGCACCTCTCCACTCCTGGAAACCTGATGCCTACGGCGAGGCTCCCGGGATGGTCGGTGCCCTGCTTGCGGGTGGACTCACCAGCGTAGCTTTTCTGGCAATTTTACGTGCGGTGCAACTGATGACCGCGGCTGGTGATGGGGATATGGCTCGACAGGCACTGCTTGGCATGGGACTTCTGTCGATGGCGGTGGCG
The DNA here is from genome assembly GCA_024279255.1 of Deltaproteobacteria bacterium. Lineage (GTDB taxonomy): Bacteria > Desulfobacterota > Desulfuromonadia > Desulfuromonadales > Geopsychrobacteraceae > Geopsychrobacter. The sequence continues at coordinate 93,932 of JAJRRT010000107.1, read as the reverse complement.
GCGATTTTCATGGTTCGTCAACCCGACATCAAACGCCTGCTGGCCTACTCCTCTGTCGAACACATGGGCATTCTGGCGATCGGGGTCGGCATCGGTGGCTTGGCGACTTTTGGAGCCATGTTGCACCTGGTCAATAACGCCCTGACCAAGGGGTGCCTGTTCCTTGCCGCCGGCAACATCCAACGCGCCTATGACAGTAAAAAACTTTCCAGGGTGCATGGTGCTATCGCGACCCTGCCGATTTCAGGGAGCGTCTTTCTGGCTGGGTTTCTCGCGGTTACCGGCTCTCCTCCCTTTGGACCCTTCATGAGTGAATTCACCATCCTGCGCGGTATCTTTAGCAGCGGTCAGGTTTGGATTGGCTTGCTGGTGTTGTTTCTTTTGGGGGTTGTCTTTATCGGAATGGGGGCAACAGCCTTAACCGCAACTCAAGGGGAACCAGTCCACCTTGAGACAGATTTTAAGGATAGTTTCCTGTTGGTCATCTCACCAATCACCTTTTTATTAATTATCCTGATGCTCGGGGTTTATCTGCCTGAGCCCTTGCAAAGCGCCTTGCGTGATGCGACCAGTCTGTTGGAGGTGCAGCCATGAATCACGCGACTCTGGTCCGCTTCCGTCACGGTTTTGGCGTTCCTCTTGCCGACATTCCGCAACTCAGCTACGACGAGTTTAGGGAATCCTTATTGGAGGAAGTCACTGCAGATGCCCGTGTAGCAGCATATTTTGGCCGACCTGTCAGCCAGAATAACGGTGAAGAGATCGAGATTTTTGCCATCCTCGCTCATGACTGGCGCGGGGAACTTGCCCTGTTGCGCACAAGAGTCAGTGGTTCCTTTCCATCCCTGACCCTTGAATGTCCACAACTTCACCTGTTTGAGCGGGAACTGGCTGAACAGTTTGGCCTGCACCCCGAGGGTCATCCATGGTTGAAACCAGTGCGCTTCCATCGCCCTTGGCTCGAGGTGGATGATATCTGGGGCCGCCCTCAAGGCGAGCACCCAATCCCTCGAGATATGGAGTTCTATCGGGTCGAGGGGGAAGAGGTTCATGAGGTGGCGGTCGGCCCGGTGCATGCCGGAGTGATCGAGCCAGGGCACTTCCGTTTTCAATGCCACGGCGAAGAGGTCATGCATCTCGAGATTTCCCTCGGCTATCAGCACCGTGGAATCGAACAGATGCTGATCGGCGGCCCTCATCCCGCCGCAATCTATCAAGTTGAGGCGGCCGCAGGTGACACCAGTATTGGCCATGCAACCGCTTACTCGCAGTTGCTGGAAAGTCTCGCCTACAGCGCACCTCCACCAAGGGCGCAGACGATTCGAGCCATAGCCCTCGAACTGGAACGCCTCGCCAACCATGTCGGTGATATCGGCGCCTTAGCTGGCGATGTGGGTTTCCTGCCGACCGCCTCCTTCTGTGGCCGGCTGCGCGGTGATTATCTGAACCTGACCGCCGAACTCTGTGGGAGTCGCTTCGGTCGCGGGCTGGTGCGCCCCGGCGGAGTTGGTTTCGATCTGAATGGTGCTTTACTCCAAACCTTCAGCACGCGCCTTAAAGGCCTCGAACGGGATACCCGTGGGGCAATCGACCTCTGTTTTGATTCGCCATCGGTTCTCGCCCGCTTCGAAGGAACCGGGACTGTATCAACAGATGATGCTGAGGCATTGGGCCTTGTCGGTGTGGCCGCCCGCGCTTGCGGTCTGGTGCGTGATTCCCGCCTACATCACCCCCTGGGGTCTTGGGCAGGCGGGTTTGATACGCCGGTCATTGAACTTGACGGTGACGTCTTTGCCCGCAGCAATATCCGCCGCCGTGAGGTTTATGCCAGCCTTGAGTTGATCAAGCAACTCCTAAAGCGACTCCCTGCAGGAGAGATTTCCTCGCCGCTCGGGTCGCTGGCGCCTGACAGTCTTGCGGTTGCGCTCTGTGAAGGCTGGCGCGGTGAAGTTGTGCATGCCGCTATTACCGATTCAGAGGGACGAATCGGTCGCTACAAAATTGTCGACCCTTCGTTCCACAACTGGAGCGGGCTAGCTATGGCCCTGCGTGGCCAGCAAATTTCTGACTTTCCGCTGTGCAACAAAAGTTTCAACTTGTCGTACTGCGGATTTGATCTTTAGAGGAATATCCTTATGTTGAGTATCATCCGTGAACGTCTGCGACAGGGACACCGTACCGCCAAATATCCTCAGATCGAACCGACGCTTCCGCAACGCTTCCGTGGACTGCCACGCGTGTCAGAAAACCTATCTCCCCAGACGCTTAGCGCGGCAGTCGTCAGCTGTCCTTTCGCCGCCCTGAGTGACCACGAGGGTGAACTTCAGATCGATCTCGGTCGTTGCCTGTTTTGCGCCGACTGCCCGGCGGCTATTGAGTATGGCGCTCTGACCTTCAGCAATGATTACCGCCTTGCGACCTCCCTGCGCGAAGGGCTGCTGTTGAATGATGAAGCCTACCGTCTGGCCGATAAACTTGGAAAGAAGATGCACAAGCTCTTCGGTCGATCCCTGAAATTACGTCAGGTCTCAGCCGGTGGCTGCAACGCCTGTGAGGCCGATATCAATGTCCTCGGTACACTGGTCTTCGACCTTGGTCGCTTCGGCATCCAGTTTGTCGCCTCGCCGCGCCATGCCGACGGCATGCTGGTGACCGGCCCAGTGACTGAAAATATGAAAAGTGCCTTGCTTGATACCTACGCCGCCATCCCCGATCCGAAACTGGTCATCGCTTCCGGAGCCTGCGCAATCGCAGGGGGGCCTTTCTGTCAGAGCCCGGAGGTCAATCATGGGATTGGCAACCTGTTATCGGTGGATTTGTATATTCCGGGTTGTCCGCCTCATCCTTACACCGTTCTGGATGGCCTTTTACGCCTTCTCGGAAAAACCCCAGGTTAGTTAATCGTTATACCGACAATGGTAGAAATCACACATGAGATATCTAAAGTTTATAAAAAAGTTTTTTAGGCTTGCAGACGAAGAAAAAATTCTTTCTCAGAGAGAGCTCGAAATACGACTCGAAAAGAAAATCAAGAAAGGGGATGTTTTTGCTGCTTTGAAAATTTTAAGGCAACTCGACCGACCATTCGTCCTGACCCATAGATTGGCGATGATCCAGAGCTGCTTGGCAAACAATAATTTTTCTGAAGCTTTCTATCTGGTTCGTGATCTACCATCCCTCTCAGAGAAGCAAAAATTTTTAGCCATAATCGTAAAAAATGCTGCTTTTGGTGATGACTACTCTACTGCCAGGAATGCCGCATTACTTTCTGAGAGGCTCAATTTTCACTAGTGCGTGTGATGCTTCTGAGGTGTTTTGTGAGCCCAACAAATTATCACAGTCGAGGTGACGAGAAATACAACGAGACATACAATAACTTTGTTGAGGGGAGGTATGACACAAGTCCATCGATTCTGTACCTTTCTAACTCTAATCCTCATTGAGTATATAGAAAACTAAAACAGGGACACTTCCCTATTTAGTTGATTTATGCTGCTATCCAATCTATCCTTTTCTTATGCCAAGAATCGCACGCATCATAGCCCCCGGGTATCCTCATCACATTACCCAGCGCGGCAACAATCGCTCGGCCGTCTTTTTTGATGACGAAGACCGTCAGACATACCTTAATCTGCTTGCGGGTTATGCACAAAAGTACGGTTTGCAGATCTGGGCCTGGTGTCTGATGGATAACCATGTGCACCTGCTGGTTGTACCGGAAAGTGAGATCTCGTTGGCGCGTGGCATTGGGTTGACAAACTTGGTCTACACTCAGTATCTCAACCGCAAGCTGGGCCAATCTGGACGAATCTGGCAAAATCGTTTCTTTTCCTGTGTGGTCGAGAATGATGAGTATTTGTGGGCGGTAGCACGATATATCGAACGCAATCCCCTTAAGGGCGGGTTGGCTGAACACGCGGAGGATTATCGCTGGTCGAGCGCGAGACTTCATTTGACCGATGCGACTGATGGTTTGCTGTGTCAATCGGATTGGCTTGAACCTGCGGCGCGCGACGATTATGCCGCTTTTTTCAAAATTGAGGATGAAGCCCAGAACAGAGCCATCCGCAAAGCGACCCGCAGTGGTCGTCCCTTCGGTGCCGACAGTTTTATTGATACCATCGAATATGAACTGAACCGTAAGATCAGGGCGAAGAGGGTTGGCCGCCCCTGCAAAGTGGCGGAGAAACTTGAAAAATAGTGAAGCGTCCCTAATTATCCGTCGCAAAGTATGAAAGAGTGTCGATTCATTCATGAACCGGGTGGGACGTGTGCTCTTAAGTTGACTCAGCAAGGCTTGCGCGCGATGATTTGAACGACAGCACCCCGTCCGGTGTGCAGGCTGCCTTCGATAATTTCGCGTTCGGTCTCCAGCGCATGTTCAAAGTCGAGCCCGGCCAGTTCCAGCTTCAGCCCGGCCAATGACATCATCAGTTCTCTGACTGGTGGACCACCGGTGCCTAGTTCGAGTTGCGCCGGGGTGTAAGCTTCCAGTATGAATCTGCCGCCAGATTTCAGGCCAGCAACGACCTTTCTGTGAATCTCTATTCTGATTTCCTGCGGGACATGACAGAAAATTGAAACAATTGTGTCCCAACTTTCAATCTCGATCGCGTACCCGGACAGATCGGCCACTTCGGTTGTGATTTGTACTCCACGTTCAGTGGCCAGTCGTTGCGCCTTTGCCAGACCGACCGCAGAGGCATCGACCGCGGTTACTTCATGTCCGCTTTCAGCCAGAAAAACTGCATTGCGACCTTCCCCCTCAGCCAGGCAGAGAACTCTGCCCGGAGTCAGTTCGCGACTTGCCTCACGCAGAAACCCGTTTGGTTCTTTACCATAGACAAATTCGTCGGTCAGATAACGTTTATCCCACATTACTGATTTCCTTTAAAAGTCGATATCGACTTCGAGGGAATCCAGAAATTTGTTAAAGGCGGTGAAGAGCTCCATTACCCCTAAGGCTTCAACAATCTCCGCCTCGCTCGCACCGTTTTTTTGTAACGCGGCAAACTCATCATCAGGAATTCGCAACGGGCTCGAATTTGCTTTTCGAGCGAAATCGATCAAGGCTTTTTCCTTTGGTGTGAAGTCGGCATTTTCCAGATCATCCAGAATCGTTTTCAGCTCTTCATCAGTCACCCCGATCGCATGTAGCGCGCCGGTATGTGCAGCCACACAATATGAACAACTGTTATCTTTTGAGACGTGTACCGCGATGGTCTCCTTGAGCTTACGACTCAGGCTGCCCCCCATCATCACGGCTTTAACTTTGCTCCAGTTCGCATGCAAAAGAGGTGGGTGATGCGCATAGGCCTTGAAAAGATTAGGGACCATGCCGAAAGCCCCTTCGATCTCTGCAAAGAGAGTTGTAACTTTTTGCTCGGCGTTATCGTTTGTCGATAGAGAGATGCGTGCCATATCTGTCGCTCCTGTCTTTAGAGAAGAAATATTTTATCATTTAAACATTTTCAGGGTTTTGGGAATAGTGCAACAGCAGATAATGGGGATCAGGATTCATTGAGTGGCGGGGTCTTCTGTGTGCGTAACAGTTTATATGAGAGCAATAACAAGATTGCCAGCAAGCCGCAGAAATAACTGACGAACCAGGGGAGTGAATCAATGAAAACCTGGTTTTTCAATAGTTCTTCGGCGATTGCTGGTTGGACTGCTATGGTCTGCTTCCGCAACATGGCGAGTAGCAAGGCGTAGAAAATACCGATTCCGCCGTAACCTAAATTGAGAAATAAACCCTTGAAGCTGAGCACCGTAGCGCGTTGCTCCGAACTGGTTGCCTGGTTCAGGTAGTGACTCAGAAAAAAGCCGATCAGGAACATACAGCTGAATAGAAGCAGTGCTGGTAAAAGCCCGGCCCACGGCCAGACGAAACAGAGTCCGACGAGACCGAGCAGAATCATCGCCGCAGTCAACAGCAGATTGAACAGTGGGGTGCGAGTTTCGGTTAAACGGCGTGCCAGGCCCGGCATGACAAATCCTAGCATGGCCAGAAGTGAGCCGAAGACACCAAACAGGGACTCAGGAATTTCGATGATTCGATAATACTGGCTGGCCATGGTCAGAATCATGCGGATAACGCTGTCACCCAACAGACCGAAGAGCATTAATGCCAGAACAAAGGGCGTATTGAAAATCCAGCGACCAGCCTGCCAGACCAGACGAAACGCAGAAGAAATTGACTGTTCGTGGTTGATCTCTGTGCTGGACTCGAGATGAGTCACTTCACGCATACGCAGGGTTGTCAGCAGGGTTAATACTGCGGTGGCTAGAGTAAAATAGATCGGCAAGCGGAGCGTGATTGAACGGGTGATATCCCAGGGATGTCCAATGAAACTGAACAGTGTCTGCAGTAAATTCGGGTCGTAAAGAACGCCACCTAAGGTCATAGCGATGACAAAACCGGCAGACTGAACCTGAGTCTGTCGCTCCAGGACTCGTCCCCAATCATCAATATTTCCCTGCTGTTGCAAACTGTCATAGGCCAGCGCTTCATCAGCCCCACTCGCGGCAGCTTCAGCCATACCACTCAGGATACGATTAAGGACAAATGCCCAGAACAGCAGGTTCAGGTTGCCGAGTGGCACGAAGGCCCAGAGCGCGATTTCGATAACCATCAGGGCTCCGGCAAAGACCAATAGGTTGCGTCGTCCGAAACTGTCAGCCAGAGCTCCGGATGGGACCTCACAAAGTACTATGGTCGCAGCCCAAACCGCATTCAGCACGGCGAACTGCGCGAGGGTCAGGCCGAAATCGAGAAACAGAATTGAGAAGACCGGGTAATAAAAACGCGCATTGAACAAAACACGAAAGAGGATGAAGAGTCGAACGTTGGGAATCTTGAACGGGGAGGTGGATGTTGTGGTCATGGTTGAATCCATGTTTGAAAGCAGACTGGCAGGGTCGAACGGCTCGAGATTCCTTGTTCATGATAGCGAACTTTGCGCCGCAGTGCGAGGGCGCAGATTTCTGAGCACCTGTGTTAGCTGCCATCGCAGTGGCGAAAATTGACTTGAGTCGGCTTGAGCTAATGAAAATCGGGTGGTGGTGTCGCTCCCTCTTGAGAGAGGGGGGGAGGCTGTGCTATTTTCCTGACTATAAATAGATTCTGAACATGAGGAATAAAGCTATTGAAAAAACCACTAATGATGCTGCTGGGAACCGGGCGTGCCGTACCGGAGAAGATCCTCACAAATACGGATCTGGAACAGATGGTCGAGACCTCCAGCGAGTGGATCGTTGCGCGTACGGGAATCAGGCAGCGCCACGTTGCTGAGCCGGGAACCGCTCTGTCTGATCTGGCGACCGAGGCTGCTCGTAACGCCCTGGAAGATGCTGGTGTAACGGCCGAGGAGATAGATCTGATTGTGCTCGGTACGGTGACCGGTGATATGAAATTCCCTGCGACATCCTGTCTGGTGCAGGAGAAGCTCGGGGCTAAAAATGCGGTGGCTTTTGACATCTCTGCGGCCTGTTCCGGCTTTCTCTATGGTTTGCAGGTGGTTGAAGGGCTGATGATGGCTTCCGGATATCGCCGGGTACTGGTCATTGGTGGCGAGGTTCTCACTTCGATGGTCAACTGGCAGGATCGTGATACCTGCGTCCTGTTCGGCGATGGCGCTGGCGCAGTGGTTCTGGGCCCTTCTGACGGCGAGCGCGGTCTGCTGCAAACCTGTCTGCAGAGCGACGGGGCGCATAGTGGCCTGCTCTATAACCCCGGTGGCGGTTGTGTTAACCCGCCGACCACAGCGAATGTCGCTGCACAGTTACATACCATCCGGATGGAGGGAAAAGAGGTCTTTCGCCACGCCGTGACCTCCATGACCAGCGTCCTGAAACAGGTATTGGATCGGGCGGGGTTGAGTGGCGATGACCTCGACCTGCTGATCCCCCATCAGGCGAACCTGCGTATTATCGAGGCGGTCGCCAAACGCTGCAAAATGCCGATGGAGAAGGTCTTCGTTAATGTTGATCGCTACGGCAATACCTCGGCAGCCTCTATTCCTATCGCCCTTGATGAGCTTCGCCGTAGCGGCGAACTTAAAGACGGCTCTTTGGTCGGGTTTGTCACCTTTGGCGCCGGTTTTACCTGGGCGGCTGCGCTGCTGCGGGTTTAGCCAGTAGCTGTTTTGCAAGCCTGATCTTGTGGCACTTGTAGATGATGTTAATCATCTATTTTTGCAGGCTCATCCGTTAATCGCTTCCTGTCGAGGAATTATGAATTTCGATAGTATCGAAAGCTATGCTCACAGCCTGTACAATCAGTATCCATTTGTGATTGCAGTGGTTGTGCTCATCCTGCTCGTCATCATTTATAAATATCCGAAAAAAAGCCTTAAGCTTGCTCTTCTCTTTTTAATTATGGCCGCATTTCTCTATGCTGTCGGCCTGTTCCGCGACCTGGTTTCAACCGGGACCCAGAATAAGGACCAAATGATCCATAAAACCGAATGATGCGATGGCTTGCAGAGAGTAATTCGGTTCATTGTTTTTCAAAGTTGACCGTTAGGTTGCATACCAAAGGGAGGGGTAAATGTACCTGGATAAGGCACAGATCAAGGACCTTTGCAAAGAGTTGCTGAATGACTTTGAGCGTGTTTTGTCATGGAAATGGGACAGTGGCTTTAATGCCCTCGTCGCAGAGTTTTCTACCGACAAGCAGAATGAGGTTCGTACCGTTCTTGAACGGCACCTCGGCTTTAAGTGGGACAGTCGTTCAATTCGCAAAGCACCTGAGCAAATCAAGACTAAATCTGGAGATCTGGGAGACCTGCGTGATAATCAACTTCTCTTCACCACCGATCCTGAAGGAAATGTCCTGATCTTCGCCGCATGGTGGCCCTGGGGGAATGGTGAAGTCATTTCAGTGCGGCTTGCATCTCCTTCAAGTGCTGAACAATCTTCTGATACTCAGGGAATTCTTTCAAAAATTAAGAGTTTTTTTGGCTAAGGGATAAGCAGTACGATTGGCCATATCGTGAGATTTTTTTATCGACCGGAATAGGCCAAAGATCTCCTAGCTTATTGATTTTTAACAATGTTTAACATCATTCAGCTTGCGTAAAACCTGTGAGAAAGATTATTCTGGTACGTCATGTTGAATCATAATGTTCAGCCTGATGATGGCAAGGTGGGCTATCGATCTTCAAGTCAGACCACCAGTTCGGCACCGGAGCTTGCAGCGTATGAATCAACCCACGCCCCATAAACCCTGCCGTAAGTCGATTGACCAGCTCTTTTCGTGTCCTCGCGTTCTGGTTCAATTTCTTGATGCATGTTTACGTCAAGAATCTCGCCAACATTTTATCAATATTCTTCAGCAAGACGCTGCCTTAACGGTCAGAATTCTACACGCCGCTTCGATTACCTCCAAAGGGTCCGCATCGGCCGAATCACCACTTTCGGTCGCTCTGGATCAACTCTCTATTGATGCCCTTTCTGCCATCGCATTGCGTGCTGCGGGTCGATATCTTGAGGAACGACCTGATCTGCCACGCAGCGGTTTCCGGCAGACCCTCTGGCATCGCTCACGTGGGGTGGGGGTTGCCGCTCGTTGCCTGGCTGAAGCGCTCGCATATCCTCAAGTTGAAGAAGCTCAGCTCGCCGGGATGCTGCACAATATCGGCATGCAGTTACTCTTTGCGCAGGACAGCATTCATTACCCCGAGAAGGCCATGAATCCGATCAGCAGCCTCGAGGTTTGTCACCATGAGATGCAGGCTTACGGTTACGATCATTTGCAGCTTGCAGTAGAACTGACCGACACCTGGCAGTTGGATTCATATCTATCTGATGCTCTACGTTTTCTTCACCATTCACAAGCCGAAGGGAGTGGCACTTTAATTCGCTTGTTGCAGTTGGCTTATGCCCTCAGTTTGTCTCCTGTGAACCTCAGCCCTGAGACGCTTGACCTGGGCAGACGCTATTTCGATCTTGGTTCTGCGGCGTTACAAAAAATCTGCATTGAGACTGAGCAGCAGTACTCGGGTTTTTCAGAGCTCACGGGTGACCCTGCCCGGTCGTACCAGGAAGAGCAGGAAAACGTCCTGCAACTTGAAAAATTGGTATTTTCACTGGCTGAAAGGCAGGCCAGCTTGGTGCAAATTGGCAATTGTGAAAGTCAGCCGCAGCTTCTGAACGAAGGGCGCAGCCTGCTCTTGCAGAAATTGGACGTTAAAGAAACAATTTTTCTGCTGGCCGATGCACATAAGGGTGTGCTCTATGGTTTGCAGGTTCCCGGGCAGTCACAACTTGTTGCTGATCTACAGGTTCCGATAGATCCGGCTTTTAGCCTCATTGCTCGCTGTTTGATCGAAGGAGGCGTTCACGATACGGCAAACAGTGACAGCAGTGAGATCTCAATTGTTGACCAGACCATTTTACGTTTATCTACAAGTACACGCTTTGTCTGCCTGACGTTGTCGACAGAAGATCAGTTTGGAGTGGTGGCCATCGGGCTGGATGAAAAACAAGATCTTGAGACGATTATCGCCAGCGAAACGCGGGTACTCGTCAACGCCATCGGGCGCGGGCTGAGGAGCCATCTTCAATCGGGGAAAATACTCGGTCGAAGAGGTGGTGACCGCATTGAACTGCGCAGGGTCGCACATGAAATTAATAATCCGCTGGCAATACTCGGCAACTATCTACAGGTCCTGCGGCAACAACAGAGCGATAAAGATGTGCTTAGTGCCATGGAAGATGAAATTCGGCGCGTGAGTGAGATTCTGAGTTACTACAGTCGCCAACAGGAACGCTCTCCTTTGCCGGTCTCACTGGTCGACGTTAGGGAAGTGATCGAATCGGTCCTGATGAGTCTGAGACCGACAATTTTGAAACCACGCCACATTGAAATTGTTGTTGCTTGTGATCAGTTGCAGCCCATCTCGATCAACCCGATCGTGTTACGCCAGATTTTGATCAACCTGGTCAAAAATGCTGCTGAAGCGTTACCCATTGGCGGCCGTATCGAACTGCAGAGCCGTGACCTGATTGAATCCAATGGTGAAAAGCAGATTGAAATTGTGGTTGCCGATGACGGACCGGGGATCGCCCCGCATCTGTTGGATCAGCTTTTCAATCCGGTAGAAAGCTCCAAAGGGAGCGGGCATGCTGGTCTTGGTCTCAATATTGTGCGGAATATGGCCAAGGATGTCGGAGTTCGGATCAGCTGCCAGAGTGCTGCGACCGGAACAAGTTTCAGGATCCTTATACCGCGCTAGCAGTCTGTCGAGCTCTTGCTATGAACCGGCCGCTAGATGAAGAGATGGAGGGGGGAGTAAACCTTTAATCAATTGTTGTCTTGAACGATGAGTGGCACAGGGAGAACTGGATGTCTGAACGTAGAGATCTTAGCGAGAAAATTCTGATAGTCGACGACGAATCGGCCATGCGGCATAGTTTGTCACTTCTGCTGTCAGGTGCGGGTTTTGAGAACCAGACGGCGACTGATGGTTCCGATGCGTTGCAGATGTGTCGCCAAGTTGAGTATCAGGTGATGTTGCTTGATCTGCAGATGCCAGGAGCCAATGGTCATCAGGTCTTAGCAGAACTACAGCAGCAAAAAGCATCAACCAGAGTTATTGTGGTTAGTGGAGAAACCTCTTTTGATGCGGTGAGAGATTCCCTGCAGCAGGGGGCTTACGATTTTATCCGTAAGCCCTATCCGGCTGAAGAACTCTTGACCACGGTCCGCAATGCCCAGGCCAGCTATCGCCAAGAGAAAGAGCAGCTTCGTCTTGAGCAGGTGATGCACGAGTCTGAAGAACTTCATCGTTATATCGTTGATAATTCCCCTGATTTTGTCTATGTCCTCGATCAGGAAGGGTGCTTCACCTTCGTTAATGATACGGTCAATAATCTGCTCGGCTACAACCGCGAGGAATTGATCGGTCGTCATTACTCCGAACTGGTTTTTGAAGAGGACCTTCCACTAGCGCGTTATGTCTTTAACGAAAGACGCACCGGGGCACGTTCGAGCCGCAACGTCGAACTGCGCCTTAAACTGAATACCGAACAAGTTGAAACGCGAATCTTTGATACGCATCTATTGCCGATCGAGCTGAGTTCGGTTGGTATGTACAATGCGAGTCATAGCGATGACGGTGAAAAATTTATCGGCACTTACGGCTGCGCAAGGGATATGACCGAGCGCAAGCAGGCGCAAGAGCTGATCAATTTCCACGCCTACCATGATCAGTTAACGGCCTTGCCGAACCGGATGCTCTTTGAGGATCGTCTGGGTCTGGCCATTGCCCATGCCAAGCGTAATGAGAGAATCCTGGCCGTTATATTTCTTGATCTGGATCGTTTTAAATTGATCAACGACACGCTTGGACACAGTCTTGGCGATCAGGTTCTGCAAAGAGTTGCCGAACGGATACAGGGTTGTCTCCGGGCAGAGGATACCCTCTCCCGCTTTGGCGGTGATGAATTTACGCTGTTGTTGCCAGAACTTGACGATGGGAAAGATGCGGCCATTGTAACCAAGAAAATTCTTCAACGCATCAGTGAGCCCTACCTGATTGGCGGACAGGAAATGTTCCTCAGCGCGAGTATCGGTATTGCACTCTTTCCTGACGCTGGCGATACGCGGGAATCTTTGCTGCGTGCGGCAGATGTGGCGATGTACCACATCAAAGGGGAAAGCAAGAATGGCTTTGCCTTTTTCCAGGAGAGTATGACCGCTGGTTGGGGGGAACATCTTTCCCTTGAACGTGATTTGCGTCATGCGGTTGAATCGGAACAATTCGAAGTTTTCTTTCAGCCCAAGGTTGATAGCGAAGACAGGAAGATTGTTGGAATGGAGGCGCTGATTCGCTGGCGGCACCCCCAACGCGGCCTTATCTACCCGGATCAGTTTATCCCTCTGGCAGAAGAATCAAAGCTGATCATCCCGATTGGTGACTGGGTCCTGCGAGCGACCTGCGCCGAGATGCGCCACTGGCACGAACAGGGCCTTTCGAGAGTGCCGGTGTCGGTCAATATCTCGGTCGTACAGATCGAACAACCCAATTTCGTTCAGGGTATTCTCGCCACCCTCGCCGAATTTGGTATCCCCGGCAACCAGATTGAAATCGAAGTCACCGAATCAGGAATCATGAAAAATCGCGAAACCACATCTCTCAAGCTTAGAGCCTTGAGCCGTCACGGCATTTCTATTGCGGTCGATGATTTCGGTACCGGTTACTCTTCACTCAGCTATCTTCATCAGTTCCCGGTTGACACTCTCAAAATCGACAAATCATTCGTTCAGCAGATCGAAGGAGAGGCTCCCGAAGCCTGCATTGTCGATGCAATCGTCGCGATGGGGCGTGGCCTGCGTCTGCATATTGTCGCCGAAGGGGTCGAAAATGAAGATCAGCTCAACTACCTGAAAAAAATTGGCTGTAGCGAAGTGCAGGGTTTCCTGTTTGGCGGCGCCCAGTCGGTTGCGCAGACGTTTGAACTGTTGCGCACTGGGATGATGGCCAGGGTGCCATCCTGCCCGCTCGAAAACTTCCCCTTTCAACGTTTTCAGATAAGTATCCCGTAATAAATCAGGGTGAGTCCATCTCAACAACAGGGGGAGAGGCAGGTGCTCTGTCCTTTTTTAAGGCCCATTGTTGTGCCTCTCAGGCCCAACGATTCTGTTTTATGACATTTAAACAAGAGAGGTGGTATGGCGCGAACTGGCAGCGGTCTTAGTAAATCACTGATTCTCAAAGGATTACAGTGCCAGAAAGCGCTGTGGCTGGCCAAACATCCTCCTGATTTTGAGCTCCCGCCGCCGCCAGATCTGCAAGCCAGATTTGCCGCCGGAAATGAAGTCGGTCTCCTCGCTCAGCAACTGTTTCCCGGCGGAATCGAAGTCCCCTATGAGGGGCTCTCCTTTCCTGCTCAACTCGCCCGTACCAAAGAACTGATCGAGAATGGCACCGATATAATCTACGAAGCCTCGTTCTCTTTTTCGGCGATCTTTGTCAAGGCGGATATTCTGGTTCGTGATAGCGATCATAGTGATAGCTGGCAGATCTATGAGGTTAAGATGGGGACCGGGGTGAAACCGGTCAACCTCGACGACGTTGCAGTTCAGCAGTATGTTTTAAATGGTTGCGGATTGTCGGTTTCCAAGTCTTTTCTGGTGCATATTGATAATAGCTATACACGCCAGGGTGCGATTGAGGTCGACAAGCTTTTTCATGCCGAAGATATCAGTGCCAAGGTCGCCGCGCGTCAGCAAAGTTTGCCGGAGATCGTGCGTGAATTCCGTCTGACCATGGCTGAAAAAAAGGAACCGATTATCGATATCGGTCCGCACTGCACCGATCCCTACGAATGTGATTATATCCCCTACTGCTGGCAGCATATTCCCAAAAATTCGGTCTTCGATCTACGTGGCAACGGCATCAAAAAGTTCGACTATTACAAAAAGGGGTTGATCAGGCTTGCGGACCTTCCGCTGGATGATCTGAATGCCAAGCAACGCCAACAGGTTGAAACGACCCTGTCTCAGCAGAATTTCATCGATACTCAAAAGGTCAAAGAGTTTGTTGGCACTTTGTGGTATCCGCTCTGCCATCTCGATTTCGAAAGCTTCAACTCACCGATCCCGAAATTTGACGGAACAAGGCCCTATCAGCAGGTTCCTTTTCAGTATTCGATTCATATTCAGCCAGCAGCCGGTGTTGAACCGCAGCACTTCGAGTATCTCGCCCCGCCAGGTGTCGACCCCCGCCGCGAACTGATTGAACAGCTCCTCGCTGTAATTCCGCAGAACGCCTGCGTGCTGACCTACAACCAGGCCTTCGAAAAAGGTGTGCTGCGGAACCTCGCCGAACTCTTTCCAGATCTGGCCGCTACGATCAACCTCCGTCTGCCCAATGTTCGCGATCTGATGCTGCCATTCCGGCGGCGTGATCTGTATCGCTGGCAGATGCGCGGGTCCTACTCGATCAAAGAGGTGTTACCGGCGCTGGTGCCGGAGCTCTCTTATGCGGGACTCGAGATTGTTGACGGTATGGCGGCGATGCGGGCATATCATGCGATGTGTGAGCTGGATGATCCGGTGGCGCTGGCTGAGCTGCGGAAGGCGATGTTGAAGTATTGTGAATTGGATACTTTGGCGATGGTCCGGATTTTGGGCGTACTCGGAAATATAGCTTGATCTATATGTCGCGTACTTTTCTTATCTCAGAGTCTCTTCCAAGGTTAAACAGTTCGCATTGATTGCAGATTTCAGAGTTGTTTGACTGATTTGAATAGCGACAAAGGTCCTGAGCGTAGGGGTGAAACTGATACGGAGTAGCGACCAGACATCCCGTCCGTCAGTTGAGCTTCCCACCAGGAGCTTCTCATCCATATAAACGCCCGTTTTGAGTTCGCAAGAATTTATCGAGATCTATCTCTTCCTGCTTAATAAATCCCCTGTTGCTCAAAGTCCTATTACTCACGAGTTCAACAACCGCACAGACAGAAGCCGCCGTGGTCCAGGAGATTGCACGCCAACGGCGTCCGGCAATCTCTAAGGGACGGTAAGACCTGACGAATTCTTCACGCGTCAGCTTCTCTTCTTGCCAGCCCTCCACTGAGGCATGAATATAAACCACATCATCATTGACCGGCGGCTTGGCATGTACCAGGATCTCACCGGCCCGTTTACGATCTTCACGCATCAGCAGTTCATCAAAAAAGAAATTTATCAATTTTGCATGGCCGGGGTAACGGATCGACTTATAGTCAAGGTTCTCGACCTGTCCCCTGTAGGTCTCGCACATGGTCCCCAGACCGCCAGAGGTGGTAAATGCCTCCAGCTGGATACCGTCAATCACGATTTTTTCCAGCCATTCCAGGGGTGAAACCCACTTGTGCTTACCGTTCTCGATCACCTCACAATCGTTGAGATACTCATTGACCACCCCTTCAGGGGACCAGTTAAAGGCATAAGAGAGTAATCCGGTGGGATTGCTGGGGAGGGCACCGACCCGCAGTTTTATGCTTCTGATTTTATCGAATCGACTGGCGAGGGAAGCGCCGAGAATAGCAATGAAACCGGGAGCCAGACCGCATTGTGGCGCCATGACTCCGCTGGCGGTTTTACTCATGTTGATGATGGCCCTGGTCGTCGCCACATCTTCAGTAAGATCGAAATAGTGAGTACCAAGTTGACTGGCGACCCCGGCGACGCCGAGGTTGAAGCGGTAAGGCAGGCAGGAGACGACCGCATCGACTCCGCTCATGACGAGGGCCAACTCCGCACTGTTGCATACATCCAGGCTCATAACATCAAAGGGGTGGCTGTCATCATGGATCTTAATGTCGCCCCCTGTGACCGCGAAGCCTGTTTCATGGAGCATGGTCGCGATTAAAGAACCAACCTTCCCCAGACCCAGCACCAGGATGGAATGGATTTTTTTTGGCATAAATCGCTCTCCTCAGGATGAAGTTATGTTGGGAGCCGCGCTTAAATATCGAACTTGATCCCCTGCGCCAGCGGGAGGTCTTTGCCGTAATTGATCGTATTGGTCTGGCGTCGCATGTAGGCTTTCCAGGCATCAGAGCCCGATTCGCGTCCGCCACCGGTCTCCTTTTCGCCGCCGAATGCACCGCCGATCTCCGCTCCGGAGGTGCCGATATTGACATTGGCAATCCCGCAATCTGAGCCGGTGGCCGAGAGGAAGAGTTCGGCTTCACGAAGATTTTCGGTAAAAATAGCCGAGGAGAGCCCCTGTACGACGGCGTTGTGCAATTCGATGGCAGCGCTCAGTTCGCCGGAATATCGAATCAGGTAAAGGATCGGGGCAAAGGTCTCCTCCTGAACGATCGCGTAGCTGTTTTCGGCTTCGACGATCGCCGGAACGACGTAACAGCCCGACTCGTAACCTGCGCCTTCAAGGAGGGTTCCGCCATAAACAAGTTTTCCTCCTTCTTTTTCTGCGCGTTGCAGTGCCTGCTGGAAAGCCATAACCGCGTCGCTGTCGATCAGCGGCCCGACGTGGTTCTTTTCATCCAGCGGATTGCCGATTCTCAGCCCTGCATAGGCCTTCAGAAGGCTCGCTTTGACTCTGGAGTAGATCGATTCATGAATAATCAGACGCCGGGTTGAGGTACAGCGCTGTCCGGCAGTTCCGACCGCGCCGAAGACGATGGCAGGGAGTGCTGTTTTGAGCTCGGCATTTGGACTCAGAATAATTGCGTTGTTGCCACCAAGTTCAAGAATCGTCTTGCCGAATCGTTTGGCAACGGCCTGGGCCGCGTGTCGACCGACTTGCGTTGAGCCGGTTACCGAGACCAGCGGGATGCGTTTGTCGTTAAGCAATGTTTCGCCGACCGAAGAACCCCGCCCGATGATCAGGTTGAATAGCCCTTCGGGGAGCTCATTCTCTCTGACCACTTCGGCCAGAATATTCTGCACGCCGATAGCGCTCAAGGGGACCCTTGATGAAGGTTTCCACAGGTTTGTGTCGCCACAAACCGTAGCGATCATGGTATTCCAAGACCAGACTGCAACCGGGAAATTGAAGGCCGAGATGGTACCGACCACGCCAAGGGGGTGGTACTGATCATACATCCGGTGCTCTTCCCGTTCAGAGACCATGGTCGAGCCGTAAAGTTGACGGGACTGGCCGACGGCAAAATCGCAGATATCGATCATCTCCTGAACCTCGCCTTTTCCCTCCTGCAGTGATTTGCCCATTTCGTAGGAGACCAGTGCCCCGAGTGCATCCTTATGTTCTCGTAAGCGCAGGCCGATCTGGCGCACAACCTCACCTCGCTTCGGCGCAGGAACCGTCCGCCAATGTCTAAAAGTTTCGGCGGCTTTGGTCACGATCCTTTCATAATCCTGCTCAGAGGCAAGATAGACGCTGGCAATCGGTTTGCCATCAGTCGGAGAAACGATATGCAGCTCTCCCTGGTCGGTTGTGCTATTCCATTCAAGCCCCGTAGAAGCACCAAAGTTCCTGTCCTTAATCCCAAGCTCTTTCAGAAAATCCATGCTCAGCTCCTTTATCGGTGTCGATCTGCTTCATATACAGTCTACCAAATCCGGAAATGATCCTGAGCGCACGGTTGAAAAACATACCTATTCCGCAGAGAAAAGCGGGTTGTAGCCATTATGAATGGCAGGGGGACGATGTGTTCCACTGTACTTTAGGGGGGATTGTTTGTTGTGCTGCCGAATATTCTATGTGCTTTTGTAGAGTATTCTACAAATTAAGATTTGCTTTGGCAGTGCGAAGACCGTAACCTGCTGATATTACGTATATTTAGAGATTGGCACGGACATTGGATTATAAACCTAGTAAGAAACATAACTGTAACGGATTCTGCGATTCTACCTGAATATTTCTTTAAGGAGAAATACCATGACGAAAACAATCTTGAGTGTACTCACTGTTAGTATCTTCGCCGTAACTGCACTGCTGACCGCCAGCGTAAACTCTGATCAGTTTGGCTACAATGTCGATGAACAACACGCCAAAATCGATAA
This sequence comes from Deltaproteobacteria bacterium, assembly GCA_024279255.1. Lineage (GTDB taxonomy): Bacteria > Desulfobacterota > Desulfuromonadia > Desulfuromonadales > Geopsychrobacteraceae > Geopsychrobacter. Next base: position 75,448 of record JAJRRT010000107.1, on the reverse strand, counting down.
TAAGGACTTTGGTTACAACGTCGATGAAGATCATGCCAAAATTGATTTTAAGGATTTTGGTTACAACGTCGATGATCTTCATGCCGCCATTGATTCTAAAGACTTTGGTTACAATGTAGATCCAGTCCACCACGGTAACGGTTGATCAGAACGAGTTCCTTCGTAGCCGAGGACGTGCACAGCTAAACAGAACAACCTCAAAACTATTCCACGTGACCAACAGAGTGGTCAATCCAAAACATCGGGTTGGCCATTCACCTGTTCTGGCCCTGCACGTTATAGAGTAACCTCACACAAGGGTAAACGGGTCGATTTGTTGACAGGTCTGGTGCGAAACAGGTATATATCGGCAACTTATTGAAATGACAATCTTTATGAGGGGTGAGATGTGGGGATCTCGGGTTAGTGAGAGATGCTTTTATAAGCCGCTTTTCAGACTTGTGCTGAAGGGTGGCTTTTGTTGTTTTTAAGGTTAAATAAGAAGCTGGTACTTATCAATAGGGAATAAAATTGTGGATTTTGAGTTTGAGGTGAAAAAGCGCGCTGGGCAAACACGTAAACCCTGGACTGCCGTTGTCTTAACTCTGTTAATGCCGGGATTGGGGCAGGTTTACAACGGACAGCTACAAAAAGGCTTCCTGTTTGCCCTGTTCTCTACAGCTTTCGGTCTGGCAATCACACTTTTCTCTCTCAAACTCCCATTTACCGTTCTCGCCCTGTTTTTTCTGCTGACGATCCTGATTCTTGTCTTGGCTATTGTCGATAGCGTTAAGACCGCGCGCAAATTGAAATATAATTTTCAGCCAAAAAAGTATAACCGCCCAGTTGTTTACATTGCGATGTACCTGATTTTTGGCCTTGGTGGTGATTTGGCCGGTTCTGCCTACATCAAACACGCTCATGTCCGCGCCTATAAAATTCCCTCGGCCAGTATGGTGAATACCCTTATCGTGGGTGACCATGTTTTGATCGACAAAACAGCAGATCATATCGCGAGAGGCGATATCGTTGTTTTCGAGTTCCCACCAGATGCCGACAAGGCCAGTCCCCGCGATTTTATTAAACGGGTAATCGGGATGCCGGGAGATAAACTTGAGATTCGTGACAAGCAACTGCTGGTGAATGACCAGTTGCTTGTTGAAGATTATGTGGTGCACAAGGACCCCCAGACCATCCCTGCAGAAGCAAGCCCACGTGACAACATGGCCCCGCTCAGAGTCCCCGCAGGGATGTATTTCACCATGGGGGATAATCGCGACTATTCATTCGACAGCCGTTTCTGGGGTTTTGTCGCCGAAGAGAAGATTAGCGGTCGTGCTGCGAAGATCTATTGGTCCTGGGATCGTATAAATATCGAGGTGAGGTGGCAGAGGATTGGGCAGACGATTGATTAGGCTGTTGAACATTGAGGTTTGGCTCTGCGTGTCAGAGCCAGTTTTGGTGCGATCGGGTTCCACAGTATTTCAGTGTTGTTTTCGGCGGGAACCCCGGATATTCTACGGGCCCTTGTGGAATATTCTACAATCCAAGATTGGCGTTGGGAACTTCGAATCCATAAGGTGCTGATATTGCAGGATTTCTAAGGTTGGCACGGACATTGGAATATAGCTTGGGCAAGAAACATAATCGAAACGGATTCACTCTGAATCGTTGCCTAAGGAGAAAGACCATGACGAAAACAATCTTGAGCGTATTGACTGTTAGTATCTTCGCCGTAACTGCACTGCTGGCCGCCAGCATAAACCCTGACCAGTTTGGCTACCATGTTGATGAGCAACTTCACTCTTCGATCAACCAGGATGAAATTGGCTACTACGTAGATGAAGAACTGCACTCAGCAGTTGATAGTAAAAACTTCGGTTACTGGGTAGATGAGCAACTTCACTCTTCGATCAACCAGGACGAAATTGGCTACTACGTAGATGAAGAACTGCACTCAGCAGTTGATAGTAAAAACTTCGGTTACTGGGTAGATGAGCAGCTTCACTCTTCGATCAACCAGGACGAAATTGGCTACTACGTAGATGAAGAACTGCACTCAGCAGTTGATAGTAAAAACTTTGGATACTGGGTTGATGAGCAGCTTCACTCTTCAATCAACCAGGATGAGATCGGCTACTTTGTAGACGAGGAATTACACTCTTCGGTTAATCAGGAACAAATCGGCTACTTCGTAGGCGAGGAAGTGAACGGCTAAACAACAGGTCAACAGAACAATCCCAAAGCTATTCCGCGTGATTAACAGAATGGCCAACCCAAAACATCGGGTTGGCCATTCGCCTATTCAGGGTTTGCAAGTCATTGAGATAGCACACTCATCGTTGATAACAGGGTCGATTTATTGGCAGGTTAAATATAATATTGGCGTATATTGGTACCTCAATAAAATGACAGGCGTATCTGATGGGATGAGGGGAGCTTGAACAATAAATAGATGTTTTTTTAACGCCGCTTTTCAGACTTGTACTGAAAGAGCGCATTTGTTGTTTTGTAAAGATTCACGGCCGTGGCCCGACATCACACCGAGGATTTTCGGGTGATCGGTTCGGGGCAAGAGAAATAGATCTATTTAAGTTGTGCAGACAATTCTGAGATAAGGAGTGTGCAATGAAGCATGTTGTTATTACCGGTGCCAATCGTGGGATTGGCCTTGAGTTGGCACGTCATTATCAGGCTGAAGGCTGGCGCGTCACGGGTGTCTGTCGCGAAACATCAAACGAACTTGAGAGCTTCGCAAGCCAGATAATTAACGGGATCGATGTGACCAGCCAAGAGAGCATCGAGCGGCTGGTGGACGCTCTACAGGGACAAATGATTGACTTGCTGATCAACAACGCTGGTCTTATGCTGGATGAGACCCTCGGCTCAATCGATTTTGATTCGCTCCGCTTACAGATGGAGATCAACGCATTTGCCCCCATAAGGATCAGCGAGGCCCTGCTACCCAATCTGGCAGAGGGAAGCAAAATTGCCAACATGACCAGCCGCATGGGCTCGATTGCCGATAACGACTCAGGTGGCCGCTATGGCTATCGAGCCTCCAAAGCTGCGTTCAATGCTCTGGGGCGCTCACTGGCTATCGATCTGAAAGGGCGCGGTATTGCCGTGGCGCAGTTACACCCCGGATTCGTAAAAACCCGCATGGTCAATTTTGGCGGGATCATTACCCCCGAAGAGTCTGTTGCCGGACTGGCCGAACGGATTGAAGCCCTTAACCTTGAAAATGCAGGTTCTTTCTGGCATAGCAATGGTGACGAGTTGCCTTGGTAATTGGACGCTCACAGGGTAAGGGTTAAGCAATCTGGGCTACCGTGAGGTAGAAAATTCATTTGTTGAATATTGAGGCCCGAACCCTCAGGTATATACCGAAAGATTAACGACTGTTGCACGCGGATAAAATCTGATCCCTTGCAGGCTACCACTTCTCAGCGTAAGGGCGCAGGTCTATTTCAAACGTCCAGGCGCGCTCCGGCTGTGTCGCAAGATAGTAGAATGCTTCGGCAATCTGCTCGGCACTGAGAAAGAAATCGAGCGGTTTGTCTGCCATGTTCGTCATGGTTTTTTCCAGATCCACCATGCCATCGAGGACGACATAACCGACATGAATTTTTTCCGGGCCTAATTGCTTGGCTAAGGATTGGGCCAGGTTACGCTGAGCCGCCTTGGCTGAGGCAAATGCAGTGGACATCAGCCCTCCCCTTAGGGCAGCGGTAGCACCGGTTATCACAATCGAACCGCCACCCCGTTTACGCATTTGGGGTAAGACTGCTTTGACCGCCAATAACAGGCCGCGCGTATTCACTTCCCAGGTTGATTGAAAGGAGTCAACAGTCACCTCATCAACATTGCCCCATGTCCCTGAGCCGGCATTATAGGCGACAATCGACACCGCACCCATCGATTGTTCTATATCGGCAAATACTCGCCCGGCGGCCCCCGGGTCGGTCACATCGTAGACAAAAGCGGCAGCATCAGGCAGCTCTTCAGCCAGCCTGTTCAGTCTAGCCTGGGTTCGCGCACAGAGCGCAACTGCGTATCCTTGATCCGTAAATTTTCTGGCAATCGCGGTGCCATTGCCGGGGCCTACACCAATAACAACGCAAACAGGTTTACTCATGGGGACTCTCCTTCAAGGTGGCTGCAACGTGATTGAAATGGTTCACGGCTGGAGATCGCAGGGCCAAATCCTCACCGAAAGCGGTATTGCCAAGCTCATAACTGTTTGAGGCCATAGAGTTGCGCGAGGAGAAAAATCACGGATCAGACGAACCGGTATCGACTTCAGTCGATCTGCCTCTCAGGAATCTGTCGGACGTTAGTGATGCTTCTTCTGGTCGGTCGGTAGCTCCAGTTGTCCCCGGCGCAGATCCTCGTAACGGCCAAAGTTATGAAACTCATCCAGATTACTGAATTCGGCCCATTCCAGATAGTCGGTCGGGGCATTGACAAAATCGTAGAGACTCTCTATCTCGCGCAGTTCGTGCCGCTCAAGGGCTGCGAACCATTGCAGCATCTCTTTTGTCTGGGGATCTTGTTCGACTTCGGCCGCTTCCATATACTGTCTGACAACTTTCTCCTCGGCCTCACGAGCAACCAGATATGCTTCTCGATCAGACTCCACCCGGGAGTGGTTTGAGGCCTTGCTCAGCCGGACAAAAACAATAGTGTTCTTCCGCAATCGGTGGCATTTCAGGCTATCCATCCGGGGAAAACGTTGCCGGATAAGCTGGATCTTCGCCAGGAGTTTTCTTTCTTCACCGACCAACATATTAAACACTCCCTTAACGCCAGCTTTCTGCGCTTGCGTTGCCAAACCCTGGTAATAGCGGATGCCGCTTTCCTCGGTTGCCCGAGCATATTCATAAAGATTCATTATCGGCTCCTGAAAACTGCTAGAGATTAGTGAAAATGTGTCGTTTATTCCGTAGCTGAATTATAACCTAATCGGTTATTTGTTGCAGCGTGATCATCAACATCCTTGTGGCAAAGATAAGTCCCGGATGACATAGCAGCCGAAATTCATCCTGTTTACGTTTCGAGAGTATCCAGCCCTCTGAATTCTCTGGACTTCCCGGTGGTTGCCAGTTCGCAGTACGATGGGGAAAAGCATGAGGAGAAAAAGCCATGGATAATCAGGACAAATCAAGACCGCGCATGGTCGGGGCGAGGGGATGGCCTTCATCGATATGGGGGGCCAGTTTCTGGCTCTGGCTGAAACCGGGCAGCAGGTTGAACTACTTGCCGGGAAAAGGGCTGAATTTTCGTGATCCCTGGGGAAATTTCATGCAGGTGGTCGAATATGGGGATATTCAGTTCAGCAAGAGCGGTGCTGTGCTGAGGGCGATGGGGCTGGAATTAGCAAAGAGTGATGAGGCGCTTGACTAACTGAGGGCCAAAGGAATGGCCTGAAAAAGAACTAGACTCCGCAGACGGTAAGCGACCAACTAAGAGATCAGCCGAGCATTAATGGATTACAGACCAGATCGGCATGTTTGGCCGGTCGGCCACAGGTCCCGCAGACAATCGGTAGATTTCCTTTGATCTCGGTACACATCGCTCCACGCTCCCTGGTTGTACCGCAATAATCATGAATATCTTCCTGTAAATCAGGACGACACAGATTACCGCCGACTTTCGATACCACTCCGCAGACTGCGCATTCATAGATTTCTGTCATGACGGTTTTCCTTTCCACGGGACAAAAATGGTTCGTTTCCGTACCCCTGTTTCTCTGCCTCATTTTATCATGCATAGGGGTCATCCCGACAGACGGAGTGGAAGTGGACAGGCTTCATTCTCCTACTTTCCACCCCTCATAATTCAGCAGCAGGTCGCAAAGTATCCCGATACATTCGTGATCCAGGTTATAGGTCAGGCCACATACCGACTTGAGGCAGTCGATGCGGACCGCTAACTCCTCCCCCCATACCGGGTCGTAAAAACTCACCATCGCCGCCAGGAACTGCTCTTCACCGCCACTTTCCTCGGCAAATACGGCCTCCACCGCGTGCGGGAGTGGCCGAAGTTCGTCTTTGTCATGGGCCGTATCGGGAGAGCCTGGGCCGAACAACTCCGGACCGAGAAAGACGACGCCACGTTTCCACGCAAGCAGGAAATGGGCATGTTTATCGTCGGTTTGTTCCATGACATTCAGTACGTTGTCCTTGTTCATAGTCTTCCCTCAGGCGTCTTTGCTAACCTTTTGGTCTGTCAGTTCAGTCTATCAGGAATGCAGAGATCGGATACGGATGCCCAGGCTTTCTTCCTACGTCCCGCGTTGAAGTCAATCTTGACATTGGTCAAAACCAGGAGTATCCGGGTGAGTCTGTATCCAATACAGGCGATAGCAGGATCAGGCATAATTGACCTTGGACCTATCTCACGAAATTCAAAGAAGAGGGTCAATCATGGGAGCGGCACCAACCTTCTGGCGGGATCAATCTGGCAGTACCTCAGTGTGACGCTGTTGATGGCGCTGTTGGTCTGGACATTCGAAGCCCAGGAGGTGGTATGGGATCTTCAACGGGTTCTCGCGTTTGGCTGGCTGGTATTGGGATTGTAGCTATCGCCACAACTGTCCTGGAGTCTATCTCGTGATCAAAAGGGCGTAGCGAGGAGGCAGAGCACCCCTGATAATAGCGATATGCGCGTGTTCTGAGCTGAGTAAACAGCTAGTCAGAGAAATTGATTTATCCATGATAGACTGGTGATCAGTCGTTCAGGAACATACCTGTAAAAGGGAGGTCATGATGGCAGATACCGACAGCAATGGCTTTTCAACTCGCTGTATCCATGCAGGCGAGTCTCTCGATGTACAGGGCGGTATCCACATGCCGCTGTACAACCATTCAACCTTCGCATTTAAAAATACCGAGGAATTGCTCGATGTGGTTGAGGGACGCAACCCCGACGGTAACCTCTATACCCGGTACGGACTCAATCCGACCATACGCGGATTGGAAAAAAAATGCGCAGACCTGGAGGGTGGACAAGGTTGTCTGGCCTTTAGTTCGGGGATGGCTGCGGAGGCGGCAACCTTTCTCGCTCTTTGCAACGCTGGCGACCATATTATCTGTATCGGTGACGTTTACGGTGGCACCTTCGATCTGCTAAACGAGAACCTGCCGACTCTTGGTATTGAGACGACCTTTGTCCTCGGCAATGAACTGGCCGACCTGCCGCAGCAGTTTCGTGAGACCACCCGGATAGTCTTTTTTGAAACCCCGACCAACCCGAATCTGGAAGTACTGGATATCAGCAAAATCGCTGCAGTAGCCAAAGAGCACGGCGCGCTGACAGTAGTCGATAACACATTTGCCTCCCCGGTTAACCAGCAGCCGTTCGAGCTGGGAGCGGACATTGTGGTGCATAGCGCGACCAAATATCTGGGTGGTCATAGTGATCTGACCGGCGGCCTGGTGATCGCCAGCGGTGAACTGCTCGCGCCGATCTGGGTGTGGCGCAAGAATCTCGGCCAGATGATGGCCCCGGAAGTCGCATTTCTGCTGTCCCGGAGTCTACGCACCCTCTTGGTGCGGGTGAAGGCCCAGAACCAGACCGCGCAGCAGGTTGCCGAATTTCTGCAGCAACAACCACAGGTACTGCGGGTAAACTATCCAGGACTGAAAGACTTTGCCGGCCATGCGGTCGCTCGTGAGCAGATGAGCGGTTTCGGCGGTATGTTGAGCTTTGTTTTCGATGGTGATGCAGCAGCGACGGCGGCGGTCGTTGATCGTCTGCAACTCTTCTCTATCGCAGCCAGTCTTGGCGGAGTTGAAAGTCTGGTGACCCAGCCGATCACCACCACCCATTACGCCATGCTCCCAGAAGAGCGAAGCCGCCGCGGTATCCCTGATGGTATGGTGCGGCTATCCATCGGTCTGGAAGATGCTGAGGATTTGATCGCGGATTTACAGCAGGCGTTGGGCTAAGGAGAAGAACATGAGCATTCTGGTCGTCGGTCTGATCATTTTTTTTGCGGTACACTCGGTGTCGATCGTCAACGAGGGTTGGCGGGATCGCATGCTGGCGAGCATCGGCGAAGGTCCCTGGAAGGGGATCTATTCGGTGGTCGCCACCATCGGGTTTATCCTGATGATCTGGGGCTACGGGCTGGCGCGTCAGGAAACTGCTGTTCTCTTTTTGGCTCCCAACTGGCTGCGGCATCTGGCGATGTTGCTGCTGCTTCCGGTCTTTCCTTTGCTGCTGGCGACCTATTTCCCCGGCCGCATCCAGACGCTGGCCAGACATCCGATGTTGATCGCGACGCTCCTCTGGTCTTTCGCCCATCTGATGGTCAACGGTCGGTTGGCCGATGTGCTGCTGTTCGGTGCATTCCTGCTCTGGGCTGCCCTCGATCTATTCTCCACGCGTCGACGAACGCCACGTGTCGTACCCGGAGCACCGGTCTCCAGGGTCAACGATATCATTGTCCTGGTACTTGGACTTCTCCTCTATGGCCTGTTTGTTGTCTGGTTGCATAGCGTGCTGGTCGGGGTTGCACTTATCTAGGAGCCCCTGCGCAAACTCTTAAGGGGGAACTGGCTGAAGTTATGAAACTGATCCGTTCCTTTATCGCGATTTCCTTGCCGTTTGAACTCTGGCAGCGGCTCGACTCTCTGCAGCAGGAATTGAAACAGCATCTGCCGGAGTTGCGGCTTGCCAGTACGCATAACCTCCATCTCTCTTTGCAGTTTCTCGGTGATCAGCCTCAGGATGTTCTGGACAAAGTCGGCCAGCTGCTGCAGTCGCTGGCCGCTTCAACGCCATCTTTTACTGTGACGCTCAAAGGTGTCGGGAGCTTCCCGGCTGGCAAGCGGCCGCGAGTGGTCTGGCTGGGGGTTGAACCACCCGAACCACTGCTGGCGTTGCAGGCGGCCCTTGCCGAGGGCTTGTGTGACCTCGGCCTACCGCATGAAATACGCCGCTACCGTCCGCATCTGACCTTGGGACGTTTGCGTTCTTGTTCTGATAATCTAGAAAGCTTCGAAAAATTCCGAGAATACTCCTGCGGTTCACTGGAAGTGGCCAGCATGATTCTGTTCAGTAGCCGGTTGACCCCAAACGCTGCCGTGCACCAGCCGTTGTGCGAGGTCGAACTGAGCGGTTCGGGTTAAACCAGATCACTGCATATGTTCTATAATGTAATGGTGGTCAGAACTTTTCAGATCTAGGCTTCAGCGAGGGAGGCTGGTTATGCCGTTTAGTGATCTGCCTATGGCAGGGCTCTTTCTACTCTTCCTGCTGTCTTTCATGCTGGTCGGGCTCTATCCGGCCTGGAAGCGTATTGCCGCGAAAATACTTAAGCTGCTCAAAAGTATCGACAGGTCGCCGCTCGCCGCCAGTGGCGTGCTCAAAACTAGCGAGCCGTCAGGATCTGCGGTGCGCCAGTTTGTCGGACAGTTGAACAACTATGAACTTCTGGTGTTCAGATATCTGGCTCCACGCGCGGCTAAGGGGCTGTCGAGTAGGCGGGTGCGGGCCGGTCTGCACCTGGAACGCAATAATGTCACTCAGGCTCTTAAATCATTGCTTCGCCGCGGCTTGATCCGGGTTGCGGTGACCCGTTTTTTCGGTGTCCGTTTCTACCTCTCTGAGCAAGGGCAGATCTACGCCGCCGAACAGGATCTTATCCCGCGAACCAAGGGTTAGCGCGAGAAGGATCGGTTGGTTCTTCTGGTGAGCGGGGAATTAAATAAGGGGACAGATCGATTTTGAACCTGTCCCCTTCGTTCTATCGCTAGCGACTCGCTCTTGCTCTGCATTAAGTTTACTTCACTCTTTCAATCACAACCTTAGCCACCGGATTCTGCCAATCCATATTTGCGGCGTTCAGGTCGCCTGTTCCGTGAATTCCGTTGTGGATGTGGACAAAACCTTCGGCGTCTGTGGTGATACGCTGGTTGCCGCTGTCTGCTGCGCAGGGTGGTCCGGGGAGATCGGAGCAGAGTTCGGTGTTCACTTCGCTGCCGGCATCATAGGCAACAGCAAACCGTGATCTGGAGTATTCGTGGGGGAACTTGACACCATTTAAGGCGAAGAATCCGTCGTTACTGGTTGCCAGCATGCCGGCGAGGCTCAGGCGATTGAAGCGGCCCTTGCTGTTGATGGTCAGGGTGATTGAGGATCCCGGTAGAATCGGTACGGCAGAGGTAACGACATCATGCACGTCATCGTGGGTGCCGAGCAGGGCGGCCAGTGCTTGAGAGTCTCCTCCTTCGGCGAGGGTAGCCAGTTCAGCGCCGACCGGCTGGGCCAGGCTGAAAAGCTCATAGCTGCTACGGTGGCTGATGAGGATCGGCGGGGTCATGACCTGTTTTTTGGTCAAGTTGGTGATGGTGACCTCGTAGTTTTTCCCGTCACCCTTACTGGCTAGAGCCGGGCTGAAGATCAGTAGACCAAGGGTCAGGGTCAGTAGAATTGTGCTGCTGATTCGTTTGGTTTTCATCGCTTTCCTCCATCTTTTTTTCGGGGTTGGTCTCTCCTCGGGGAATAGACCCGGTTTGCTGTTCTGTGTGGTCTGGAATCAGGGTAGCAAGGTGAGGTCAAGCTGGAATAAAGCTTGGATTAAGATTAGATAAAGATTTACAGGGAGGACATGTATCTGCTTTTGCGGGTTTCACAGGTCAAAATTATCCCTGGAAAACGTAGAGGATCAGACCCCACGAGATGACGAAAGTTCGTATATGCTAGACTTTCATCTTTAAGCATGACGAGAATGGTAAAGATTGAAGTTTGGAGATAAAGGAGTTTGTTGCCGATGTCTTCTCTTTTAACTCAATGTCTGTTGGCTTTTACGGCAGGGCTACTGATGAACCTGACTCCCTGCGTGCTGCCCGCGATCCCTTTAAAGGTTCGTATGATTCTCGATTCCGCGGAATCGGAGGGCAGGCCGCAGATCGGTTCAGCCCTGGCATTTCTGGTCGGCACCCTGTTGCTCTTTGCCCTGGTGGGTGGGGCTATGGCTTTTCTGCGCCTGCAGTGGGGATTTCTCTTTCAGTCTGAATGGTTTCTTCTCCTGCTGGTTCTGGTCTTGCTCAGTGCGGGACTGGCCACTTTTTTCGACTGGTCGCTGCGGCTGCCTCAAGCCCTTTACCGCCTGGATTCGGGCGGACATCTGAAACCCTTTCTGGCCGGGGTTTTGACGGCCGTTCTGGCCACTCCCTGTACTGGTCCCTTTTTGGGTGGGGTGCTCACGTTCGGTCTTTCCCAGCCGCCGTTGCTGTTTTTCGGACTCTTTCTTCTGGTCGGTCTGGGGCTCTCTCTCCCCTATCTGTTGCTCCTGCTTTATCCGCGCTGGCTGTCAAAATTTCCGGTTGATGCCGAATGGTCACCGCGAATCAAGGAACTTCTTGCCTTCATCCTCTGGGGCGGGGCGGTCTTCTTTGCCCGAAGCCTTGTTGCGGAGACCTGGAGTCAGGCTCCAGTGATTCTCTGGGGCGCGTTGCTGTTTTTGTGGGGTGTCAGATCCTGGTTTTGCGGGCCGAGCTTGGCCAACCGGATGCTGCCGCTCTTGACCGCAGTGGTGAGTTTGGCTCTTCTCTTCACTTTTTACGGACGCTCGCTCGACAGTGAACTGCACTGGCAACCTTATTCTACAGCCGTACTGGCATCTTTGGCCGGTGATCGGCCGATTCTCATTGAATTTACCGCTGACTGGTGCCTGAACTGCAAGGTTCTGGAATCTACAGTCTATACTGATACTCAGGTTCTTGAGGCCGCGAGGGACACCAGGCTGTTGGCCTTTCGCGTTGATCTGACCGATTCGGATCCGCTCAAGTTACAGTTGTTGCTGGATTCTGGTGGCGCCGGGTTGCCTTTTGCTCTGGTTCTCAATCGGCAACAGGAGATTGTCCGGAGACTACCTGACCTGTTTACCGCCGAGGCTCTGACCTCGGCCTTGCGCCACGCCGACCGATAAGCGCGCTACATCTGAACCCCACTTTTCTTCAGATATTTCCAGAAAGGACCTGAGATGAAGACCCTGACAGAATACAACCCGTTACCGGTTGGTGCGCTGATGCTCGGGCTTGGTATCTTAGGTCTGCTGCTGTTGGCGCCCCTGGTGGTTTTTGCCAGTGAAGGAAACAAGGTCGATACCGGGAGAGCCATGAATCGTTTGCAGTTCGAAACCAGCCCCTATCTGTTACAGCATGCCGGGAACCCGGTGGATTGGTACCCTTGGGGTGAGGAGGCTTTTGCCCTGGCCCGCAAGGAAAACAAGCCGATTTTTCTCTCTGTCGGCTATTCCACCTGCTATTGGTGCCAGGTCATGGAGCACGAGTCTTTTGAAAATTCATTTACAGCCGGGATTTTGAATCGGAATTTTGTCAGCATTAAGGTCGATCGTGAAGAGAGGCCCGATGTCGACCAGATTTACATGTCGGCGGTGCAGCTTTTGAGCGGTGGGGGAGGGGGCTGGCCGATGTCGGTTTTTCTGACTCCCGAACTCAAACCCTTTCACGCTGGCACCTATATTCCGAATCCACAGTTTAATCAGATCCTGGAACAGATTTCCACACTTTGGAGCACGCAGCAGCTAAACCTGCAAAAGCGGGCGGATGAGGTAACAGCAAGGCTGCAGAGCATCGAGAGCATGCAAGGCCGCAGAACCGGGGCCCTTCCTGCGGAAACCTTGGCCGCCGATGGGGTAAAGCGTTTTGCCAGTATCTTTGATGCTGATGTCGGTGGTTTTGGGGGTGCCCCCAAGTTTCCACGTCCGGCCGTACTTGAGCTGTTGCTGAAAGATTATGAGGTCAATGGCAACCGCACGAGCCTGGATATGGTGAGCAAGACTCTGGATGCCATGGCCCGGGGAGGGATCTATGATCAACTGGCCGGGGGCTTCCACCGCTACTCCACGGACAGTCACTGGCTGGTGCCCCATTTTGAAAAAATGCTTTATGACAATGCCCAGTTGCTGAAGGCTTATGCCCATGCCTATCAGTTAACCAGAAATCCCGATTTTCGGCGCACGTCCGAAGATATTGTCGCCTATGTTCAGCGCGAGATGACTTCGAGCGAGGGTCTTTTTTACTCGGCGCAGGATTCGGGCGTAGAGGGAGAAGAGGGAAGGTCCTACATCTGGCAACGGGAGGATCTGCGCAAACTGCTCACTCCCAAAGAATTCACCTTGGCTGCCAAGGTCTACGGATTCGATGCTGAACCAAACTTTGAAGGACAATATATTCTCTATCGGCCCTGGAGTTATCAGCAAATCCAGCAGGCCGCAGCGCTTGAGAGAGAGCCGCTGCTGGCTCAGCTTGATAGTATCCGCAGCCGTCTGTTAAAGGCCCGTCAGAGTCAGGAACCGCAGCCTCTGCAGGATGACAAGATCATCACCTCCTGGAACGGTTTGATGATTGAGGCTTTGGCCTATGCCGGTCAGGTTTTGCACCGTCCTGACTTTACCCGTATGGCGGAACGTGCCGCTCGTCAGATCTTGTCCCTTTTACAAACCCGCCAAGGGGAACTGCTGCATGTGTTGCGGCAGGGGCAGTCCAAACTGCCAGCTTATCTGGATGATTATGCGGCTATGATTCTGGCGCTGACGGAACTGTCCCGGGCAGAAGGAGGGCGACGGTGGCAGGCCGAGGCGATTCGATTGGCTGATCAGATGATCGAAAAATTCTGGGACCAGACGGGTGGATTTCACTTTGCACAGCAGAGCGTCGAGAATCTGCTGATCAGGCCCAAGTCTTCCTTCGATGGTGCTATCCCTGCGGCTAACAGTTTGGCGGCGCAGGGACTGACCCGGCTGGCTAAGGAGCATCCCACCGCCTACCGCAGCTATGTCGAGCAGACGATGAGAGCCTTTGGTCCCTATCTCAAGAGAGCCCCACATGCGCTCCCTTATATGCTGGTCGCTTTGATCGATTACAACCGTCTCGGTTCGCCAGTTTCGTCAACTGAGAGAGAAACGACTGGCCCTCTACAGGTGCATACCTCCGATGTGCTGCGTATGCATGCCAGCCTTTCTCCGGGGAGACTTGTGCCCAGGCGTACCACCCGGCTGGAGGTGGAGCTGGATATGGACGTAGGATGGCATCTGGTGTCCAATCCTGCCAGCCTCGATTTTCTTCTGCCCACCAGCGTTGAGGCACAAATTAGTGGAGGAGAACTGCGGCTGCGGCCGGATTACCCCACCGGCTATCAGGTTGATTCGCCATTGGGGAAACTCGGCCTCTACAAAGAACAGGTACAGATTCTCTCCGAGCTGACCCCTGTTCAGTTGCCGGGCGAAAGGGAAGCGCAGCTCGAGGTGCGGGTCAAGGCCCAGGCCTGCAACGATACCGGCAGGTGCTTGCTCCCTTCGACCTTGACGCAGACGATTGCCGTCGAGATCGGCCCTGTCGAGTGAGAGGCTAAGTCCTTCCTTCAAGAATTTTCACTTCGGCTCGTTAAGTTAGACAGGCTTCTGGTCACTATGGTGGCTGGTTTTTTTCTTTGACTCTTTTTTCCCTTCAGTCCAAATTGATTTCCCGTCTGTATGCAAAATAAGAAGGACAATCGTGCTGTGATAAAAAAACAAGATGCAATTTACGCTACGCCCTTGAGTGGAATTATCGATTTTCAGTTTGATGAACGGGTCGCCGATGTCTTTCCAGACATGATTCAGCGCTCGGTCCCCGGTTACGGGATGATGATTTCCAATATCGGGATTCTGGCGGCGAAATATGCACAGGCAGGCAGCCAATGTTATGACCTGGGGTGTTCGTTAGGGGCGGTCAGCCTAGCGATGCGACAACGCATTTGTCAGGTTGATTGTGAGATTATTGCCGTCGATAATTCACCGGCGATGATTGAGCGGGCGCGAGAGCTTTTAGAGCGCGATAGCGCTTCAATTGTTCCAGTCAAGATGGTCTGTGCCGATCTGCAGGATGTCAGCATTGAGAACGCATCGGTCGTGGTGATGAACCTGACCTTGCAGTTCATCCCCCTGGTCGAGCGCCTGAATTTGATCAAGCGGATTTATCAGGGCTTAAAACCTGGTGGTATTTTGATTTTGTCAGAGAAAATTGCCTTTGAGCATCCAGACCGGCAGCAGCTTCAAGACGAACTACAGCTCGACTTTAAGAGGGCCAATGGCTACAGCGATCTGGAGATCAGCCAAAAGCGTACGGCGTTGGAAAATGTGATGATTCCAGAGACTCTGACCTGTCATCAGCAGCGCCTGCAAGCAGCGGGTTTTGTTTTTTCTGAACTCTGGTTCCAGTGCTTCAACTTTGCCTCACTGGTTGCGATAAAATGATCTTCTATCAGTCTTTATATCCACAACTTGAAGCGCTTGGCCTGCAGCAGTGGGCGCAGGAGCTGCGTCGCCTCCTGCCGGAAAAACTCTCTTTAGCAAAGAACGGGCAGCTGGCCGGTTGGCAAACAGCCATTCAGGTGTTGCCGGAGATACGGCCCTCACAGGTCGAGCTTAAATCCGGGGTTGAGATTGGCCGGTCTGAAGACCTTGGTGCTGTCAGCCGTGAAGAATTTAAGGCCCAACTCAAAGCCTTTCATCCCTGGCGCAAAGGACCATTCAATCTGTTCGGGATCGATATCGATACCGAATGGCGTTCCGACTGGAAATGGGAGCGTGTCCTGCCGCATATTCAATCACTGGCGGGTCGCAAAGTCCTCGATATCGGCTGTGGAAATGGCTATCACGGTTGGCGGATGCGTGGCGCTGGAGCGGAGTTCGTCCTTGGCATCGACCCGTTTCTGGTTTTTGTCATGCAATTCCTGGTGATGCAGCGTTATCTGGCCGATGCTCAGCATCATGTTCTGCCGCTGGGGTTGGAAGATCTTCCGGCTGGGCTGGGTTGCTTCGACAGCGTCTTTTCGATGGGGGTGCTCTATCATCGCCGTTCACCGCTTGATCATTTGCTTGAGTTAAAGGGCTGTTTGCGCTCCGGTGGTGAACTCATCCTCGAAACCCTGATTGTCGAAGGGGATCAGGAGACGATTTTCATGCCGGAAGGGCGTTATGCAAAGATGCGCAATGTCTGGTTCCTCCCTTCGATTGCCGCCCTGACTTTATGGTTACAACGTTGTGGTTTCACCGATATTACCTGCGTCGATATCAACCGTACCAGTACCAAGGAGCAACGCCGCACCGAGTGGATGAGCTTTGAGTCGCTGGCCGACTATCTCGATCCGCAAGATCCGCACAAAACCATTGAAGGACATCCGGCCCCGCTGAGAGCGACCTTTGTCGCAACTAAAGCCATAACTAATCTGCAAGAAAAAATAGGGAGTTGAAGTTCCACTTCAAAGCAGCTATCGTCCCTGCTCTTTTTTGCGAATAGTCACTCCCTCTGATTGAGAACAGCTATGCCCGACACCCTTGATCCCGCAACGGCGGCCGACATCTCTACAGAAGAGCAGCGCCTTAGTGAAATCTGTCAGGCGGCTGACCGTTACAATCAGGATCGCAAGGAGCAGATTGCCAGCCACGACCGGAAAATTCGGGCGCTGAAAGCCGAACGTCTCGAGTCCAACAATCCGCGTGAAAAAGATAAACTGACGCTTGAGATGATGCGTCTCGCTCAGTACGACCCGTACAAATATCTCCCCCCTTTTGAACAGCTGACGAGTCCTTACCTCGCCGGGTTGGCGATTTGCGATGACGACCCGGCCATCGGTCGCAGACATATTCTGCTTGGTAAACAGGGGCTGATGGCTGGTTCGCGGGTTGTGGTCACCGACTGGCGTAAGGCGCAAGTTTCGAAGCTCTATTACGAATGGGACGAGGGGGAAGATTACGAAGACGATATCGGCGACCGCGAGCGGACCGGCAAGATCGAAAAGAAGCTCGTCTATGGCATAGCCAACCGCGAACTGCGCTCATTGCAGACCGGGACCGGTTCCTTCGAAAAGCGGGACGGCCTGTGGAGCGATATCGGTCAGCAGAACGCCAGCGTCGTCAAGAAGGAGGCGAGCGGCGACCATCGCATGGTCGACATCGTCTCGTTGATCTCGCGTGAGCAATTCGGACTGATCACGCGTGAGAGTGAGGGTTGTCTCTATCTGACTGGTGGCGCCGGTTGCGGTAAGACCACGGTCGCCCTGCATCGGCTCTCTTACCTGATCTTCAACCAGCCGGAACGTTTCCGCCCCAAGCGTTGCCTGGTGGTGATGTTCAACAAATCGCTGCGCAACTATGTCAAGAAAACCTCGGTCGATCTGCTGACCAATCAGCTACCGGTCGAGACCTTCCACTCCTGGGCGGTCAAGGCGTTGCGCTCCCTCGGGGTTACCGCGAACTTTACACCCAAGGTTGGCGGCGGGCTCAGCGGGTTGAAAAAGAGCTCCGGCATTTACGCCGCTTTGCTCGAATATGTGACGAAAAAGAGTCTGTGCTCCCCGCTTGAAGATCTGGGGAGGGTCTACGCCGATTCAGCCCTGTGCCGCCGACACCTGGGTGATTCAGCGCAGATTGAGTCACTGGCCCGCGAGGGACGACGACTGTTGGAGGGGCAGAGCAGGGAGATCGCTTTTGACGATGCCGGTCCGCTGATTCTGCTGGCCCAATTGCGTAGGAAAGGGCTGGAGATTTCCGATGCCCTCGGCTGGTATGATCATGTGCTGATCGATGAGGCGCAGGATTTGTCGCTGGTGGAACTTCACGCCCTGATGTTGGCTACCACCGGCAAGCGCAGCCTCACGGTCTGCGCCGATGAGAAACAGAAGATCCTCGATTTTGTCGACTCGGCCGGGTTCTCCACCTTTCAGTTGGAGCTCAAGAATGCGGGTCTCTCCTCGGGGGAACTCGATATCAGCTATCGTTCGACCCGCCAGATCATGGCTCTGGCCTCACGGGTTTCTGGGCGCCCGGTCGGTCGGGTTATTAACGAAGGCCCGGACCCGCGCTTTCGTGACTTTGCTACCCAGACCGAGTCGCTCAGCCACCTGCGCCGCGCGGTCGGAGCCCTGCTGACGCGCGAGCAAACTAGCCTCACCGCGATTATTTGTCGGTTCAAGCATGAGGCCGCATCGGTTTATGCCGCTCTTAAGGGTCTGCCGGGGGTACGCCTGCAGACCGCTGACCTCTCCTTTGAACCGGGTATTCTCATTACCAATGTGCATCAGGTCAAAGGCCTGGAGTTTTCGGGCGTGATTCTCTGGAATCCTGTGCCGAAGTCTTACCCGGTAACCGAGCTGGGGAAAAACCTGTTGTATGTCGCCATCACCCGCGCTAGCGACCGGTTGGCCATCTATCATCACGAGCCGCTGTCTGACTTGTTTGTTTGATTAGACCTTGATGAGGCTGTGCCACTTATTGCCTTGTGAACTTATCTGTAGTTCCTTACTGCGTTAACCCGCAATATTCGTTAAGGTTAATGCGTCATCTATTTATGCGTTAACTAACAATTCGTATTTGTTAGTTAATGACAAATGGAAAAATAAACAAATTACTTAATAGTCAAAGGTCACGAACTTATTGTTCAGTAATTGAAGTGAGTATGATTTTCATCTATAAATCTATAGTGTTGTATGGGTGAGTTTTATTCAATGCTCTGTGGATAAATCAAGAAAACACTATTAATAGTCGACTAAATATATTTGATAATTAAAATTTAAATTATGATCAAAACGTATATATTTATACTCGGTAGTTTTGGTAACGTATTTCAAGAGTTATGAACTTAACTAACAATCAACGATGGAGGAATTTAACAATTTGTTTGTGAGGTATCGCTGATTCAGCGATATGCCTTTGAAAAGAGCAAACCACGGGAAACTGTGGGACGCAAAGCTATGGGACTACAGGAGAACAAGCCTTTTGCCGGGTGATTGCCTCTCATGTCTGTCGGGCTGCCAGAGGATCAATGCTGGTGGTCTTTTTATTTGCCGCCGGCAGAACTTATTTCATATGAAAGGAGTTTCTGACATGACATGGCAACGTAATATTGGCTACCGGTTGATTTTGACAGGCCTGATCGTTCTTCTGGCTTGCGTCCCGGTGTTTGCCTACGAATTGTTCGATCTTGGTGCAGGGGTTGTTCCGCAGGACATTAACAACACCGG
Organism: Deltaproteobacteria bacterium; assembly: GCA_024279255.1. GTDB lineage: Bacteria > Desulfobacterota > Desulfuromonadia > Desulfuromonadales > Geopsychrobacteraceae > Geopsychrobacter. The sequence continues at coordinate 56,431 of JAJRRT010000107.1, read as the reverse complement.
TGTGGTGGTGGGTTCACGTACGACCGCTCGGTCTGTGACGACCGCATTTAATTACTCGATCGCAACCGGGCAGATGACTGATCTGGAGGGGACTGTCGCCTATGCCGTGAATGATGCCGGGCTGATAGCAGGCAATACCCTGGTCGGAGCTTTTGTGCTGGACAGCAGCAACAACCTGCTCAACTGGGATGAAAAGAGCGCCTACGGCATAAATAGCCTTGGCCAGGTATCCGGTGCCATGGCGGGGGGTAACCCCTACCGGCCAAGACCGGTACCGTACAATCCAGCGGTCTTCGATGGCACTCAGTGGTCGAACATAGCGATCGCGCAGGTCTACCCACGCGGCCGTCGGCTTGGCGTTTATGCCGATATTTACCAAATGGCTGATATCAACGATAACGGCATCACCGTGGGTAGTCGCCGCAGGTACGGGTTGGCGGGGTCGTCGGCCATAATGATTTCGCCACCCTATAGCAGTATTCGGAGTCCATCTGCGGTAACTTATCTGCCCTCGTCAGGCGGGTCGGCTAGCGCGATTAACAACAGCAATATGATCGCTGGCACCACAGGTCACGCAAAGGCTTTCATTTACGATGGCACGCTGCTGACTGATCTGGGGACCTTATCTGGGGGATCGTACAGCAGTGCTCTGGATATTAACGAAGCCAACACGGTCGTCGGCAGTTCAGGCACCGGCACACTTGCTCATGCCTTCGTGAATAAATATTTATCTGCGATGGAAGACCTCAACGCCTTGGTGAATGCGCCGCAATGGGTGCTGATGACTGCCCTGGCGATCAATGACCTGGGTGATATTGTCGGTATCGGGCAGATGAACGGTCAATCTCACGGGTTTCTGCTGACCAATGGCACGGCTGCGCCGTTGCCGTTGCCGCCGGTGACGCAGACGCCACCTCCTCCGGTGCTGCCCGTACCACAGCCGCCGGTGGTTGTTGGTTCGACACTGGTATCGACCAACCAGCCGCCTGTCGTCATTGTGAAGGTAGAAAAGACCAGAGGCAAGGCTCCGCTCAAAGTCAAATTCAAAGGCAAAAAATCGTATGATCCCGACGGCGACGCGATCAGCTATCGCTGGGATTTTGGTGATTCGACCTTCAGTACCAAGCGTAACCCAAAACATATTTACACAAGTGTTGGTACTTATAGCGCCGTACTGACGGTGACAGATCAGAACAGTGCCAGCACTGTCAGCGACCCGCTGGTGATTCGTGCAAATACAGGCGAGTAGCAGGCTGTTCTTATGCGTGAGAATTTTAGGAGTCCGCTGATATACACAAAATAGCTCTTGTCCACTGCCACGTAGATATTTTGACAAGGGCGGGGTATTCTAAAAGGAGAACAGGTCATTTGGCCTGTTCTCTTTTTAGTGCAATTTGCGAGGAATAGAATCGCATCCGGGAGAATCTGTTTTTTACGGTAACGGCCTGGCAAAAAGGGTCGTTCATGGCCATCTTGCCACCCTGTTCCTCAACGCCTTTCTTAAGGCATTTATCATCCTGGCCAAACTGGCGGTCTGTTCGTCTCGGCAAGCGCTGCGCAGATATTTTTACCGGGCTCAAAATTTTCTCGAAGTTTGAATCGGTTGGATCAGGATTAACTGCTGTCAGTTAGGACCTGCTGTGAGCAGCGCGGTTAAATTCATTGGCTATTGAAAGGGAATCCCATGAAGAGATTATTGGTTGTTTTTGTACTGAGTATGACGTTGCTTCTGATCGGTTGTGAGAGCGCTCAACAGAAAGCGTACGATTTGAAAGCAGATACGATCGGCACCCATCGGGTGGTTGAGGTCTATACCGAAGCTGGCGATAAGGTCGCGATGATTGAAGATAAAAGCATGCGCTTTGAACTGGTCGGCGAACGTTCGGTTCGGCTGTGGTTAGGGGATAAGAACGAAAAAGTCATGATCGGTAACATGGGCTTTATCATTCGTGACCTTTGAGCGTCTAGAACAGATAAATCTGTTCTAGACAAAAATAAAAAGGCCCCGGTGGATATATTCGCCGGAGCCTTTTTCAATTATGCAGATCAGTTCGTTCCTTTTTGTTTAGCGATGCAGGGCTGTGCGGACCTTGTCCGGATAGTTCTGACCAATTTTGGTCCCCAGGTTTCGTCTTTTTACCTCTCGTTCAGCCTCAGGCTTGAAGGCTTTGTTGTGCAAGTTGCTGCTCTGCAATAACCCGGGCGATGATCTGTGCCAGCCGCTCATCCCAGGGTTTTTCGAGAAGGATTGTATTGGGGTTTTTGCTCAATGCGCGTTTGATAGCATCGCTATATGGGTAGGCGGTCAACATGATACAAAAGATGTGCGGATATTTTTGATCGACCTTGAGCAGGAACTCAATCCCGTTAATATTCGGCATGAAATAGTCGGCAACAATGACATTGAATGCCTGTTGTTGCGCGAGGATATCAAGGGCTTCACTACCCGAAGCCGCACAGCTGACCAGCCAGTCTTCGTTGAGAAATGAGCGTTTGAGTGCAGCGCGAACCGATTGGTCATCATCAACAACAAGAATTCGCGTCTCTGTGGAATTCCGGGTCATAGTGTTCGCCCCCTCCTCCATTTTCGTTGTTTTACAACCTGATGATATCTTCTGCTGATATAGCGTCCCGGCTCGTGATCCATCCCTTTATTTTTTTGATATATAAAATGAAGGAAGATTAGATTGAAATAAAAGCAGTTCAGTCAACTTTAACAGCTATGCATAGAAAGTGGGATATTCTGTTGTTTTTCAGGCTAAAGTGGGGTTACTGCAAAGATTTTTCCTCATGTCATCAATTCAATTAAGTTACAATCAGTCCTATGAAACGAAAAATTGAACTACTCGCCCCAGGGGGTGATCTTGATTCGATAAAGGCCGCGATTGTCGCCGGTGCGGATGCGATCTACTGCGGGCTGAATAAATTTAATGCCAGGAATCGGGCCACCAACATCGAGCTTGAGGATTTACGCGGGATTATCAGTCTTGCGCATCGCCATGACTGTCAGATTTTTCTGACGATTAATATCCTCATCGTTGAGAGTGAATTCAAAGCACTTGTTGCCTTACTCAACAGCCTCGTAAACAGTAATATTGATGGTGTCATTGTTCAGGATTTTGGCCTCTTTTATCTCTTATCAAAATACTTTAAAACTCTGAAGATCCATGCCTCTACCCAGGTGACGACTCACAATGAAGGACAGATAAAGTTCCTCCGTAAACTGAGTGTGACGCGGGTTAATTTATCAAGAGAATTAAATCTGAATGAGATCAAAGCGCTTGCACTGGTCGGGCATGACAATCATATTGAAAGTGAGGTTTTCGTTCATGGTTCCAATTGCATCTCTTTTTCGGGCCTCTGCTACATAAGCTCTGTTCATGAGGGAAAATCGGGTAATCGCGGGCGCTGCAGCCAGCCCTGCCGCGAACAATATCTCACCACGCCTGAAGGGATGAACTTCCCGCTTAACCTTAAAGATAATTCTGCATTTAATGATCTTGAAGCGCTCTATGCCGCCGGGGTCGACTCGGTAAAGATAGAAGGGCGGGTGAAGAAGTTTCATTACGTTTATACGGTGGTGAGTGCGTGGCGACGACTGCTCGATGATTTTTACAATTCAAAGGATTCCAGCACTGATGATGCCGATCTTTATCGGGTCTTTAACCGGGACTTCACCAATTCTTTCCTGCAGGGCGATATCAACAAAGATATGTATATTGATAATCCCCGGGATAATTCGGCTCAGCATTATGCCGAGATCGCGGGTTGCTTGACAGATGAAGGGCTAGATCAGGTTAAAAAAGAACTGCATGACACAAAAACCAGAATTATCATGGCGGTTAAAGATAAAATTAAAGAATTGAGTATTGCAAAGTCTCCAATAAGGATCAGTTTTACCGGGGCATCTGGTGGTCCGTTAAAGGTATTGGTAACGACGGTTGATAGCTGTTTCGAGGTCTCTTCAGATACCACGCTTGTTCCTGCGAGGGATGGGTCCAGCCGCAGCGGTACCAGCACCAGGCAACTCGATCACGAGAGCTTGAAGCAGCGGTTGGGTTCACTACATGAGACCGAATATTTTATTGAGGAGTTAGACCTGAACGCTCTGCAGGAGGGTCTTTTCCTGCCTTTTAACGAGCTCACCTCCATAAAGAAGAGGATCATCTTTGTTTTAAACGGCGCAAAAGAGAAGATCGAACCGATTGAGATTCCACAGTTGCGAGAGCGGTCTCTAAGGGACCAGGGGGTTCATGAAAGCACAGTTTCTCTTTCGGTCTTGATCTCTTCTCGGCAGCAGTTGGAGTTGTGCTCTAAAACCGGTGCAGAGTTGTTTTTTCAACTCCCAAACTGCTTTAAGGCAGATTATTCAGAATTTGTAGAGCTGTTTATCGAGAATCCGCAAATAACCCCCTGGTTCCCAGCGGTTTTAATCGGCAAAGACTATACGGCTGCGGTTGATATTCTAAAACGCGCCAGGCCGAAACGGATCGTCACCAACAATACCGGGATCGCTTACGCGGCCTGTGAGTTGGAGATCGCCTGGATTGCAGGACCTTATCTGAATACGGTGAATTCATTCAGTCTTTTATGTCTGAAGGAAGAGTTTAACTGTTCTGGCGCCTTTATCTCCAATGAACTCAGTCAGCGGCAGATCAAAAATATTGTTGCACCGCAAGACTTCAAGCTCTACTACAGCATCTATCATCCGATTGTGCTTATGACGAGTCGACAGTGTCTGGTTCATCAGGTTGAGGGCTGTGATAAACGTAGGATTGATGAAGACTGCCTTCGGGAGTGCACCCGGTCTTCATCCATTATGAATTTAAAAGATGTGCCTCTCTTTATCGATAAATCTGTCGGTTGTTATCATCGGATCTTTAATGATCATAATTTCTTGAATACGGAGATAGTGTGCGATTTTCCTGGGATGTTCTCAAGTTTTTGTATCGATTTAACCGACATCGAGACTCAAACCGAAGTAGAGGTAGATAGAGCTCGTATCATTGAGGGCTTTGAAAGTTTCTTAAATGGAAATTTTGACTCAAAACAAGAACTCGAAAAAATGATTCATCCGACCACTAACGGCCAATATAAAAAAGGGATTTAATCGCAAAAGATACCCGTATTTTAGGAGAAACAATTATGAAAGTTCTGGCGTTTAATGGCAGTCCCCGTAAAGACGGCAATACCTATCATGCCATCAGTCTGGTAGCGGCTGAGCTTGAAAAAGAGGGGATTGAAACAGAGGTCATTCAGGTTGGCAGCAAGGCGATCAGGGGCTGTATCGCTTGTGGTAAGTGCCGCGAAAATCAAAATGAGCGTTGTGTCTTACCTGGTGACGACGTCAATGAGTGGATTCAGATGATGCTGGCCGTTGATGGCATCATCTTAGGCTCCCCGGTGCATTTCGCGGGGATGGCCGGCGCTATGAAATCTTTTCTGGACCGGGCGTTTTACGTCTCTGGTGTTAATGGCAATCTGTTTCGTCACAAGGTCGGAGCTGCGCTGGTCGCAGTCAGACGTTCTGGCGGACTGCCGACCTTTGAGCAGTTGAACAATTTCCTGCTCTATTCAGAGATGTTACTGCCGACTTCTAATTATTGGAATGTCATTCACGGCACTCAGCCTGGAGAAGTGGTCCAAGACATCGAGGGTGTACAGATTATGCGGATTCTCGGTAAGAATATGGCGTGGCTGATGAAGTTGGTTGAGAATGGTAAAGGGATGGTTATTCCTCCAGAACGAGAAGATAAAGCCTATATGCACTTTATTCGTTGAGGGAGAAAAGAAGCTGTCCCCCTATGACTTTATATCTGAAGTCACAGGGGGACGTTCACTCTCTTGTCTGACGACAGTTAATAACTGGTCGTCCGTCAATTTTGCCAGATCCCTAGAAACGCCAGTTGACAAGGACCATGGCGGGTGCAACTTCGTTGGGGAAGTTATCGAACCAGTCTTTTGTATTATTCATGAAGTTTAGAAGTCCGACCTGAACCCCTTTATCAGAAGCTCCTGCAAAGTTGACAAGTCCGAGCTGGAGGCCATGTAACCTCTCGGCATAGTTGAACGCTGCCCACTGCAGCCCGGTCAGTTTTATGGAAGAGTAGTTTGCGATCCATGCGAGCTGGGCTCCGGTATAGGACTCGGTGTAATTTGCCAGGAGTCCAAGTGAGATTCCTGAGCTGTCGCCGTTAGAACCGTTGACAACTCCAAGTGCTAAAGCATTTTGTGGATTTTCGCCCCAGATACTCAGTGAGACCCCCTTGATATGGGCGGCTCGGGATTGAATGGCGATATCAGGGATTAAGCTCATCTGAAAAGACTGTGTCTCTGCCAGGGCTCCCGTAGCGAAGAGGCAACAGATTGCTACCAGTACCATTTTTTTCATTCTTCATCTCCTCCTTCGTAGTGTTGTCGAAACTCAAGTTAAACGGGTGGTCTGATCCCGGCCGACTTGTTTCTGTAGTGGTGCAGAAGAACCCTTGAGGATAGGGACAGCTGCTTATTATCCGCCCATCCTACCTGATTAAGCTATTTGACACCATGGGGGGATTTTGACGAACTCATTTGAAAACCACTCATCGCTGGATCGTGATCGCAACTGCTCCCAAAAAACGCCACGACAAAACCTTGCTCATAGGGTAAAACAATCCTGTTGTTTGCGTTGAATTCACTCTCACAAAAAAGTATAAACCGATGTCCGATACCATCATCCTCAACTACCGACTCACCAAAGATCTTTGGCGGCAATTTTACGATGCTCACTACGGTTGTGATCCTTCGATAAAATTTCATTACCTGTGGGGTGCGATCTGCATTGTTATCGGGGCCCTCGGTTTTGGTGGCTTTTATGAGTCGCGCATCATCGCCGGATTGATGATGGCGACCGGGTTTTATGGTGTTTTGGCGAAACACCTGTTGATCTTAAAATCGTTACGTGGTGCCTGTCAGCACCCCTTCTTCGGTAAGGAACTGACGGTGGCGGTCTCCCCGGCAGAGATATCGGTGCGTAGCGAAAACTCGGGCTACAGCCAGCCTTGGGATAATTTTGTAGGGTACCGTAAATTGAACCCAGGCTTTCTTCTTTACCATGACAAAAATGCTTTCTTCTTCATCCCCATCGCTGAGATGACTGCTGGTAACGCCAGACGGATTGTCCAGATTCTGGACGCTGCCGAGGTGCCGAAACACAAGTGACCTTTGCGAGCTCTCTTCAGGGAGGGCCGCGGTCTTTACGCAATCAATTCATTCAGTGGTAGAATCCAATATGATAGACCTTGGACTTTAGATGGGGAGAGACCGATGAAAATTTATCTCGCTTCGATCCTGCTGATTCTGATTTCGATTGTGTCCGCACAGGCTGGAGAGGTTGATGTGGTGAAGGTCGAGGTGACAAAGAGTGGTGACAATACCTATCTCTTTCAAGTCACCCTCTCCCATCAGGATGCAGGTTGGGACCACTTTGCGAACAAATGGGAGATCATTGATGCGGAGGGCGATGTTTTAGGAACACGTGTTTTGTATCACCCGCATATCAACGAGCAACCTTTCACCCGCAGCTTACCAAATGTAATGATCCCCGGCGAAACAGGAAGTGTTACAGTTCTCGGTCACGATTCGGTTCATAAATACGGCGGCAAAACCGTCACGATCGATCTGCCACAGTAACGCAAGTTCAGGGTCACGAATTGTTGAAGGTGAAACTCAGGAAGGTTTTGCGTTTGAGAGCTCGGTGATCTGACGATCTTTGTCCGCCAGCACCTTCTCGACCAGATCACCGATAGAGATGAAATCGACCAGATCTTCATTCTCAATAATTGGCAGATGCCGCACCTTGCGCTTGGTCATGATATCGAGACATTTCTCCAGAGAGGTTTCCGGATCGACAGAGATGAGGCGCTCGGTCATGACTTTCTTGACCATCGTGTCGAGTGACGATGCGCCCTTAAGGATGACCTTGCGGGCGTAGTCTCGCTCGGAAATGATCCCCACCAAACGACGCTCCTCTAAAACCGGCAGGGCACCGACATTCTTCTCGGCCAGTAGTAACAAGGCTTGATAGATGGTCTGCGAAGACTTGATGGTGTAGACCTCTCCCTGACGGGTATCCATTAGATCTTTAACTGTTCTCATGGTCTCTCCTGCAACTGTAAAATTGGTGTATCTCTCTCAATCTTTACCACATATTTATGCTCATCCTGCGGATCATCAGTCCGGCAGGATTTCAATACCGAAAATGCTTAATTTTTTCACCCTTCTCGCCAATCTCGGTCATTGCGTCAATGCCGATCTGCAGGTGACTGTCGGTCCATAGCTGGGTCACTTGTTGGTCAGATTCTTCGGTTTTTACACCCTCGGGTGTGATTGGCACATCAGAGACGAGCAACAGTGCACCACGTGCGATCATGTTGTAGTGCCCGACAATAAAAATGGTCGCAGTCTCCATGTCGATGCCGATACTGGTGGTTTTTTTAAGCTTCTCCTGAAAATTCTGATCATGTTCCCAAATCCGTCGATTGGTTGAGTAAACCACACCGGTGCGGTAATCGTGGCCATGGTCGATAATCTTTTCAGATACAAATTTATGCAGCTTGAATGATGGCAGCGCCGGAACTTCGACTGGGAAATAATCGTTGCTGGTTCCCTCACCACGAATCGCGGCATTCGGCAAAATGAAGTGGCCGATCTCTGTCGATTTTTTCAGCCCGCCGCACTTGCCGAGAAACAATACTCCTTTCGGCTGTATGGCACTGAGCAGGTCCATGATGGTAGCCGCATTCGCCGAGCCGATGCCAAAATTGATAATAGTCAGGCCGTTACTGTTGGTTGCTGACTGCATCGGCTTGCCTTCGCCCTGAATGTCGCAGCCGAATAGTTCAGCGAATCTGTTGACGTAACGCTGAAAGTTCGTCAGCAAAATGTAGTCACCGAAGCTCTCTAGCGGCATTCCGGTGTAGCGAGGTAACCAGTTTTTGGTGATATCCAAGCGATCAAGCATGAAAACTCCATTTGTCTAAATTGGATAAAAGATCTTCTAATAGGATAGAAGGTGGTGGTGATTTAGCAAGGAGCGTTGCCGGGAAATCTAGAGTGGAATCGAGGGGGTATTGTTGGTAGTTTGTTGTTGGCTGCGTTATGCGCAGAACTATCCGTGCCCCGACGTAACAGTTAGCAAGTGAATGACATGATCTCAGAACTTTTAGAAATGGTCGAAAGCTTAGATGGCGAGTTGTTCTTCTATCTCGAAGAGGGACCGCTTACAGACAGAATAATTGAACGCTACATGGAAAAAGAGGATGCTCACGCCGAGATCCTCGAATTCGAGCACAACCTGTCGCTACGGGTGAAGCAGGGAGACAGTTTGACCGCACCGAGCTTCGACTGCCGCCTGGAGACGCTAGACTTTCAGTATCGGATTATCTTCGCTGGTGAGGATTTCGCAGCGGCTGAGATCAGTGAACTGATCGATTACCTGAGGCCGTACTCTGCCTGTTCCCATAAACATACCCCTGGCCGCGACCGAAGTATTATTCGCAAGAAGCAAGGGAGCGAGCTCCTCAATATTGCTGTGGCCGCAAAATCTCTGGGTTTGTCCCACCGGTCGCTGAAGAGTCTGATCCCCTGCACAGAAACAAGGATTGTAGAGAAGGACGGTAGCAAGTCGATTGAGGAATACTACTGGGACAAAGTGCTAATCGATCGTTTCGAAAACTTAGGGATGAAACAACAAGAGGGGTGTGGCTATAACCGGGAGGATCTGGCCTTCATCGCCGAGAGTTGCTGTGACGGCGACTATCGTTGGGCTCATGACTGTATTAGCAGCTTCCTGCGACAGCGCACTCTTTCCGGGAGCAATTCAGAAGACGATGCATGAAGATTTTCAGAAAATAATCAAACACGCCACTGGCGCAAGCGATATCAGCTTAATAGAAGTGATTCAGGAACTTTGGAGCGGCTATGGCGCTATTCTTCGTTATGAGCTGAGTGGTACGGAGCGAAGACGGGTTGTGGTGAAGCATGTTCACTTCCCCGATCAGATAGCCCACCCGCGTGGCTGGAATACCGATCGTTCTCATCTCAGAAAGGTACGTTCTTACGAAGTGGAGACCGCCTGGTATGCCGAGTGGAGTGTCCGTTGCGCTGCAGCCTGCCGGACGCCTCAGTGCTTGGCGTTGGAAGCACGTGGCGCTGAGACGCTGATGGTTCTGGAAGATCTCGACGAAGCCGGTTTTTCGGCGCGAAGGGAGACTGTCGGCAAAAAAGAAATTTCAGTCTGTCTGCATTGGCTGGCCAATTTTCACGCCACTTTTTTTGGGGCTGAACCTGAAGGCCTCTGGCCTCAGGGGACCTACTGGCACCTGGGAACTCGGCCCGATGAACTCGAGGCTCTCAATGACCTCTCTTTGAAACAGGCGGCTGCAACTATCGATCAATTGTTGCAAGGCAGCCCCTACCAGACCTTGGTTCATGGTGATGCCAAGCTGGCGAACTTCTGTTTTTCACCCAATGGGAAACAGGTTGCGGCAGTCGATTTTCAGTATGTGGGGGGTGGCTGCGGAATGAAGGATGTTGCATATTTTATCGGGAGCTGTCTGAGTGAAAGGGATTGTGAGCGGAACGAGGACTGGGTACTCGATTGTTATTTTGCGGCGCTACGACAAGCCCTGGCGCGGCTTCAGCCGGCTATCAATGCGAATGCTGTGGAAGCTGATTGGCGAGAGATGTTCCCCCTGGCCTGGACAGATTTTCATCGTTTTCTGAAAGGGTGGAGCCCCGGACATTGGAAATTGAACGCCTATAGTGAAAAGATCGCGCATGCGATTGTTCAGGGTCTGGCATAAAGTCTACTTCGCTTTTAGCTCCGTATCGATGAGCACCTCTTTTAATTGATTTAAGGTTCCTTCCAGCATCTTATTATCCTGGTCCAGGGCCTTTTTTTCGTCCTGACATTTGGCGAGTTCTTTCTTGTTTGAATCCAATAGAGCTTGATGCTGTAATTTCTGATCGGCCAGGTCGAGAATAGTCTCTGCTCTGACCCGCCATTCTCCTTGTGGATATAGAAGCGGTAACTGTTCCAGGGTCGTTGGGTCGCTGTTGGTGATGTACCGGTCGAGGCCATCTGCAAAGAGTTTGGATTCCTTGTTCTCTGAAAAGGACATCGCAGGCAGAGTGCAGCCTGTCAGCATGAGAAAAAACAGTGGAATAAAAAGCGCATGGATTGTAGCAGATGTCATGTTAAATGCTTTCTGCGGTCGATGAGATAGTTGCTGTTTTTGAGTCGTTTGAGGTGTTCTTTCATTCTCGCACAGTTGTTACTGATTTCCAATACCGAAGGATGGTCCAGGTTTTCGGAGAGTGTGATGGCTATCGACATGGTCAGGAGCGGAAATGAACGCTTTATTCCATGCCGGTCGGTGCCCATGATGAAGCCTGCTTTGAGATCTTTTTTATTGTAAAGCTCAGGAACGCGACTGTCGAAGGAGCTGATGATGGCTTTGGCTATCTTCTCGCCCCGCTCCAGATCAGTCAGAACCACATAATCATCTCCACCGATATGACCGACCAGATCGTTTTCTCCGCCGTTCTGTTCAACGACCTCCTTTAGAAGCTTGCCGACCATGTTGATGGCGTCGCTGCCATGCTTGTAGCCGTAGTGATCACCGTATGCCTTGAAGTTGTCGAGGTCAATATAGAGGTGCGCGAAGGGAATCTCTTTTGCGATGCGACCTTCCAGTTCACGGTCAATCGTGAGGTTTCCGGGCAAACGGGTCAGAGGGTTGGCATCCAGATTGAGTTGCTCATGTTCCCTGAGCTTGAGAGCCATTCTGGCAAAGTCCTGGGCAAGCTGGCCGAACTCGTCGTTGCTGCGAATATCTATCTCATTATCGAAATTCCCCGCTGCAATGTCGTGCGTGGCTTTTTGTAAAGCCTTGACCGAGCGGTGAATGCTGACGATTACAGTGATGGCGGCAGGGGCTGACAGGATGATACCGATAAGGGTGATGAGCAGGGTCATCCGGTAAGCTTTTCTGCTCTGTAGCGACAGCTCGGACAGGTCTTTGTCCAGTGTTGTCTGGTGTTGGGTCCTGAGGTCGGCCAGATCTGCGAGTAGTTGTTTGCGGAGCGGTTCAGTCGTAATTGAGGAGATCGATGCGGCCCGATCCCAGTCCCCCTCGGTACTGACCTGTGCCAGGTGTCGGGCTTGGGTAGAGTATTCGGCAACTTTAGCGGGCAGGGATTTGAAATAGCGCGGCAAGGGGGAAGATTTGAGGCTGGAGAGAATACTCTCCAGGTCTGTGTTTCGCCGCTCAAGTAATATCAGGAGCTCTGTGTCGCGTAAAATGATGAACTGTTTTTCAAGATTCTCCTGGCCAAGCAGGTTCTGGCGGATATCCCGTAACAGGGTGAAAGCTTGGAACTGGCCTCCGACCAGATGCTCAGTGCGGCGGTCGTGTTCATGCAGGCTGATCAGGGCATAGCCAACTGCGAGGATACTGAAAGTGATGAACACCAGATAACCGATGGCGACTTTTTTGGTTACCGTAAAATATGAATTCATTTCTGCTCCTGTCTGCGGTGGACATTCATGTGGAACAGTTCTCGCTATTGTGAACCGCTGTGGACAGTTGCAGCAAGCTGGCGACTGTGAGAGTCGGTTTGATCTCCCAGGGGTCAAAGATTGATGCCGGATTGCGTTGTACCCAGGCACTACGCATTCCGGCCGAGATAGCACCTATAACATCGAACGGGTTTCCAGAGATAAGCCAGGCTTCAGATCCGGCACAGTCGGCTCGCCGCAGGAAGTGGGCGTAGACACCGGGGTTCGGTTTAAAGCTGCTGATCTCACCGGTGCTGACCACGTCCTCGAAGAAATCACGGATGTCAGCTTGTTCGAGTAGACCATGAACATCATCCGGGCGACCGTTGGAAAAGGCATAGAGTTTCATCCCCGATGCGCGGCAGTCTTCTAGCCCGGATGTGACGTCAGCAAAGGTTGGCAGCCTACGATAGCTGGCAAGCAGCTCTTCGCGCTCGTCGTGACTGAGGGGCAGGTTCATGCTGTTGCAGACGTATTCGAGTGCTTGGCGAGTGCAGACTGCAAAGTCGCTATAGTTCTGCATCAAACCACGTCTAAATGAGTATTCGAGTTGCTTGCTGCGCCAGAGATCACTTGCCACTCCGGCCTGAGAACCGATTTTTGTACGGAGGGCAGAGACGACTCCGGCAGTATCGATCAAGGTGCCATAAACATCAAAAGCCAAGGTTGTCATCTTGCCTCCCTCAGTATCGAAGAAATCTTAACCATCTTCGTAATGTAGCATTAAATTTATTATTGATCTCTGGAAAACCTTAGATTCGACCTCTGTTTGAGATTCTGAATGGGCTCGGCGTTTGTGTACAGAGGCCGCTAGACAAGTCACAGTTGTCGGCTGTATAATTTGAGAGTTAAAAGCTGAGCATATTTATGGTAAATCTGAACCTGCTAGACTTTTCAGAATCGATCAACAATGGAGTCAGGGAATGAAGAATTTAGTTCAGGTTTTGTTGGTCGTTCTTTTGTTTGCACTGCCCAGCGTTAGTATTGCGGCACTCGGTGACTACTTTGTCAGTACTGATTGGCTGGAAGCTAACCGTACCCAGGTCGTCATCGTCGATGTTCGCAAGGCCCGTTCCTATCTTAAAAAACATGTTGCCGGGGCATATAATGTTGAGCGGGACAAGTTTTTACAGACCCGTAATCGGGTGAAAAGCATGGTGCCGACTGTGCCCGCCATGACGGAGATGCTGAGTACGTTGGGGGTGACGTCAGAGAGCACCTTGGTGGTTTATGCCGAAGATGACAACCCCTATGCAGCACGCTTGGTCTGGACGCTGCGATATTACGGCCATAAAAACTCTTATGTTCTCGATGGCGGCTATGAAAAATGGGCCGCTGAAACTCGTGAAATCAGCAACCTTCCAAGCGTCAGCCGAGAGCCGAGCCAGTATGTAATGGCTGCTGATGCCGATTATCTCCAGATACGTGCCGATGCCGATTTTATTTACACCCGACTGGAGAATCCGAGTTTGGTGGTTTGGGATACTCGAAGTTATGGTGAGCATGATGGAACGGATGTCCGTGCTGATCGAGGTGGCCATATCCCGGATGCCATATCATTGAACTGGACCAACCTGCAGACCAAGATCAATGGAGTCAAAGTTTTAAAGAGTCGTGACGAGATTGTCGCTCTTCTCCAGTCTCATGGATTAACTTCTGATAAGGAGATTGTTGCTCATTGCCAGACAGGGGTTCGTTCTGCCTATGCTACCCTGGTGCTGCTTGGTCTGGGGTATGAGAAGGCCAAGAACTATGATGGCTCCTGGATCGAGTGGGCCAATAATTCATCCCTGCCGATCATAAATGCCCAAGGGCAGTTGGAAGGCTCAGTTTCGGCCAGAAGGTAGGCAGGCTTCAACCTTGGGCCAACCCCATCGGCTAAACAGCAAGTGGAATATCGTTTTTCTCCCTTTTAACTCTTCACTGGTTTGTCTTGTTACTTTTCCGACTCAGCAATTGATCCGCGTCCTCGCAATACCCCTTCATGTCTTCATCTTCATTGTTATCTATTTTCTTGTTCAGACCTGTCTTCATGGCACTGAACTTATTTAACTGTAATTTGTGCGATTATACCTGTGTTGAAGTAAAGCTTGACACTGTAGAATATGCAATATATAAACCTGCAAAACTTATAAACAATGGAGATTGGATATGAAACGTTTTAGTCAAGGTTTATTGGCTGTTCTATTATTTGCTCTGCCAGGTATCGGGCATGCGGCGCTTAGCGACTATTTTGTCAGTACTGACTGGTTGGAATCCAACAAAGAGAAAGTCGTAGTTCTTGATGTGCGTAAAATCCCTTTCTACCTGTTGGGGCATGTAGACGGGGCATTCCATGTCGAGCGGAGCCAATTTTTGGACACCCGCAACCAGGTAAAAAGCCTGGTGCCGAGCGCAGCGGCGATAACGGAGTTGCTGAGTTCTCTGGGTGTGACTCCGGAGAGTTCTCTGGTCGTTTATGCGGAGGATGATAACCCCTATGCGGCACGTTTGGTCTGGACGCTGCGTTATCATGGACATAAAAATTCCTACGTCCTCGATGGCGGCTATGACAAGTGGGCCGCCGAGGACCGTTTGACCAGTCTGCTGCCGAGTGCCAGTCCAGAACCGAGCCATTATGCTTTGACGGCTGATGCTGATTATCTAGAGGCGCGTGCCGATGCCGACTATATTTACACCCGCCTGGAAAACCCCAGTGTGGTAATCTGGGATACACGGACTCCCGAGGAATTTGCAGGCGTCAAGGTCCGTGCGGATCGTGGAGGACATATTCCCGGTGCCGTGACGTTCAACTGGACCAACCTGCAGACCGAGGTTAATGGTGTTAAGGTATTAAAAAATCGCGAGGAGATCGTTGCGCTGCTGCAGTCGCATGGTTTAACCTCGGAAAAAGAGATTGTTGCTCATTGTCAAACGGGCATCCGTTCCTCTTATGCGACCCTTGTCCTCCTTGGCTTGGGATATGATAAGGTCAAGAACTATGACGGATCCTGGATCGAATGGGCCAACAATCCGACTCTGCCGATCATAAATGCGCAGGGACAGGTAGACAGTTCGGTACAGGTCAGCATGACTTTGGGCTTAGACGTTGGGGCAGGACTTAACAATTAAACCAGTGGTTCATTAATGAATTTGACACGTTTTAAGAATCGGGCCCTGACCCGATTAGCGACAGTTGTACCAGGTTTGGCGCAGCGCTTTATTGATGGTTATCAACCGCAAGAGAGCGCTGGAGAGATCCCTTGGGCGACACCAGCCAAACCTTTGCGACAGGCCAAGTTGGCGTTGGTGACGACTTCAGGCATTCACCATCAAAAGCAACAGCCTTTTGATATGAATGATAGTGACGGCGACCCGAGTTTCCGGGCGCTGAACGGGGAGGAACTATTTAATGACTTCCAAATCACCCACGACTATTACGATCACACTGATGCCCGCAAAGATCCGAACATCATCTTTCCGCTCGGACCTCTCCGCGAATTGGTCAGAGAAGGGGTGCTCGGCAGTCTTGCACAGACCCATTATGCCTTCATGGGACATATCGACGGTCGACATATCACTACACTTGTCGAAAAGACCGCCCGAGAAGTCGCGGCCAAACTTAAGACGGATCAGGTCGACCTGGTCCTCTTAACGCCGGCTTGAGGCATCTGCAATCAATCCGTGGGATTGATTCAAAGAGAGATTGAAAAGGTTGGGATTGCCACGATCGGGATTACAATCGTCCGAGAATACTCGGAGAAGGTCTAGCCTCCACGGACTGTTTTTCTGCGCTGGCCTTTCGGCCATCCACTCGGAGAACCGGGTAATTCTCCACAGCAACGAGCCGTTGTGTTAGAAGCATTGCGCGCGCTTTATCAGATCAAAGAGCCCGGCACCATTGTCGATCTGCCGTTTCGTTGGCGGCGTGAAAAGTACGACGACTATCAGCCCCCCACAGCGGTTGAACTTGAATAGAACTAAAAAGGCCCGGCACTCAAGAAGTGTCGGGCCTTTTAGCGACTCCGAATAAAATTCATTTAAAACCGAGTTCTTTCATTGCTGAAAAATAATCTACCCCCTCATCTTGACTGACCTTCTATTCGGGTTATCCTTTTTTATACCGGCTTAAACAGTCCCCAACAAAACCAACCTTAAGGGAGGCATTGTCATGAGTGATTGTCAGGAAACTTGTCTTAAATTGGGCCATCCGGTTCCGGATTTTGAGATCGATACTTACGATCCCGTCGTGAAGAATTTTGGCAAGATCAGCCTAGAAGGCCAAAAGTCAGCGGGAAAGTGGACCATTCTATTTTTCTACCCCGCTGACTTTACCTTTGTCTGAGCGACCGAATTTGCTGCTCTGTCAGAGCAGTACGCACGCTTCAGCAAAATGGGCGCTGAAGTGATTACAGTCAGTACCGATACGCAATTTGTACACCTGGCCTGGCAGCGCCATGAAAAAGAGCTTGCCGACGTAAAATATCCGATGGGATCTGACCCGACCGGAAACTTGTCGCGCATGTTCGGCGTCTACGATGACACCTCTGGCCTCGCTTTAAGGGGCACCTTCATCATCAACCCTGAAGGTATATTGATGAATTCAGAGGTCAACTTTTACAACATGGGCCGGAACATTGATGAATTGATGCGTAAATACAAAGCGAATCTCTATCTGGCGAAAAAGACGGATGAGGGCTGCCCTTCAAAATGGCAGGATGAGGGGGACAAAACCCTCAAACCATCACCCGACATGGTCGGCAGGGTTCACGAAGCTTTGAACGAATAGAGATATAGCACGTCCACATTATGATGCTGGACGCTGAAGCAAGCGTCATAAGATGCAAAATGGCCCATCTATCTCTTGATGGGCCATTCTTTTTAAGTTGGTTTCTCTGGCGCATGGATTATCTAAGGATATCTGAAACAGACTTGTCCCCCACTCTGTTTAAACGAGTCGCAGTTGACCGTCATCTTCTGTTCCGAATTCTGAATAATCCTTGACCCGATCAATTTCAGGTTCAACAGGTTCAGGGATATTTTTCTCTTCCTTGATGACAATCGCAGGAGGATTTGCTGCCTGCATTCCTGCATCGACGGCGTGTTTTGCCAGCTTATCGCAGCGCTCATTGAAGGGGTGACCTGCATGACCGCGCACCCATTGCCAGCTGATCTGATGTTTCTGCGCGAGCGGAACAAGTTGCTTCCAGAGGTCCTGATTTGCCAGCGCATCCGGGGTGTCTAGCCGTCCGTCCCTGATCCAGCCGTCAATCCATTCACTCATCCCCCGGACCAGATATTGTGAATCGCTGAACAGACGAACAGTTTTGGGAGTCGTTAAGGCTTCAAGCCCCCTGATCGCTGCCAGTAATTCCATCCGCTGTGAGGTCGCTACAGGTTCGAAACCACTCAGCTCCTTTTCGTGCTTTCCGTAGCGCAGGATTACGCCGTAACCGCCAGGGCCCGAGTCTCTGCCTGAGCCATCGCTGTAGATTTCAACCAGGTCTGGTGGTGGAGGAGTGAAGGCGACCTCCAGGGTCTCAAACTCCAGCTCACGCAACAGGGGAATCAGGGCCGATAGATTGGGTTCGCGTCGCTGCAGATCGGTTAAGGGGGTCTCCAGCGGGACGTCATAACGGACTGTTGCCAGGATTTTTGAGAGGATCGCCTGTTCTTCAAAAGCGATCAAGTTCTCGCGGCGTTTCTTCCCTTTAACCTGGTCCTTCCATTTGAAGACGCGTTCCATGGAGCCGTAGCCCTGAACAAGGTCGGCCGCAGTTTTTTCGCCGATACCAGGGACACCAGGGATATTGTCTGAGGTGTCGCCCGCCAACCCTAAAACATCTGTCACCAGCTCCGGGGGGACTCCGAAGCGGGTCATGACTTCTTGCGGGCCTGATCGTTTCCCCTTCATGGTGTCGAGCAGATCAATCCGGTCGTCGACGATCTGCATCAGGTCTTTATCCCCGGTGACGACCGTAACTTGAAGATCTTCGGAGGCATGGCGGCGGGCTAGAGTGGCAATCAGATCATCGGCCTCAAACCCTGGTGCTTCGAGGGATGGGATGTTGAGCGCCTGCAGAATCTGTTTGATGTATGGAACCTGGGCGGCAAGCTCCTCAGGCATCGCATCCCGGTTCGCCTTATAGTCGGGATAGAGCTTCCTGCGGAAGGTCTCTTCACGGGGTGGGTCGAAGACGACCGCCAGGTAATCGGGACGGTTCTCCTGCATCAGAGTCAGCAGCATTCGGGTGAAGCCGAAGATGGCATTGGTCGGCATACCGTCAGCGGTGGCACGCTCGCGAATGCCATAGTAGGCACGGTAGATGTAGCTGGACCCATCCAGTAGATAGAGTTGTGATGTTGATTTCACTTCGGCTCCCGAATTGGTAATTTTGCTTAACGCCGCGCCTTTACTTTGGGCCTGGGTGCACGGGTTGATTTGGGCGGTTTCGGTGCTTTTGCTGCCGCCTTAAACTCTGGCTCATAACCGATCGTAAAGCAGGAATTGCCATCATTCCGCATGCTCAGGAAATGGGCGTTGTTTTGATCGTAAGGGCATATGGGTTCACTGCAGCGCTCAAAACCAAATTTAAGGTAATAGGCCGGTTTTCCCAACACGAAAAGCGCCTCGTTCTTGATCGCTTCCTGCCGTAAGGCAAAACGCATAAGCTCAGCACCGACCCCCTGACGCTGAAAATCTGGACTCACCGCCATCGGGGCCAGATGTAGTCCGCAAATGTTACGGCCATGATAGGCGTTTGAGAAGGCGATGTAGGCGATCGCCTTGCCGGTATGGATGCAGACCCATTCATGGAGCGGCTTATTGTTTTCGTGAAGCATTTGGATCAGATGCGCTTCGTACTCACTGTTCGGAAAAGCACGGCGCAGCAGCGCGTAGGCCTTGGCGCGGTGTTCTTCAGTCAATTTTTGAATTTTCATAATCTATTCTTCCTGACAGTTTCAGTTGAACTTGCGGATTTTGTAAAACCGGCCCTTGATTTTATTAGCACTTAAGCGTGCCAGGGCGAGTTTGGCACTGGCACGACGAATCGCGACGTAGGTATGAAAATCGAAGACATCAATTTTGCCGACCTCAGAGCCAGGAATCCCGGCCTCACCAGTGAGGGCGCCGAGGATATCGCCGGGACGCATCTTGTTTTTGCGGCCGCCTTCGATGCAGAGCGTGACCATCGGCGCGTCGTGGTTTGCGGACGACGGCATGGTTAAGCTCTCAAGTTCGGCGCGGGCAATACTTTCACCGAGATAATCTTCAATCGCTGCTACGCGCCGATTTTCTGATGTGGTCACCAGACTTAAGGCCAGGCCCTGCTCCCCGGCACGACCGGTGCGGCCAATGCGGTGGATATGGACCTCAGGGTCACGGGTCAGTTCGTAGTTGATGACAGCGGAGAGCTCTTTAATATCGATCCCACGCGCTGCAACATCAGTGGCAACCAGAACCGAAGCACTCTTGTTGGCAAAGCGCGCTAACACCTGGTTGCGTTCGCGTTGTTCCAGATCACCATGGATCGCCAGTGCCGAAAAGCCCCGTTCTTTTAGAGTCTCAGCGACCTCCTGACAGTCCTTTTTGGTATTACAAAAGATCAGAGTCGATTCTGCACGGTAGTGACCGAGAATCCGTGCCGCTGCAGCAAGCCGCTCTCCAGGTTTCACCATAAAGAAGGTTTGCTCGATCTGCTGGGTATCATGAACAGCTTCAACCTTGACCGTAACCGGATTCTGTTGCACCCGTGCGCTCATACTGGCAATCGTGTTCGGGTAGGTCGCCGAAAAGAGCAGGGTCTGGCGATTCGTCGGTGCGGCGGCGATGATGCTGGCGAGATCTTCGGCAAAGCCCATGTCGAGCATGCGATCGGCTTCGTCAAGCACCAGCGTCCGCATCGCTTTAAGGTCGAGGCTGCCACGCTGCAGATGATCGAGGATACGTCCGGGGGTGCCGACGACGATATGAGCGCCATGCTCTAGGGAGCCGAACTGGGGCCCGAAGGGGACTCCTCCGCAGAGAGTGAGAATCTTGATGTTGTTGGTAAAACGGGCGAGACGGCGTAATTCCTTACAGACCTGATCGGCGAGTTCGCGGGTTGGGCACAACACCAACCCTTGCACACTGAAACAGCTCTCCACTAGTCGCGACAAGAGACCGATGCCGAAGGCGGCGGTCTTGCCACTCCCGGTTTTCGCCTGGGCTATCAGGTCGCATCCCGTCAGGATCAATGGCAAACTTTCGGCCTGAATCGGGGTCATCTCGTGATAGCCGAGTGAGTCAAGATTCTTGAGCATCGAATTCTTTAAGGCGAGGTTGGAAAATGAACTTGGAGTCATGGGCTTTTCTATTCCTGAGGGATAAGGTTGGTCACTAGCGCAAGGGGTCGAAGAGGTATTCCAGGCCGTTGACCTTGATTTCATAGACTGTTCCCAACATCTGTCCGAGCTTCCCTTCGGGAAAGCCTTGGCTGTGAAACCAGACCACATAGGGTTCGGGCAGGTCGATCAGTCGCATCCCTTCATATTTGCCGAAGGGCATGCGCATCGCGGCCAGATCAATCAGGGCCTTGTGATTAAATGCGGGGCTTGGTTCCATCGGGTCACCTGAAGGTCGCGGAGTATGCAGAAGCGGAGTTTCGATATTATTGCACGATTGTGAGACTGAGACTGCATCAAAAAAGGAGTCTGCGCTCCGATTTAAATTCCATCTCGCTCCCGGAAACAGGATCGACAAACTTCAGACTGCGTGCAATCAGTTGCAGCGGGTTTTCCAGATCGTCTGCTTGCTTGGGGAGCAGTTGCGGGTAATACCTGTCGTTCATGATGCGGAAACCGAGTCCGCTCATATGAATTCTCAGTTGATGCTTCTTGCCGGTGATCGGATAGAGCTTGAAATGTGCTCGATTCTCCTTGAACGCCAGGAGTTTGATTCGAGATCGAGCGTTCACAACTCCTGGAACCTCTTGCATCCGGAACCAGGGTTGCGACTCGACCAGTCTATTTTCCACCGTCCAGTCGTTTTCATCCGGGAGCTGACTGACCTCGGCAAGAGCCTCATAGGTTTTTTCAATACGATCGTTTAAGAAGAGGTCACCGTAGGCTCCGCGAGTCTCTTTGTTCTTCGAAAAGAGGACCAGTCCTGAAGTTTCACGATCAATTCGGTGAAGTGGTACCAGCTCCTGATTTCCGGGTTTTTCTTTCAAGCGATTGAGCAGGCATTGATCGATATAAGGGCCTGATGGCGTGACGGGGAGAAAAGGGGGTTTGCAGGCGACGAGGATCTCAGCGTTTTGAAAGAGGATCTTTTCTTTCAGCGGAATCAAGGCCTCCTCTTCGACCTCTCTGAAGTAGAGCAGCTTTTTCTGAGGTCTAAACGGTGTTGCGAAGGTGATCGGTCTCCCGGCCTCATCCCGTACCTTGCCCGTCTGAATCCGTTCTTCCCATACTGACTGCTCGATGCTCGGAAACCGCTCGACCAGAAATTCGAGGATTGTCGGGTAGGGCTTTGTCATGCGCGGCAGACTGACCGCTGATGGGTACTTGGAAATCCCCATAGGAGCTTATGATTCTTTCTCTGTCGTTTCAGTGAGGGCAGATCTGCGCGCCTCAGCTTCAATAAAGACCTTTTTGACGTTCGGCCAGGCTTCTTTTATTTGTGTATCCAACTTGGCGATAGTCTCTTCAAGCTCTGTGGCAGTGGTCTGGTCAGAAAAATCGACGCTCAGGTTGACCAAAATATATTGCGGTCCCATGTGCATGGTCAGCACCTGATTGACATGTTCGACCTGAGGGTAGCCAGCGACGACCTTGCGGATATCCGCAACCACTTTAACGTTGGCGCTTTCGCCGATCAGCAGCCCTTTGGTTTCATAGGCCAGCCAGATCGCCGTGCCGCCCAGAATCAGGCCGATGATGATCGAGGCCAGACCATCGTAGATGAGATTACCGGTCACCTGTGAAAGCAGGACACCAAAGAAAGCGACCAGCAGGCCGAGCATCGCCGCCGAGTCTTCAAACAGCACTACGAAGGTGGTCGGATCTTTTCCCTTACGGACCGCTTCGAAATAGCCCCATTTACCCTTGGCGCGCGAAAATTCTGTCAGGGCGAAATAGAAGGCTGCGCCCTCAAAGAGCATGGCTAGAACAAGGACGATATAGTTGATGTAGGGGCTGCTGATCGGTGATGGATTGGAGAGCTGATGGATTCCTTCGTAAAGAGAAACACCGGCGCCGACGGCAAAGATCAAGAGCGCGACAACAAAACTCCAGAAATATACCTCTTTGCCATGCCCGAAGGGGAAGCGGTCGTCCGCCGGTTTTTTTGCCTTGTGTAACCCCAGTAGCAGGAGCAACTGGTTGCCGGTATCGACCACCGAGTGGATCCCCTCCGAGAGCATCGCCGAGCTGCCGGTCATCGTCGCCGCGATAAACTTTGTAATCGCAACCAGGGTGTTGCCAGCTAAAGCAGCATAGATAACTTTTTTTGATGATCCAGCCACGAAAGGCTCCTTTTTATATCTGTTGTTGGGAGAGAGGGGATTTTGCAGTCATGCCCTGCAATGCTACACTAATTTTTGTGATGTTTTCTATGATCTTGTTATAGGGAGAAGAGATGCCTAAACCATTAGTGTTTATTCTGATCGTAATCGCCGTGATCATTGCGGGGTATCTGGCTTATGTTCAGACCAGCTTGTTGATGTAGGAGGGGAGCTGTTAACTTTGGCGGGGGAGGGTTCATTCTCTACCAATACTTCTCATTCATGATCTGGTTCGTTGCGTTTAGCCGAGCAGTCTTTGTGTTTTTCTTGTATATTACCTGCCTGTCGTCGTTTACATCTCTCCCTTAACTCAGAGTCTACAGAATTTAAATGCTAAGAATAGCCAACCTGTTCCTTATCCTGTTTCATGTGACTGCTGGTTTGAGCATCCTTAGCGAACTGCTGACCCCCTCTTGGCAGCTCGAACCTCTTTGGGGGCTGCTCGGTGTGTCTAATTTCTTTTTGTTCATTCTGGCGGTGCTGGTTTATTACGGGCTTGGCTTGAATCGTCACCTGAGAAAAGCGACCTTTGTCCCGCTGCTGGCTTATTTGCTGTGGGGACTTCTCGATTTCTGGCCGCTGCAACCTGTTGCGGGAAGTCATTACTTGCTTTATGCGGCCTGCGGACAACTGCTGCTCGGTTGGCTGGCGCTAGAATCAATCCGGCGCGAGAATGACGAGAGTCTGCTGTTAATTCGGAGCCAATTTGAGGGGCCGGCTTTTAGCGGGTGGAATTTGCTGCGTTTTGGTCTGGTGACTATCCCAATCTTCCCCCTGATCATGCTGGTGTTCGGGTATGCGGCGACCAGTAGTCTGATCGATGAATATACCGCCGGCTTCGTGCGCTTGAAGCCGAACGGGCTCTATATGGTCGAAAAAGTTTACGCGCAGAATGATAAGGAGATCCGCCTGGCCGGCATGATCCATATGGGGCGCGAGGACTACTACGCTGAGCTTGCGGATTCTTTCAATACCGGATCGACCCTGTTGTTGGCCGAGGGGGTCAGTGATGAACAGGGGTTGCTGAAAGACAAATTCAGTTACGGTAAGATGGCCGAGTTGCTGGGGTTGGATTCACAGGAAAAGCTTAGATTCCCCGGTCGTCTGATTGAGGCGGAATCGCTCGACCTGCCGTTCTCTGCGGAGTCTGATGTGCCGGACATTTTGCGTGCCGATATCGACCTGCAAGAGTTTAATCCGCGTTCGATTGAAGTTCTCAATGCGATCGGTACTTATCTGTTGAATAGCAGTTCACTGAGCAGTGGCTACCTCGAATTCAACCAGTGGGCAGAGCAGAACATGACCGCGGAGACCAATCAGATCTTGATGGAAGATCTGGTCGAGAAACGGAACCAGTCGGTATTGAGTTACCTGCCGAAAGGGTTACAGAAATACCGGACAATTCTGATCCCCTGGGGGGCTTTGCATATGCCGGGGATCGAAGAGGCGGTTAAGGGGCGGGGTTTTCCTTTGCTGGAGTCTCACGAACGCTTGAGTATCGATTTTCTCAGTTTGCCTTATGAGCGGCTATGGAGAAGTATTACCGGGAAGTAAACGCTGTCGCGCAAAAAAAAAACCGGAAGAAACACTTTCGTTCGCGAAAAGTTTCGATCCCGGTTTTAGCCCCGATTGTTGCAACCTTCAGTTGTAAATATTTTTTGTGATCTCGCTGACTTCTTTTGCCAGCTGTTCGCTGGGGGTAACCACCACTGCTTTGCCGTCGATGCTGGTTTTATAGCGCGGGGCATCCTGGCAGTGAAGGTAAGCGTTGCGTAGCTTTTCGTTAATCTTCTGCAGTTGGATCTGGTCAATCCCGTGCTCCTTGGCCGCGGCTCCGAGGCTGTGCACACCATCATCGAGCATCGCCATGCCGAATCGCTTGGGTGGCTTGCCGATGAAGACAAAAGCGTGGCCGTCAACAGGGACGACCTCAAGCGGGTCAGAAATCTGGCCGATCAACTCTTTGAGCGAACCCTCAATAGCGTGAATCTGCTTTGCAGCCATAGTGTCCTCTGCAAGCTCCGGGTAATTTACTTTCTTGCTGAAAAATCCCATGGACGTTCTCCTTTCATCATGGGCGGGGCGATTGCATCAAAGCAAGAGAGCCAATATCTACCCTATAATCATTATCATGAAATGGATAAATTGCAATAAAGCCTCGATAAATCAATAGAATATGAGTTTCTAAGGGGGACGGCTGATAATCAGGAGATTATCGGAATGTAAATATTCTGCTCCCGATTAAAGGAGTGGTATATGATGGAGGATCAGTACTAATTGTGGACCAGCAGCATAACTTTAAATAACAGGGAGTACACACCATGGCAAAAGGCCAGGATAGTAAGAAAGCAACTAAGAAAGTAGCAACCAAGACTCCGAAAGAAAAGAAGGCCGAAAAGAAGGAGAAGAAGGGGAAAAAGTAATAACCCCTTTAGTATTGTCGATGCGAGAAACCCAACAAGAGAATATGACTGTGACTACGCCCCACACTGTTGAACAAACTTCAGATAATTCCGATCCCCTTGAGCCTGAGCACTGGAAGGCACCGCCTCTCCACTCTACAGATGTCGTGGACCTTCACCCTGTCGGTGATGGTTCCTTTGTGGCCGCAGAGCCTAAACCGAAAGGGGGATTGCGCAAGTTCGGTTCGATCGGACTTGTGTTGTTCTTCATTTTTGGCAAGCTGAAATATCTGGCCGTTATCCTGCAAATCGGCAAGTTCAAGACTTTCATCAGCATGCTGATCAGCATCTGGGCCTACGCGATGTTCTGGGGATGGTCTTTTGCTGCGGGGTTTGTGGCGCTGATCTTCATCCACGAAATGGGGCATGTCTTCGCCCTGCGTATGATGGGGATTCCGGCGACGGCACCGATGTTCATCCCCTTTGTCGGCGCGCACATCGTGATGAAAAAGATGCCGAAGAACGCCTTTGTCGAAGCGGTGGGGGCCTACGGTGGTCCACTGCTCGGGACAATTGGCGCCATCGGCTGCGTCGCGATCGGCATGGCGACGGGGAATCTCTTCTGGTACGCCCTGGCTTCGAGCGGTTTTCTGCTCAACCTGTTCAATTTGCTGCCGATCTCTCCGCTGGATGGTGGACGGATTATCGGCGTCATCAGTCCCAAGCTCTGGATACTGGGATTGCTGGGAGCGGGGGCGCTCTTCTATCTGACCTGGTCGCCGATTATTGCCCTGATTCTGTTGTTGGGTAGTTTTCAGATCTATAAATCGTTTAAGACATCTAAAACCGAGCGAGCCCGTTACTACGATGTTCCTATGGGGAAACGGATCGGTATGGGGGTCGCCTTTCTTTTCCTGCTGGCGGTGACCTCCGTCGGGATGCTGATGATGCAGGGACCTCTGCAAGGGCTGTAAAGAAGGAGTAAGGATGGAAGATTATGCAGGCTTTGAACTTGGGCCGATCAGGCCGCCTAGTGAGGCTGGCAGTCTGCTGTTGCGCCTGACCCGCAACTGTCCCTGGAACCGCTGTACCTTCTGCTCAGTTTATAAAAAGCATCCCTTTTCGCTGCGACCGGTTGCCGATGTCATTCAGGATATCGATACCCTCGCCGGTTTCATCGATCTGCTCAAGAACAAACCGGGCTCTGCGGAGCTTAACCTCCAAGAACTCTCCCCGGGCGATGAGCAGGCTTTCTATTCGGCTCGCAACTGGCTTCAGGGCGGGATGGAGTCGGTCTTTCTGCAGGATGCTGACAGCCTGGTGATGAAGCCGGATCAGGTCATCAGGGTATTAACCCATCTCAGAGAATGTTTCCCCGAAATCAAGCGGATCACCAGCTACGCGCGCTCTGCCACGATCGCCCGGATCAGTGAGGATCATCTTCAGCAGATGGCCGCTTCCGGACTGAACCGTATCCACATCGGGCTGGAAACCGCCTCTGATACGGTGCTGCAGATGATCAAAAAAGGGGTCAGCAAAGCCCAGCAAATTGAAGCCGGGGTCAAGACCAGGCAGGCCGGGATCGAACTCTCCGAATATGTCCTGATCGGCATTGGCGGGCGTGAGTTTTCGAGGGAACATGCCCTGGAGACCGCCGATGCTCTCAATCAGATCAATCCCGACTTTATCCGCTTTCGGACCTTACGCATCCCTGACTCTAATGACCTGTTTGCCGGAGCCGAAGATTGCCACTGGCAGCGCCCTTCAGATCTGGTACAGGCCGAGGAAATCCTGCTGTTGATCCAAAATCTCGACAACGTCACCAGCCGGATCAAGAGTGATCACATGTTCAACCTGCTGCAGGAGATCGACGGGACCCTGCCGCAAGACAAGGAGCGGCTCATCGCTGTTCTGCAGAAATTCATCAATCTGCCACCGCAGGAACGGGCCTGTTTTCAGGTCGGCAAGCGGACCGGTCATTTTCTGAACTTGAGTGATATGCAGATTCCCAGTCGGTTGACACAGGTTGAGGAGATCTGCCGCCAGCAGCAGATCACACCGGAGAACGTCGACGCGAAGCTTAACGCCTTGATTCAAGAGCAGATGCGAAAAGGGATGTTTTAGCGGCCCGAAGCGACAACAGACAGATTTCTGATAACAAAAAGGCACCGCTCTTAATAGCTCGGTGTCTTTTTGTTTCTGATTCATTAAAACTTTTCTGACAAGCGGTCGATAAGTAAACAGGAGGATTTTAAAAGAGGGGGTAGGGAGGATATGATGACAGGCTATATCAAAAATCCAACACTTCCGACTCAGGACCTACTGCGAAGCATTGAAGCGATCTCTCCGTTTCCCCGTATCAACTCAAAGGAACCACGATCAGAGGATTATCCAGATCGAGCGAATGACTCTGAAAAAGAGAAGAAGGACCAGGATCCGCGGCGTTTTTTAAAGTTACGCAGCCTGATCAAAGAGCTGGAAGCCTCGGCACAAATCAACAAGGTCGACATGGTTACAGCTGATGCTGAGATGCAAAATTTGGGTCTGGCGATTGTTGAGGAAAACCTGATCCCGCATCTCCTGCAATTGAAAATCCCTCTGGAAAGCATAGAGCATCTTGTGCAACAGATAGACAGTGATCCTTCTGGAATCAGATGTGCACGTGACCGCAGGATTGATAGCGGGAATTCGGAGCTGTTTCCGATCTCAGCAGAGGGATTGATCGAATACAATCTGATTGTTGAAAGACTGATAATTTCCTCCGGAAAATTTAGCCATAAAATTGTCGACGAGATTGATCAAGAGGGGCTTTGCGTTAAACAGCAGAATCGTTTGCGGCTGATATTCAGTCGGGCTGGTTCGACATCGGGAGCCAGCGAAGAGCTGTTGAATTTAAAGATCAGCGTTCTCCTTGGGGTGGTGGAGAGCGATGAAGTTGAGCGCCGGGCGATCCTCTATCCGCAGACGGCCAAAAGTTATGGGCTGTATGCAGACAAGCGCATCAGCCTGTCAATTTAATCAGGCTTTAAGGTCTTATTCATGGTCGCCGTAAAAAAAAAGATTCTGATTGCTGATCCTAAGGTTTTGAATCAGGCCACGCTGATCGGCACCCTGCAAAGCGACTATCATGTCGTAACGGCTAAATCTGTCGAAGAGGTTTTAAAAAAGTTAAAAACGGCCAGCGTCGATATGCTCCTGCTTGAAACGACTTTGTCTGACGGAGACGGTTTTGAACTTTGTCGAAAATTGAAGTCTGATCAACAGACTTCAGCCCTTCCCGTGATCTTTGTCACCGCCCTTAATACTGTCGCCGCAGAGGCCAAGGCCTTCGAAGTCGGTGCTGTTGACTACATTATCAAACCTTTCAATGCCCCCACGGTCAGAGCGCGGATAAAAAACCAACTCAAGTTCTGTGAAGCAATTAACGAATTGAAGCGGCTGAACCACCTGGCTCTGGACGCGAACCCCAACACTGGCTTGCCTGGTAATAACAGCATCATGGCTGAGTTGAGCAGGATTTTGAATGATAGCGCTGCAGTTACAGTCATCTATGCCGACCTTGATAACTTCCAGGTCTACAATGATCTGTATGGCTTTGCCCAGGGCGACACGATTATTGTCTTTACTGCCAATGTGATCAGAGTCTCCATGCATCTTGTCGGTTGTGGAGACTCATTTCTGGGCCATATCGGGGGTGACGATTTTGTTATTATCGTTCCGGCAGACAAATGCAGCGCGGTTGCTGCTGAAATCATCAAGCGCATCGACAAAGGTATTCGCGAATTCTATTCTGCCGAGGATATAAAGAGGGGTTATGTTGTTTCCACTGATCGGGAAGGGAACAATAAACAATATGATTTTGTCAGCCTCAGTCTGGGCGCCGTTGACCTGACCATGCGTAAGCTGTCAACAGCACATGAAATTATTGATATCTGTACGGAAACCAAAAAGGCCGCTAAGTCTCGTCAGGGGAGTAATTTATTTATGGAGCAGAGACAGATTCATTGATTTTTGCTGATTTCAAATTAGTATAATCCAAGCTGGGCTACCTTTTAAAAGGAGTCCAGCTTTTTCATTATGACCCTATTTCTGAATATTCTCAGAAGGATAGCCTGCGTCCAGCCAAGCGTTCAAGCCCCCCTCTAACGGATACGAATTTGTAAAACCTGCATTGATAAGATTTCGCGCCAGACCGGCACTTGATTGTTCATTCGGTCAGGTGCAGTAGGTGACGATCAGCCTCTCCATTGGTATTTTGCGCAATATTTGAGTCAGAATCTCACTGCTGTCGACACGGAAAGCACCAGCAATTTTTTTTGTACTAGCTGTCCAATCTGCAGAGGTACGAGTGTCGAGAAAAAGAATTTTTTCACCTGAATTCAATTTTTTTATGGCTTCTGCCGGTATGATTCGCTTCGGGTTGTGGGAATCACCAATGGCAATGGATGGTGCAATGAAACAGATGAGAACGACAGATGAAAGAAATATAAAACGCAACATATCAGGCTCCCTTCTATAGTTTGTTCGATGTTCGTCTGCTGAACTTGATTGTCATTTAAATAACAATCAATAAACCCCGGCATAGACCAACTCGATCCAACGCTCACCCTTGAAAAGGCCATCACCCCAGGTTTCTTCAAGGTCGGCGAGGGGGGATGCGGCGATCGCTTCTTCGACGGTTTTTCCTTCATTTTTTAACTTTGAAAGTCGAGCATAGGCAGTTCCGAGCATCTGACGATAGCTCTTGAGTTGGACCTTATTTCCCAGTGGACCATGACCCGCAATGATCTTTGTTTTTTCATCTGCCAACGCTAAAAGTTTGTCTGTTGCCTTGATCATCCCTTTGAGAGAGCCACCATGTTGAACATCGATGAAGGGGTAAAAACCGTTAAAGAAGATATCTCCGGCATGGATCACATTGGCGATTTTGAAATGAATAAAACTGTCGCCATTAGTATGAGCGTGCGGGACATGTACGGCGTGAACGTTGTCACCGTTGAGGTGGAAGCTGATATCTTCGGAGAAGGTTACGACCGGTAACCCCGCCGGAGACAGCGCAGCATTTTTCATTTTAAACGTTTCAATAAAGGAGCCTACGCTCAGGCTTTCACGTACATTGTCGTGAGAGAAGATCAGGGTTCCGCTTCCACCCAGATTCTCGTTCCCGCCGGTGTGGTCACCATGGTAGTGGGTGTTGATCAGAAATTTCGGGGTGTCACCGCCTACCGATTTGATGGCCTTGACGATCTTTTCCGTCAGCGGGGCAAACTGGTCATCGATCAGGAAAGTCCCGTCCTTGCCGATAAAGAGCCCGATATTGCCACCTTTGCCGCTAATCATATAAATCTGATCTGTGACCGGGGTTGCGGTGATGGATACCTCGTCTGCCTGAACGGTTGTTGCGAGTGAAGTACATCCTGCGGCCAGAATAAATAATGCCATTATGATTTTATCCATTATTTTCAGTCTCCTGTTTCGGTTTTCAGCCTTGTGTCAGGTCTGACAAGCGCTGCAAGTGATTCTGGCGAAAGTTCAACTCCTGGATCACTCAACAAGCTGTTTGGGGGGGAACCATGCCTCCCTTAAAAACCTGACTGCACCAGGATGCAGAGGAATCTTTACCCCTCTGAGTCCTTTTTTTACATCAAGATCCCATGCGGATGGCAGCGCAAAATGGATCTTGGTCAAGCCTCTGTCGCTGAAAAGAAATTTCAGGGACCGATAGACAAGTTCCTCATCTATTTCGCGGTTTGCGACCCAAAGGATTGAATTTTGGAAGGTAAAAATGTCGAGGTCTTGCCCTACGTAGGTCCCGCTGGGGATGCGTGCCAGGGAGTAACTTGGGTAAACTGAAAAAAAACCACTGAGGACAACTTCCTCGGTTAAATCAAGGAGGCGGATGGGGAATGTCCGGTTGGTTTCCTGAAGGGCCTGATTAGGGAAGCCAACCAATAACCAGACCGCCTCTACACCCCATTGACTCAATTCTGCCAGACTCATGGTAACATTTGCATAGAGGGGTGTTATCTCCTCCCATATACCCAGGCTCCGGAAAAAGAGTTCGGCGGAAAGGGCCGAGCCAGAGCCGTGGTTTCCTATCGCAACCCTTGTTTTTCTCAGGTCGTAGGGGGTTCGGATCGGGCTGCTTCTAGGAACCACTAGCTGGGCAGCGGACCCAAAAAGCCGCACCAAGGCCACAACGTTCTCTGTTGCGGGTTGCATAGGGAGCTGTCCCAAATTTCCAAAGTGGGCATCTTCAGCACTTACCAGCGCCATGGCGAGCTTGCCGTTCTCCACTTGAACGAGATTGTGAACAGAACCCGATGACGACTTAATATTGACTTGAATATCGGGCATTTCCTGATTGAGCAGTGCCCCCAGTTCAACCGCAAAACTTTGAAAAGTACTGCCTGGCGGGCCACCACCAAACAGAAATAGAGGCCTTTTCTCAGTGCAACTACTTAGGAAGCACAACAGGAGCAGCAGGAACAAAAACTTGCCACTGTTTGTGATCGCGCCTGTGGAAGTCCATCTTATCATCGGGGTCTGTCTCTAGTGCCTGCGTGGTTAATCCTGTCTGCTGAATTGTGCTTGGCCTGGCGTCTGAACGAAAACAAAATGATCACCAAAGAACAGTATAGCTCAGCGTAGAATTCCCTGCCCAGAGGTTGGGAGACTATACTCTGAAAATGCAACAGGGACAGGTCGATTTGACCTGTCCCTGTTGTCGTTCTTTTGATACAAGACCTGCTGTAAAAGACTATTTCGGCTGCTTGAGTTTTTCAGCGAGGGCCGCAAAAGGGGAGTGGGCGAGGGTTGGTTTGCTCTGGCGATCGGTCGGACCATCTATGTCGCGTTGTTCCTGAACACCCTGAGTATGCTCGTGGTCATGACAGTAGACACACAACAGGTCCCAGTTACTACCATCAGCCGGGTTGTTGTCATGGTTGTGGTCCCGGTGGTGTACTGTCAGTTCCCGCAGTTTCTTACCTTCGAATTCGCGTGAACAGCGACCGCAGACGTGAGGGTAGAGTTTCAGGGCCTGCTCGCGGTATCCCGCCTGGCGTTGTTGTTCTTCCTTGCGCATCTCTGCAACGATCTGGTCAGGCTGCTTGTTGGCCATGTTAACTCCTCCCGACAGGGACAAGGTTTGCGGTTTGTGAGGTTTGATCAAAAACGACTTTGATTTTGTGTGTTTCGAGTTGCCGGAGAACCTGTTCGACCTTATCCTCCAGCGTACAACCGGTCTCAGCCCAGTCTACTCCATCTCGGGTTACGAATTCCTGGATCATCCTGCGTAGAGTTTCCGGGGCGATCTGTTCGTAGGGGATATCCAGGCCTTCTTCGTGATGCTCGGTTCTATTCTCCTGGGACACGGATTACCTCTGTTGGTTGATTTTGGGAATATCTTCTTTATCTTTAGCATGATTTTTGGAAAGAGACATAGCAAGACGGATGTATTATTCAAGCCAATATTTTTAGCGTTTGGTGAGGCTCTTGATAATATCGAATTCTCCTTGTCGGCCGAGAGTTCGCATCGCTTCAAGAGCGCTGTCCGCATATTCTTTGGCATCGCCGGTGAGGTAGGCAAAGACAAATGCGGCGATTTCAGAACGTGCTACCGCACGTTTTTCCTGGTCCGTCCGTTTCTTGCCAGCCTTTAACCAGAGGGTTTCGGCGCGCTTCTGATGAAATGCGATGGCATCACTGGTTATAGAAATCCGCTGAGCCAGAGATGATTTTTCATTTGACCTGAAGCTGGCCATGATATTCTCAGGAAAATTTTCTTGGATGAGTTCTGCAAGACGGATAAGCTTGTTTTTCACGAGATCCTCAATTGTTATTTTTAGAAGTGCCAGAATACTAGCATAGATGGCCAATCCCGATCTCGGGTCGTTTTGAAAAACAGATTCTCTCCCTGGTTTGACCAGATAAGGCAGCTTTAGAGTTTATGACAATTCTTTCTTTTGCTAGCTTCAGCAAGCCGAATCGGCGGCTGATCTTGTTGTTGATTTCCAGCCATCTGTTGTGGAGTTGTGTGCTCCTCGGCCTCTGGACGACCGGAGGCCAGATCGAAGCAACAGCCCCCTGGATGACAGGCGTTTTTATGGCTCTGCAACTCTATGCTGCCGCTCAGTTGCTACTGCCAGCTCTTATGTTGAAGCCCGAAGTACGCAACCGCAGTTTTTATCTTTTCTGGGGGGTAGTTCTGGCTGCGAGTATCTGGTTGATCAATCAATTATCTCCTGTTGAGGGCTGGCTGCCGCTGCTGACTGTCATCAAGTCGGGCCTGTTGTTGTTGATCGCTACTTTTATCGGGGCCGTACTGGCCAGATATGTCCGGCGTCTGTGGGAACTGTTGCCAATCTGCATTATGATGATGCTGGCCGATTTTTTCAGCTGGCTATTCGGTCCGACGGCCGGGCTCACGCAGCAGATTCAACAATATTACCTGCACCCGGAAGGGACTCCGCCCTTGATCGACATGTTTCTGATTAAGCTGGCATTTCCGGGTGCTGTCGGTCTGCTGCCGGTCTTTGGTCTCTCGGACTGGATTATGGTGGTCTTTTTCGCGATCGTTGCGTCTCGCTTCGGGATCAATGATAATTTGATCGGAAAATCCGGTAAGGTTCTAGCTGGTCAGGGGCGGATCGGGCGTTATTTGCCGGTTTCGGTTGTCGCGCTCTACCTTGTCGTTCAGCTGGCGCAGGTGACCGGTCTCTTTATCCCGGCCCTACCGCTGATTGCCCTGATCATGCTCCTCTGGTACGCTGCTCGTTACCTGCTGCTGCGACGAAGTCTCTGATTGAGTGAGGCAAAGGGCTGGTTCTTGAAATTTGTATCTTTTTCCAATAACAAGGCATCCAATCCATGAGTGAAGAACAACCTAACAATCAACTGCACGGCGTGACCCTGGAGCAGATCGTAACCAGCCTTGTTGACTATTATGGCTGGGAAGAGCTGGGCAAAGACATCAGCATCAAGTGTTTCACCAGTAACCCTTCGGTGAAGTCCAGTCTCAAGTTTCTGCGTAAGACGCCTTGGGCGAGAAAAAAGGTTGAGGATTTGTATCTCGCGACGAAATAGAAGGAGACTCCAGTATTCATCCTGCTGAATGTCAATGGAAATTACTTTTTATGGCCGACTGATATTTTTTGCTGAGAGTAGTTTTTTATAAGGGGAGGCACTTTATGTATTCTATGGACAATGTGGGTAGAAATACGATTGCAATGGTTCTGGCAGGTGGCAAAGGTGAGCGACTCAGTCCACTGACCCTGCGGCGAGCCAAGCCGAGTGTCGCCTTTGGCGGAAAATACAAGATTATCGATTTTGTCCTTTCCAACCTGTTCAACTCGGGGATCAAGAAGGTCTACATCCTCACTCAATATCGTGCTTACTCACTTAACAAACATATCCGCGAATCCTGGGGTAAGTGGACCGGGCTTGGTGAGTTTTACGTGGATATCTCCCCAGAAACAAGCAGCGAAGGTGAAGAATGGTTCAAAGGGACGGCCGACGCCATCTTGCAATATCTACGCTTTGTTGAGTCGACAGACGCTGATTACGTCGCTGTCTTCGGGGGCGATCATATCTACAAGATGGACGTGACCCAGATGATCAATTTCCACCGCATGAACAAAGCCGATATCACGATTGCTGCCCTGGAGGTTCCGGTGGAGGACGCCACCCGTTTCGGAATTTTTTCTGTCGATGAAGAGGCTCAGGTCACCGGTTTTAACGAAAAGCCTGAAAACCCCGAACGGATACCCGGTAGAGAGACCTGCTTCGCTTCCATGGGTAATTACATCTTTCCCACCAAAAAATTGATCGAAGTGCTGCAGGAAGCAAAAAAAAGCCACGCTGATCTGGATTTCGGCAAGCACGTGATCCCGATGATGCTCGAAAAAGGTGACCGGATCTTTGCTTATAATTTCAATGATAATGTCATCCCCGGCATGCGGTCCGAGGAGCGGGGTTACTGGCGTGATGTAGGCACCCTCGACTCTTACTACGAAGCGAATATGGATCTTGTTAGGGTCTCGCCGCAGCTGAATCTCTACAACTACAAATGGCCTATCCTGACCAATCAGGGCAACCTTCCCCCGGCCAAGACCGTTTTTGACGGCGATGACCGCTGCGGCCAGAATCTCGATTCCTATGTCTGCGCTGGTTGTATCACCAGTGGCAGCACGGTGCGGCGCTCCATCCTCGGCCCGCGTTGCAAGATCAACAGTTACAGCCTGGTTGAAGACTCTATTCTGTTTGAGAACGTCACGGTCGGTCGGAATGTTCAGATGAGAAAAACGATAGTCGACAAGAATGTTGTGATTCGCGACGGATCGAGGATCGGTTATGATCTGGATGCCGACCGCCGCAATGGTTATACGGTGACAGAGTCCGGCATTGTTGTGGTGCCGCGGCCGGAAAAGTAATCTGGTCCACAGGTTTGGATGTCTAAAACTTTGAACTATAAATTTCTGCTGGAAAGTGCCGGGCAACTGCGTGCTGGATGTCGAAGATGTTGTCTTTTCATCCATCGAGCTTGCTTCAGAAAAACATGAATCTCCCTCTACCACCTATACGGCAACGGATCTCTAACGAACTTAAGGCCCTGCTTAGTCTCTCTGCACCTCTTATTGCCGCGCAGATCTCCCAGTCAGCGATGGGCTTTGTCGATACGGTGATGTCGGGTCGAGTCAGTTCTCTCGATCTGGCCGCGGTGGCGATGGGTTCGAGCATCTGGTTTCCCGCTTTTCTGTTTATGCTCGGCATCCTGATGGCGGTCACGCCGACGGTCGCTCAACTCTGCGGTGCGGGTAAAAAAGCCGAGATCGGCGCACATGTGCGGCAGGCGTTGTTGCTTGGGATCGTTCTCAGTCTGGGGGTGATGGTGTTGTTACGTAATGCCGCGCCGCTTCTGGTCTGGATGGATGTCGACCCGCAGGCTCGGCCCCTGACACTGGCTTACCTCGCGGGGGTCTCATGGGGGATGCCGGCGATCGCGGTTTTTTTCACCCTGCGCCACTTCAGTGAAGGGCTCTCTCTTACCAAGCCGAGCATGGTCATCAGCCTGCTTGGCCTTGGTTTCAACTGTCTGGCCAACTATATTCTTATCTATGGCAAGTTCGGCTTCCCGGCATTGGGCGGCGCCGGTTGCGGTTGGGCTACAGCCCTGACCATGTGGCTGATGTGTCTGTGCATGTTGGTCACGGTCAGGCGCGGCAGGGGCTACCGCTCGGCAGGTCTGTTTGATTGTTGGCCGCGTCCGGACTATGGGAAACTGCTCCAGTTGCTCAAGCTGGGCCTGCCGATCGGCTGTTCGCTGTTTATCGAGGCGAGTATCTTTGCTGTGATTGCACTGTTGATCGGTTCGTTAGGTGCGGATATGGTCGCAGCCCACCAGATCAGCCTCAGCTTCTCGTCGCTGGTCTTCATGGTGCCGATGAGTATTTCGAGCGCGATTTCGGTGCGCGTGGGACGCGCCATTGGAGAGCAGGACTTCCGCCTTGCCCGGCTTGCCGGTTATACCGGCATAGGGCTGACCGCTTTGATCGCGATCTTCAGCGCCAGCCTGACCTTGGCTTTCCCCGCTGCTATCGCTTCGATCTACACAAGCAACCCCGAAGTCGCGGCCATGGCGACCGGTCTGCTGCTGCTCGCTGCTATGTTTCAGCTCTCCGATGCGGTGCAGGTCAGTACCGCCGGGGCTCTGCGCGGCTATAAGGATACCCGTGTGCCGATGGCGATGTTGATTGTCGCCTATTGGCTGATCGGACTGCCTCTGGGATATAGTTTAGGTCTTACTTCGCTGGGGCCGGGACCGATGGGGGCAGCCGGTTTCTGGATCGGCCTGATCGCCGGGTTGACCGCTGCCGCTATCCTGCTTAGTTTGCGCCTGCGGGCCGTCAGCAGTCGTTACCGTTGGCGTCCGGAAGAGTATCAGGGAAATAGCTAATCGAACATCAAAGCCGGATCCGATCAGCAGGAGATAGTCGTAGATGTCCCTAGTAGGCTGCCGGACCGAAGCGAAAAATTGAGCGTTTGAGGCCAGGTTTTCGCTCGTTTGTAGGCTCATAGCCATAGCTATGCGGCAAAATCTGGTGATGGATGAGGCATGTGCGCAGGGCCTGCTCAGGGAGAGGTCAACGCTGCCCACCATGCCAGCAGGATGAAGGTTCCGGCCCCGAGAGAGAACATTCTATTCAACCAAACTCCAGGACGTCCGTAACGACTCCGCAGGTATTCAGCGGCCAGCCCCAATCCAAATCCACAGATAAATCCGAACAGATGGGCTCCAAGATCGGTACGTTCGCCGGAACTCCCGAGCATGGCCAATAGCGCAAGGGCGGCGGCAATTGGAAGTGGCCAGCGGCGCCGTAGATTGTGGCGGTAGCGGATCAGGCCGATGGCTGCGACCAGCCCGACCGCACCGAAGACGGCGGTCGACGCACCGACGGCGCGATGATCAAGTTGCTGCAACAGGGCATTGCACAGATTACCGAGCAGACCGCTCGCCAGCAGTAGACTCCAGCCCAGCCCGGCACCCAGATCACGACAGAGGCGCACAATAAACAGGCCGCCGAGGGTCAGGTTGCTGAACAGGTGGATCAAATCGGCATGCAGGGTGAGGGAGGTCAGCAGGCGCCACCACTCTCCCTGCAAGATTTTCCCGGCGTGGGCGTTGCCGAGCTCAATCCAGTCGACCGGGTGGTGACTGAGCAGGTTGATGTTGAGTTGGGTCAGATTGTGAAAGCAGGCGACCAGCAGCAGGACAGACAGGCTCGGCAGCAGGTTGTCGTGCTGGGGATTTTCTGTAGGGAGCGGAGGCGGCCAGTTGTGGTTCAACTCTTCGTAGTTGCGTAACTCGCTGCAGGCTCGAGCAAAGGCATCAGGGGGGACGAGCAGCAGCCAGCCTCTGCCACAGGCTTCATTGCGGAAAGGGACCCCGCGCGCTTCTAGCACCAGCCCCCAGCGACGTAATTGTTTTTTGGAGAGTGGCGTTGAAACAGGACTGGAACGCAGATCTGCGGTTAGCGCCAGCCACTGGGGTTGTCTCTCTTCTGGTTGTTCCAGATCATTCTCCATATTGGATATCTGCTGGTCTATTCATTACGTAAGTAAGTTGCCGGCTTTTGCCCCAGGGCCTTCCAGGTCCCGGCGAGGCCGAGCAGGAGTGTCAGAGTGATTCCTGCCGCTAACGTCGAAAGAATCACCATCGGGTGCAAGCTGAATTCGACATCCATTGGTCCCTTGAGGATGGCTGTGGCGGCGAGGCTTCCAGCGACCGCACTGATGGCGCCAGCGGCCAGTCCGAGAATTGTGAACTCGGCAGCGAATGCCAGCAGAATATCGCGTCGCGTCGCGCCACAGACCTTGAAAATGACGGCATCGTGGATTCTGCGATGCTGATCAGCCGAGACCGCTCCGGCCAGAACCAGAAAGCCGCTCAGCAGTGTGACCGCTGCCATCGCTTTGAAGGCACTGCCGATCCGGCCGAGGGTGCGGGAGACATTGCTCAAGAGTTCGCGGGTGCTGATGACCGAGATATTGGGGAACTTACTAGAGATCACACGGAAGACCTCATCTTCCCCCTCGGCAGAAACATGCGCAGCGGCCAGGTGGGTCTGGGGCGCGTTTTCCAGTACGCCGGGTGAGAAGAGGATAGCGAAATTCAGCTCCAAAGTCGACCAGTCGACCGTTCGCAGGTTGGTGACTTTGGCATTAATGCTGCGGCCAAGAACATTGACCGTCAAACTGTCGCCGACCTGCAGGTCGAATCCCTTGGCGATGTCGGCAGTCAGGGAGATCTCTGGTGTAGCTTGTTGCTCGGCTGGCCACCATTCTCCTGCACTTAGCTTGGCGTTGGCTGGCAGCTGTGCGGCATAGCTGAGAAAACGATCACCCCGCACTGCCCATTGAACGTTCGGAGCAATTTTCGCCTGTTCAACAGGGATCCCTTTGATTTCGGTGATACGGCCCCGCAGAGTCGGATAGCGTTCGACTCGTGAGACGGCAGGGAGTTTTGAAAGGCTCTGTTCAAAGCTTTCAACCTGATCGGGCTGAATGTCGAGGAAGAAGAAAGCTGGGGCCTTTTCTGGCAGACTCTCACTGACCAGATCACCAAGGTTCGCCTGGACCAGCGCGATCATCACCAGTGCGGTCAGACCCAGACCGAGGGAAAAGAGGACACTGGTGGCTGGTGAACCGCGACGATGGATGTTTGCCAGGCCCAAGCGTAATGATGGATTGCTCGGTCGCGGCAGGCGGCGGGTGAGACCGATGATGATCCCCGCCAGTATTCGGAAAACAAAGAAGCAGATGATGACACCGAGGATAAATCCTCCGGCAATGCGCTGGTCGTCACTGGTAAAATAGGCGAGGGCGGCCAGCAACAGTGTCGTCAGAGCTATGACAACCCAGATTTTGCCTCCCGGATTCTTTCGTCCGGTCCCGGTATAGCCACGAAAGAGTACCGCAGGTGACACGCGCCGGGCGATACCAAGTTCCTTGAGCGAGAAGAGCAGCGCAACCAATAACCCAAAGATGGCGGCGGTCAGTAGCACTGTGGGGTAGATCGCCGGTCGCAGCGGGATCGGCAGCAGGTCACCAAAACTCCAGGAGAGGAGATAAGGGAGCGCTCCCCCGGCGATTAGACCAGCCACGGTGCCGATACTGCCGAGAAACAGAATCTGTAACAGGTAGGCGCTGAAGATCACCTGGCTGGATGCGCCGAGACACTTCATCGTCGCGATATGCATCACCTTGCCATCCAGATAGCCACGGACGGCACCGGAGACCCCGAGTCCGCCGATCAGCAATGCGCAGAGTCCGAGCAGGGTCAGGTTTGTGCCTAAGCGGTCGAGGACCATGCGCACCCTTGGCGCGGCCTTCTGCCAGGTTTGTAGCCGCCAGCCAGCTTGGGGGTATTCATCCCGTAACTCAGCGATAATCTGTTCGGCCTGGCCGGGGTCGGCGAGGCGCAAGCGGCTGCGATACGTCACCAGACTTCCCGGACGGACCAGTTTGGTGGCCTCCAGATTTTCGCGGCTGATCATCACTCGTGGGCCAAGATAGAAGGGCCTGACATTGCGGTCTGGCTCTGTCTTGAGTACCCCGGTGATCTGGAGATTGAGGTCACCGACCTGAATCGGGTCTCCGATCTGCAAATCCAGGCGCTTCAGCAGGGCGGCTTCAACCAGGGCACCTTGCTGTTGAAGGGCCTGGGTGACCGTTTGTAGAGGTTCTATCCGCAGTTGGCCATAGAGGGGATAAAGGCCATCCACCGCCTTGAGTTCGACCAGTGCGCGCTTCGCAGTTTGCGGGTTACCAGCCATGGTGCGCATTTCTATCACTTCTGAGGTTTCACCGCGGGCGGTGAAGAATGCGCGTTGTTGGTCTGAAAAGGGGCTATGCATTCGGCGAATTTCAAGGTCGCCGCCGAGGAGTGCGCTGGCATCGGCGAGTAATCCAGATTTAGCTGCGGAGCTGAAGCTGCCGATGGCACTGATGGCGAAAACGCCGAGAAAGAGACAGGCGAGAAAAACGCCGAAACCACGCAGGCCGCTACGTAGCTCACGCCGCGCCAGACGCAAGGCTTGTAAGATGACAGGAGGCTCAGACATCAGATCTTCCCGTTGACAGATTGAAGAATGCCGTCGGCCATGCGGATGCTGCGCTGACAGCGTCCTGCTAATTTTTCATCATGGGTAATCAGTATCAGAGTGGTGCCCTGTTCCTGCTGCAGGTTGAAGAGCAGCTCCATCACCATCTGACCGGTCTCACGATCGAGGTTCCCGGTTGGTTCATCGGCGAGGATAAGAGAGGGTCGGGCAACAAAAGCCCGCGCCAGAGCAACGCGTTGTTGTTCCCCGCCAGAAAGTTCGCCGGGAAAATGGGCGACACGATCAGCCAGGCCGGTCGCGGCGAGGGCTTTGGCCGCTTGGGCAAGGGCATCCGGTTGGCCGGAAAACTCAAGTGGCAGGGCGACATTTTCCAGTGCAGTCATGGTTGGTACCAGGTGAAAGGATTGAAAAACGATGCCAATATGCTTGCGGCGAAAGTGCGCCAGCTCGTCCTCGTTGGCGGCTCCCAGTTCGATTCCACTGACCTGTACCCGGCCTGCGGAAGGTCGCTCCAGGCCGGAGAGGGCCATCAGCAGGGTGGTCTTGCCTGCCCCTGAAGGACCGACAATACTGATAGTTTCGCCGCGCGAAATGCACAGATCGATCCCACAGAGGATGTTGACCGGTCCGGCCCCACCGACTAGACTGAGGTGCAGGTCTTCTATTTTCACGATCGGTTCTGACATGTGGCCTCCAAATATTTTCTGGCTCTGTCTTTTTCTATTGTTGCCGCTGAGCAGTCAGGCCAAGGGTCCTGGTGTGAGAATTACGGTACTCGGCGATAGCTTGTCGGCAGGCTATGGATTGTCGGCACGAGACGCTTTCCCGGAGCAGCTTGAGGCCGCCCTGCAGCAACGTGGCTATCAGGTTACGGTCTTGAATGCCGGGGTCTCAGGCGACACCAGCGCCGGAGGACTGTCCCGCCTTGACTGGACCCTGGCTGATCGCCCTGATCTGGTGATCGTTGAGCTGGGGGCCAACGACGCCCTGCGTGGTCTGGATCCAGCCAGAACCCGCGAAAATATCGATGCCATTCTTACTCGGCTCAAAGCGGCAGGTGTCCAGCCATTGCTGACCGGCATGCTTGCACCGCGTAACCTCGGTCGAGATTATTATAGCAAGTTTGATCAACTCTACCCTGATCTGGCGCAAAGCCATGAGATCTCATTCTACCCCTTTTTCCTCGATGGTGTCGCCGGTCGCCCAGACTTGAACCAGAGGGATGGGCTCCATCCCACCGCCGCTGGAATCGCTATTATTGTCGAAAAAATTCTTCCCTTGGTAGAAGAATGTCTGCAACAGCTTGAAGCTGCCCCTTTCGCTGACGATTCTTTACTCAAATCATTTTGATTATTTATAACCGCAAGGTCGCTTTAAGCAACGCGTGTGATCTGTGGAAAAGCATATCTCAGGTTGGTATGTATCAGCCTTGACACTTGGAATATGGTCTCTTTTATCTCTTGATGATTGCAAGTATACTTTCTGAGGGTAAATTGGGAATTCACTCCCGGAGGATTTTATATTCGAATGTCTTTACATTGGCCAAACCTTGAATTTCAGCTGACAGAGAGCGAACTTCTCGCGCGTGGGGAGGCTCTTTCCTCAAGTTTTAGTACGTTTCTTGTCGAGCAGAACCTTCCATCTTGCCTGCGTAATGAACTAGCGGGGCTTTATCTGCCCCTGACAGCTTGGTTGGCATCGCAGGCGAAAGCCTCAGGCCCTTTGATGGTCGGGATAAACGGCGCTCAAGGAAGTGGGAAATCGACTCTATGTACTCTGCTGGCAGAGTTGCTGAAGAAGGAATTTTCCCTGCGTTGCTGTGTGTTGTCGATCGATGATCTTTATTTGACAAAAGCAGAGCGGCAAGAGAAAGCGCACCGTATTCATCCCCTGCTGGTGACTCGGGGTGTTCCTGGAACCCACGATGTCAAGCTGGGATTGCAGCTCTTCGATCAATTGAGAAATGCTACTGCCAGCAGTTGTACGCCAATTTCAAGGTTCGACAAAGCCACTGATGATCGAAGCCCTGAACATCTGTGGGATGAGTTTAACGGTCGTCCTGATCTGGTTCTGTTTGAAGGCTGGTGTGTCGGGGCTGTTGCCCAGGATGAAGTGTTGTTAGAGGGATCGGTTAATCCTCTTGAGGTGTCGGAAGATGCCGATAATGTTTGGCGTTGTTACGTAAATCAGTGTCTGAAAGAGGACTACCCCTCACTGTTTAGCCAACTCGATCTTCTGTTGATGTTAAAAATCCCCCGTTGGGAGATGGTCATGCGCTGGCGCAGTAAGCAGGAAGAACAGCTTGCCGTAAGACGGAGTGGGGGTGGAGTTATGGATAAGGCTGCGCTGCAGAGATTTGTCATGCATTATGAACGATTGACGCGTCACCAATTGATCGAAATGCCAGCGCGTGCTGATCTCGTATTTGAATTAAATGAAGAACAGCGCGTAGTTGAGATCATAAACAAAGCCGCAACAGCTTAGGCTGTGCGGCTTTGTTTATGAAGAATATTTGGTCTAGCGTTTATGGCATTTTTTGCAGTTCTTTTTGGCCT
Source organism: Deltaproteobacteria bacterium (assembly GCA_024279255.1). GTDB lineage: Bacteria > Desulfobacterota > Desulfuromonadia > Desulfuromonadales > Geopsychrobacteraceae > Geopsychrobacter. The sequence continues at coordinate 12,724 of JAJRRT010000107.1, read as the reverse complement.
CAAAAGCGCGTTTGCCGTTGTGACACTTACCGCATTGTTCGCCTGCATAGATTTTGGCCATCTTGATCTCGACCGTCCCTTGTTTCATTTTCGGGAATGTTTCGGGGTTGTGACACTCCATACATTTCACCCCGGCATCGGCGTGGATTTTACCGGAGAAGGTCACTTTACCCATCGGGCTCTTGGTGAAATCAAGAGTTTTTCCTGGAGGAACGGCGAGTGCTGCCCCGGATACGAGGAACAGGCTAGCAACAATCAACAGGATAACTTTTTTCATCTGATTTCCTTTTCTAGCGAGAATAATAAATAAAAAAAACTATGGTTGCAGATCGATTTAAATGTGCGCAGCAAGAAGACTAGCCGATCAAACGACTATCGTCAACAAATCAAGCGACGTTTATTTTTTCATTTACTGGAAAAATCTAATAATCCAGTTATACTGAAATCCGTGACTTTGGCGGCATTTGAAATGTCATTACGAATTTATTCATAGAGTGCAGGAAAAACATGAGCGTCGAACATTTTATTGCCCGCCAGCCGATTTTTGACCTTAAAGAGAATGTCTACGCCTACGAATTACTGTTCCGCTCCGGACTGCATAATTATTTCGATTGCGATGATGTTGACCATGCCTCAACCAGCGTCATTGCTAACAGTTTCCTCCTCTTCGGTATTGATGAGATGACGTCTGGCCGTCGTGCTTTTTTGAACTGCACGCGTAAGGTTCTGGTCGAAGATCTGGTAACGGCACTGCCCAAACAGCATGCGGTGATAGAAGTCCTCGAAGATATCGAACCTGATGATGAAGTGATTGCTGCCTGCCGTCGTTTGAAGGAGCTGGGCTATACGCTCGCTCTCGATGATTTTATTTATCATCAGAAATTTGAGCCGCTGCTCGAGTTAGCCGATATTGTCAAAGTCGATTTTCTTCTGTCGGGGCCTGGGGAGCGTCAGAGAATATCATCTCTGCTGCGTCGTCGCGGTATTTGTATGTTAGCTGAAAAAGTGGAAACCCGTGAAGACTATGAGCAGGCGGTTTCAATGGGATATGAACTTTTTCAGGGTTATTTTTTCAGTAAACCAGTGATTTTGTCCCGACGAGACATCCCTGCAAACAAACTGCAATATTTGCGAGTTCTTAAGGAAATTCATAACCCTGAGATTGATTTCCAGCGGATGGCCAAGACTGTTCAGGGTGAAGTTTCCCTCTCTTTTAAATTATTGAAGCTAATTAACTCTGCGGCGTTTGGGCTGCGGCATAAGGTGTCAAATATTGTACAGGCACTCTCGCTGCTTGGAGAGCGTGAGGTGCGGACCTGGGTTTCACTCCTGTCTGTTTCAGCAATGGCCTCAGATAAGCCGGCTGAACTGGTCGTGAATTCGCTAATACGTGCGCGTTTTTGTGAGCAGGGGGCAGGTCTGATTGGGGAAGGATTTGAGAGCTCAGAACTGTTTTTGATGGGGCTCTTTTCGCAAATTGATGCAATCCTGGATCGCCCGTTGGCTGAGCTTCTTGATGAAATCCAGGTCTCTCCAGAGATGCGCCAGGCGTTGTTGGATAAAGAGGGGAAGCGCTCTCAATTGCTCGAGATTTGTGTCGCGTTGGAGCGTGGATATTGGGACCAGTTAAGCGAACTTGCAACAAGCCTTCAACTTGAAGAAGTAACCCTTTCTGAAACATACCTTGAGGCCGTTAAATGGGCGCAGGGTACCTTTATCTAGGTTGAATATATCTCATTTGTTCTTGATATTTCGTATCATTCCCCATAGTATTCTTCGGAATTATAATAAATATCTTTTTAGGGTTTAGAGATTGTAATGGCGGAAAAGCGTGACATTTCGCGAAAGCGGAAGCGGGTTAGAGTACGGTTCGGAACTGCTGAGCCGAGGAAAATGGCCTTTAGTGATGATATTTCGATCGAAGGAATTTTCATTAAAACGGCATCTCCTGAAAAGCCAGGCTTGCTCTTGAACCTTGAAATAACCCTCCCTGATGAGACGTCGGTATTGTGCCGTGGACGAATTCACTGGGCTAAACGTGTACCACCAAACATGTTGCGCCTGGTCAGCAAGGGGGGAATGGGCATCAAGATTCTCAGTTACACTCAAGGGGAACAGGCTTACGAAGACTTTGTCGAGAGCCTGAATCGATGATATCCTGCTTGCATTATGAATCAAATTGGATTTTTACAGTCTAATCTTCCTGCGGTAATTCCTGATCTGCTGTTGAAGCAGAAAAATACTGGGTCTTGGCAGATCAGTGAAATTTCTACCCGTCTGGCAAGTGCATCCGGTGCGACCTCTTCATCAATAACGGGTCGCATGCTCGACCAAGTATTTCCTCAGTGTTCACCACCGCTTTCCCCGCTTTTGGATGATCTTGTCAGAAGTGGTCGGGATCTTACCGATGTGAGGCTGCGTCTTCTTCCGGAAGCGGACTCTCTCCTGGCTGATTTTCATTTGTCTGGTTTGACCGAAGATTTTAGCGGCCACTTGGTGCGGGTCAGCTTGCGGGCTGAATCTGTCGCTAGTCAGCTCGAGACCGGTTACGCTGGTTTGATCGGCCGTAGTCCGGTGATGCGCGATGTGTTTCGCAAGATTGAACTTTACGCTGATACTGAGGCAACAGTTGTTATTACCGGTGAGACCGGTTGTGGAAAAGAGCTGGTCGCGAGCGCTCTACATCAGCGTGGAGGCCGGCAGCATGGCCCTTTTGCTGCGATTAATTGTAGTGCGATCAGTGAACAACTGCTCGAGTCTGAGCTTTTTGGTCATGAAAAAGGGGCCTTTACCGGAGCAGTTCGTGCTCATCACGGTCATTTTGAACAGGCTGACGGGGGGACTCTCTTCCTCGATGAAATTGGTGAGATGCCATTACATACTCAAAGCAAACTGCTTCGGGTGTTGGAGGATGGCCAGATTCAACCGGTTGGCAGTGAGCGAAGTCGTAAGGTCAATGTCAGGGTGGTCGCCGCCACCAATGTCCCGTTGGAAAAAGGGGTGAGTGAAGGAAAGTTTCGCGCTGACCTCTATCATCGCTTGGCCGTACTACGTATTCATCTCCCCGCGCTGCGTGAAAGAAGTGAAGATCTCCCTCTGTTGACTGAACATTTCCTGCAGCAATTTAATAGTCGCTATCAGAAGCAGATAGAACGCTTCAGTCCTGACGCAATGTCAATTCTTTCGGCCTATCTCTGGCCCGGAAATGTCCGTGAGCTGCGTAATCTTATCGAGCGCTTGGTGATCGAGACTCAAGCCCCGGCCATTGGTGGGCGTGCACTCGCCGAATGGGTGCGTGAGCGCCAAGCATTTCAGCCTGACAACCTGTTGTCGCAAGCGACCTCGACTGCTCTGGTTCCCGTTATAGCAGCTCATGCAGATCGATCAGTTATTGACGTCGAGACGATGCCCGATGTTTCTGTGGCAGAGATAGATCGCGACGCATTACAGAGGGCCTTTCGCCAAGCTGAAGGCAATATTGCTGCCGCTGCACGTCTCCTCGGAATTCACCGTGCAACATACTATCGATATCTGAAACGTCTGAATTTAAGGCGTGAAGACCTCTCCGTTTAATCTCACTCTACTGCGACGTCGCACCTGTCGCAGCTCCTCTCTTGTCTGCGACAGGTGCGACGTCGCAGGCTGTTCTTGATTTTTTACTACCTTCCTAAGTTGCTGAATTTACAAGAATAAGTTGTTTTTTATAACTGGCATGCAAGTTGATATCTTTATTGGCCATCAGACCGCTCCCGTAAAGGGGAAAACCAATAAGGAGGATAAAACTATGATCAGTACAAACTTTTTAAGTGAGATGGAAGCCCTGCGACGTGAGATGAACGACATCTTTGGAGGACTGACGCAAGAACAGGATACTTCGGGGGCTTTTTTATCGGGAATTGGGACCCGTCGCTATCCGCGGATTAATCTGAACGAAGACGCCGATAATTATTACATGACAGCGCTATTGCCGGGGATCGATACTGCGTCACTCGATATTAATTTGACTGGGAATAGCTTGACCTTGAGCGGTGAACGTCACATTGAGGAGCCAGATGGTGCGCGTTGGCAACGTCAAGAGCGGGGCCAGGGCAAGTTCATGCGTGTGATCGAGCTTCCGCTTGAGGTTGAATCAGGCAAAATAAGTGCTGAGTATGCCGAGGGTATACTACAGATTTTATTGCCGAAAACCGAAACGGCAAAACCGAAGCGGATCAACATCAACCTCGGCAAGTAACAACAGAAATCACATAGAACTTTAGGAGGAAAATCATGAATAACAAACACCTTGTTTCGAATGAAAATAATGATGTTAAACTTTCCCTACGGCAAAACTATGCGACTCCAATGGTCGATATCTATGAACAGAGTAGCGGTCTGACTCTGATGGCCGATATGCCGGGTGTTGCCAGCAATAATTTGCAAGTCGATATTGATAAAGGAGTTTTGACTCTTGAGGGTGTTGTTGAGGTTGGACTCGAGGGAAGTAAAATCCTCAGCGAGTTCTCCCCCTCAGGGTACTACCGTCAGTTCCGGCTACCGGAAAACCTCGATACCAATAAGGTCGATGCGCAGCTGAAGGATGGAGTCCTGACTCTGGTGATGCCAAAGGCTGAGGCGGCTATGCCGAAACGGATTGAAGTGAAGATGGTTCACTAATGTTCCCCAAGGGGAGGGATCTCCTCCCCTTTTTTCTTGCTCTAGGAGCCTTGAATGAAACTCGACAAGTTGACAGTTAAAAGCCAGGAGGCATTGCAGACGGCCCAACAACTTGCGGTGGAATATGGCCATGCCGAAATGTCCGTCGAGCATCTACTCCTGGCATTGTTGTCGCCGGACGGGATGGTGCCACGCTTACTGAAATCCCTCAGTGTTGTGCCTGATGATTTGCAAAAAACACTGGAGAAGCATCTGGCGGGTCAAGCGCGGGTTTCGGGGCCTGGAACAGAATCGGGACAGGTTTATGCCAATCGTGGGCTGCAGCAGTTGCTGATTCAGGCCGAAAAGGAAGCCCATGCTTTAAGAGATGATTATGTCAGCGTTGAACATCTGTTGTTGGCTGCTGTGGCTGCTGGCAGTGATGCCCCTGCGCAACGTTGGTTCCGGCAGCATAGAATCAATCATGCACGACTACTCGAAGCCCTGACAAAGGTTCGCGGTCATCAGCGGGTCGACAATCCGGACCCTGAAGCAACCTACGAGGCGTTGCAGAAGTACGGTCGTGATCTGGTTGAAGAGGTCAAGGCGGGTAACTTTGATCCGGTGATCGGGCGAGATGAGGAGATTCGGCGTACCATCCGGATTCTGTCACGCAAGACCAAAAACAACCCGGTGTTGATTGGTGAGCCTGGTGTCGGTAAGACTGCGATTGCCGAAGGTTTGGCGCAGCGAATAGTTAAGGGCGATGTCCCCGAGGGACTTAAAAACAAGACGATCTTCTCGCTCGACCTCGGGGCTCTGGTTGCAGGGGCCAAGTTCCGCGGAGAATTTGAGGAACGGCTCAAGGCGGTGCTTAAGGAGATTCAGCAGAGTGCCGGGCAGATACTCCTCTTTATTGATGAGTTGCACACCATTGTCGGTGCAGGAAAAGTTGATGGCGCCATGGATGCCGGGAACATGCTCAAACCGATGTTGGCACGTGGTGAACTGCATTGTATCGGGGCCACGACCCTTGATGAGTATCGTCAGTATATTGAGAAAGATGCCGCACTTGAACGACGCTTTCAGCCGGTTATGATCGAACAGCCGACGGTTGAAGACAGCATCAGTATTTTGCGCGGTTTGAAGGAGCGCTTCGAGTTGTTTCATGGGGTGAGGATTCACGATAATGCCTTGGTCGCTGCGGCCCAATTGAGTGATCGTTATATCAGCGATCGCTTTCTGCCAGACAAAGCGATCGATCTGGTCGATGAGGCCTGCGCTACCATCCGCACCGAGATCGATTCGATGCCTTCAGAGTTGGATGCGATCACCAGGCGGGTGCGCCAACTCGAAATTGAGGAGGCGGCCCTTAAGGGAGAAAAGGATTCTGCCAGTCGTGAACGCCTGGCAGTACTGCGTCGCGAACTGGCCGATCTCAAGGAACAGGAAACTCTGCTCTCTGCGCGCTGGCAGCAAGAAAAGGGTGGCCTTCAGAAGATTCAGCTGCTGCGTGAAGCGATTGAGCAGGCCCGGCACGAGTTCGAGGAGGCTGAACGTAATTATGATTTACAGCGCGCGGCAGAACTTAAGCATGGTCGTTTGCCGGAACTAGAACGCCAGTTACAATTGCAGGATGTTGAGCTCTCCGCAGGCGAGCAAGCCAGTCGTTTACTTCGTGAAGAGGTGACTGAAGAGGAGATTGCCAGCATTGTCGCTCAATGGACCGGAATTCCGGTGACCCGTTTGGTCGAGAGTGAAAAGGTGAAGCTTGGACAGCTCGATCAACTGTTGCATCAGCGTGTCATCGGTCAGGATGAGGCTGTGCAACGCGTGGCCGATGCTGTAATTCGCGCGCGCGCCGGGATCAAGGACCCGCGGCGTCCAATCGGGTCATTTTTGTTTCTCGGACCGACCGGAGTCGGTAAGACAGAGCTAGGCAAGGCCCTGGCTGAGGCTCTTTTCGACAGTGAAGAGAATATTATCCGGATCGATATGTCCGAGTACATGGAGAAGCATGCCGTCAGTCGCCTGATCGGTGCTCCTCCCGGCTATGTCGGCTACGATGAGGGTGGCCAGTTAACCGAAGCGGTGCGTCGTAAGCCGTATGCTGTGATCCTATTTGACGAGATTGAAAAAGCCCACCCCGAGGTTTTTAACCTGTTACTGCAGATTCTGGATGACGGACGGGTGACCGATGCCAAGGGGCGGACGGTTAATTTTAAGCAGACCGTGATTATCATGACGTCAAATATCGGTTCGCAACGGCTACTCGAGGGGATCGATGATGTTGGCAGCCTTCAACCCGACATACGCAAATCGATTGAAGGGGATCTGCATCAGTATTTTCGGCCCGAGTTTCTAAACCGGATCGACGATACTTTGATTTTTCTCCCTTTACGTCAGGATGAGATCCTCCAGATCGTTGACCTGCTGGTGAAACAACTGTGCAAACGACTTAGCGAACGAGGATTGGTGCTTGAGGTGACTGATGCCGCCAAGCAGTTGGCTGTCAAGACTGCATACGACCCGATATATGGTGCGCGGCCACTTAAACGATTCTTGCAGCGTGAAGTTGAGACCTTGATTGCTCGCCGTATCATTGCCAACGACTTACCTGCCGGTAGCGGGTTGCGCCTTGATGCTGTAGGTGTAGAGTTGAAAGTAGAGGTGACCGACTCCGCTAAGAGGGGCGCATAGTTTTTTTACTTGCTTTCCGCCGGCGGAAGTCTATAATGTTACCAAATGGGTCATAAATAGAAGCTCGTCTTCCGACAGGAGGTTATCATGCGTATAGATATTCTCTGCAAGCCTGACAGTCAGGGTCGTTGCGAAGGTACTCTCAGTAATGTACGTGCAGCTCTTGATGCTCTAGGAGTTGAGGCTGAAGTTCATCAGTTTCAGGACAGCCGTAAACTGATAGATAATCGAATCTATGTGGTTCCGGCGCTACTGATTGATGATCAGGTCAGGATCGCCGGTCGGGTCCCGGATGTCGAAGAGATTGTCGCTTTTCTGGCGGAACGGCCCCGTTATCTCAAGGACGTTGCCGAAGTCGCTTAGATTTGGGGCTTTGATTAAGAGTGTGAAACATGTAAGAGCCTTGCCTGGATTCGGGTGAGGCTCTTTGTGTTTGATTGGGCCTGTTAAGGCCTCAGCCTCCCTTAGAATTCTTTACATTTCTGCTTTCCTGAGATAGTGTTTTGCACTTAACTGCCTGCTGGGAAAGTTGAGAAAATGCCTAAAATTCTACTGGTTGATGATGTTGATCTGTTCCTTGAGCTTGAGCGTTCTTATCTTGAGGGCCTTGGCTACGATTTGATAACAGCGTCATCTGGAGAAGAAACTCTGGCACGCATTGAGCGAATCGATCCTGATATTTTGCTGCTCGATTACTTTATGCCCGGGATCGATGGCGATGAAGTCTGTGCGGCCTTACGCAAGAACCCACGCTGGGAGAACCTCCCGATTATCATGGTGACTGCTGCGGGCAAGCCTGAGGAAGTTCAGCATTGCTTGACGTCCGGTTGTGATGACTATGTAACCAAACCGGTGAACAAGCAGGAGTTGCGTGAGAAGGTCAAGCGCTTACTTGGAGATGTTCATCGTCGAACTGTTGACCGCGTGCCGCTCGATATGCTGGTCAAACTTAAGGGCGAAGGGCAGCAGTTTCAGGTCCGAACACGAGATATCTCACATACTGGTCTATATCTAAAAACGGAAACGGTCTTGCCTGAAAATAGTCCGGTTGAATTGACTCTTGAACTGTCTGAGGGCAAACCCTTTAAACTTTTGGGCAAGGTCAAGCGCATTGAGCAGGATGGTGAAAGTGGGCTTGGTGTTTATCTGGTTAACCCGGACTCTCGTGGGCAGCAAGAGATCGATACTCTTGTGCGTGACGGCCTGAGCCGCTTGCATGCTGGTGATGGTAGCGATTCAGGTATGCACCATAGATTACTGGCGCTGGAGAAAGATTGCGCGAGAATGCGCGTCGAACAGGACAACGATCAGCGGCGGATTAGTGAGCTGGAGCAGGAAAATATCGATTTTGCCAATCAACTGGTGCAGGTTGAAGATGTCAATAACAACCTGACCAATCTATATATTGCTTCATCGAGGCTTCACTCGACCCTTGATCGCAAAGAGACTCTTGAAATTATCAAGGAAGTTGTCATTAATTTCGTTGGTGCCGAGAAGTTTGCAGTCTTTATTCATGATGACGTGGACAAGGTCCTGCGTTTTGAAACTGGTGAGGGCTTTGATGATGACTTCCAGATGCCTGAGGTTAAAATTGGCGAAGGCTTGCTCGGAGAAATTGCCAGCAAGAGCGAGAACTACTTTGCTGAAGAGATGGTCGGGCAGGAGTCGAACGATCCTATGGCCCCGCTGGTCGCTATTCCATTGATGATTCAGGGCGAATTGCTTGGCCTGCTCGCAATCTACCGTCTCTTTATCCAAAAAGAACAGCTGGCATCGATCGATTACCAACTCTTTTCGATGCTTGGTGACCATGCTGCCACTGCACTCTTTTCATCGACCCTTTACGGACGTTCAGAGCGTAAACGGCAGACCTATCAGGGGTTCATGGATCTGCTTCTCAAGTAGTCTTCTGTGACCAGAAGTCCTTCCTGTAAAGCAAACTGGAATAATTCTTGAGCTTCTTCTGCAGGTAACCCCGCGAGCAACTGTTGCCGTGTCTGTCCTTCCTTTGCGCGACTCAGCAATTCGGCAAATTCTTCAGTCAGAACCTCACTGAGGACCTGGCCACCTCGGCGGATCATCAGTCCGATGGTGGGTGTCTGTTCAACTAAATTTCCCCAGCGTTGTAGGTCGATCTCTTCCGTTTCGAGTGCGCCGAGAATATCGCAGCGAAACTTGACCAGACAAACTCCCTTTGCCAGGCAGAAAACGGACTCCTCAGAGGGCTCATCTATCGCTGGTAGTGTTTCATCGCCGAGTAATGTTTCGGCGTATCGATAGTGGTAGCCCAGGATGTCGCAGACCAGAGGAATAAATTGCTGTTGGCCCGCTTCCGTGAAGCGTGTCTGCATAAAATTTTGCTGGAACTCTAAAATCTGTTGCGGGGGCCAGGTCTCTTTGGTCAACAGGGCATCTTCTCCGCCGTTGGTTTTGACAAACCAGTCCCTGAAGTCTTCGACGAGTTGTAGAGGTGAGATCTTCAGTGATTCGCAGCAGGGACGCAGAAATCCGACCGCACGGCCAAGGTTGTAAAATAGATCGACAGCCGCTGCGAGTAACGTACAGTATTTCATCTGCTCAGCAGAGAACTCAGAACTCTCTTGTAACAGGTATGGGGGCTGATCATCCGCTATGATCCCATGTTGTTCTTTTTGTTCATAAAGTTGGGTTCCAGGGAGGACCGCGAGCGGGAAGATATCAATCTGGTTGGGGCGATAGCCAAGGGTGCGATCAAGACTGGATCTGAATCCCGCAGGGCTGTCTCCTGGCAGGCCATAGATCAAGTCGAGTCCGAAGGTCAACCCGGAGTTAGCCAGCAGTTCGACTCCTGCCCAAAATTTATCTGGATTGATTTTGCGATTGAGCCCGGCAAGGACTTCAGTGTCCGCGGATTGCAAACCGAGTTGAATTGAGCAGGAGAGCTGACTCAGCAATTCGACGGTTTTCGCATCGATGAAATCGGCTTTGGCTTCCAGGTGGTAGTGCAGTTGTGGGGCTTTTTCAAGCAGGAGTTGCAGGAGTTGCACTCCCCGGTTTTTAGGCGCATTGAAGGTTGAATCCAGGACCCAGACCTGTTCGGTGCCGTTGCTGCAAAAAAGTTCTAGTTCTGCAGCAAGACGAGGAAGGGGCAATGGTCTGACCCCGGCCATTCCTTTGGCGTCATAGCAAAAACTGCAGCTAAATGGACAACCACGAGCCACTTCCCACAGGACGCCTCCATCCACGGGATTCAGGCAGTTACTTAACCAGGGCGATTTGAGTTTTTCGATAGCACAGCTGCAGGCTTCAGCCAGGGGTTGCTGTGGGTCGAGGCAGATCCCCGCAATTCCATTAATTCTTTCAGCACGTGAAATGTGGTCGGCCAGCAGGGTAAAGCTTTCCTCTCCTTCACCCCGTAATATCGCATCGAAACTTCCCGTATTCAGGAGCCTGATACTGTCGGCACTCGCTTCGGGCCCGCCAACCAGGATAAAGGGAGGGACGTCGAGTGCTTTTAAGTCTTTCGCCAGCCGCAAGACTTGTGAGCGGTTCCACAGGTAGAGTGAAAAAGCTATCAGGTCGGCATTCTCCGCCTTGATCATTTCGAACATTTGCGTCACTGGTTGTCGCAGGTAGAGATCGAGAAGCTGAGTTGTTTGCTGAAGATCGGCTGGCAGGGCAGCCTTGAGATTCCCGGCCGCAAGTGCGACGGCCTGTGCAGAACGGCGGACGTGGAGCGATACGATCAGAGTTTTCATTGAATATCAACCTACCGGAGGCGGGTCGTTGAGATGGCGATTCGTGATGACATAGCCGTGACGGGAAAAAGTTTTGTTGAAAAGTTCATATTCATCCATCAGGTGAGCAAGGGTGGTCTGATAAGCATATTCCATGACCATACGTCGAGATTCGAAGCTCATCGGGCTCTGCAAGAAGAGTAGAGGGTCGTCAGCTTTAGGTTCGATGAGCAGAATGTCAACCTTTGGGTGTTCGCGATGATAGCCCTCTAGCGCCAGAGCCAGACGTTCTCGTCCCGCAATCCGTTGTGACTGTTCCCAGACAAAACTGACCCCAAGGTCCGAGATGCTGGAGCACTGGCCTGAAGAGAGTGATGGCAGGCAGCTTGTCTGACGATCATTGCGGAAAGGCATCCGTGGGTTGATGACAACAATCAATTCGGCACCACGATCTATGGCCAGATCGATATGGCTAACCCGGCCAGTGGAGCCATCGATAAAATGACTATTGCCAATACGATAGGGCTGAAAGAAGACCGGGATCGCGCAAGATGCCGTGATCGCCTGGCAGATATGCTGTGAGCGGTAGCCTTCATCACCGAAGACAATCCGGTCACCAAGATCTATATCGAATGCGGGGATGTAAAGCTCGGCCTGTAGATCGTAGAAATTATCGACCAGTCCTTCCTTTTCAAAAGAGCGGCAGAGGTACCTCTGCATTGGCTCGAGTGAAAAAAATCCAGAGGGGAATTGCTCCTGCAGGATGTGGAACAGATCGCTCGCACCGAGTTTTTTGTGACTGCGGTAGTAGCTGCTCAGGGTGGTCGCGAAGTTCTTGAAGATGCGTCCAGCTGCAAACAGCATTTGTCTTTTTTTAAGTCGATATATATCTGAGCGTGAAAAATTGAAGGCGCCTGCTTCATCATTAATAATTGTTTGATAAATCCGCGCTGGCGGGACGCGGTTAGCGAGTAACGAAGCAACAACGGAGCCAGCGCTGATCCCGATGTATGCGTCAAATTGGGATGCTGCGCAGTGACCACGGAGCATTTTGTCGAGGGCAGTCAGGCAGCCGATTTCCCATGCGGCTCCCATGATTCCGCCTCCCATCAGCACCATGGCCGTTTTGCGTTTTTTTTTCTTTAAGGGAAACGTTGGGTCACCTCTTTTTGAACCGCACTTTGATCTGCGGTTTTCCACTGCTGCTGTCGACTAGGAATTCAACCGGACGATCACCATACTTCTCCTGCACCTTCTGCTTTTGAGCCGCCAGGAACTGATTAACTTTTTCACGGGATGGCGCGGGACCGTTTTGACCACATTTCTGTCGTGCTTCTACGAGGGCAGTCAAAAGAGAATCGGTTTCATCGCCAGTTGCGGCAGGACTAGCCTGGACCTGTGGTTGAGGTAAATCGGTGAGTTTGGGAGCCGCTGGTTTGTTCGAGAGATGGCGGTGGTACTTCCCTTCATCCATCAAACGCAGAATGCGATCCCAGTATTGGGAATAGGAATAAAAACGCGATGCTAATCCCTGGTAGCGAAACTTGATGTCGGTCTGGAAGATTGGACGATTTGTGAAGTGCCGGATACGCCGCGCAAGTTCAGTGCGACTGCGCTGGGGCTCGCGCTTTTCGACGCCAGCAAAATATTGCTCGTAACGAATCTCCAACTCT